>JAKSKV010000003.1 GCA_024401555.1 Paludibacteraceae bacterium
GGGTTGTGAGTCTTATCCATACCCTCGTTACGGAAGTTCTTACCCATCTCGTAAACACCCTCGAAACCACCGACGATCAAACGCTTCAAATAGAGCTCTGTCGCGATACGCATATACATATCTTGGTTAAGGGCATTGAAGTGGGTAATAAATGGGCGAGCTGACGCACCACCCGCGATACTTTGAAGAATAGGCGTATCCACCTCGGTATAACCTGCGTTATCCAAAATATTACGAAGCGTACGTACAATGGTAGCACGCTTTAGGAATGTCTCCTTCACACCCTCGTTCACCACCAAGTCCACATAACGTTGACGGTAACGAAGCTCCGGATCATCGAACGAGTCGTATGCCACACCATCCTTGTACTTAACAATTGGCAATGGACGCAAAGACTTGCTCAAAACAGTGATTTCAGCCGCATGGACAGAGATCTCTCCCATTTGGGTGCGGAATACATAACCCTTGATTCCCACAAAGTCACCGATGTCAAGCAATTTCTTGAAGACAACGTTGTACATATCCTTGTTCTCGTCAGGACATAAGTCATCGCGGGAAATGTAAACCTGTACACGGCCCTTGCTATCTTGCAACTCCATGAAAGAGGCTTTACCCATGATACGACGGCTCATGATACGGCCGGCGATAGAGACCTCTTTACGAGGCGCGTCGTCAGAGAACTCGCTCTTTATATTTGTGGAATAATCCGTTACTACATACTCTGCGGCAGGATAAGGATCAATTCCCATTGCACGCAACTCCTTGAGGCTTTCTCGCCTAAGAATCTCCTGTTCACTCAAATCCAATAAGCTCATCAGTCTATTTTCTTATAATTATCCAATGTCGCAAAAATACAAAAAAAAATCTCTCCAAGGGGCATTTCTCTAAAACTTTATGCTCCACAACCAAATTAAATGACATATAATAGGTATTTCTCAATTAGCACACACGAAACACCCCATCCATTCAACTTCGCGTCTTTCCTTAAAAAACGAAAATCCCCCAGGCGTACCTGAGGGATTCCATTCTCTATAATCAGGAATACCATTACCAGTAAACAACCGGACATGGATACTTCTCCTTCACGCGGATCACATAGATCAAGTTCAACTCATGTGACCATGAACCGTTCTTCTTCTTGCGGGAGGTGAAGATATCATACACATAATTGGCTTGGAAACTACCGAACTGCACACCGGCTGTCACGGAAGGGGTATGGATGCCACCCAAATCGGTGCGGTAAGAGGCTCCGATCAACATCGGGCTAATCAAAGCGCAGACGCTTACATAGAGGCTCTTGAACACATCTTGCTTCTGGAAATTGACAGTGGCGAACAAATAGTTGCTAGACAAGTCATCACGGCTGAACAAACCATTCTTGTACTGCAAGTCATGGAAGTAGGTAGCGTGGAAGACGAGTTTACGTTGCAACTGGTTATCCGGTTTATCCAAAAATCCATTCTTAGGCTCACCGATATGGTAAACGGAAGCACCTACCGTCAACTTGTTCTCGATGATGTAGGAGGCACCAGCCGAGAAGTCGGGGAAGACGCGGGAGTCATGCTCCAAGTTCTCCAATGTCTCATTGGTAACCTCTCTATAATAAGGGTTGTATTGGTCCTCAAACACCAAATTGCCACCCATGAAGTTGGCATAGACAGAGGCTTGGACACCCAAACGGACGAATTGGCCTTCTGTGGTACGAATGGTGTGGGAGTAGATCAAATCGAAATCGTTGACCTGGTATGTGCCGGCCGCCATATTATCGTAGGCGTAGGCGAAACCGATGGAGCACATTTGCTTGTAAAAGTTCTGGTCGTACGAGAAACGAACCGTGTGATATTTATTTCCCAAAGCGGGCCATTGCTGACGGTAATTCAAACCGAAACGAATCGCATTCGCACCTCCCACCAAGGAGGGGTTTAGACTAAATGGCACGTTGTTGTGGTTGGAGAAGGAGTAATCCTGCGCCCAAACGCTTGTAAACGAACAGATTGCCAATAGTATGCCAATACAAAATTTCTTCATTATCTTATCTTCTATTTAAGAATTGATACATAACCTCGTTTTTTACCGCTTTTGTCTATGCCTTTATAGTTGCTCGAATAATCAACCGTCCAGCCATAGACCTCAATAGGGCAAGGATGTCCATTCAAATCATTTCCATCCCACTCGGCATCTATATCATTGCCTTCAAAGACAACCTGACCTAAACGGTTGTAGATGACGAAATGGAACTTTTCCATGTATTCCCCTCCCAAGAAACGGAACACATCGTTCAGTCCATCACCATTAGGCGTAAACATATTTGGAGCCCAGAAATCTTTCCAGACGTACACATAGGAGGAGTGGTGGTACATACATCCATCCTCGGTACGGGCACGCATGAAAACGCGGAAGGAGTCCTCAGTCATCACATCCACATCCTTGTATCTGTGGATGACATCCTCACCGACAAGGTCGTCGGATCCATCACCCGGATCCCATGTCCATTCGGTATTTTTAGGGAAAAATCCACGGAAATGAACCGTAGGATCCTCCTTCTCGATAACGGCAGGAAGTATCTGGAAGGTCATATCGTTGTGATCTTTGGGTTTGATCCACATCGAATCCTTACTCTGACAACCATTATCATCCGAGCCAACTACATACACCATCGTTGGTTCCTCTATCAAAGCGTCGAGTTCGTAAGATGATGTTCCTGAGATAGTTACATTATAAGGTTCACTATTCCAAACATAATAAGATGCGCCCTCCGCCACCATTTCGACTTCGGTAGGAGCACCAGGACAGCCCTTCTTACGAACTTTCCTCAAAGATACATTTAAATCTGGATAAACCTCTACTTTAATTGTTTTTTTTGCATAACATCCATCAAATAATCTTCCCTTGACCATATACGAGGTCGGAGTTGACAAAGAATAAGATATCGAGGCGGTGCTATCTCCTGTTGACCAAACATACTCGTCCGCACCTGTTGCGGTAAGTGTAAAGATCTGGTTTTTACATACTTTCGTCTCTCCTATCACATTCAAGGTTGGCATCGGACTTACGGTCACATAAATATCCAACGAAGAGGAACAATCTCCCTCCGAACCGATCAGCGTCACCAGCGAATTATTTTCCGGGGTATAGACCAAACGGTCGCCCTCACGGATAATGGCGCTATTCTCCGACCAGGTATAATTGGTGGCACCCGCCGCCAATAAAACGACGCTCTCGCCTTGACAGACACTGGTCTCACCCGTATAGGAGATGACAGGTGGCATCACGGTATGCACCTTACGCTTCGCCGTATTGGAACAGCCATGCGCGTTCCATGCCTTCACCTCGAACTCACGCTCGCCCGTCACCGTCTCGGTCACGCTGGCGTCGGACGCACCCGTATTCCAGATGTATTGCGTCAAGTTGTCTCCCTTGGCCGTCAAGGTGACACTTCCGTTCTCGCAGACCACATCCGCTCCCTCGATATAAACCACTGGATTTGGACTTACCTCAAATGGGATATCCAACTTACTGGTACATCCATTCTCGTTCTTACCCACCACAGAAATGGTGGAAGAGAGTGTCGGTTTGGCACGATACGTATCGCCCTGCTGCAATGCGTTCCAAATGTATCCGTCGGCGCCATGGGCCATCAGCACCAAGGAATCATCCTGGCAAAGAAGTGTGTTACCATCTACCCAAACATACGGCGCGGGCAACACGGTGATAGGCACCTCGATCTTAGCGGAACATCCACCCGTTGTTCCCTTCACCCATAGGTTCACGCTTGCGTTGGGTTGAGTGATCAATGAATTGGAGGTGGTACCGTCGCTCCACTCATACGAGGAGGCTCCCGAAGCGGTAAGGCTCACCGCAACACCGCGGCATACCGTGGTCAGACCAGTAACATTCAATTCGGGGTTAGGGATCACCTCCACCTTGTACTCCCGCTTGTTTTTACAGCCAAAAACCGTGTCGGTACCCACCACTTCAAAGAGGGTGGTCTCATTGAGATAGCTATCGCAATTGGCGCCCACAAAACCGTTGCTCCACTGGAACACGCAAGGATACTCGTCGGAGATCGCCTTCATGTTGACAATCGATCCGGCGCAAACGCTCAAAGGTCCCTCCACGCTAAAACTTGGCATAGGATGCACCTTCACCTCGTAGGAGGCACTTGCGGCGCAATTTTGGGCGGAGATACCCTTCACATAGAAGACCTGACTGGAAATCAATGTCTTATCCACAAAATCTTGTCGTTCTCCCGTACTCCACTCGTACGCATCGGCGCCTTGTGCATGCAGGCTCACACTCTCGCCCGCACATATTTCGTTCTTTCCATAAATCGCCACCAATGGCACTGGGTTGACCACGATCGGAATCTCCAGCCTTCCCTTGCAATCGCCATTGTAGCCCTCCACCCAATAGGAGGTGGTATTCTGAGAGGGGGTTCTGTTGACCACCGGCCCAGCGGTTCCGTCATCCCAAACATAGGATTGGGCACCCTCCACCCAAAGGCTCAACTGCTCGCCTTCGCACAAATCACGGTTTCCGAAGACGGTCATCCTCGGCGAGGTGACAACCGCCAACTTGTAGGAGGCGCTTCCCGAACAACCGTTGGCGTCGGTTCCCACCACGGTATAGGTAGAGGTAGCGGTCGGTGCCACCATCAAGGAGTCGCCGGAATAGACATTCATCCAAAAATATTCCTCGGCACCCGAAGCGTTCAGAATCGCCTGGTCGCCCGAACAGATCTGCGAAGGTCCCGTGATCGAGACCTCAGGAACAGGATTCACCACCACATTCACGCACTTCGAGCTTTTACAACCTGTCTTGGTGTAGGTACCCGTCACGCAATAGGTGGTGGATTGTTGCGGCGTAAAATGGAGGGTGTCACCCACTGTGGCCGAACTCCAGACATATTGGTCCGCATCGCCCCACACCCACAACTTGGCAGGCGTATTGAAGCAGACAGAGGAGTCTCCCTTGATATAAATGGTAGGTGAAGAGGAGACACCCACATAGACATCTTTTGAATATTGGCAATTGAACTGGTCGATGATATTCACACGGTAAGTCTGGCTGGTAACCGCCTGCTCGCTCATGGAGATATCCCTTGAAATCGTATCGCCCGCTTGATTCAACCAGAAAAACTCATTGCCGATCTGGGAAGAGAGGCAAGAGAGCGCGATCATATCACCATAGCAGACGCTCTGGTCGCCGTCAATGGTCAGCAGCGGCTTGGGATTGACCTTCACAATTCTCGAGAAGGTGGAGGAGCATCCTCTGCCGGAGATCACCGTCAGCGAAACGGTATATTCCCCACCCTCCTGGTATTCATGGACAGGAGAGGCCTCCGCAGAGTAGAATCCATCACCGAAATCCCAGCGATAGGTTTTGATCTCATCACGTTTCACCACGCTCTTGTCGAAAAAGCGCACGGTCATATCGCAAGTATCCTTGTAATCGAAGTTCGGATCCAAAACAATGGTCGTCAAGACCGTATCGGTCTGGATTCGGGTACAAGCAGAATTGGAGCCGATCATCTCACAACAATAGTGGGCGCCATCCACAATCTGGTCTTTCGGAATCACCGCCACATTACCCGTGGATTGAAGCGGCATCAAATCATCACACCGATACCAATTGTAAGAGACAAAGCCCTTGGGCGCAGTGATGACCGCATCATCATTTCCGCAGTTTCGGGGAATCAACTGCAATGGTTCGGTACGTCCCCAGAAATAGCCATAAGCCTTGTGGCTACCCGCCATCTCCTTGTTATTGGTCGTATTTACCAGACAGTCATGGGTTACGATATCGATCGTCACCTTATAGCCCAAATAATTCCTCAAATCGTAACTGACCGTTGACCACGGCTGATAGACATAATCCTCCGGACGTTGATTATCGCTCTCGTTCTTACCCTTCTCCACTTTCGCCTCGGTACAGGTGGCTGGGTTTTGTATCAAGGAATTGTTGAAACTTGCGTTTCCGGAAAACGACATACAGTTGAGCGTCACCTCCTTGCCCTCCGGTGATTCAATCTTCACATCGACATAGAAGGCAGGCATCTGGTAAGACTCATGCTTATCATTGGTCGGCACATGGAGCACACAAGCATATTTATAAGTAAAGAGCGTACTTTGTTCGTTCACCACAAACGAGTAACGCATTCGTTCGGCGAAGGCACCTGAATATTTGCTTCGACCCTCGGCATATCCATTGTTTCTTCCAATCTGGATAACCGCCTCGTCGTCGGGATTGACGTAGAAATCGCTACAGGCGATGATCGGGTCGGTTTGGCCCAAATCACTCTTCAGCATCATTCGTTGGTCATTCTTCGCAGCCTCTTGGGTGGCCTTCTTCCAGGAATAGACATAACTGTAAACGGCATCTTCACCCTCACCCTCCACTTTGGGATAGTACATACCCGTATAGAGGTTCCATCCATCCAAGGTTCCGCCAACGATCAAACCGTCGTTTAAAGGGAGATCATCCGCCTCGACATCGACACCTTCCCAATCAGGACCGATCAAGCCACCCGCAGCGCCTCCGCCACCTGCAGCAGCACCAGGTCCACCTCCCGCACCAGGTCCACCTTGTCCACCCGGAGCAGCCGTCACACTAAGAACAGTGAATAATGACAAGCATAATATGCCTATAAAATTTCTCATCTTCATATTAACAACCAGCAATATACTATAACCTATTAACAAATATACTTTATGGCAAAACAATGCCGTAATTAATAATCCACCCACTTAAAAACACACAAACAGCCTTATCACCCCTGGATGACAAACTGTGTGTTGTTAGCAATGTAAGAAATATGGTTTGTCGGATATCTATTCCGAACGGGTACAAAAGTACCGCCAATTTAAGAAAATATCAATTAAATGATGATATATGCAACAAACAAGAAGATTGTATCAACCAACCATACTGTTTTTTCGGCGAAATCACACTTTGTTGGAATAGACCAACATCGAGAGCCTATCATCACGGAAAAGTTGGGCAGAGAGGTCACGCAACTGCTCGGCAGTGATCGCACTGAGTTGTTCGCTCACTTGCGAAAGAGTTTCCACCTTATCGAAATAGAGGAAGCTGCGGGCCAACGACAAGACATAGTTCTCGCGGTTCTCCTGCATAATGGTCAGCTGTCCCATCCACTGGCGTTTCAATTGAGCTAACTTTTGCGGGGTGATGAGTTCCGTCTGCAACCGTTTCAGCTCCTCCATCACCAGAGAGGTACACCGCTCCCGGTTCTTCTCATCGGTTCCGAAATAGATGGAAAAGATGCCTGTGTCCGAATAGGGAGAATAGACCGACTCCACATTATAAGCCATGCCATTCTTCTCGCGAAGCAGCAGGTTCAACCGGCTATTCATACCTGGCCCGCCCAAGATGTTATTGACCAAACCGAAAGCCAGCCTGCGTTCGTCGCTCAGATCGAAGGCTCTGACGCCGATCATCACGTGCGATTGGCAGGTGCTCTTCTTCACGAACTGACGTTGCGGAATATAGGCGGAGGGCGCTACACGCTCCGTCTGAATATGGGTGGCGGGGATATCCTTCAAATACTTTTCCGCCAAACGCTCCACCCTTTTGAAATCGATGTTTCCTATGGAAAAGAATAAGATACGGTCTGTCGTATAGTTCCGCTCGACGAAACGGCGCACATCCGCCGACTTATAACGCTTCAACGCCTTCTTCTCCCCCAAGATGTTTCGCCCCATCGGAGAGCCAGAGAAGACCATATCCTCAAAATCGTCGTAGATCAATTCGGCAGGGGAATCCTTATAAGATTGGATCTCGTCTATCACCACATCCACCTCCTTGTCCATCTCCTTTTGCGGAAATGTGGAATGGAAAACCACATCGGCACAGAGCTCCATCGCACGGTCGAAATGGGTGGTCAACGCAGTCGCGTAAACGTAGGTCTCCTCTTTGGTAGTATAGGCATTGAGTTCGCCGCCCACCGCATCCAACCGGTTGACAATATGGTAAGCCTTGCGCTTTTCTGTACCCTTGAAGAGCAGATGCTCGACAAAATGGGCCATACCCGACTCCTCCGGCAACTCATCACGCGTACCCACGTTGATGGCGAATCCGCAATAGGCCACAGGAGAACGATCCCTCATATGCACCAAGCGGAGGCCGTTGTCCAATTTAGTATAGAATATCGGGGACTCCTTTTTCATCTCTCATTCATTTTTTTCAACTCCTCGGCGGCGATCTCCACCTTCTCGTACCACTCCTCTCCGAAGCGGCGGATCAACGGCCCCTTCAAAAAGGCATAGAGCGGAAGATTCTCCGCTTTTCCTTTGGCGAACGCACACTTGCACACCTTCCAACGGTGGACATTCACCCCTACCGTTCCGTTTCTCAAATTCTCCAAACGGACTGGATACAAGTGGCAAGATATGGGTTTATAGAAATCGGTTCTTCCCTCACGGTAAGCCATCTCAATGGCGCATTTGCACATACCGTCCTCGTCGATGCGGGTGAAAACACACTCGCCGCCATCCACGATGGAGGTGACCAAATCACCCTCGATATCTACATAGGAGACTCCCTGTTGGTTGATGACCTCGCGGGACTTTTCCGACAAATCATCCCACACGATCGGCAAGACCTTCTCCAATTCAGCCACCTCCTCCTTTTCAAGCGGAGCGCCCGAATCGCCCTCGATGCAACACTCGCCTTTACAGACATCCAAGTCGCAACAGAATTTCGTATCGAAAAGATCCGTTGAAATAATCGTGTCGTCAATTTGAATCATCATAAGCCCACAATCTTTTTTATTGTTTTCCGATACAAAAGTAACTCAATTTCAAACAAAAAAAGGCGTAATGGGGAAGATATTCAACTGATTTTTCATAAAAAAAACATATATTTGCCTTGTATATTTTAAATAGGAAATATTGAGGTAATTTAAAAATGATTATTAAACACTTCACATTCAACGTATTACAAGTAAATACCTACGTATTGACCGATGAGGATACCCACGAGGCGATAGTGATCGATCCGGGCTGTTACACGCCAGAGGAGCGAGAGGCTTTCAAGGCGTACATCAACGACAACGGCATCACCATCAAGCGTGTGGTGGACACCCATCTCCACTTCGACCACATCTACGGACAACGCTTCGTGGAGGAGACTTTCGGCGTGGCGGCGGAGGCGTGCAAAAAGGACATCACCTTCCTCAACCATTACCAAGACCTCTTGGTGATGTTCAATATGCCTATGGATGACGAGGCGCTTCCGCTCAAAGGTTATTTGGTTGATGGAGACATCATAGAAGTGGGAAATATAAAACTCAACGTGCTGCAAGTGCCCGGACACTCCCCTGGCGGATTGGTCTTCTACTGCGAAAAGGAGCATTGCGCTTTCGTAGGCGACACCATTTTGGAGGGCGGTATCGGCAGGACCGACATGCACCGCGGCAATTACGAGACTTTGGCCCAAAACATCAAAGAGAAGTTGTTGGTTTTACCAGACGAAACGATGCTTTACAGCGGACACGGCACACCATCCACCATCGGTTACGAGAAGGCCAACAACCATGAAATCAAGAAGATCTTGGCCATGGAATAACCCATAGCCACACCAACGATAAAATGTAAATAGTAAATACCAAAATTGTAAATCACATGAGTTCTTGCTTAGATAATAAGAAATACCAAGAGATGAAGGTTAAAGAGGGCGTATTCATTCCCAATGTGGAGGATACATTTTCCGAAGAGGACCCTTTTGTACACAAAGTAACGGGAGAGATCATCCACAACGAGGTGTTCGATGAGAATTATCCCTATTTGGACCACTCCTTCAAGTGGAAACTCAACCATTTGTGGTGCCTCTTCCGGGCGCACTTTATCTGTTTTTGGGTAAATCCGTTGATATTCGGTCTTCGTATCAAAGGTAAGGAGAATTTGAAAAAGCACAAAGAGGAGCTGAAGAATGGCGCCATCACCGTCTGCAACCATGCTTACGGTTGGGATTTCCTCTCCGTATGGCAGGCATCCGGCCAATTCAGAATGTGGTACCCCGCATGGGCGGAGAATTTCCAGACCAACGTGCGCGACCAAATGCGCGGAACCGGTGGTATTCCAGTTCCCAAGAGCATGAGCGCCATGAAGAAATTTAACGAGGCGTTCGACACCCTTCACGAGAAGAAGGCGTGGATCCACGTATTCCCAGAGGAGTGCCGCTGGGACAACTACAAACCGCTTCGTCCTTTCAGAAAAGGAGCCTTTATCTTCGCATACAAGTACCAGACACCGATCATTCCAATGGTGATCAGCTACCGCGAGCGCACTGGACTCTACAAGTATTTCGCGAAAAACAAACCGCTCTACACCATCACCATCGGAGAACCAATGTATCCTAATATGGAGATGCCAAGGAAGGAGTCTGTGGATGAGATGAGAGACCGTGTTCACGCTAAAATGGTGGAGATGGCCGGCATCACCCACAACCCATGGCCAAGTGTTCAACCTAACGACAAAGGATAATCATGAAGGGAATCCAGAAAACTTTATGCTGTACCATTGCGTCAATGGCTGCGATCTTCACTGGTTGCCACTCCAATAATTTCGAGGCCAACCACGAAAACATCAGTTACGAGGGACGTGTGGACCTCTCCAACGCCAACATCGTGCGCTTCTCCTTCCCTGGAGTTGCCATCAGAGCGAACTTTCAAGGAAAGGCCATCACAGCCCGTTTCAGGGATTTCGCCAATGCGAAGGAGGGAATGCACAACACCTTCTACTGCATCATCGATGGCGGCGAGCCCAAAAAGATTGTCCTCAACGAGACACAATACGACTATCTTTTGGCGAAGAATTTAGATCCCGACACCATCCACTCCGTGAAGCTCTTCAAACTGACGGAGAGCCTTGTGGGCGAGGTGGGATTCTGCGGATTCTATATCGAGGGAGAGAACGGCAAACTGGTGGAACCAGACACCTTGCCATCGTTGAAGATGGAGTTCGTCGGCAACTCCATCAGTTGCGGCTACGGCAACGAGCTATCCTCCGTTACGCCTAAGTCTGGATTCTCCCCTCTCAACGAAAACAATTACTACGCATGGGGAGCCGTGGCAGCCCGCGCATTGAACGCCCGCTACGTATGTACCGCCTACTCCGGCAAGGGTGTTTGCCGTAACTACGAAGGGGATTGCAGCAATACCATTCCGCAATTCTACGGACATACCTTGGCAAACAACCACGAAGTCGCTTGGAATTACAGCGACTATGTGCCAGACATTCTGGTACTCAACATCGGTACCAATGATTTCGGTGCGGAGACAACGACCAATGTACGGGTGGATTCCGTTAAATTCATTGCGGAATACAACGCATTCCTTACGCGGGTAAGAAGTTACTATCCTGACGCCAAGATCATCTGCTCCGTGGGGCCAATGACCAATGATGAGAACTTAGACAACGCTATGCAACTTACCCGTTACAGCGAATATGTCCTTTTAGCTGTCAAAAATGCGGGTGGAGAGGAGAATAATGTCTTCTATTTCGAGACCGCACCGCAGACACCGCCTTTCGGAGAGGATTACCACCCTACCAAAGAGACTCATCAGCGAATGGCTAACGAATTGGTTGACTTTATATTAGAAAAAAATCTGATAAAAAAGTAAAAAAAGTGCTTGAAACATTTGGTAAGTCCGAGAATTCGCCTTACCTTTGCATCGCAAAAGAGAAAAACACTCTTCCTTAGCTCAGTCGGTTAGAGCACCTGACTGTTAATCAGGGGGTCCTTGGTTCAAGTCCAAGAGGGAGAGCAAAGAGAGACATAAACTTCGGTTTGTGTCTCTTTTCTTTTATGGACCTCGAGCCCCTATTAGGCAACAATAATTAGAAAAGAGAGCTCCCTCTTCCTTGAATTTATCATAGACAAGCCAACATTCATAAATTACATAAAATAATATTCAAATCCATGGAGATGATCCTCTTCATCCACAAATAGGCTCTTCGGAAAGACATAAATACTCACCCTACGATCCCGCTGGAACTCAGATTCCAATTGCGCATTCACCTTTTTCGGCATGGAGGAACCGAATGGCATCATCTTCATGTTGGAACGAGGCAATCCCATCTTCACAAGACGCTCCGCAACCACATTGATACGATCTTGCGAGAGTTTCATATTATAATCATCCCGACCACGCTCGTCGGAAAAACCGAGCAACCAGATGGTATGAGTAGAATTCTTCTTGGCGAAATTAACTATGTTTTCAAATTTCGCATCATATGATTCTATTAATTCCTTGGAATCATACTCAAAATAGAGATAATCACTCAAAACAAGGTATTTCTTCTCCTCCAACGCCTCTCTACGATGGTTCGCATCCAAGAACCGACAATCGCCGTCAGCACATTTCATCGCCAGGTCATCCAAGGCGAAACTTCCGCCGCCTCCCTCTCCCATAAGCGTCACCAAGACATGGTGATCCCTGTATGAGGTTTGGAATTCTACAGAAAACTCTTGCCACTCATTTTTTCCTCCTTCAATAATCACCTTCTTTGAGACCAACAAACTATCATTATAACCATCCACAATCACGGTCAATTTCACATCTCTCTTGGGATCTACAGGATGTGCCCAAAAGGAGAAGCGGTAGCGGCATTCAGTAGGGAGACCGCAAGTCCAACCTTTGAACAAGATGGCGGGAGAACTACCTAGATCGACTTGAAGCATATATCCCCTCTCTGGATCATCAGGAGAGGTATGGTCGCCAAAATCCGTATACCAATCCTCACAAGAAGCTCCTTTGGGGGTGAGCCATTGATAGGCTCTTTTCCGAATATCATAACAACCACTTTTCACGCTTTGGAAATCTCCTAAATCACACGCCATAGGATAATCCCGCTGGTGAAACAATGTTGTAGTATAGAGATCGTTTCCGGAACTGAGTGGTTCTGATTTCGAATTACCTCCAAAATCAAAAAAGTTAATAAGGGCTGGATCTATATGAACCTCAGCGGTCTCTACAACCACACTATCCCGAACTTCCGCTGATGAGGTGGTGGCGTCCGTCGGCTTAGAACAGTGAGTAAAGCCAACCATACAAAACATTAATACAAAGGGAGCATTCCCTAAAAATCTATTCAAAAACATATATTCCAACAGAATTTTACACGCAACATTAACAACTAATCATCCTCTTCCCTTCCATAGGAAGCCCCCTCTTCCGCCGCACAAGCATCGAATGGTTCCGTAGCCGGACAACCATCCACCTCGTGATTTTTCTTGCGGAAACGGTCTAAAAAGGCCTCATTCAACAAATAAACAATACCTGCCAACGTCTGCTCGCGAACCGCAGGTTTCAACTGACACTCCCACACCACCATGGTACGCCAACCCAAAGCCCTCAACTTCTCCCTAACCTCTGCGTCACGGGCTATGTTGCGGGTAATCTTCTGTTCCCAGAAGGCAACATTCGTCTTGGGCATCCTTCCCTGTTGGCAGACGTGCCCGTGCCAGAAACAGCCATTGATAAAGATAGCGGTATGATATTTTTTCAGAACAATATCGGGTGTTCCAGGCAAGGTCCGCACATTCACACGGAAACGGAAACCGTTCGCATAGAGGTATTTTCGCACCAACATCTCCGGCTTCGTATTCTTACTACGAATACGGGCCATTGTCTTGCTACGTTGTTCTGGGGTTATCTTATCCATGCATTATTCAAAAAAAGTAGAGGGTGTATCAAACTATTCTGACACACCCTCATTGGGAAAATCGATCCTGATTATTCTTTGCTGATCGAATAGGAAGAACCTGCTCGGTTAGCGGAGATCGTATATGACTCGCCACCCGAATACTTTCCGTCAGTGACGAAACCAGCGCTCGAAGCAGTCCCCGAAATGGTTCCGCCCAAACGGTAGGTATACTCCTCTCCACTCACATACGGAGCAGCCATAAAGAGCCATCCCTTCTCAATCGACTCGATCGCACCTTGATGCAGAATAAGCGCCTTGCCCGACGCACTCTCCATAGCAAACGGCTTGTTGTCATAGGTCTGATCCATAAAGACGGAATGAGAGGAACCTGAGAAACCGCTATTATGCTTGTATGGGGAGAAGCCAAGAACGACGCCACCCTTCGATTGCACCGCACAAGAAGAGAAGGCCAAATCCTTCACACACGAGGCCACGAAACAGCCGCCATTGGAGATCAAAGAGCCAGATCCCTCATCATCGATTCCAACCGCTGAGACTGAGACTGAACTTACCTTCACATCAGCACCCTCATTCACAATGATATCACCCATTGTGGAGATACCCATCGCACCCTTATCGGAGGCTGTGGATTGAACGATGACACTACACTCATTGAACTCAACTTGCGCATCGCTCTTAATCACTGCACTGCTCTTGGTCTTGGCATTGCCCTTTTCCGTCACATAGTTGAAGAGAGAGGCCTCGTTGCGCAATGAAACGATAGCCTTTCCGCCAAAGATGACCTTGCCATCCGCACCCAACACACGGGCGCCATCGGCCTTGGAGGTTACGGTCAACGTGAGCTTTCCGCCCACTATCTGGCATTTACCACCCGCCTTGATTACCGTAGCGTTGGTCACGCCATCGACTGCGTCATAAAGGGATGGAGCGCTCAAAGTAGCGACAATGGAACCACCCCTCACAAGGATGTCGCCATCCGTCTTCACAGCACGGCTTCCAGCTCCCTTTGCGGTCAAATTGAGTGTTCCGCCAATAAGAGAGAATGCACCATGTGTCTCATCTGCGACAATCAAACCATCCTCATCCAAAAGTTCGGTTTCGATGTCCACCAATTTCGCACCCTCTTGAGAAGAGACGATGGTCAACTCTCCACCCTCCATTTGGAAATAGCCATTGGTCACATTCAAAGTACCCTCATTCAAGAGCATTGTACCACCGGTCATCAAGAAATAATCGTTGGTGCGTACACAGTTGCCCAACGTAGAGGTCGCCTCTATATTTCCACCTTCCACGACAACATAATCGCCCGACTGAATGGCTCTCTTTTGCTTCGCATTCACCACCAAGGTATTGTTTCCTGACTCTGCGCCAAAAATGATCTGACCCTTGCTACGGATGACCGCATTACAAGTGTCTTTCGCAGAGTCGGTCAGACTATTTTTTCCTTTTAAAACCAAGGTCATACCCTTGCCCGAAAGGGAACGGATCGGAGAGACTACACCTGTGGAGGTGAGGTCCAAATTATCCAAAACCACTTTGAACTTCTTTTCAGAATCAACCAAGAAATAGCCGTTGGATGATTTTCCGGAAAGGGCGTAAACAACATCACGATCCACAACGGAAGAGATGGCGGTCACACCCGCACCATCGGTCGTCACCTCAATTTCACCCTTGAATGGATTGATCACATCCACTTTGCTATCCTTGTAAACCACAAAGACAGTATCATTACTTACAGTCATTGTGTTAAGTTCGAATGTCATACTATCCAATGACGCGAAAGGAATCTCTTTTACAGCATTAGAGACGTGCAAATTTAGATTTGTACCCACCTTGATACTATCCACATCCGAACAGTTATAGGAGGCCACCTTCCCATCGCCGTGCAACAGCATTGAATATTGCGCCCAAGAGGAGATACCCAAGGAGAGCGCCAACGCACTCATTATAATTCTTTTCATAACTTATTCACTTTAAGAGAAACACCATTTACAGAGATCACATAAGATCCAGCAGCGAGGGATGACAAATCCACGCCCTCCTCTGAATAGTTCATCTCTGCCACCAAAGCACCTTGCATATTGTAGATAGAGAGTTTTGAACCCTCCTTTACATTGGAAAGGAACATTCTATCCTTCACTGGATTTGGAAATGCGAAAACATCACTCTCCGCACCGTTGTTGGTTAACCCAGTCTCGCTCTTATCAAAAGTGACCTTTCGGATATCAGCAATTGGATAGACGGTTAATTTAGAAGTTGGGGCAGCTTGAACACACAAGTTGTCAGCTGAGAAGAACATTTTACCCTCTTCCGGCAATTGGAATTCACTCTTTGTTCCATCCTTCATCATTACGGTAATCTTTGTCGCTGCCTGCAAAGATGCGGCACACAACATAGCGGCAAGTGTCAATATAGAACTATATTTCATTTTCATACTGCTAATTATTAACTATTTAATTAAACAACCTTGATAATGGGAACATCTCTTTTGTGCCGCTTTCACACCACCCTAAACGTCAACATTCTGAGTAAAAAGTTGGCGCATTTCTCAATGGGCCAACCTAATAATAATATATAGAACAACACAATTTAGGGTCAATATATGAAAGAGACGCATTTCTGCATTTTCACGAAAGGACATCTCCTATTATCGCCACAAATATATATAAAAAAATCATTGATTTGATGCGCCAAAGGTACAAAAGCAACAATATACATGGTAAGATTTTCAATCAATTAGGCCCATTTTTCAATGAACGAAAATAAGGCTCGTCACGAGAAGAGCTGTGCCAAGGTCTCTGGATCAATCTCCGAGAATGGATTATTGCTATTGACAAACATATCCGACAGTTCTCGTTTGGAGGACTGCAAATCACGGATTTTTTCCTCCACGGTATCCTTGGAGAGGAAGCGATAGACAAAGACAGTTTTTTCCTGTCCAATCCTATGGGCACGGTCGATGGCCTGCAACTCAGCAGCGGGATTCCACCAGGGATCCAAGACGAAGACATAGTCGGCAGCCACCAAATTGAGTCCGACACCACCCGCCTTCAAGGAGATCAGGAAGCAGGTCACCTCGCTATTTTGCTGGAAGAGACGCACTTGCGCTTCCCTATCCTGCGTTGCGCCTGTCAATTTCGCATAAGGCACAGCAGCTTGGTCCAACCGCTCCTGCAAAAGTTCCAAATGGCGGACAAACGAAGAGAATACCAAGACCTTATGCCCCTCGCTTCGCAAGTCTATGATGCGCCGCATCACCTCGTTCATCTTCTCAGACGCCACCTCGCTATCCTCAAAGAGCAGTTTGGGATGGTTGGACAATTGGCGCAGACGTGTCAACGACGAAAGCGCCAAAATAGCGTTCTTGTTGAGGCCCGATTCGAAGATCATCGACATCAAGGCATTTCGCACAGATGATTTCTCTCGCTCATACAACTCTTTGTGCGCCTCGTTCATCTCGCAATAGACCAGCTGTTCGACCATCGGCGGAAGATCTTTCGCCACCTCGCTTTTGGATCTTCTAAGCAAGAAGGGTTTGATCAGCGTCTTGAGTTTTTCGGTGCGCTCCTCATCTCCCTTCCTCACAATTGGTTGGAGGTAATTTCGCTTAAATGATTCCAGTCTGCCCAAGAGCCCTCGGTTGGCTAAATTCATCTGCGCCCAAAGATCCTCCAAAGAGTTCTCAATCGGCGTACCCGATAGGCAGAAACAGTGGTTGGCATTGAGTTCCAGCAGGGCTTTGTAGGTCTGCGACGAGACGCTCTTCGCATATTGGCTCTCATCCATCACCACACACTCGAATGGGTACCGCTTCAAGGCCTCGATATCACGTCGCAACACGCCATAAGTGGTAAAGACCAGGTCATAATGTTCAAATGCCTTGTGGGCCAAATGGGCAGGCACCCTACGATCCCCCACATACATCAAATGGCGGAGCGACGGAGCGAACTTCTCCTTCTCGCCTACCCAATTGAAGAGCAGCGAAGTGGGCAAAACGACCAACGAGGCATGTTTTTTTTGTTTCGTGTGGGCTACACACTGCTTGATGGCCGGCAAATCGAAAAGGGGTTGGTCAAAGAGCGAGGGTTGCTGCGTCGCATAGGGCCAAACACTCTCTTCCGCAGGCGGATTCTCCTCATTCGTAGAAGACGGCACCTCCTCTTGCTCATATACCTTCAAGAAAAAGGCCAAGAATTGAATCGTCTTTCCCAGTCCCATATCATCCGCCAAGCAGCCTCCAAAGCCATTTTCATAGAGGCCAACTAACCATGAGTATCCGATGTGTTGATAGTCCCGCAAGGTGGCTTGTAGGGTTTTAGGCACCGCTATCCGCTGCTCCAACAATCCCCGGAATCGACGCACGGGTTCGGAAGTACCAGCATCCAACATACCGACATAGCACTTTCTTAAACTGAGCGGTGCCCCGTCGCCCTCCGCAGACTCCGCAAAGAGGAAGAGATCCCGGTACTGGGCAAACCAGGCTTGTGGAATGAGGAAAACCTGGCCAGAGGGCAGTGTGTACTCGCTGATGCCATCCAAGATATGGTCACGAAGCATAACAAATGGGAAGGACTCTCCACCCACATAGACCATGGCGTAGATATCAAACCAATCTCGATTGGCCCCCTCCTTCACTTCAAAATGGATCGCCGGATGCTCCATCACATATTGCGGAAGATCCATCTTCTGCTTCAACACGAACTGTGAAAGCTCCTCCTTGTGGTCCACCAAGAAATCTATGGTCTCGCCCAATGCGTATGGGTGGACTTCGCCTTGACGTATATCGTGTACGTAATAGTAGTTGTTGATACGCACCAACCCTATCTCATCTAGCATAGTGGTATAGTAGCGCTCCATCTCCATATCCCGCTCAAATACCGTGAAACGGTAGCCATCCGACTCCGACAGCGAGACATATCGTTTTTTGGTAAGATCGTCGGCACAAACCTCTCCTTCATAGTCGAAAGTGAGGCTCAAGGCGGGACGAAGCGAGAGGTCTTCGACCAGACTTAATACGGGTTTGGGGAAGATCGTACGGTGGAGAATAGTGAAACCGCTCGCCTCAACCTCCTCTTTTTCCAAAGTCGGGAGGACAAAACTCTTCATATAGGAAGGAAGCGTGCGAAGCTGCACATCCAAACCATCCTTTTCCAGAAAGGGAAGGATCCGCTTGTAATTCATCGATTCGAAGAGGCAAAGTTCCCGGCCTATCACCAAACAACAGGGTTCTGTCGAAAGGGGGATGATCAGACGCTTTTTCAGCGGAATCGTTTGGCTCTTTTCACCGGCCACTACCCGTAGCGAGTAGGTCATCTTCTCTGGAGTGAGCGAAAAGGACGGCACAGGCCGTACATAATCATGGACAACACTTATCTGATCGGAGAGATAGACGCTCGTATAGTTTTTCTCCCGAAGATAAACAGGAATGGCGCTACGCCTCAACAGATCAGCGATCGTATAATTGTTTTTTTCTATGAAAGGGAGAATTTGCGGATAGGCGTTGGACTGCCGAAGGAACTTAGCCTGGAACTCCGCCACCGTCAATTTCTCCTTCACAAAGAGACGCATCACAAAACGCTCCTCATACTTTTCGCATAGGTGGACAATTTTCATCTCCTCTTCCGTTAGCCCTTCTGTCGGGAAGTTGGTGCCTCCCAGCTGAATGCACGAGAGCCTCTCCGCCCCCTCCTTGGTCAATAAGGCTGGTTGGAAGCGGTACCCCCACAAACGATGTTCAGAGATGACAACTGCAAACACGAGATAAAAAAGGGGCTGAACCTACCTACATAGACCCAGCCCCATATAAAAGAATAAAACTACTTAGTCAAATAATTTTCGCTGATAGACATATTATCCATCACACGTTGAATGGTATCAGCAAACAAAGGTGCCACTGACAAGATGTGCGCCTTACGACAGCTCTTGTGGAAAGGAATTGAGTTGGTGAAGATGATCTCCTCCAAGCTTGACTCATCCACACGGGTGCTGGCAGGATCTGACATCACAGCGTGAGAAACAACTGCACGAACAGAAACCGCACCAGCGTTTGACATGATACCAGCAGCCTTAGTCAATGTACCGGCTGTATCCACCATATCATCCAAGATCACAACGTTCTTACCCTTTACGTCACCGATGATGGTCATCTCGCTCACCACGTTAGCCTTCTCACGACTCTTGTGGCAAAGTACCATTGGGCAACCCAAATACTTTGAGTAAGAGTTAGCTCTCTTGGAACCACCTACGTCTGGAGAAGCGATCACCAAGTTCTCAAGATTCATGGATTGGATGTATGGCAAGAATACGGTAGATGCATACAAATGATCAACAGGAACATTGAAGAATCCTTGAATTTGATCCGCATGCAAATCCATTGTAATCAAACGGTCGATACCAGCAGCTGTCAACATATCAGCGACCAACTTCGCACCAATTGCGACACGCGGCTTATCCTTGCGGTCTTGACGTGCCCAACCGAAGTAAGGGATGACAGCGATGATCTTGTAAGCGGATGCTCTCTTCGCCGCATCGATCATCAAAAGGAGCTCCATCAAGTTGTCCGCATTCGGAACAGTTGATTGAACCAAGAACACATAGCGTCCACGAACTGACTCTTCGTAAGAAACGCCAAACTCACCATCTGCAAATTTCTGCAAATTGATCTTACCTAATTCGCAACCCAAACAGTTGCATATCTCTTCTGCCAAATACTTTGTATTGGATCCGGCAAAAACTGAAAAAGGATGTTGACTGTCCATTATGATTAACTGGTTTTATTATGACGCGAAATTAATACAAATTCACGAATTCAATGCTATATAACATATAAAAATTCTAGAACTGGAAATAAATGAATTTCTGCAAGTCAGCCGTGATAAACTGATAAATGATAAATACCGAGAAGATTACCACCACAGCCATCACCGGAAGTGGCATCATCGCGAACGACAAACGGTATCGACGTTTGAAATGTTCAGGCAACCAGTGGATAATCATACCCAAAATGGTAAGGATGAACACATAACGGTATTGCCACAACATATCAGGAATCAAAGAGGTGTTCCACTTCGAACCAATTTGGTTCACCATATCCTTGGCCGTGGTCCACGCCTGCTCGTTAGCCTGCGCTGGATCCAAATTGGAGCCTGCACGGAAGAAGAGTCGCGTCCATGTAATAAAGACAAAGGTCTGCAAAACTGCCCACGTCGTGGCCAACGGCTTCAAAGGAGAGGTTCCCTCGAAGAAGTGGTACAACATACGGAAGAAGGATCCAACTGCGATCACACCCATCCAAATCACCGCAATATTCCAGACAGGAGCCGGGAAGAACTTCGCGAGCAGATAGAATATGGCCGCAATCAACAGCGATACCCAAGAACGGACATAACAGTTCATGTCTTTCCAGAAGCGGAAGACAATCATACCCAAACCATTCAAGCCACCCCATATCATAAAGTTCCAGCTGGCGCCATGCCACAAGCCGCCTAACAGCATGGTATTCAAGCGGTTCATATTCGAAGTGAGATTCTTTTTCTTCTCAGGATATTTGTAACAGTTGATCGTCACGATCAGCGCAATGGAGAGGACAACCACAGCCACCCAAATGCTACCGGAGAGAATCATTCCCACAAAAGAGATGGTGATGATACAGGAGTAGGTACCGAAAGAGGCGGTACGGTTACCTCCCAACGGAATGTAGAGATAATCCTGCAACCACTTGGACAAGGAGATGTGCCAACGCTTCCAGAACTCACCCGGATTGGTCGCCTTGTAGGGCGAATTAAAGTTCTGCGGCAAATAGAAGCCCATCAACAGCGCCAGTCCGATCGCAATATCCGTATAACCGGAGAAATCGGCATACACCTGCAACGAATAGGCAAAGAGAGCCGAAAGATTCTCGAATCCAGAATACATGGTCGGGTTGTCAAAGACACGGTCAATAAAATTCACCGCAATATAGTCACTCAAAATAATCTTCTTCGCCAAGCCATTCAAAATCCAGAACATGGCGATACCAAACATCCGTCTAGACAAGAAATACTTCTTGTATAGCTGAGGGATAAAGGTGTTGGCACGGACAATAGGACCCGCCACCAACTGAGGGAAGAAGGTCACATAGAATCCGAAGTTCAATACATTCTTCACAGGCGTGATGCGGGTGCGGAAGATATCCATCAAATAGCTGATACATTGGAAGGTAAAGAACGATATACCCACCGGCAACATGATCTTGTCCACCGTGAAATAGGGTCTTTCCGGATCTTGGGTAGCCAAGGTGGAGAAGATGGAAGGATGATCCTCAATCAACTGGTTTCCAATGACAGAGAAGATATTCTTCACCGTAATCTCCATACCGAACAGATTCTGCACCATATCCGCGAAGAAATAGGCGTACTTGAAGTAACAGAGCGTGGCCAAATTGACGACCAGACCAAATATCAGCCAGATCTTCTTCCCCACCCCTTTCGAATGGTGGATCAGGAATCCATCCAGATAGTTGAAGAAGGTGGCGAATACCAATATGAGGGTAAACCAACCACTGGTCTTATAGTAGAAGAATACACTGACAAAGAACAAGAAGGTATTTCTCAGCAGGATCTTGCTATGCACCAAAGAGAATCCCGCAAAGACAACCAAAAAGAAGATCCAGAACTGCAGTTGCGTGAACAGCAGTTGGTTGTTTTCGTCAAACGAGAATATACTTTTAAGAAATTCCAATAATAAATCCATAACAACTATCGCTTAACATTCATCTCCAAATATGCGCTCATCAACGCATTGTAAAACATATCACCGATCAGCACATATCCTTTGTGGGTAAAGTGAACCTTATCTTTCGACGCCATGCCATCCTTTTCCCACAACTTCATGGAGCCCAAACCACCCATGATGCTAAACAGATCCCAAACGCTTCCGTCATGCTTCTCGGCGAGTTTATAAAAGGCATTACGAGCCTTCAGACCATTCATATTCACCTCATACTGCACCTTGCGGGCGTTGCGGACACGCTTATAGGAGTCGTTGTTCGTCACAAAGACATAATAACAACCGGGAGATTCCGACTCCACCTTCGCAATCAGGGAGTCGTATCGCTGTACAAAACGCTCCTCCGAAAAGTTCTTTACCAAGGCATCATTGATACCGATGGCGAATACCACCATGTCAGGATGCACCAAACTGAGGTCTCTATCGAAGTTCTCGCAGGAGAGATAGGAAGGAACAGAGGCGCCATTCACACCCACTGAACTATAAACCAATCCCGGATTGCTGGTCTCTGGCAAGAGGCCTGTCAAAGTGAACTCATGGGGTTCGCGATCCATCTGGTCCCACATAATGGTGAAGGTATCCACCATGTGAGGGAAATCAAAGCTATAGGTGGACTTATCGGCATCATAACGGGCCGAATAGAGTGTGGAATCGGTCAAACGAACCACGGGTTCAACCTTCTGCAATGAATCGGTGTAGCCTATAAGCGTCAACCTATTGCATACCCAACGGCTATTGGAACTCTTTCCGTTCAAATAAACCGTCATCTCCGCCAACGAATCGGAGGTGGTCACCGCTATACCCGTCAGTCCCAAGACCGCCTTTCTGTCGCGTTGCACATTTTTCGTGGTCGTCCAGGTTCCCTTGTATTGAATCTTGTAATTGGACGGATTGTTCGTTTTCGCTACCGTATAAGGGAAAATTAAACCTCTACCCGATTGGGAGTAGGCATTGATGGAGTCCAAATTACGACGGATTTCATTGGAATAGATATCCGCTTGGACATGAGATCCTCCGATATGCAAGACATTCACATTTCCTTCGTGGCAAAGCACCAGAGAATCCAACTTCGCAAAGAAGGCTTTCTGACGCTCATCAGAACCTGGTGTGACTATCTCGTTCAAAGAATCCACGATATAGTCGTATTTGGGTAAATCACGACGAAGTAATCCCTGCGCATCGCACAACAATGCGGAGAGGGAGAGTATCCAAAGGAGAGCGCACCGTTTCATCATCATTTCGTAACCTCTTCGGCCCATTTTTTATTTCGTTTCAAGAAATCATAATAATCACAATAGTTCATAAAGGATTGGACGAACATATCAGCGATACGGCCCGCACCTGTCGGTGTAAAGTGGATATAGTCAGAAGCCGCCCAAGCAGGCACATGGTCCACCCACTTGATCATGGAGTTCCTTCCACCCATCACTTCATACATATTCCAGAAAGCGGCGCCATTCTCCAATGCGGCCTGCTTCATTCCCTCGATATTCTCTTCCAAGAATGGATAGGTCTGCAATTCACCATCGATCTTCTTGGTCATATCGGCAGGACCGATCAAAATGATCATCGCGCTCGGACAGAGTCGCTTCAAATAGTTGATTTGGCTGGCGATCATCTCCTTGTACTTCTGTACACGATCCATGCTATAGATGTGCGGAGTATAGTTTCCTCCATACTCCAAAAGAATCAATTTCACATTCAACTCCGACATAGAGGCGGACAACAGATGGGAGTTGATACGGGTGAAGAAGGTACCCGAACTACCGCGCAGAGGAATATTGTCCATGGAGACACCCGAACGGCCATCCATCGTCACACCATAGATTTCACCCGTTCCAGAAAGGTCTAACTTCACGTCGGAAACCATCGTATCCAACTTCCAGGTCAAGACCGACATCTCAGGAACGGCAGCGTCTATCACCTGAACGGAATCTCGCTTACCCCACCGTAATTTCGCAGTGAAGTTGGCGCCCGTGTTACCGACCAAAAGACGTATTTGGGAGAATTTCTTGGCTTTCGAATATACCTTATTGCTGTTTCGAATGGTGTAATTGAGCGTCACCTTACCATTCAGTTTCGCCATCTGCGCCAATACGCCGTAGTGGTCGTCCGACAACTTCTGACGCAAGTTACCATCCGCAATGAATCGTGGCAAGCTGTCCGAAGCCCATTGAGCGACGGTATATGAGGCTATCGGCTGCATCGCAGGACACAGACCTGGTCCATTTCCACCAAATCGTTGTTGTAATTTTTCTCGGATAAAACCAGTGATACGGTCAGATTCAATCTGAGAATCGCCATAGTGAAGGATATGAACCACCTCTCCCCTTCCACACTTCTGAAGCGAGGCTATCAATTTGTCCATCACGTGGACATCGTCATTAGGGAAATAGATTCTTGCAGCACTCTTTGTGGCAAACTTCTGATAGAAACTCAAAGTATCCATGAAGGCCTTTTTCTCCTTCTCTTCTTGGGCCAACAACGAGTCATTCAACCGATTAAGAGAATCTTGCTCAATCTGCATACGCAACTCTCTTTCGGTCCTCGCCAAATCGCTCTCCACGGAGGTTGCGTTACTGGACGTACTGGACATCGCCTGCTGCAAAGAGGGGAAACGCAAAGTGAAATTCTCCTTGGCCAACTGCGAAAGGAAATCAGACTCATAAACCAAGACGGAATCATCATCCACCGTCTCAAAGGTAGCCTCCGCCGTACCCAAATTACCAGTCGTCAACGGATCGTTCAGACTATCCTGGGCCGTAGAGGTGGTATCGATTTCCGCTTTATATCCAATGGTTATACCCTCCGTGGGGAAAAACAGGGACATCAATATCATGACGGCCAATATGGACAGAAAGAAGATTAAAGATTTATAAGCTTTCATCAAGTATTAAATTTATGGATTACAAATCTACAAATAAATCACCATTCATAAAAATGGTAACAGAAGAAAGTGGCACAACAACCACATTCATTAAAAAAAGTGTGAAGAAACACTGCTTTGTCGTCAAAAAAAATGTAATTTTGTATCAGAAACTCGTCAAAAAAAATGCAATAAAATGGAGAGAATCTTATATAAATCACTAATAGACTGGAAGATAAAAGAAAACAGGAAGCCTCTCATTCTTAATGGTGCGCGTCAAGTAGGGAAAACATACCTTGTCAATGAGTTTGCAAGAAACGAATACAAAAAATTCGCATTCTTCAGTTTAGATAGGCAACCACTCGTACGTGAAGTGTTTGAACGAGGCGGTGACACGGGGAAAATCATTCGCAATCTTTCCGCATTGTCAGAAACAGACATAACTCCACATGACACGCTGATTTTTCTTGACGAAATACAGGATTGTCCCCAAGCACTTGAATCTTTAAAATATTTTTGCGAAGATGCCCCAGATTACCATATAATTGTTGCCGGATCATTGTTAGGTATATCTCTGCATGAAGGAGTGTCGTTTCCTGTGGGGAAGGTGGACATGCTACGTCTGTACCCAATGTCGTTTGAAGAATTTCTGTTGGCACTGGACAAGAAGAAACTCGTGGAGGAACTAAAGCGTGGAGATTGGGAGATAATAAATTCGTTGTCTGACGTTTACAAAGATCTCTTGCGACAATATTATTATGTTGGGGGAATGCCTTCTGCGGTTCTTGCCTTCGTCCAAAATTTGGGGCTCAAGGAAGTCCGCACCCGTCAAAAACAAATACTTTTCGACTATTCGCGTGACTTCTCCAAACATGCTCCATCAGCCCAAGTACCCAGGATTCAAATGGTATGGAACAACATTCCTTCGCAACTTGCCAAAGACAACAAAAAATTCATATACGGAGCAATGAAAAAGGGTGCTCGTGCGAGCGAATTCGAGCTCGCCATCCAGTGGTTGATTGACGCAGGTTTAATATACCAAGTGAGTCGCGTCAATGCCATAAAAATGCCATTGAAGTTCTATGAAGATTTCTCCGCATTTAAATTGTTCGTACTAGACGTGGGACTTATGGGAGCGATGGTAGACGTTCCAGCATCAGCAATCCTCATCAACGACCAAATCTTCTCGGAATACAAAGGGGCATTCACCGAACTATTCGTTTGTTGTCAACTGACAACCACCGCAATCCCTTTCTATTATCATAGCGTTGACAATTCAACCATTGAGATTGATTTCGTAATACAGCTCGCCAATAAAGTTTACCCTGTAGAGGTAAAAGCAGAGGAAAATGTACATGCGAAGTCGCTGAAAACCTTTATTTCAAACAACCCAGACCTTGAAGCCATTCGTATCTCCATGAAAAATCATATCAAACAAGATTGGTTGGAATGTATTCCTCTCTATGCTTTTACAGAAGAAATAGAGAGACGAAAAAATACTAGCATCTAACAACAGCACTATTTTTCAAAAAAAATCGCATCTACCTATTGCAGATTCAAAATAAAGCACTACCTTTGCACCGCAGTTGAGAGAAAACAACTCAAAAAAATCTGGTGTGGTAGTTCAGCTGGTTAGAATACATGCCTGTCACGCATGGGGTCGCGGGTTCGAGTCCCGTCCGCACCGCAAAAACGAAGAAGTTGGTTACGAAAGTAATCAACTTCTTTTCTTTTATACCCTATCCAATCTTAACTAACGCCTTCTTCCTAACCGCTGCCGCTTGCTCTACTTCCTATGAAACAAGCGAGAAACTATCTATTGACTGATTTAGCTGACTCGCCATAAGATCGAATACGCTGCTTCACGTTCTTTTGAAGGAGATCGTGATAGAGCGTCAACTCCAACAGATGATAATTACCCACGGGGAAAAGCGACTGGAGACTCTCCACAAAAACAGCATCTTCATCCAAACCTTTGGCGATCAACACCTTGTGCGACTCATCCACTTGTATGGAGACGCTATCATTCAACGCATGGGCCATCGTGTCGGTTGTCCAGGAGGCGGGGTTGATCACCCACATATTATCCAATGTCAGGATAGGAGCCGTTGCCTCGGCTTTCCCTACCGTATTATAGACAATTGTCACCCCCGTATCGTCCGCCCCTTTTGCCGCACGCAAGAAAGGGGCTCCGCAGGTATCCGCAGGGGTCACTTTATAGCCACAGACATAGGCGGCAACCATCCGCGACGCCTGCTCCGGAGTTAGCTCCTTGACCAACTCGACCACACATTTAGCCCCCTGGCTAAAGCCTGCCAAAAGGAAAGGTCTTCCCCCATTCTTATGCTTCATATAATACCCAAACGCTTCACGGATGTCCACCATAGCGGCAGGAAAACGCTCCTCTACAGCCTCTTCGCCCTCCATCCAAGTATTCAGAGAGATGTGACGGTAATAAGGCGCAAAAAAATTGGCGCTATCGGCAAAGATATCATCTGCCAACTGATAGGAAGGAAGCATAGCGGCACGCTGCGCGGAGTCGGTAAGTGACGCGTAATGACTCACCTGGCCCGACGAGTCGCTCCAATCAAAAACACAAGTCGGCAAGATATAGAAAACATCCACCTTACGTGGATCCACGCTCTTCCCATTGTCATACCAATAAAGCGGTTCGGCGTAAAGCTCACGTTTCTGCGAATACCAATAGAGGGCTACGCACAACAAAACCAAGACACCACCCACAATTCCAACTCTTTTCATACTTGAATCAACGAATTAAATGAAAAAAAAATCCACGAAAGTCTTATCCGGCTTTCGTGGATTTATATTGATTGCGGCTCTTTATCCCACAGGCACACTCAGCACCTCTTCGACAAATTCGCTCCACAACATAATCGGGAAATCCGTCTCCGGTTCCTTCTTTTTCTTGACAATTTGAATAAATTGACCATTCACCGCAAACGCAGACTCACCATCAGTATCGACGCGGTCACCCACCACCAATACCTCAGATCCGTCCACCTGCATCTCCTCGACGATTTCACGAATCAGACGAGGCGTAGGCTTCAAGCCACCCATATCGGGCGCATTGAAACAGTAACCGAAATCGGAAACCGACAAACCAAGCGCCTCCATACGCTCCTCCGTACGAGAATAGTCGGAAAAGACAGCAGTCTTCAGCTCCATATCTCCCAACTTCTCCAAAATTTTTGGGATATTGGGATAGGGTTGGTAATGTTTCTTCAGAATTCTGATGAAATCCGCCAAATAGACATCATTATACCAACTCTTCGCTTCCTCGACAGTTCGGCCCTGCTTTTTACCCATCGACTCGTAATAATAGGTATTGAAAGCCTCACCACTACCTAAATCCCTGTTTTTCATCTCTCTACGTGTTCTGCGCTCCGCTTTCATACTTGGAACTTGAAACGGGTTACGCAACAAGAGCCACAAAGGGAAGTAGGACTTGTCGTACAATGTGCCATCAAAATCGAAGACAACCGCCTTAACTCTTGACCAATCTATCTTCGCCATTATTTCTTAACAAGATCTTTAAATTTAGCGTGGCGCTTCTCATCCTGTAGCAGGATATTGAGTTTGAACTGTCCATCTCTTGCGCCCTCTTCGATACAACGAGCCTTGAATTTCTCGAAAGAATTTTCCACGAGCAAGTGTGCGATCGGATCCTTCACACGGAAGGAAGCTCTCTTCGCCTCGTACTCGATGTTCACCTTCTTCAAGTTCTCGTCCACAAGCTTGTTGAACTCATCCGCCTCGGCTTGTGTCGTATCTTGATTCTCAAACTCATAGTAGAAACGATATGCTGAAATCTCCATATCGGCGAATCCTATGTAGAACTTAAGCTTCTTGCCAGTGCTCTTAGATGCCTCCTCAACAGCTGTAATGAACTGACGCTCATGAAGTTTCTCTCCCGTCATGGTCACAATACCATTGATCTTTTGGATCATATGGATGGTAGGGATCTCGTTGAACATTCCGTCCACCTCGAGCAAATCGCTCATCGTATAGCGGTAAAGTCCCGCCCAAGTGGTTACGTATGGACAATATTTCTTACCCATCTCCAACTCATGAAGTTGATAGAATCTTGGGTTCTCGCTATCGATATCGTGTTCCTCCACGAACTCGAAGTAGTGCATGTGAGGGAATACAACGGTACCGTTCGTATCCTTTGTCTCAGGCATGACAAGTCCCGCACGGCACTCTGATGAGAAGTAGCTGAACTCTTGGTGCAAGCATTGTTCAGGGAACGAGTTCTTAAACTTGTCAAGATACATACGGGTGTTACCACATTTCCAAGTGTTTAGGATCTGAAGGTTAGGCCAGTAGTGCTTAGGAAGCACCGTGCCATATTGAGCCTTCAAAGCACGCAACTGCGCAGCACGCTTTGGATTTGGCTTAATTTTCTTCTCAGCCAACATCTTCTGACGAAGGTCGTCTGAAATATTGATCTTAGCGCTGATTGTACCCTTCTCGATATCATCAACATAATCGTCGAAGAACTCATTTACATTGTTCTGCATCTCGACGATGGTGGAAGGGTTGGCAGTCACAATCAAGGTCACATCTTGCTCAATACCGAAACGCATGATGCAATAGTAGCGAGCCTTGTAATCCGCAATGGTAAATACATCAGCAGGCGCTGTGTATAACTTCTTCACGAAACCAGGGCAATCTCGTTGAGTCACACCTGACACAGATCCGAACAAAGTTCCATCTGGAGCCTGACCTTCAATTGCCTTACCCACGATAGAGACGATCTTTCCGTTGAACACCTCTGGACGGTTTTCAATGAATGAATAGAGCCATACCTTGGTCATCTTGGAGTAGATGTTGCTGTAATATTCGTTGGTGATAGGAATCCACTTTGGTTCAGAAGTTGTACCGGAAGTGGTAGCATACATCTTTGGTTTTCCAGGGAACAAAACGTCGGCCTCACCATTCTTGTGACGCTCTACGTATGGACGGAAATCCTCATAATCGTTTGGCTTCACATTTTGACGATAAGCCTCAAAAAGAGCATCATCAGTGGTAGCCTCCAAAATTTGAGCAAAATTATGTTCCTTACCGTAAACTGAATCCTTTGCGTAATTCAAGATCGCTCTAAGCGTTTCTGCTTGCGACTTCTTACAATTCTTAGAAGCCTCTACAAGCACCTTCTTTTGTCCTGAACCAGCAACACTAAGAAGGAACTTTGCAAGCACTGAGTTAAATGACTTTGCCATATTATTTATCCTTTATTTGTATTTTCTAAGTTATAGCAGTGGCAAATTTAACATTTTTTTAGGACATAACCCATTTTCTTTCCAAAAATTGAAGTGCGGTTCGACGTAGGCATCGAATATTTCAACTAAAATGAGTTAAACAGGCAAGAAAAACCATCTTTTAGAGGGATAAGACGCCTTAAATCACATCTCACGCATCATTGCCACAAAATCCCGCATTCCCTCGGAAGCGCCCTTCTGGATCATACGGAAACGTGAGGTGGAAGGAACCGAAACGGGCTTAGGATCAATCACATATACCGGCACGTTGGGTTTTAGATAATGGGTAAGGCCAGCGGCTGGATAGACCACCAACGAGGTACCGATAATCAAAAAGATATCAGCCTGCACCACCCACTCTATAGCTGGTTCGATCATAGGGACAGCCTCACCAAACCAGACAATGAAGGGGCGCAACTGACTGCCATCACTGGCTTTGTCTCCTATGTGAATATCTTGGTCATTCAAATCAATGACACACTGGTTCATATCCTTGGAGGAGCATCCCTTGGTCAACTCGCCATGAAGGTGGATGATGCGGGAGCTTCCCACACGCTCATGCAGATCATCCACATTTTGGGTAATAATCCTGACATCGAACAAATCCTCCAACTCCTTCAGACCTTGGTGACCATAATTGGGTTGATGGTTAGGCAAATCCCGACGCATTTCATTGTAGAAATCCAAGACTAATTTAGGATCCCTGACGAAACCATCCAGGGTGGCAACATCCTCCACGGCATAGTTATTCCACAAGCCATCCGAATCGCGGAAAGTCGGAATACCACTCTCCGCACTGATGCCAGCGCCCGTAAGGACCACCAATTTTTTCTTCTCCATCAACGAAAGATTATGCTTTAACAATATTTCCTATTCCAAATCTCAGAATAAACAAAAGCGCGACGCGCATCCTCTACAGAACGCAAAGGACACTCTTTCTCCACATCAAAGGTGGACTCTACGCCTTGTCCCTGTTCGAATCCCTCCAATGTCACCGCTTCTATGGTGTCGGAAAAGAGTTCATCCTCCACTGAAAGGAACGGAGAGGAACTCTCCGTCGATGCGTTTCTCTGCGGAGAGTGCGACGCCTTGGTCTCCTGGTGATGGTGGGCAACCTCTTGATGGTTATGTTCACTACGATGAAGATTGCGAGGCATGACGCGAGGCTGTTCCATCCGTTCTTCCTGGGAACGGGCAGGCTCCTCTACAACGGATCTCCTCTTGGAATTTTCTAAACTTCGAATCAAGTCATCCAAAGCGGCATTCCCCGTGCGGGGCTCCTCCGTTTCTGTCATTCCAACAAGATCAGGAACCTCCTGACTTTTGTCAGAGTCCTGTTTTTTTCGCAACTCCTTCTTTGTATCCTTCACCAAAGAATAGAGGAACATACCTACAAAAAGGATGATATAAAATATTAGTTTATTATCCATTGGATGAGAAATTAGTCAGTTTGAAAAAAGTTGCGGTCTCGAAACAAACTATTTCAAGTTCGCTTCAATTTTAGCGATGATATCTGGCTTCGGGAAACCTCCCACCATCTTATCAACCACCTCGCCATTGCGCACCATAAAAATGGTTGGCACATTGCGGATGCCATATTTGCTAACCAAATCAGGATTGTCATCGACATCCACCTTACCAAAAACAACTCGGTCGGCGTAAGTTTGAGACAAATCGGTCAAGACGGCAGCGACGGTCTTGCACGGCATACACCATGTCGCACCGAAATCCAACACTAAGAGCTTGTCAGTCTGCTCCATCTCCTCATAATTAGCATCAGTAATGGTAATCATATCTTTATTGTTTAAATTGTTTCAAAATATATCAGTCAAAAGGCATGCCAAACAAAAAAAACTATGACACAGCCAATTGTAGAACATCATCTGCCTGCTGTTGTTCCAAGAAGGTCATCAACGCCTGCGTAAGCTGGATTTTGCGTGTCCGCGAAACCACTGTCACAGGGAAACCAGTCGATTGCTCTATGACAGAAAGGCTGATTGTCACATTTCCCGGCTTCGTCTGTTCGATCAATGACATAAAGTCAGAGAAGAAATCCTGGGTTACATTCTCCTCCTTTATTCGGATGGACAATGTGCCGGAATAATCCGTACTCTCCTCCGCCAAAAGCTTGACCGTTCCCAAATTGAAATCGATGGCATCGCCATATCTTCTCTTGGAATAGCGTCCGGTAAGCGACACCATCATACCCTTGTCGTATGGAGCGAACTTCACCATATCCTCCGAACGGAAAAGAGCGAAACGATGCGAGCCTGAATAATCCTCGACGGTAATGAATCGGCACGGATTTCCTCTCTTGGAAATGGACGACTGCGCTTCAGTGATGATTCCACCCATGGTCAACTCCTGATCCAAATGGGCCGATGGGAATTCGGCTTCATCATTCAGATCATTCATCCTCACATTGCAAATATAATTCAAAAATACATAATATGCATCAAGCGGATGGGCAGAAAGATAGATTCCCACCAATTCTTTTTCCTTTCCCAAACGATACAAATCCGACCAACTCTCCGCTTTCGGCAAGGTAGGTTGTTGCGGTTTAATACCCACATCACCGCCAAACAACGATTGTACACTGCTCTGCGCGGCCGCCTTACATTGGTTGCCATATTGGCACAAAATTTCAGAACCTGCCCTTCCCTTATCTCCAGTCGCCATGATCTGCTCACGCGTCACATCCGGGAAACAGTCGAATGCGCCAGAAAGCGCCAAACTTTCAATGGTCTTTCGGTTGCAGGCCTTTAGATCCACACGCTCCACAAAATCGAAGATGGAGGTATATGGACCATTCTTCTCCCGCTCGGCGACAATCGCCAACACAGCACCCTCGCCGACGCCTTTGACACCACCCAGACCGAAGCGGATCTCACCCGCCTTATTTACGGTAAAGTTCAATTCAGACTCGTTGACATCAGGTCCCTTGACCTTGATTTTCATCGCCTTACACTCCTCCATAAACTTTTGGACCTCCGTGATGGTATCCTTACTGATGGTGAGGTTGGCCGCCAAATACTCTGCCGGATAGTGGGCCTTTAAATATCCTGTTTGATAAGCTACCCACGCATAGCATGCGGCGTGGGACTTGTTGAAGGCATAGGATGCGAAGGCCTCCCAGTCTTTCCAAATCTTCTCAAGCGTCTCACGCAACTTATCGTCGCTCATCTCCTCGGTAAGTCCGTCGCGGATGTTAGGATTCTTCATCGCACCCTCGATAAACTTAGGTTTCAACTCCTCCAGCATCTTGAAGATCTTCTTACCCATCGCCTTACGCAATGAGTCGGACTGTCCACGGGTAAATCCCGCCAACAATCTCGACAAGAGCATTACCTGCTCTTGGTAAACGGTAACACCATAAGAGTCGCCCAAATACTTCTCCATAATCGGAAGGTCGTACTTGATCTCCTCTCGTCCATGCTTACGGTTGATGAAGGTAGGGATGTAACCGATTGGACCCGGACGATAAAGGGCGTTCATGGCAATAAGGTCGGTGATGACGGTAGGCTTCAGTTCCCTCAGATATTTCTGCATACCTGGAGACTCAAACTGGAACACGCCAATGGTACGGCCCTCTCCGAAAAGTTGATAGGTGAGTTCGTCGTCCAAAGGGAGATGATCGATATCGACATCGATACCCTTCGACTTCTTCACATTCTGTATGGTGGTTTTGATAAGGGTAAGGGTGATCAATCCCAAGAAGTCCATCTTGATCAGACCCACACTCTCAATCACGTGTCCGTCGTACTGGGTTACCAGCACATCACGGTCAGTCTCCTTATCCTTGATGACGCACATAGGGGCGAAATTGGTGAGATCGTCGGCTCCGATGATCACACCACATGCGTGGATTCCGACCTGTCGGTTGGTATCCTCTAACTGTTCGGCGTACTCACACATCGACGCGATATTTTGATCGTTGGAGTACCTTGCCTCCTTGAGTGCGGGAACATACTTGAAACAGTTCTTAAGCTTCACCTTGGGTGCCTTCTTGCCCGAAGAGGCAAATGTCTTTCCGGTTTCAGGATCAATGAAATCATCGAATTTATCAGGCACCAACTTCTTGAGGCTGTTCACCACATCGAGCGGAACTTTCTGCACGCGGGCCACATCCGCAAGGGCCGACTTGGTCGCCATCGTACCGTATGTGATGATACGCGCCACCTTTTCGGCGCCATATTTCTTGGTAACCCACTCGATGATTTTTCCCGTATCCTCGAAGTCCACATCAATATCGGGAAGTGAAATACGGTCCGGATTCAAGAAACGCTCGAACAGAAGGTCGTAGGTAAGCGGGTCTATATCGGTAATTTTCAAACAATAAGCCACAACAGATCCCGCTGCGGAACCACGTCCTGGCCCTACGAACATACCCAATTCCTCGCGGGCGGCTCGGATATAGTCCTGTACGATCAAGAAGTAGCCGGGGAATCCCATGGTCTTCATGATATAGAGCTCGAATATGATCTGCTCCTTTGCCCGCTGGTCCATCTCCACATCGTATTGGTTCTCTGCGGCGTTCCAAGTTAGTTTGGCTCCGTAGCGCATGGCAGCACCCTCCCACGCGAGTTTGTTGAGGTAATCGGCCTCCAGCTTGATACGATAGAGTTTCTCGTATCCTCCTAATCGCTCAATCTTCTCATCAGCTTTCTCTTTCGACAACACCACATTGCCCTTTTCGTCACGGGTAAACTCGTTGAAAAGATCTTCGTCGGTGAAACGTTGACGGTATTGCTCCTCCGTACCAAACTCCGCAGGAATCTCATACTTAGGCATAATAGGTCCTGAATCAATGGAATAGGTCTCCACCTTATTGGCAATCTCCAAAGTATTAGCCAACGCCTCCGGATAGTCAGGAAAGATAGCAGCCATCTCATCGGGCGTCTTCAACCACTCCTGTTTGGTGTACATCATGGCACGTTTAGGATCATCATAATCCGCACCAGTCGAAAGGCAGACAAGGCGTTCGTGCGCCTCGCCATGGTTCTCCTCCACAAAATGGACGTCATTGGTACAAATAATCTTGACACCACATTTTCTGGCCAAATCCACAAGGATAGGGTTCACCTGTTCTTGACGCTTGAATGTATCGTAGGAGGCATTGGGTTTATCAGTCTTATGCCTTTGTAACTCAATATAATAATCGTCGCCAAAAATATTCTTGTACCACATGATGGCATCCTCTGCCGCTTTGAGGTCACCGCCCATAATTTTCTGAGGGATCTCACCTCCCAAGCAGGCTGAACATACAATAAGGCCCTCATGATACTTCTCTAGAATAATCTTATCAATACGAGGCCTTGCATAAAAGCCATCCACATAAGCCTGAGAGGCCAACTTACAGAGGTTTAGATAACCAGTCTTATTTTTCGCCAAAAGAATAAGGTGCCATCCACTACGGTCAACAATCGTTTCCTTACCAGTTTCCGGATCTATCTCCTTGAAATCCTTATCCTTATCCTGCATCGTACGATGTGCGCAATAGGCCTCAATACCAATAATAGGCTTGAAAGGAATAAAGGCAGCCGCCTCGGCCTCCAATTTAGCGAGCTTCTCCTTCAGCTCCGCGATCTTGGTCTCATCAGTAGTCTTCTCGATATCCTCCTTGCACTCCTTGATTTTTTTCTTGGGAGCGCCGTTCACCTTTCCAGCATAGTCACACAGGTCTTTGATACCGAACATACATCCGTGGTCGGTAAGGGCCATCGCATGCATTCCGTTTTTCATACATTTGTCCACCAAATCGGGCACCTTACTCATACCGTCGAGCATGGAATAGTGCGAGTGGACGTGCAAATGAACAAATTCAGCCATTTTATTGGGTTTTTAAGCAGTTAAAGTACAATGACAAATATAAGTGAAAAAAGATGATTTTGGAAGAGACGAAACGGCTTGGCATCCATTTTTAGATGTTACAAATTAGGAATGAAGATATTAAAATTTATCAACAAGACATTAATCAATCATCTCTATAACGAGAAGATTTTTAGATCACCACAGATTAAAAAACTCCTAAAACATTGGCAACCCACTAAATTTAACTATATTAGCATATGTTTAATTTAAATGACAAATAACAACAATTATGACCAAGAAAATAACAACAGTCGCAGTACTTATGACACTTCTCCTCCCATCGTGCATAAAATGCAATTCCAACAATCATAATGTAGATTATTCGGAATGCCATACCATGGAAGAATACATCGAAATGGTGAAGAGAAACGATCCCAATCAGTACAAAACATTGATGCGGGTCTATCCGATCACTGAAAACAACTTAATCCTTAAGAATCCACAGATGATGGCGGGCATTACGATGAGTAAGGTTAAATACAAAGTGGGCGAAGAGGTTGACGCTCACCTTTATTTGATCGTACATAGTGATGACATGAGATACGAAGACTCGCATTTCAAACCAATCGAAAACGGTCACATTAGCTACAAAGCCACACACGCGGGAGTAGATACTATCAAGGCAAATGTAATCATACGAAAAGATTCAGGCGTAGAGATATCGTATCCATTAGTCCAAAAAATCACAATAGAAGAGTAACGGCAAAACTGATAAAACAAAAAGAGAGTCAAAAATGACTCTCTTTTCAAAACTTTTTAAATCTTTCAGCTCTCCCTCTTGGACTTGAACCAAGGACCCCCTGATTAACAGTCAGGTGCTCTAACCGACTGAGCTAAGGAAGAATGTTTGCTATGGGTTTCTGTCCCAATTGCGATGCAAATTTAAGTTGTTTTTCCGAATAAAAAAAATATATTTGCATATAAAATTCACAAAAACGATAAAATTATGGTTACAGTAGGATTAGGAAATGCATTGGTAGATGTGTTGTCAGTTTTAAAGTCCGATGAACTATTGGAACAGCTCTCTTTGCCAAGAGGAAGCATGCAACTGGTTGACAACGATTTATCACTCAAAATACAAGCGGGCATCAAAGACGGCGAAAAACATTTAGTGACGGGCGGATCTGCCTCCAATACCATCTCCGGATTGGCGGCGATGGGCGTGCCATGCCACTTCATCGGGAAAACCGGCAAGGACGAGACCGGCGATTTCTTCCAATCAGACATGGAGAAGCACGGCGTCATCACCCACCTTGTAAAGAGTGAATTACCGACGGGCGTCTGCGTATCATTAGTCTCTCCAGACAGCGAACGCACCATGGCCACCTGTCTGGGCGCCGCCAGCACCTTGACGGAAAGCGACTTCGATCCATCCTGGTTTAAAGGTGTGGACTTGTGCCACATTGAGGGATACCTCGTACAAAACACCACGATGATCGAGACCGCCATGAAGATGGCCAAGACGGCTGGCGCAAAAATCTCCCTCGACCTTGCCAGCTACAATGTGGTAGAGGAGAACCTCGAATTCCTTCGCCGCGTCGTGAAGGAGTATGTCGATATCGTATTCGCCAATGAAGAGGAGGCCAAGGCATTTGCACAGACCGATCCAGAGTCGGCACTTGACTATATCGCGGAGATGTGCGAAATAGCCGTTGTGAAATTGGGCAAGAAGGGTTCTCTCGTCAAAAAGGGAGGAAAGAGCGTCCGCATCGAGCCTCTTGCAAACGTGAAAGCAATCGATACCACAGCAGCCGGCGACCTCTTCGCCGCAGGATTCCTTTACGGACTCCACAAAGGTTACGGTATGAAAAGATGTGGCAACATTGGATCTTTGGTCAGCGGCCATATCGTACAAGTAATCGGTTCGAAAATGAGCGAAGAGACTTGGACGGAGATTCTAAGCAAGGCTTAAACAGCACACAGCAATACAATGATATAACGATATAGCAATATCGCAATATACAACTATAACGATATAACATTATATTCACAAGTAACTAGAGGATAGCATCTCATGCGTGGTGACTGTCCTTTTTTTCATAATTTCGCATAAAGAACTACATTATACCATAACTCAAACCACTCCTTAAGATGTCTCACCCGAACATAAAACACCTTATTATTCTCAGTTGTTTTCTGACCGTCGCCTCCAACAGCGTCGCGCGAGAGGTCGTGATTCCTGAGGGAACGGTAGAAATCACCATAGAGGATGGATATGCGGGAGACGAATCCATCACCTCCGTCGTCATTCCCAACTCCGTCGTCGCCATCGGAGAACTATCCTTTAGCGATTGTACCAACCTCACAGACATCAAGCTGCCTGACTCGTTGGAGAGCATTGGCGGGTTGGCCTTCACAGGATGCGAAAAATTGAAGAGTATCACCATCCCCCATACGGTAAGAGAGATCGGCGTGGGCACTTTCGAGGGATGCGTAAGTCTGAAGAGCGTCACCCTACCTCACGCCTTGACAGCCGTCAGGAACAACCTCTTTATGGGTTGCACAAGCCTCAAGTCCATTGTCATTCCTGAACGTGTCGTAAGAATTGGGAAAAGCGCTTTTGCGGAGTGCCGTAACCTAAAGAGCATCATCATTGCCCCTTCAGTAAAAAAAATTGAGTCGATGGCATTCATCGACTGCAAAAACTTAATCGATATTCACATACCAAACTCCGTAACCACGATCGGAGATTGGGCCTTTAACGGTTGTGATCGCCTCACCACCATCACCCTACCTGACTCAATCACTAAAATAGAGCCATTCACCTTCTTCCGGTGCGTCAAATTAAAAGAGGTGAATATCCCTAAAGCCGTAACCCAGATAGGCTACGATGCGTTTGAGGATTGTGGAAGCTTAGTTGCCGTACACATAGGAGAAGGCGTCACCCAGATCGGGAAGTGGGCCTTCAAGGGGTGCAAAAGTCTCAAAAAGGTCAACATTCCACAATCGGTAACTCATATAAAAGACAACACCTTTGATGGTTGCACGGCACTTTCTAAGGTCACCCTACCCGACTCACTCACGGCGATCGGCTACGAGGCTTTCAAGTCGTGTCAAAAACTCACAACTATCACCATCCCCAGATCAGTGGAGTTCATAGATCTTTACGCTTTCGAAGGCTGCATTCAACTGAAGGAAGTAAAAATGCTCAACCCACATATAATAGAGGTAAAGAAGGATGCCTTCAAAGGATGTCCCAAGCTAAAGGCGAGACCTTGGGAAGGTCAAAGAGAGAAGTAAAAAAGTTATTTTATCTTCTTCTTTAATTTTGCGATCTCCTTTTCATTCTTCGACAAAGCCTCCTCCAAAATATTGGAGACGATCGAATTGAGTGGAGTACCGGAAAGGAAGGAGATCAATTTCAACTCCTGATGCAGACGAGTAGGAATCTGAACCACAACGGATGGTTCCTTCTCGCACTTCGCCAACAATTTGGAGAAGGAGGCCGCCAAGGCATCATCCGCACCTTTTTTAGAAACGGTCTTCTCACCCTCAGCAGATTCTGATTGTGGGACAGGAGTCTCCTTGGCTGGCTGTGCCACACGATTCATGTTATCTTGAAGCGCCTTCTCTTTCTCGCGCTTCTCATTTTCTTTCGCAGCGGCGATCAACGCCTCCATCGGATTTTTTGAAACTGCCATAATCTACTATTTTTGAATATGTAACACAATCACGTTCAACAACTCTTCGAATGTCTTGGAAAGATCGTAATTCACCTTGCCGTCAATGGTGGTCAAATAGCGTTGCGTATCCGTCGAATCCTTCACATAACGGTCGATGAATTTCATAAAGAGCTGACCTTGCTTGTTCGCCTCATAGAGTGAACGGAACTCCAAGACCTGCTCTCGCACACGATTGAATACGCCCACATAGGTGGTGTCCAAGCCAAATTCTTTTTTACGCTTCTCCACAATGGTCATATATTTATTGTAGAAAAGTTCAGTCGCATTGTAATCGATTTTAGAAGGAATCAAAGGAATGAAGGCCACATCGATCAGATGGTAGAGTGTCATCACTCCCTCCTGTACCATATTTCCAGGAAAATCGATGAGGATAATATCATACTCCTCTTTCAACTTACCCAACTGGTTCGGCAACTCCTGGGAGAAGACCGACATCACAGGATAGGAGGCATCCGAACTCTTCCCGAATGTAGCGACATCGCTCTGACGCATATTATACAAACTATTCTGCTCGTTGTCGCAATCAACGACAACGAAGCGAAGGCCGTTCATCTTGCCTACCCTTTGCAAATAATTGGCGAACATTGTCGTCAAGGTCGTTTTTCCGCTTCCACCCTTTTGGGAAACGAAGGAGACAACCAAACCCGGAAGTATTTTACCCATAATCAGTCAAAGTCTGCAATTAAAGCCGATAAACAAAGTGCATTGTATAGGGTGATATCCCTATCGCATTGCAAATATAGAAACAAAGATATAATTATCCAAATATTTATGTAATTATTTATAGTTATATATATCTATTCCTATCTATTTATAGATTTATAGTTTTATATTATGGTTATATTATATCATTATATCGTTATAATACTATATATTTTTATCACTGATTATCAACTCTTTAAAACTAAAGCCACAGCAATTTTAGAGTACAGATAACTACAAACGGACAAAAGCAGAGAATTTCAGTAAGATTGACTACTCGCCCAAAAGGGATTGACTTTTTTGGATAGTTTTTATATCATAAAATTTGTTAATAAAGAAAAATAATTTTACATTTGAATTTCTGAAAACAAAGTAAAACAAAGTAGCATTATGGTAGCAAATCAGGTATGTAAATTGCTTAGATTAAGCCTTTTAACTATATTGGTCACCCTCTCATCCATAGCAACAGTTTTTGCTGCGACAAAGAATGAGGACACCCCCAACCTTAGCTTCGAGAAAGGAACATTCGAAGGATGGAAAAGATGGTACGGTTATTACGGACCGAAGGATTGGGTCAACAAACAACAATGCGAAACCGAGCCACTTTTCGTATCACTTAGCACCAACCAACCGGTAACAAACGACACGGACGAGTGGGCGGAAAAGACAGAGTCAGTCATCAACAACGAGCGTGGAACATTCGAGGTGATGGCTAACCCAGGATTCGATATGAACTTGGCCTGCGATAACATCAAGATCGTTCCAATCGGATACGGACAATCCATGAAAATCGGAACCAGCAACTACATGGAAGGAACAGAGTTGCACTACGACGACGGACGAACAACATCTCGACAAATGAGAGCCTTGGCGGAAAAGAGCACTTACGAATACACGGTCACAGAAAACTCATCATTGTTGACTATCAACTATGCGGTCATCATTCAGGAGGATAAGAATGTGATACACCTCGACGAAATGCCTCGTTTCGCTATCAATGTTTACACCAAAGAGGCTACACCTGAAACACTTTGTATTTCAACTTCATACAAATCAAACGACCCAAGACTTCAATTGGCCAACGCACATGGTATTACAAGAAATCAGCATACACACATGGTGACTACAGACGAGTGTGAAGAGTGGGATTGTTTAAAGAGGGACCCGTCGAAATGCGCTGTATGGGAATACGACAAATGTGTAAAAACAGAAAGAAGAGAAGTTACAGACTATAACAACTGTCTGGAAAGAACATGCGTCGCAGGAAACCAGTGGTATTGCTGGCAATGGGGAAATTGCAAAAGATACGGAACGAAATGGGAAGATGTCTGTGTCAAAACTGAGAATGTCTGTACTGAATACGAATGTGCAGACTGGGGAGCATGTAAAAAATACAAGACGAAAGAGGTGACAGAATACACCTACACGCCTGACCCAGGTTCCAAGTGCGCCGCATCCCTTGTCTATCAACAATTGGCGGACGAAGAGTTCTATTACGATGGTTGGAAAACCATCTCTTACGATTTGAGAAAATACATCGGCAAGACCATCGTCGTCGAAGTGATCAACAGGGACTGTTTGGAACACTTGTACAGATGTCAATCAGCCGATACACACGCTTCCGGCAAAACATTCTATACCAACTCTGGTACTAAAACCAACGAGAAATGTGGAGCCTTCAGTGCTTATTGTACAGAGTGTAATGCCACCAAGACCTTCGTAAAATCATGTACCGGAGGTCACCACAGAACCTACGCCTACTTCAACGCCGCATCCCAAAGAATGGAGCTAAAAATCAAGAACTGCGGTAATGTGGGACAACCTGCCACCATCACAGCCCCAGAGGGATTCGATGTCTATGAATGGACCATGGATGGCAAAGCAGGTAAATTCAACACGGGCCTCAACTCTCCTAACATCTGTAACATTCCTTACACCGAAATCAAGGATAATGTCAACTACTACTGCACCATGTACAACACGGCGGATCCAACTTGTACCAAGGTAGTGGAGACCTTCAGATTGTCAACCAACCCAATCGTAGCTGATTTTAATACCGATTTGGCTTGTTATAATGAGGTACATTTCGACAACTTGTCCAAAGTGAACGAGGTAACAATGGCGGATGGCACCAAGAAGAAAAACGACGAAATCACATATCAAGTATGGTCGTTCTACAACCAGGACGGCAAGTATGAGACAGGAGAAGAAAATCCCACCTACCTATTTAATTGCAAACAAGACGGAGGATGCAAATATACCACCAAATTAGCGGTTATCACAAAAAACGACTGCCGTGTGGAAATCTCCAAACCAATTGAGGTCAACCAAAGACCTGAAGTGATCATCGAGGGTGACAAAACCGTATGTTACGGCGACTCCACCATGTTGATGCTAAACAGCGAATCATACCCAGCCAGTGCGTTGGCTCCAGGTGACTATTACGAGTACGCTTGGGAAAACGAGGCAGGAGACGTATTGAAAAAAGGAAGAGGAGCAGATGGTAGATGGTTCTGGGCAAAACCATCCAACGGTACTGCAAGATATACCTTAAAAATATACCACAACGAAATCAGTGAACACGGAAACGAAGTAACCTGCGTATATTCCGGCACACATGACGTATCCGTGATCGAGAAGCCAGTGGCTAAAATTTCGATCGCGAACATGTACACACCAAACGGAGAAATCAAGCAAGTGGATCTATGTAAAAACACAACCACCATCTTGAGTGGATCTTCCACAATGAAAAAAAGTATGTTTGGATGGTCCAAAGGAGAAGAATTTGATTTGGACGGCATCAACTTACAACCTGGAACAGATGATGGCACACTCATAGATACAGCCGACATCATTCTCTCGGACACTACCAAATTTTACCTTTTTGTAGAGGCAGAGAACGGATGTTACCAAATCGACTCCATCCGTTTGAACGCGCTTCCATTGCCAAAACTCGAAATCACAGCCGATGGCGAGTTAACCGCAAACGGCTATAAAGAGATCTGTTCGGGAGAGTCAACCGTATTGAAGGTAAGCGGAAAAGATGCGCAAGACAAAGCGATCAACAACTTCGTATGGACAACTCCTAACCAAGGTCAACCAACCTTGGAGGCCATCACCGCAACCCCTGCGGAAGAGAATGCCTACTTCAAGGATGGCAAATACATCTATAAATATGAGGTCAGCGGAAGTGACAAGTTGGGATGTACCGCCAAAGACTCTCTCCTTATATATATGTATAAGAACCCTACCCTCTCCTTCAACGAATTTCCTGGCGGTGTCTGCGCCGGAGAAGAATTCACACTGAAGGTAAGCGGTGTCGATTCCATTGTAGTGGACAACAACCTTGAATCAGGATCGACAGCCTCTCCAGCTACGGCACCTATCGAGGCAAAATTGGTCGCTAACGAGGCGAAACGTTTCTACAGCGTCGAGGGTATCAAAATCAACGGCGACATCACTTGTAAATCCAGCAACGAATTCAGCATCAACGTGCTTGCCGCACCAAAGATCAGCATCATTGGTGTGACGACCATTTGTGAGGGAGGAAAACTCTCCCTTGCTGCCGACGGAGCGAACAGTTACAAGTGGTGGAAAGAGAGCGACAAAACAACTAAGAGTGGAGCTACTTACGAAGAAGAGACTCCTGAAAACGGTTGGTACTATGTGGAAGGAACCCAAAGCGGAGCCAGCGCATGTAAATCAACAGATTCCGTGATGGTAAGCATCCACAAGGCACCTGCTTTGGAGATCGAATATGACCCAGCGGCTGTCTGTGTTGGTAACACCAAGGAGTTGTCTGCCAAGAAGGTGGATAGCAGCGATCCAACCAGCTTCCGCCAATTCAACTGGAGCAACGGTTCTGTGGGAGAAAGAATCACAGTAGCCGTTTACAATGAGACCGCTGCGGGTGAGAAAATCACCGTGACAGGTTATGACGAGTACAACTGTCCATCGGAAGCGGAAGCTACCCTCTACACCAAACCTTACCCAACCATCACAGCAACTGCCTCCACCAACAACTGCGAGGATAGTGAGGCGACCGTGACATTGAGTGGTGCTGACCAATACATCTGGCAAAAGAGCGTAATCTCAGAAAACAACAATCCAAACACACCATACGTGTGGACAATCGACAATGTCGGTAAAGCAGGAACCAAAGAGTACCTTATCACCGGATCATTGGACGGATGTTCAAAAGAAGAATATGTGCAACTCACCGTTTTAGAGGCTCCAGCATTAGCTATCACAGGTATCGAAGGTGGTATTTGCGAAGATGGGCAAGCGACTTTGACCGTGACTGGCGGTGTGACAGGCGGCACATACGAGTGGGAATACAGAGAGAGCGGACAATCAACTTGGAACACCCTTTCTGGCCAAAACGGCAACGAGATCACCGTATCTCCATCAGTTGACACTGAATACCGAGTTTCAGGTAAGGGATCCAACGGATGTACAGGAACTTCATCCGCTGCCCTACTCCAGGTACACAAAATTCCGACAATCACCATCCAAAGAGATATTGCGGCAACCGACTCTTGCGAAAACTCCGTTGTAAAATTGAATGCGGAAGGCGCAGGTGAAAATGGAACCTACTCTTGGAGCATCACGGCGACAGATGGAGGAAAAACCATCGCCAATGCAACGGGTAAGAGCATCAGTTTCCCACTATCAGAAAACGCCAACATCTTAGTGGTGGGCTCCACAGAGAATATGTGTAGCAGCAATGCCACTAAAACCATCACAGTTTACCCTTATCCAGTATTCTCCATGGAGAAGGATTTTGTCTGCGATGGCGATGTTATCTCCATGAAAGTCATCAACAAGAGCGACGCCGACACCATCACTTGGATTCCTGAATCCTCTTGTTCAGGCATGACTGGTAAATATGAGGGATACCAAATGTATGAGTTCCAGGATAACCAACCAAAGAGCGGATTGTCCACCTATAAGATCAAAGCGATCGGAACTTCAGAAATGGGTTGTAAGACTGAAAAGACATTTAACTTCAGCGTAGTATCCAGACCAAACATCTACATCACCGGTAAGATGGACTACTGCGAAGGTGAAAACATCGCATTAACAGCCAAGGGAGGTACATCCTACGAATGGGACAACGGCATAACAAAGAGTGCCGAGTTTGACTCTATCGCCAAGATCGGAAGAGAATCATTCACCGTCACAGGAACCGACAGCCGTGGTTGTTCAAACACCGCCACTTACAACATCAACATCAACCCTGCCCCAGCCATCTCTATTAAGAACAAAGAGAGCATGGAGAAGAGCATCTGTTACGGCGACGCCGTCACATTGGAGGCACAAGGAGGAAACAGCTACACTTGGAAACAGGTCATCGGCACCGAAAACAAGAACTACCCATGTTCATCATGCCAATCCATCAACCCTGTGATCCAAAGCGATGTCAAGTACATTGTTTCCGGAATCAACGAGAAGAGTTGCGCAGGCAAGGATAGCGTAAGCTTCTCCGTAAGACAAAAACCTGAATTGGTATTCAAAAGCGAGAAGGATACCGTATGTAGCGGAACAGCGACACAAATCACCGTTTCCGACGTCAACCAAAACGTAGATGTTTGGGGCTTCGATTCCAATTTGAAGAACGTGACACACGACAACAAGTCACTCACCTTCAACACGGGAGAGATGACTGGTGCGAAAAACTATGTCATCACAGCCAGATCAGCTGCCGGATGTACGGCACAAGGCAACATCACCATTGAGGTATATTCATCCGAAACAGTGGGCATCAACAACGGATTGGGTTATGTATGTAAGGGAGAACCCGCAACTTTGAGCGCTATCGGTAGCGATAACCTCACCTACACTTGGTTGCCACAGGATGGTAAAACAGTGACATACATCGACGGTACCACATCGAACAGCAAAGAGATTAAGGTAAACATCAACGAAACCACCAGATTCCTTTTGCAAGCGGAGGACGCACACCACTGTAAAGTCAAGTCCGACATCAAGGGAATGGAGGTGAAAAACAAACCGGAGATCAATATCTTCCAAACACCTTCCACAGCCATCTGTACGGGCCGCGACGTGAAGTTAACCGTTGCGGGCGCTACCACCAACGCAACACCAATGAGAAGCGACGGTTGGATTTGGTATGATGTTGACATGAACGACTTGCACAACAAGAGCAACAACTATAGCATCGCCGAATTGAACGGAGCCGTTGGATTCTTCGTGCAAGGTACCGACCAAAACGGATGTCTATCCGAGTTGAAATCACACACCATCCAAACAACAGGTGCTCCTGAATTCGAAATCAAAGTAGATAAAGAGGAGGTTTGTAAGAACAACAAGGTACAATTCAGCGTTGAAACGAACGACACCGACATCGTATCCTATATTTGGGAGAACGGCAAGGGAAGCGGCCTGACATTCGACACTACCCTCACCGTTGCGAAAGACTACACCATCAAGGTGACACTTGACAATGGTAAATGTACCACCACCAAATCACGCACCGTTAAGGTGAACGATATTCCACGCGTGTCCATCACGAGTGTAAGCGGTAAGAACAGTATCTGCGAAGGTGACAGTATCGTACTTCAAGCCAACGTGACCAACGCTGATTTGAGTAAGATCACCTATATGTGGAACAACGCCCTTTGGAACAACAACAAGAGCGAAAGCGCTTACCAAGCGCAATACATCGCACCAAGCAACACCAACAGAATTGTCAGCCAAGTGGTTGTCAAGGAGGGTAATTGCGAATCTGTTCCAGCCACATTCAATGTAAACGTCAATGAGTTACCGAATGTGACAATCCTCGGAGAGAACGCAGTCTGCGCAGGTAATACCGTCGAATTGGTCGCAAGCGGAGTCGATACCAAGAATTACACTTGGGCTCAGGACGGTGAGAATGTCGGTGGAGGTAGCACCTATAAGCCAACCATCCATACCGATACGAAGTTCTCTTTGAAGGGAATCGACGCAAACGGATGTGTTGGAGAATTCACCAAGACGGTGGTCGCCAACCCTATTCCAGCCTTCTCCTTGGAGGCTCAAGATGTCTGTGAAGGAACCAAGGGTTCAATCGAATTCAAGGATGCCGCTTTCGTGGATAAGTTCCATATCGAGAGAACCAATATGAATAAAACGGTCAATGCTCCTGCTTCTGTCTTTACAGACGAGCAACCTTTGAGAGAGAGTACCATCTACACCGTATATGCGACAAGCGATAAGGAATGTCCATCAGAAAAGCAACATGTGACCATTGATGTGAAGGTCTCTCCAAACGTTCAAATAGAGAGCAACCCAATCAACCAACAAATCTGTTTGGGTCAAAGTGTCACACTAACCGCGACTGGCGCCACAGATTACACTTGGAAAGATTTGACACCAGTAGCAGGCGACAACAGCAAAGTGATCGTCACCCCTACCACTGCGGGAGAGCATACTTATACCGTAACAGGATATGCATACAATTGCCCAAGGGAGGCAAGCATCACCATCAAGGTTCACGAGTTGCCTACTATCAAGGATATCGCTACTGTAAAGGCCTGCGAGGGTGACATCGCCACCCTACATGCGGAAAAAGAGAGCGGTGAGGGAACCTTCCAATACATTTGGGACAACAGCAGCACCGTATTAACTGGAGAGTACATCTATCCAGTCTTGAACAGCGACATGACCTTTACCGTTCACGCTGTGGATGGCAACAACTGTGAATCCCAACCGAAGACAGCAATGGCTCTCTTGGATTCTAAACCAAAGGCCATATTCACAGAACCATCAGTCTGCGAGAACAAAGACGCTACGGTCACATTCTCCGACAAGAACGGTGATGCGATCAACAAACTTCAACTCTTGGGTAAGGATGCTGTGATGGGCAACGCCATCACCTTCGAGTCTAACACAGAGACGAAGACCTACAACTTAACCATCTACGGAAACAATGGATGTCAGTCCGACACGTTCGTTACCGTAAATGTGGAGAAGAACCCAGTCATCTCATTCATCCCTGCCACAGACGACTTTAGCAGTCAAATGTGTGTCGGCGATGAGTTCTCGTTGGAGGCTCATGCGGAAAACGCTGAGTTCAACTGGGTATGTAGTACCACAGAAGACTACGATGTGGGTGGATTGAATGGTAACAACATCATCGATTTCTATCCATCAGAAAAAAGAGACAACAAGAACGATCCACACGTATTCGTAGTGACAGCCACAAGCCTTAATCCACTACATTGTACGAGCCAAATCGAATATAGGATCACCGTCAACGATACGACACCAAACAAGATCGAGGGAGATTACGCACAATGTATCGATGGTAATTTGACCTTGAAATCACAAAGCCAAAGTTTCATGAGCTACTCATGGACGGAAGAGGGTAACGCAGGATTCGTGATTTCAAGCAACAGATCCATCACCGAAAAGATCGATGGAGACAAACGTTACAAATTGGAGGCAACCGACGCCAATGGTTGTGTCTCCACCTCATATCACGAGGTGAAGGCCGTGCCAATGCCTTCATTCGAATTGGTGCCAGACAATGTCTGCGCAGGTGAGACTTCCACCACAAAAGTGAAGGATGTCGAGCCAAATGTAACCTATACTTGGGCAAACAAGGGAACTGGTAGCGAAATGACAGAGAAGTTGAGCGCGACATACACTTACTCCGTCACAGGTACCTACACTTATAGAAACGACAACAATGAGATCATCAAGCAATGTACAAGCGATCCAGTGAAGACAACGACTGTCGTCAACCCATTGCCAAACTTCTCTATCATCAGCAACAACACCCACAACAACACCGTTTGTGAGGGAGAAACAATCGAACTCTCCGTCTCTGGCGAATACAACAGTTACGATTGGAGAGTTGGAAGCGTGGATGGCAGTACAGCCACCATTAAAAATGGTGACAACAAGAGACAAACCATCACCATCACGCCAAGTGGCACAAACATTGACTACTTCGTCACTGTCAAAGACGCCAACGGTTGTGAAAACAACAAGAGCATCATCGTTTCATCCGTTAAGCAACCTAACCCAACATTCGAGTACAAGAATGCGGCTTGTCCTGGAAGCGTGGTAACCATCGAGGCCAACGCAGAGGGCGCCACCCAATATGAGTGGTGGGATAACGACAAGAGAACCATCGTAGGAAATGGTAAGAGTTTCAGTGTCGCTGTCGATGACATCACAGCCAACGACACCATCTTCTACGTAGTGGCAACCAATTTCATCGGATGTAAGAGTGACGCTACCCCAGCGAAGGTCGTAAAGGCTCAAAAGCCGACATTCAGCGTCGAGTCGCCACAATATGTCTGCGCAGGCGACAAACCGACCATCAAATTGCACGGCGCATACTACTACCGTTGGGATAGCGAAGGAAACTACAGCGGTATCAACGACGGTAGCAAGTCTGACGAAGACAGAGGTGCCATCTTCAAGGAGACCGAGTCTTTGACCTCCGACAAGGTTTACACCATCACTGCTTGGAACGATGAGAAGACTTGTCAAGACACCAAGGAAATCACCATTCCGGTAAAGCAAAAGCCTATCATCAGCATCAAGGACGAGAACGGCAACCAAACAAGCGCAAGCATCTGTATTAACAACTCCATCACCTTGAATGCGGTCACAGGCGACACGCACAATCCTTCTTACCAATGGAGTTCGGACAACTACACTTGGGGTGCCAACGATAGGAACAATGTGGCCTTGACGGCTACAAACGAGAGTGTTTCACAATACAAAGTCTCCTTAAAGGTGACCGACGGAGATACGAAGTGTAACAACACGACAGACTTCTATGTGAACATCAATCCTCGTCCAATCGTTCAGATTATTCCAGACGAGAACCCTGTCTGCGACGGCAGCGACATGGTACTACGCGCCAACAGCGTATTCAAATCATACGATTGGTCAACGGCCAATGCGGATGGAACCAAGAAAGGCGCAACCATTAGCAGCAACAATGACCTTACCATCCCAGGATTGAGTGAGGCACAGAAAATCCGCTTGGAGGTGGAGGACGAGAACGGATGTAGAAACAGTTCTACATTGGATGTCTATACCAAGAACTTCCCTACCGTACAAGCAGAGGCTAAAACAATTTGCTACAACGATTATCCAAGCATCACAATCACAGAAAGTGACGCAGATACCTACATGTGGCCAGATGGAACCACCACCATTTCGACCGATAAACCGACATGGACATCCAACGCCAAATTAACCGGTGACAAGACATTCACCATCAGTGTTGTGAAAGATGGTTGTAGAAAGGATAATATCCAAGTATTCGCAGGCGTATTCAAACCAACAGAACTCTCTTTCAAAGTGAACGGAGAGAACACCAACGGCAGACCTGCGATGGCTTGTAAGGACAACGAATTGACCATCGCCGTCACCAACAGCGGACTCTCCCAAATCAATTGGGTGAACGAAGCGAAGAGCGAGGCGACCATTACCGACAAAATCACCGCAAGCAAAAACTACAAGGTGACGGCACTGGATGCCAACAAATGTCCGACTGAAGGCACACAAACCGTCAATGTTTACCAAACCACCACTGTCAGCATCTCCGGAGAAGAGGAGGTTTGTCAAGGCGGTAACATTCCTTTCAAGGCGACAGGTTCAGAATCATACAGTTGGAGCATCTCGCCTAAGGATGCGGGCTTGATCACCTGCAACACGACAGATAGCAGTGAAATTACAGTTACCAAGATCAAGAAGCCATTCAAAATTTTGGCCAGTGGCGTAGATCAAAATGGTTGCGCAAGCAATCCATCCGCTGCGAAGAGCATCAAAGTCAAGGAGGCTCCGATGATCCAAATCACGGGTATTCCTACCAATGGTGTCATCTGTAGCGGAACCGCTATCAACATGAAGGTAACTTCCAATGGAGACTACACCAAGTGGACCGCAGGTGCCGGCATCATCAGCGATAGTGAGGTACAGGCTCAGTTGACTACCAGCAAGGGTAGCAAACGTGTGGAGACCTACACCATCGAGGCGAAGTTGGGCAACTGTCCAGCAGACAGCATCGTGAAGATCAACGTCAACCCACGTCCATCGCTTGTCATCTCCACCGCAGGAGCCATCTGTTCCGGCGATAGCACAACCATTGCTGTCAAGGAGGTTTACGGAGCGGATGTTCATTACACTTGGAGAAAAGATATCCACAACTTCAGGACATACCCAAGTGGCGACACCATCAAGGTCGGCAAGGGTGGCAAGTATTACGTCTCTGCCCAAATGAACGACGCCGACACAAGATGCGCAAGTGACGAGGTGGAGATCAACATCAATGAGGTGGCACAACCAACCATCTCTTTGGCACAAAGCGGCACCCTTTGTAAGGGCAACAACATCACTTTGACCGCCAGCGGAAATGGACAAAACCCATCTTGGTACTACCTATCGAATGGTAAAGCCAGCGAGATGAGCATCGCAGATGGTGTGAACGAGATCCAACCGGTCATCACCCAAGACACATCGTTTATCGCGGTGGCATCCATCACCCAAAGCTTCACAAACACAACTTTGGTCTGCAAGAATTCGGATACCATCCGCTTGAAGATGAATCCAGATCCGACATTCCACTTCGACGCGCCAACCGTATGTTACGACAAACCGATGACCATCAAAGTGGTAAGCGACGAACCAACCAACCAATACGAGTGGTCTTGGAACGGAGGCGGTCAACAAGAGCCTGGTCTCTCACAAACTATCAACAACATGCAAGGAAGCTACATCTTCAAGGTGAAAGCGACCTCTAAGGATGGTTGTGAGACAACAAAAGACACCATCGTAGATATCTACGCCCTCCCTATCATCAAGGGAATCTCCGGCGAGAACATCATCTGCGAAGAGGATCAAAACAAGACGCTTACCGTAGAATGCGATGATCCAACCGCTATCACAGATTACGTTTGGAGCGCAAACAACGCAAGCGACTTCTCCGTTAAGGAGGGCAACAAGGCGCAAATCACGATGACGCCACTTATCGACAACAAGGAGAAACAAATCACCTACAACGTCGAAGTGACCGACATCCACAATTGCGTTTCTTCCAAGTCTTACGATGTGGATGTGAAGCCAACCCCTATCCTTCAATTCGTATCGGAGGAGAATTGTCCTAACGAGCCAACCAATGTCGTGGCCAGCACCAAGAACAATGTGGAGGATGTAACCTTCACTTGGTACGAGTCCAACGAAGGCGAGAAGGGTAATATCGTCAGCGTAGGAGATAAATTGGAGAAGGAGATCAAACAGAAGACTGACTTCATCGTCGTGGCTACCAGTCCATTCGACTGCGAGAAACAAGAGGAAATCAGCGTTGATGTGCGTCCTATGCCTATCATCACCTTCAATGGCAACAACTCTATTTGCGAGGGAGAATCCACAGAGATCTCCATCCTCAACAGCAACGATAAAGTAAGCGCATCTTACTACTGGCAAGAGATCGATCCAAGTAAATCTGTGGCAAAACAGACTTTGAGTCCGAAATCAACCACTACCTACAACATCAAGGTAATGGCAGAGGGCAACTGTGAGATCGATACCTTCGTAACCATCACCGTTAAACCCAAACCAGTGGTTACCATCAACGGTATGAGAGACGGTGACGCGCAAGTCTGCGCGGGATCCGCGTTTGAATTGGGTGCCAATGTTTCCAATATCACGGGAACATTCAAATATTGTTGGGACAGCGAGTGCCTGAACCAAAATAGCGAGGATATTCAATTCAACGTTGGTAAAGACACGGTATTGATCAAACAGGTAAGCAAAGTAAGCAGCACTACTTACCAAGTAATCGCGGAAGACGAGCTTACTAAGTGTCAAGACATCACCACCTTCACCATCTATTCATTGCCTAATCCTGACGTGAAGATCGCGGCAGTGGATCCTGTCTGCGAGGGTACGGACGCAAACATCGAAATCATCGGTGCGAACAAGGATTACGAATATGTCTGGAAACATGGTAAGACAGGCGCAAGCATCACCGAGAAGATCGATGCAGAGCAGAAGTTCGTTGTTACCTGCACCAACCCTACCAATGGATGTTCTTCCCAAGATTCAATTGTGGTAAAGACCAAACCTTATCCAACCATTCAATTGAGTGAGAAAGATATCACAAAGTGTAAGGATGCTTCATTTAATGTGAAGGCTACCATTTCCAACTATCAAGCCAACAGCGACACCACCTTCTCTTGGAAGAAGGAGAATGACGCTAACTTCATCCAAATCGGCAGCGAACTCAACGATAAGATCACAGAGGGTAGCACCTATATCGTAACAGTGGAGATGGACGAGTGCCAAAGCACAGAGAAGGTCACCACCAACTACTACCCTACACCATCCGTCTCTATTGACGGTGACAAGAGTGTCTGCGACAACGCGGAGGCGACGATGACCGTCAACATCAACGGTACCGACGCCACATACGATGTGCAATGGATTTACGAAAAGAGTTCCGCAAGCGACTCTTGGAACGATTTGGAGATAAGCGGTTCCGACAACAAAACCGCCACTGCCAAGAATTTGGCCTACAGTGACAAGGGTTACACCTTCATCGCAAGCGCTACTGGCGCCAACGGATGTCCAGGATACTCCGATCCATTCACAATCAACACATGGAACAACCCTATTGTCTCCATTACCGCAAAAGATTATGATTGTAGGAATGCGGAGGTTCAAGTAAGCGCCTCCCTAAACAACGGTAACGGAAGTTACACTTGGGAGATCAATGGCAAAGAGGAGGCCGGTGCGATAGTTCTATTCAAATTGGAGGAGAACACCACCTTAAAGGTAGCCGGCCGCGATGATAACGGTTGTGTCGGAAGCGACACCAAGGAGATCAAAGTCTTGGAGAACCCAACCATCACAATCGACGGCAAACGCTCATTCTGCGAAAACGATGAAGCTGGAACAGAGTTGACCTTCAAGGGTGCAACCTTCTACGATTTCGGAAACGGAATGAAGAACGCATCACAAAACGAGGCGGTCAAGAATGTATTCAAACCTACCAAGACACAAGACTACACCATCCAATATTCGTTGAAATACGAAAATGGCGTCACTTGTACAGGTTCTGAAAATATCACCATAGAGGTTGCGCCATTGCCTGATGTCCGCATCAACGGAGAATTGGCCGGAACAGCCTCTATCTGCGAAGGCTCATCCATCGTCTTGAACGCCACATCCGGATTGAAAGATTACAATTGGGTAGTCAGCCCATTCAACGGAGAGAGCAGTTACAGCGACGACAAAGAGGCTTTGACCTTGAAAGTAGGCGCCAACACCCAACCGATCGATGTTACCCTCTCCGCATCTACTACCGATACGGAGTGCCGCAACATAGCCACCTACACCATCAACGTCAACAGCAAACCTGAATTCACGATTTCCGCGAAAGAGGCTGTCTGCGAGAACAGCAGCGTAGAGTTGACCGTTGCTTCCAAGCCAGGAGCGGAGGCAATCTCCTCACTTGACTGGGGTGCCTTGAACTCTTCCCGCAATGCCAAGAGCATTACCGTGGTCACCACACAACCGGCTGGCCAACAAGAGAACTACAAGGTAACGGCTACCTCTATCGCCGGATGTAGCAATACGGATAGCGTACAGGTGAACATCATGGCAGCGCCAAGCATGACGCTTACTGCAAAAGACATTTGCGAAAATGACGCGGCTTCGATCCAATTCAAGAGCAAGGATACCAAATCGTTCACCGTCGAGGGCAAAGCCATCACCTTGGGCGGCGATAGCGTATGGCACGAGACTGGCGTCATCAGACAAGCCGGTATCCATACCATCCACGTAAAGGCTATCAACGATTACTGCGAGACAGAGGAGCAGGTCAACTTCAACGTGATCAACTTGCCTAACGTGAAGATTACCGCACCAGCGTTCCTTTGTAAGAACAACACCGAGGCTACCTTGGTGGCTTCGGATGCGGACAGATACCAATGGAGAGTCTTTGACGAGGCAACATCCAAATTTGTGGATATGCCTGGCGAGACCAATAAGACATTGACCATCACGCCTCCTAACGCGAGCGACGTAACCCTCCGATACGCATTGGAGGTAACTGTAGGCGAGTGTCAAAACAAGGACTCCGTCAATATCCAAGTATTCAACACACCAGAGTTCACCATGAACAAGGAGTTGATCATCGTCTGCGAAGGAACCGACAAAGTGTTGGAGTTCTCCGATGGTAGCAATGTGGGAACCTGGACTTGGAGTACCGGTGCGCAAAACACACCAAGCATCACATTGACCAACATTACGGAGGAGAAGCAAATCAATGTGGTTGCGGAGACCCAATACGGCTGTAAAGCGACCAAGAGCTTTATCGTCAGTCCAAAGGCTTACCCTACCTTCAGAAAGGTCGGACCAGACTTCGTATGTAAGGGTTCAGAGGCGAAGATCAACATCTACACCTCAGACGAATCCGACATTCCTTTGGCCGATTATGTATGGAGAGGCAACACCAAACCAAGCAACTTGGATTGGGGAACCACACTCACCATTCGTGAGGTGATCAACGCCAAGACTGATTTTGAGATCTCGTTGGAGAACAATTACCAGGATTCAAGAGATACCACTATGGACGGTATCAGAAACCCTGATTTCATCTCCAATAAGTTAACTTGCCAAAGCAAGGAGATCGTCACTGTGGATGTATGGGATTTGCCAGTCATCTCTGTCAATGGAGGTAAGGCGGATACCACGATCTGCGACAACGCTAACGTTGTGTTGAGCGCCACCTCTTCGGACATCAAGCCAACCGGTTGGCACTGGAAGAGCAACAACAGCGACATCACGACAGAGAGCGCGACAGCCAGCAACACCACCACAACAGTGGCTCCGCACAACGATACCAAGTACATCGTCATTGCGGAGAACAACAACGGCTGTATCGACTCGACCGACTTTAGCATCTATGTGAACCCATTGCCAACCTTCACATTGAATACACCACTCTCCGTCTGCGACGGATCCGACACCATCGCGACGGTTCAAGCGGGCAAGGAGTTGTTGTACCAATGGGAGACCGGCGAAGGATTCACCACAGCCAAGACATTCAACATCTACAACATCACCGCCGACAAGACCTTGTCAGTGATCGCGAAGGACGAGAACGGATGTGAGTCTAATCCTGTCGAGAAGACTATCCAATGGATGCCAAATCCGAAGATCGAGTTCGTAGATCCAATCTACAACGTATGTTACGGCAGAGATGTCACCTTGAAGGTAACAGACAACACCGCTGGTGGAGAGCAAAACACCTACGTATGGATGAATGACGCGAACAACACGGGTAAAGAGTTCACCAAGAAGAACCTTACCGAATTCACTCAATTCACCGTAGAGGGTAAGAGAGGCGTCTGCGTCCAAACGCAAACTTGGAACGTGGACATCTGGAGTTTGCCTAACGTGAAGATCGATATGTCACCAAGCACTGCTGTTTGTTGGGATGAGTCTGTCACCCTCAACGGTAACGGTGCGAATAAATACGCTTGGAAAGAGAACGACGGCGAGGTTTCATTCAACGTAGCCGACTACAATTCCAATAAAGACACCACCTTCACTCACCTTACTTCTCAAACAATGAAGTATTTGTGGGGAATCGATGCGAATGGATGCGCGAACAAAGACAGCATCAGCATCAACATCAACAAGTTGCCAGTATTCACAATCTCAGGTGATACCATCGCTTGCGAGGGTGCGGAGGTAACGATGACCGCACAAAAAGATGCTTCGACTGTAGGTGGATTGAATTACAGATGGAGCAACAAGAAGGACCAAACATTAGGACAAAACGATGAGTTGAGAATCACCATCGCCCGCGACACCCTCTTGTATGTCACAGCAACCAACGCAGAGGGTTGTGAGAAGTCTGACTCCATTAGGGTATTTATGAAGAAGTATCCTAATATCCGTTCAGTCAAGGATACTCAGAATGTATGTAAGAACGACGAGGCGGTTCTTACGGTCGCAACAGATATGGCAGGTGTCGTATTCGACTGGAAAGACGCGCGCACCGGCACCCAAATCACAGAGGGTCTCAGCGACAACAACCGTACTTTGACACAAAGCATCTCGTCTTACAAGGAGTTTACGGCAAGAGCGATCAAGTCCTACCCTATCTTCAACAACGAGGAGCGTCAATGTATCAGCGACACCACCTTCAAGATCACTCCTTGGGAGTTGCCTATCATTCGTCTGAAGGGACAAGACGAAGTCTGCGCAGGTGAGAGCGTCACACTCAACGCAGAGGGAGGCGTAGCCGGTAAATACCACTGGAGCTACGAATACCAAGAGGGTAACAACACTGTTCGTGTGGATACCACCGCTTTGGATCCATCCGCAGTGACCGATGAACTCCAACCTGTACCAAACAGAGACTTGGTAACCTACCGAGTACAAGGTCAGGACGACAAGACTTGTAAGAACAACGCTGAATTCCAAGTCAGAAGGAACATCCTTCCTGACTTCAGAATCATCGCTGACGAGCAGGTCTGTGAGAACACGACAACCACGGTGAGGGTTTCCGCATCCATCTCATACAACTACAAGTGGGATGAGAATGGATATAGAACCAATATCTCCCACGAGTACTTCATCAGCGGAGATACCACCATCACCATCCAAGCGATCGATAGCAAGACCTTGTGTGAGAAGTCTCTTACTCACAAGATTTATAGCAAGGAGCATCCAAGCTTGATGATCGAAGCGGATGACTACACTTGTTTGAATTCGCCTACCACATTCAAGACTCAAAACACCGACGCACAGACCACCTTTAGCTGGTATGAGGGATTGGATAAGAGTCTGAACCCAATGAAGGTAGGCTATGAGGCAACCACCGCTCCTTTGAAGGCGGAGAGCTGGTTCCACGTGGAGGCCGCTAAAAAGTACGAGAAGACGACTTGTTACAGCGACACCACATTCCGTGTCCAGATCCTCCAATTGCCGAACATCAAAATCGAGGAAGGCAACAACATCGCGGTCTGCAAGACCAAGCCTGTCACCCTCCACGCTTCGAACGGAGATCCTGACAAATACGCTTGGGATACGGAGAACACCGCCCTTGTCAGCGCTACGCCTCAATATCAATTCACACCGACTACACAAGGCGAGAAACACACCTTGTTAGGAGGAAAGACCTACACTTACGACAAGGATTATGTCTGCTACAAGACAGATGAGACCACCATCACCTTGAACGAGTTGCCGGTATTCGCCGTAGATGGTCCGAAGGATGCTTGTGAAAACACCAAGATATCCCTTTCTGGATCCAGCAAGGATAACTTGTCTTACGAGTGGACCGACACCAAGGGCAACAGAATCTCAAGTCTGAAGAGCCACACATTCACCATCACGAAGGATACGACAGTGAGACTGATCGCCTTCAACGCCTTCGGTTGCGACGATAGCCGTGACTACGACGTGAAGATGCACCACTACCCTGTCATCGTAAAGGATACGGTCAGCACCAATGTATGTAAGAACGACAAGGCACTGCTCCGCATCCACCATGAGGATGATGCGGACCTTAAGCAAGTGACTTACCAATGGAACGATTGGGGCGAGGAGGGAGCAATCCTGAACAGCGACCACATCACCCCTACCGTAAGCAAACAGACTCAATACGCGGTAACCGTATCCAACGTTGTGGACGAGGCCAACAACATCGTCTGCGCGACGACCAACCGCTATACGGTCAACACTTGGGATCTTCCTACCATCATCGTAGAGAACATCTCCGTTTGTCCTGACAGTAGCGCGACATTGAGCGTAAGCAGTCCATCCATCATCGAGAAATTCTCTTGGGTAGGCACTGACGTAGAGGGAACCACCTACAAGACGCCAAGCATCAGCAAGGATACCATCTTCAAAGTGACCGGTATCGACAACAACCACTGTGTCGGAGAGGGAACCGCAATCGTATCACTTTACGATTTGCCACAATTCAACTTGTCGGATAATGGTCCTGTCTGCCGCGGAAGTCAAATCACGGTAGAGGCCGACAACATCGGTTTGGAGTATGACTGGAACGACTTGAAGGGATTCCGTACCGACCGAACCTTCTCCAAAGAGTTGAACGACAAGGAGACCATCTCCGTTTGGGGTAGAAGTTCATACGGATGTATGCGTCAAAAGAGCATAGAGGTGAATGTCAAGGACATCCCTGTATTGACCTTGAAGATGACCAATTCAAATGGCCAGGAGAGCAACTACGTTTGTCACGGCGATGCGATGACATTGACCGCAAGCGGTGCGAACGGAGGATATACTTGGGCCAAGGATGGTAGCGAATTGACGGATCAGAAGGGATCTAACCAAATTGTCCTCAACAACCTCACCGTACCAGTGAACGTCACCTTGAAGGGCGAGTCCAACCAGTGTGAGTCCGTCATCGACACAATAATCAACATCTGGTCGCTTCCTACTATCCAAATCGAAGCGCTTACCGCCGATGTCTGCATCGGAAAGAAGGATTCATTGTACGCGAAGGGCGGTTTGACCGGTCTCTACCAATGGAGCGGTCCGGTTATCAACGATGCTAACGTGAAGTGGAACGGTTCTTCTGTGGATGATTTGAACAAAGACAACATCGAGATCCTTTTGGATTCCAAGACCAACACATCGTTCATGGCGAAGTATCTTGTCAAAGGTACCGACGAGAACGGATGTAAGGGAACTGGTTCCATCGACATCAGAGTCAACAACTTACCTACCGTGAAAATCGAGGGTGACCTTCTCGTCTGCCACGGTGCGGAGGCTAATTTGATGGCGACCGGTAACGCGGAGTCCTTCATTTGGAATGTCGAAGGCGAAGAGTCATACTTATCGACCGTGAACCCTATCATCACCAAGGATAACACCAAGATCACCTTGGCTGGTACGGATAACAACGGTTGTGAGGCCGAGACGGAGGCTTACATAAACACCAAACCTAATCCAATCATCCTCATCAGCACCAACACGGGTGTGGATACCGTATGTAAGAACGATAGGGTTAGAATTGACTTGAAGGCTGTCGATAACAAGGGCAACGATATGAGCCAAGACGCTGTTTGGGAGTGGCAAAACGAGAACACCAACAGCTTCTGGGAGGAGCAAATCGCCAACAAGAAGAATTACAACGTAAGAGTCGGTGTCAACGAATGTTACCACGACACAACATTCAGCATCAACACTTGGCCATTGCCAATCTTCGAGATCAAGAGCGAAGACGCTATTTGTATCAACGGATCAGTCACCTTGACCGCAGAGGACGACAAGAACGGCAACGGACCGCTCTCTTATGTTTGGTCTAAGACCACCCAAGGAGGAAGCGGTACCACAACCGTCATTTCAGGCAACAGCAGCAACATCTTGGAGGATACACCAACCGAGACCATGCGCTACGCCGCTGTCGGAACCGACAAGCACAACTGTAAGTCAACCGCTTACCAAATGATCCGTGTCGATACTTTGCCTACCGACATCCGAATCATCACATCGCCTTCTGATTCGATCTGTTCGGGCGAAAACGTAACGATGAAGGTAACCGGTTCGGCAATCGACTACACTTGGAGCATCGGCGACGAATTGCTCACCAGCGGTGAGGAGTTGACCTACAAGATCCAAAACAACGACATCACCTTCACCATCAAGGGTAGAAACGCCAATGGTTGTGAATGGACGATCCACAAGAAGATCTACAAGAAGGATCTTCCAGTCTTAAGAGTGGAAGAGAAGCCAGATTATGTATGTTACAATACAGAGGCCGTTATCAGGGTTTCTGGCGCAGATTCCTACTTGTGGGACAACAATGGCAAAGAGGATAAGACATCTGAAATTCTCACCATGGACCGCACATTCAAAGTGAAGGGTTACAAGAACGGATGTGAGTCCAGTCCAATCGACATCTTCGTTCCTGTGAAGAGCCTTCCTACCATCCTGATTACCGCCAATAAGACGGAGAACGAGATCTGTTACAACGACAAAATCAAGTTGATCGGAAACGGTGGTAAGAGCGGTTCTTACGTATGGGAGAATGGCGAATACACAACCGACGACATCACCGTGTCACCAAAGGAGACCAAGAGCTACGTCTTGACCGGTAAGGATGAGTTCGGTTGCGAAAACAGCAACGAGTACAAGGTAATCGTACACGAGTTGCCTAAGCTCCACATCGAGGCGGCATTCGACAGAATCTGTCAGGCCGACATCGATACACTTTGGGTAGTCAACGATAATCCTAAGGATATCCACGGTGCTCAAGTATTGTTCAAATCATACTCTTGGGGTGATGGAGAGACCGTGGAGAAGATTACCTCCAGCGTGAAGAACAACAAACGTTTCGACGTGATCGTCCAAGACATCTACGGATGCGTAGGATCGGCCGAGAAGGATATCGAGATCAAGCCATATCCTAAATTGAAGATCAACGCACCTGAATACATCTGTTTGGGCGATGACAACACAGTATCCGTATCAGGCGCCAACACCTACGTTTGGAACGACGGATCGACGAAGAGCGAATTCACCAACACATTGCGCCGCGACACCACCTACTCCGTAACCGGAGATTTAGAGGGATGTAAGTCCGACACCACCTTCAGCGTAGGCGTTAGACAGTTGCCTAATGTTTGGATCTCTTCCAATGTGGATGCCATCTGTTTGAAGGAGAGCATTACCATGAAGGCGAACGGCGCAAGCACCTATGTTTGGAATGTTCGTGACGTCAACACCAACAGAATGGATGGTGAGACAGCGACAGCGATCCCTACCAAGGCAGACCAAACTTACCGCTATAGCATCATCGGTACCGATGAGTTCGGTTGTAAGAATGTCGATACCTTCGACGTGAAGGTTTATCCATTGCCAACCATCGACATCCACGGAGAGACCGAGATCTGTCAAGGCGATATGGATACCTTGTGGGTAACCGGTGACGCCACCCGTTACACATGGACCAACACGGGAGAGCAGACCGACACAATCTTCCCTATCGTAGACACCAAGACAACCTATAATGTCACCGCGGAGTCTAACATGGGATGTATCGCGAAGAACAAGATTACCGTAAGCGTCAAGCCTTACCCTGTCATCAACATCAACGCACCTAAGTATGTCTGCTTCGGCGACAAGGCCATTTTGGAGGCATCCGGCGCCAACAGTTACATCTGGCAAAACGACGAGACCTTGACGGGCAAGCGATTGACAGAGACACCTGAAAAGGGCAAGTCATACAGTGTCAAAGGAACCACCAACGGATGTACCAGCGAGGCCAACGTCTATGTGGATGTGAACCCACTTCCATACGTATGGATCACCGGTGAGGAGAGCCTCTGCTACGGAGACAACACCACATTGTCCGCTAATGGTGCCACCACTTATTTGTGGAGCACAAGACAATTGGGCGAACATATCACCGTAACGCCAACAGACACCTTCAAGACTACGGCCTACTCCGTAATCGGTACCGACGCGTTCGGATGTAAAAACACCGATACATTCAACATCACCGTTCATCCTCTCCCTAATGTGAGAATCCTCGGCGACAACGCTACATGTAACGGAGATGCGACCCACTTGGAGGCTATCGGTGCGAAGGAGTATATTTGGAACACATCCGAGCAAGGTGCCCACATCTACCCTATCATCACGGCGAACAAGACATTCACCGTTGAGGGTACGGACGAATATGGATGTAAGAACACATTCGACAAGACCGTTACCCGCAAGTACTACCCAGTATTGAGTTACACCGCACCATCAGCCGTCTGCGACGGTAACGAGGTAACCATCTCCGTAACAGGTGCCTCTCGATATACCTGGAGCGGTAGCGAATCATTGGTGGCAAAGGGAGGAACCATGAAGGATACCATCCGCGAGCGAACCATCTACACCGTATCCGGTGAAGAGAATGGTTGTACGACCACAAGGGATATCGTCATCGACAAATACGAGTTGCCTACCATCTGGGTGAATGGTCCAGCCATCGTCTGCCAAGGCAGTCAGTTGAAGTTGACAGCCACAGGAGGTAGCACCTACACATGGACTTGGGGTAACAACATCTACCGCAACGCTTCGATGAGCGACAAGCCAGAGAATACAACCACTTACAAGGTTGTCGGAATCGACTCGCACAAGTGTACGAACTCCGCGGAGCACACCGTAGTAGTCAACCCTGCGCCTAAGTTCTCTATCGATGGTGCGACAGAGGTCTGCGAGGGAACCGCGACCACACTCACCGCTGTATCCGAGGACAACTCACAACTCAGCTACAGCTGGAGCAACGGTGCCGGTACACCAAGCATCACCCCTATGATCAACACAACCACTAAGTTCATCATCGTAGGTAAGGATGCCAACAATTGCGAAAGCACCATCACACACACGGTTGTCAGCCAAAAGATTCCAGTCGTAAGCTGGAACGGTAAGACAACATTGTGCCAAAACAAGAACTTGACATTGACCGCGACAGGTGCTAAGTCTTACATCTGGACTTGCAGCGAGAGACCGAACACCACCTTGTCAACCACCAATGTGATGACAGACTACCCAAGCACAAGCGCTGTCTATACTTTGGTAGGATCAAGTAATGGTTGTAGCGCGGAGCCAATCAACATTCCAGTAAACGTGTTGCCTAATCCAAGTATGACCTACCAAGGAAATACCACGATCTGCGAGGGCAACCAATTGACACTCACCGCTTATGGAGCAAGTCAATACCAATGGAGTACTGGTTCCGTCAACAGAGTGATGACTACGACACCTCCTGCGGGAGACACCATCATCACCGTCACCGGTACAGACAACAACAGATGTCAAACTACATTGGAGATTCCTGTAAAGGTGAACCCAATGCCAGTATTCACCGTAGAGGGTAACACCAACGTATGTAAGGGCGAGTACACCACCTTGGTGGCTAACGGTAACGCACAAACCTACTACTGGGGTTACCAAACACCGATCTACGACAAGAACATCAGTAACAACGGCATGCCGATAGCGGTTCAAATCGAGACACCAACCTACGTATTCGCCAAGGGTGTTGACAACAATGGTTGTGAGAGCGAGATTTCATTGCCTATCAACTTGTTGACTCCTCCTATCGTGAAGTACGAAGGCAACACCACAGTCTGCTTGGGTGAGTCCATCGAGCTCCAAGCTTCCGGTAACGCGAAGAAGTACTTCTGGAGCACCGACGGTGGCGTCACCAAGAAAGAGGGCAATCCATTCACCTTCACGCCTGAGGGTGTAACCAGAATCATCCTCTCCGGAGAGGCGGACAACGGATGTGTGACATCCAACGAAATCTACATCGAGACCAATGTGGCGCCTAATGTGGATATCTACGGAGACTCAGTCATCTGTGAAGGCGAGATCGCGACACTTGTGGCCGACGGTGCGGCACACTTCGTATGGCAAGACGCCGCCACAAACAAGGTGGAGGAAGGCAGATCCATCACCAGATCTGGATTGAAGCCAGGTGCCAACAAGTTCTACATCACGGGTACCACAATCAACGATTGTAAGAACACGAAGGAGTTCACCTTGTTGGTACACGCCAACCCAACTGTGAAGATCCACGACACCATCACCGGTTGTCCGATGACAGAGACCACCGCGGAATTGACGGTGAAGGATCCGAACATCCTCTGGTGTGAGTGGAGCAGCTTCCCTATCCACGGCGATATCATCAGTAACTCATCCAAGAAGGTGATCGCAACGATCACAGAGCCTACTGAGGTTTACGTGACGGCTATCGACGGTAACGGATGTAAGGCATACGACACATTGATGGTGGACGCTTTGAAGTTCAACCCTATCAAATTCGATGTCACGCCAACCATCATCGATAGCAAGAACAATACGATCGAGATGACCGGAATCTTCCCAGAGACACACAACTGGACCTGGGATACCGACGACAACACGGATGACAAGAGGGGCCAAAGCGTGAAGTACGCCTTCACCAACCCAAGCACAAGGGATAGCTTCCTAATCACCGCCAGAGCGATCGACGAGAAGGGCTGTCTATACGAAGGTGATACCATCGTATATGTCTGGAAAGATTTCTGGGCACCAAACGCCTTCACGCCAAATGATGATGACATCAATGATGGATTCCACTTCTTAGGTACCGAGTTCATGACTGACTTCCACTTCATCATCTACGACCGTACAGGACGTATCGTATTCGAGGGCAACGACCGCAACGCCAAGTGGGACGGCCGCGACCTAAACGGCAACTTATGTCCTTGGGGCGTTTACGGATATGTGGTTGACTTCAAGAGTGAATACAAGGGTATCGACAAGCAAGATACCCGAAAAGGCACTATCACGCTGATCAGGTAAAAAAGATTCAAATCGTTTCGTAAGAAGGTCGGTTGTCACATAGCAACCGACCTTTTTTGTCATAAGCTAAAATGTCCAACCAAAGAGGAAATGTAGATATCAAATTAGGGTGGAATTGTTTTAATATTCAGCAGTGAATAAATAGTAAAAGGCAATAAAATTGCACCATTTATAATTTGGAAACTCGATATTTTAACTTAAATTAGCAAATTGAATATAGTGGGTATGCTATATTGGTAAACCGCTTAGAAATAACTGCTTATGAAAGAAACAAAGTTAGATCTCAAGAAGATTGTCAAGATATTTTGCGCCATACTTTTGGTATCTGTCGGACTATGCGACAATGCGTATGCCGTGAACGAAGATACGCCGGGATTGGGATTCCAGGGAATGACAGGATTCTCCACCACATGTGGCGACGGAGACAAAGGCGTTTGGAAGCGCTATTATGGATATTGGGGCCCTATTAACTTTGGTGCGACGCAGATCAACTCCGCCATATCCAGTTTGTACTACGGTACCAACCGCAACATAAACACGAAATACAGTTCGGAAGAAAATGGTTGGGTACGATTTGGCCAGCCCATCTATGCGTACAGAAAAAATGACGGATCGTTTACCACAGATACCAAGCCATTTCAAAACGGGTCCGAAATTCCCAAAGGAGATGTCTCAATCATCAACACAAGGGAGTTGGATCCCAACAACAGGAAATGTACTGGCTATCCATTCTACACACAACCGGAGGGGTTAACAGCAGGACAAAAAGTCGTCAGAGTGGGAAGTACCGGGTATCCTGAAATTGGTTACGAATCCGGTAAAGTCTATGCCTATGAGAGAAGAGCAATGGCGGAACGATTGGTTTACACCTTTGACGTAACCGAAAACAGCACCCTCCTCACCTACCGATACGCAGCACTCATCGAGGAACCTGAAGGACAGGGAGAACACACCGGTGACGAACGACCAGGAGCACAATTGAATGTTACCATCCAAAAGGGAGACGAGATCATCAAACCAGTCTGCAGTGAATTCAGCGTCAACGCGAACAAAAACAACACTCAGCTCGTCAAAATCCCTAAAAACTGTAGTGGAACAAACAACGATGTTTACTACAAAGATTGGAGCACGGTTGTGTACGATTTGAGAGACTACATCGGCTCAACCGTCAACATCGAAATCATCGTCCACGACTGTCTGGTGCAGGTGGATGTTTGCCAAGACTGTCATAAACCATTGGGTTCGAGAGGTGCGTACTCTTGCGGATACTGCAGAAGCAGAAAAGTAAAAATCATGCCAATGGCCGGAGGTCACCGCGCCTACTGCTACTTCACAGCAGAGACCAGAAGAATGGAGATGAAGGTGGACAACTGTCCAAGCAACGATGTGGTCACCATCACCGCACCGCTCGGATTCAGCCACTACTCATGGGCAACTGGAGAGGGCGTCGGTTTAAGAACGGAACCAGGAAAGCCTTGGATCGCCTACGTCAATAGGTCAGAAATCCAAGAACACATGGACTACATCTGTACCATGACCGGAGACGAAGAGGACTGTAGCGCAATTCAAGGTATCGTCCAGTTGGCCAAAGATCCGCTCGGAGCAAAATTCTCCAAACGTATCGCCTGCGACAACGAGGTGAAATTCGTGAACGAATCCTACATCACCCCTGTCAAGCAACAAACAGGTGAAATCATCGAACCGGATGAAATCACCAAATACACTTGGAAATGTACGGACGGCATGGGACACAACTACGAGTTGGTCACCACAAAAAAGGATGAGACCCCTACCTATATTTTGGAATACACCCAAGAGAACAAAGGATACTACACCGTCACATTGGACATTGAGACCAAAAACGGATGTACCTCACACTACGAAGAGGAGATCAGTATCTCCCCTCGTGAAAACATCAGTATCGATGGTGAATTCAAAGTGTGCCGCGGAAGTGAGGCGAATCTGCAAATCTCCAACTACAACGATCCGGGCAACGTCTATACATGGTACAGGGTGAACGGCACCAGCAAGACAAAAGTTTGGGAAGGAACCGGCTACGAGTATTCTAAACTCAATGTTAAGCCAAACGGCAAAGAGAACTATACCGTAGATATTCTCCGCATCGAGGATATCACCTCCAACAACATTGTAGTCGATAAACGTAACTGTATCTACAGCAAAGATTTTGAAGTGGATGTCTATGAGATCCCAACCATATCCATCACGGGAACGGGAGGCAAAGCCAGCAGCATGACTGCCCGACCAAAGTATGTGGATATCTGCGAAAGCGAAGATAACGCCACTCTGACAGCAACAGAGACCACAAATCCGAAATTAGGCATCACCTCTTGGACATGGAGTGACTTGAACAACACGAACAAAGACATCGTCAGTCCGCAAGACACCACCATGTATTATGTCTATGCCAAGACAAAAGAGGGTTGTGAAGGAAAGGATTCCATCAAGGTCAATGTAAGGAAGAAACCAACATTAATCATCGACGGAGGTGACGAAATCTGTGTGGGCGAATCCATCACTTTGAAGGCGAAAAGCGCAGAAAATGATGTGACCGACGCGACCAAATACCACTGGTATGAGGTAGATGGCAGCACAGAGCGCGAAATGGTTAAGAGTGCGGCAAAGGGAGGAAGCACCACCGACTCTTTGGTGATCATGCACACCACACCATCCAGAATCGGAAGCGATGACTACATGTACAAATTGGTCGGAACGAACAAACACGGATGTACCTCTTCCATCAACAAGCAAGTGGTGGTGAGAGATATGCCTACCCCAATCATTCCTCAGCCATTGGACATCTGTAAGGGAGGCCTAGTCACCTTATCTATATATGGTGGAGACTCCACCATGATTGAGGAGAGCGAAAACCAAAAGTACCAAAAGATACCTTATACCACCAGTTTAAAACCTACGGATGAACCGAAGTTCCACGTTTGGGTGAAGAATGTGTATAACAATGTCCAATGTGCGAAACGAGTTGAAGTGGATTACCATGTGGACAGCCTCCCTGCCATCCAAATAGAGGGAATCACGGAGATCTGTAACGGTGAAGATATCCAATTGACCGCATCGGATGTCATGAACTACGGGGCTAATAAACCCAATAGCAGCGACTACACCTATCGTTGGACAGACCCTAAGGGAACCAAGACCGCGACAATGACAGCGAGTCCGACGACAAGTACCACCTACGGAATCACCATATCCAACGGAAAATGTTCCGCTACGGAGAATGTGGATGTGACTGTATTCCCTACGCCAAGAGTCATTGCGGAAGCATTCAATGGAAAGGTTTGTCCAGGCGGAAGCGACACCTTGACCGCTTACTACCTTGTTGACGACGAGACCAAGGGCGTTCTAAAGAACTGCGAGTGGTACACAGACAAGGATAGAACCCATGCGGCAACATTCAGCAGACCAGCCAAAGAGAACGGCAACAACGACACAATCATTGTTTCCAACATCACGACACCAACTACCTATTACGCCTATGGCCAAGATAAGAACGGTTGTTGGAAATTAGCGCAAGTCACAGTTTATGTGAAACCATTGCCAACCATCTCCATCGCGGGAGACACCATCATCTGTAACACGATGAACATCGCCTTGACCGCCGCTGGAGCTGAAACCTACACATGGTATGAAAACGGCACCACAGAGGTGATGAAGGGAAGTAAACTCACCCTTCAGGCCATGATGGGCGCAGGCGACGGTGAGGAGTTGATTAAGAAATACTCCGTTGTGGGCGTAAAAGAGGGCTGTGAAGGAACCAGCGTCAAAAATGTCCACATCTTCAGGGAGCCAACCATCACCATTAAGGGTAGAAATGAGGTCTGCTTCGGTGATACCGCTAAGTTGACAGCCTCTGGATCAGCGGCAGGCAAAGAGTATATGTGGACCGGACTCGGAAGTACCGAGGCAAGTGTAACCGTAGCGCCAATCGGCAACGAACAAATCTTCCAAGTAACCGGTTACAACGAGAAGGGATGTCCAGGAACCGCTGAACACACCATCAAAATCAACGAGAACCCTACCCTCTCCATCACTGGATTGGACCCAATCTGTTACGGAGAGAAAGCAAGTCTGATCAATGTATTAGATCTTAACGGTAGTACACTAAAAGAGGTGGTTTGGACAATGTTCGACAAGAAGAAGAGCACAGAGGGAACTGTTGTCGCTAACCCAAGAGAGATTGTCCTCCAAGACACCACTATCTTCCAAGTTACCGCAAAGAACGCAGCCGGTTGTGAGGCAACCGCGGAGGCGACCATCATCGTATATCCTAAACCAACCATCACCGTTACCGCACCAAGTATATGCGACGGCGAAGAGGTAGTGGCTACCGTAGATGGAGCAGCTACCTATGCATGGTTCAAAGGCAAGGCGCCAAGCCTTACCCCAACCACCGAAACCAGCACAAAATATACCGACAACAATGGCTTGACAACAGGTAACTACTACTTCCGCGTCATCGGATACGAAAATGGTTGTCCTTCCGATCCAAAGGATACATTCCTCGTGATCAACGAAAAGCCAATCTTCACAATCGAGGGTGATACCGCTTATTGCGAAAACGAACAGATGAAACTCACCACCAGCACATCCGCAAAAGAGTATTTGTGGAGCACCGGTGAGACTGAGAGAAACATCACGCCAACCGCTTTGTTGGACATCACCTCCATCTCCGTCACCTTGACACATGCCACCACAGGATGTACCAACACGATGAAGAGGGGCATTATCGTCAAGAAGAAGCCAGAACTCACCATCAACACTTTGGACAACGCTACCCAAGCTTGTAAGGGAGAGCAGTTGCCAATGGTGGCATTCGACAAAAACGCAAGCAGCAATGCGCGTCAATATGTATGGAAAGAAAAGGCGATCAACGAGGCTACCGCAACCAACTATGCGGGCACTCTCCTGACCAGCAACCAATATCGATACAACTACGACTCCATCGTACCTATCATTAACCAAACCACAACCTATACCGTGGAGGGTACGGAGACGCACAACATCAAGTTATTGAACAACGACAACCTCAGATGTACATCATCCGCAGAGGTGACAATCATCGCCAACCCAGTCCCTGAAGTTAAGATCTCAGGCGCAGACTCAATCTGCTACGGATTGGAGACAAACTTGATCGCCACCAATACCAACACCAGCGCCATTATCCAAAGCTGGGAATGGAAATCCGAGAACGAGGGATTCAGTAACGCTGGTTTGAGCTACACCTCAACAGGCGCCATCAAGGAGAAGAGCGAATTCACGGCAATCGCCACTACGAACAACGGTTGTAAGGGTGAAGCAACCCACACCATCGATGTTTACAGCGACTTTAACTTCACCATCAAGGGAGATGAGTATATCTGCGAAAACAGCGCATTCAAAATATACGCTTCGCCAGATGCCGCCAACAAGTATAAGAAGGTAGAGGACTACCGATACAGTTGGGCTCCTCAGGGTGGCGTCTCAGATACAGCCAAGGGATTCATCTACGAGAAGACCGACTTCACATTGACCATCACCGATGTAAACAACTGTGTGAAGTCATTCCCAAGCACTGTCTTATTCGAGAAATTGCCTAAATTGACCTTGTCTCAAAATGAATCAATCTGTGAAGGCCAGGCCGTAACACTCACAGCCACTTCCGACAAGGATATGCAACAATTCTCTTGGGATTGGCAAGCAAACGGCGGAGATCCTGAAACTCACATCAAGACAGGAAAGAACGACGAATTTTCCCAAACACTCACACAATCCAGAACCTATACCGTAACAGGTATCGACAGCAAGGGTTGTGAAGCGCAACCTGAGGTAATCGTGGTAGATCCAAAATTGGCGCCAGACCTCTCCATTACCGGTGTGACCAACGCCTGCGAGGGATCTGACGTGGATATCATCGCCGCTTCAAGTAGCAACTACGCCATCAAATGGTACAAGGGCGCAAACAGCGCCACCGGTGAGTTGATCAGCGCCACCACAGGCAACATCTCATCCAAGGATGGAGTGCTCTCGCTCAAGGATTTGAAGAACGGCACCTTTAACTACGCCGCCGTGATCTCAAACGGTGCCTGCGGTACAGAGAAGCCATTCTCATTGACCGTAACACCTAAACCTTCTGTAAAACTCTTCTCCTCAAAGGAGGGTAGCAGTTGGGCGGATGTCAACACCATTGAGATTTGTGAAAACGACTCTGTCATGGTGGATGCGCGAAGCACAAACGCCGACATCAGGTACATTTGGAACACATCATCCAAATCAGCCGCTAAAGACACCATCCATCCAAGCAACGATTTGACTTGTATCATCACAGTGGAGGATGCCAACCATTGTACCAACAACGATACGGTAAACATCATCGTAAACCGCAATCCAATCCTCACCATTAACGGCAGATCCAACGGAGATACTACCGTTTGTGCCGACGCCAACACCTTCGCGGAGGTATTGCTCGTAGCCGGAAACGGTGGCGGAACACTCTACGAATGGAAGAACGAGGATGGTGTCACCATCAACCTAAGCGGAGAAAAGAACAACACCGCTAAAGTTTCCATCAACACACCATTGGTGATCACTTTGGAGGGTGCTAACGAGAAGTTATGTCCAGGAAAGGCAAAATATACCATCAACACCAAGGAGTTTCCAGTATTCGATGCGGAAGACATCGAAGCTTGTCAAGGAGATTACGCCTCTATCAAAGTCACCTCAGGAAATGCGGACACCTACAAATGGACATGGACGGAGAATGGCGAGACCAAGAGTTCAAACGGAGCCAGCCATACCGCACTCCTCATCAACGACCGTGTGTACAAATTGTCCGCGACCAAGAGCGGATGTACCAAAGAGTTGGATAAGGAGATCAAAGCGATCGTATTGCCTATCCCTACGGTGAAGAGTACCGACGACCAAGCCATCTGTTTCGGTGAAAGCCTCGTATTGGACCTCAAAGCGGGAAGCAACGCCCAAAGATACGCATGGTCAAAGGGTAACGGTTTGACAGACAACGGAAACGGTAGCGCCAACATCACACCTAACGCGACAGGTAAGCACCAATACATCGTTACTGGTTGGAGCGACAAGGATTGTCCTGCCAGCGATACTGTCTTTGTGGATGTGAACGCAAAACCAAACTTCATCATCTCCGGATCTAAGGTAGTCTGCGCAGGCAATGAGTTTACATTGACCTCAGAAGAGAAAGACGCTTACGCCACTACCGTAACTTGGAGCTGGACCGACAACGGCGTGAAGAAGAGCCACAACGGGGAGACATTGACCACTTCATTGGAGAACACAAGTGAAGCGGACATCACCGTGACCTTCAAGGCGACCGTCAAGAGCGACTTATGCGAGGATTCACTCTTCTACCCTGTCACAGTCAAAGCATCTCCTGTAATCGACGTGCCTGCGATCACCACTTGCGAAAACGAGGCGACTACCGTCACCATAGAGAATGCCACCTCGGTATTCTGGGAGTTTGACAACAAGACAACAGGTCCTTCCAGGGTGCTCTCGTACGAGATCATCGAAGCGAACAAGGCGGGCATAAACATCATCGGATACAAGAATGGTTGTGGTACGGCTAAACGCATTGAGTCAATCACCATCAATCCAAAACCAGTCATCTCCTTCGCCGCAACCAACATCAAAAACAACACGACGGAGGGAACAGGCGAAATCTGTTTGAACGACAAGGATGTGAAGATCACCGCCAAAGGAGAAAAGGCCAACAACCAATACATCTGGAAATGGAACGGTGAGGATGGAGAAAATACTTATGCCCCTACACCGAAAACTTCCGGCGAGATGACCTACACCGTGACCGCAACCGACATAACCACAGGATGCGTCAGCAACAAGTCATACAAATTGACCGTGCACGACAACCCTATCATCAAGGTCAGCGACAACGGCGACGACTTTGAGGTAAACGGCAAGGGCGCCATCTGTATCAACGAGCCATTGACCTTGAAGGTTCAAGGATTGGATAACGTCAACCAATACACATGGTCCTCGTCACCAGTCGTTCCGAACATCTCCAGCGCAAACGGATCAGACACCTATTCAATCGGAGCGCCTTCCAACTTGACGCAAGACGCGCGATTCACCATCGTTGGCACCACCAACACAGGTTGTGTCGGAACCGCCACATACGATTTGAAGGTGAACAAATATCCGACCATCAACATCATCTCAGACTCTAAGTGCGCAGGTGAAAATGTCACCGTACAAATTCAAGGATACACACCAGGCGCACAATACAACTGGGGTTGGGATAACAACGGACAACGTGACACCGCGACAAACGCCACCTATGTCAGCCAAGTGTTAGAGAAGGATACCTGGTTCAAAGTAACCGCATCCTTGAACGAATGCGTGAAGGTGGATAGCCAAAAGATCAGCGTCAACAAACGACCTGTGTTCGAACTTGACAAGAAAGAACTCTCCACATGTGCGGGAGTCGCCACTGATATCGTGACCGCGACATCCAATATCGGATACCGCTACACTTGGTACGACAACGCTCGCCACATTTTATCAAGCAGTCCTGCGGGATCAACCATCAGCAGACTGCCTGGACAAACCCCTAACGGAACCACCTTCTATGTGGCAGAGGCGACTATGAGCTACGGAGCTGTCGAGTGTTCTTCCACCGATACCGTAATGGTTGATGTCATTCCAAGACCTCGTCCATCTATCGTGAAGTCAGGAGCAGCCTGCGTGGGCAACACCATCAAGTGGGCAGCTAAGGGACAAGACGGTTCTACCTACAATTGGTATATCGGACAGAAAACCACTCCATTAACAGCCAGCGGTTCAGGCGCATTCAGTTTGACCGGCGCAAACAACGACACCCTCGTGGTGACCATCACCGAAGATTTCGCACCTACCACCATCTACTTGGAGGAGATCAACGGAAACTGCCGCAGCGAATTGAAAGAGGATAAAATCACCAAAGAGTTGAAACCTCATGTGGAGCCTGTCGACAACTCCCCTCGTTGTAAGGGCGACGGCAACAAGACATTGACACTCCAAGGAGCAACCTCTTACACCTGGTTGTCTGTTCCTGGCACACCAACAGGAATCTCATACACCGAAGCGCTTGAAGAGACAAAGACCTATACGGTACGCGCCGTTTCCGGTGCTTGTGTCGATACCGTGGACATCACCGTTTATGTCAACGAATTGCCAACAATCGCAATCGACGGCGTGGGCAAGCGCAACAGCGCTACAGGCGACACCACCTACTCTTGTATCAATGATGAGGTAACACTCACCGCTACCCCAAGCCACCCAAGCGTGATGTACGGTACGGACAACACGGAGAAGGGATTCTCATACAAATGGGACAACAAGGAGAGCGAGAATCACAAGACATTTGTAAGAAATGCGACCACGACCATTCCACAAACCTACTCCGTCAGAGTGACCGACCAAAATACAGGTTGTGAGAATGTCGGCAAATATACCATCACCGGTATCGCCCTTCCGATCGTCAACATCGGAGGAGACAACTCTGTTTGTCAAAACGATCCAGTATCATTAAAGGCGGAAACTTCCAAACCAGTGGTTAGCTACGCATGGAACGTCAAGGTGAACAATATCGACCAACCGACTTCCGAGTACGCCACAAATGGAAACGAGATCACCTACAACCACATAGACACCATCGCGAACGGTGGCCATACTTACAAGTTTATGGCATCCGCAACCGATAAAGATGGTTGTGTAGGCCAATCAGATCCATTCACCGTCACCAACAAACCAAATCCACTCTTTGACGTACACGACACCACCGCATGTTACGGTGAGGTGGCCAATTTGAAGGTCGGAGATAAATCAAAGGCGGATTTCTACCAATGGCCTGATGGCACACAAGGTGGATCACAATGGATTGGAAGCGAAACTATCACAGAGAACACCACCTACGAAATCATAGCCGAACTAAACGGCTGTAAGTTGTCAAAGAACGTGAAGGTAGATGTGCTTCAACTCCCTACCTTTACCATGGATGTGGTGAAACAAAGCAACGGAACAACTTTAAGCAAGGATGCGGAGGGCAACGTGATCATCTGCGAGAACGACAACAAGATCAGCATCCTCGCCAACCACACATCAGGAGCTGCCGCTCAATCATACGTATGGAGGAACTTCCCAGACTCAACCAAGAGCCACCTCTTCCAAGAGCCTGTCAAGAAGACCACCTACACATTGACGATGACCGATATGAACGGTTGTAGCAACCAAATGTCTCAAACTATTTTGGTTAATGTTCCAGAAAAGATTTTGATAGAGGGTCCTGACGCTGTTTGTCAAAACGGCGAGGCTACCTACACCATCAGCGGTTCCGGTAATTACGGATTCGAACTTCAACCTGCCACCGCGGGTACGATGGACATCAATGGCAACATCATCACCATCAAGGATGTCAACGCAAGCTTCAAATTGAAAGTTTCAGGTAGGGACGCCGCTGGTTGCGATGCGGAAGATGTGGAGAAAGAGGTATCCATGACACCAAAACCAACCATCACATTGGCAGTCACCCCGGAATCCAGAAGCATCTGTAGTGGAGACAACATCAAGATGAACGTGAAAGCGGAACAAGGCATCTCTATCCAATGGGAGGGTCTTGCGGCCGGATTCCTCGACAACAACCAAACACTCTACTGCAAAAATGAGGGAGTGGACAACAGAGACACATTCAGAGTAACCGCCACCACAACAGATGGTTGTGTCGCCAAAGACTCTGTCATTGTCACCACCCACCCGCTACCAATCTTCACGACGGAGAGCAAAGATATCTGTTACGACACCGACGCGACACTCAGTGTATCGTCAAGCAACAGCAATTTGACTTACTCTTGGGAGGGAAAGAACTTCACCACCTCGGCAGATAGCAAGTCTATCAACATCTCAGGCGTGAAGAGCGACGAGAATTACAAAGTTGTGGCAACAGACAACAACCAATGTAAACGCGACACCATCGTCCGCGTCATTGTCCACAACAGACCTATCGTCGGCATCAGCAGAACAATCAGCGGATCGGACGACAAGAAGATCTGTAAGGATAGCCTTCTCACATTGGTCGAGAACAATGAGTCAAGCGACTATACCCACGAGTGGTTCTCCCTCAGCGGAAGCAAGAAATTCGCTTTGGGCAACAGTGGACGTACCATCGATGCGCTCATCACCCAAGACTCCACTTTCCGTGTGGTTGTGACAAAACTTTACAACATTGTAAACGATCTTGATAACTCAAAGAACTATACATTGGGTTGCCAAGACAGCACCGACTACACCATCACCAAGAAGGACGCTCCTCGTTTCACCGTCATTGCGGACACCGTATGTAACGGAAGCAACGCGAAGGTGACCATCAAGAGCGACGAGACAGGTGTAAGCTACAACTGGGCTTGGAAGAGCGCCTCTCAGGCAGACTTCACCACCCAATCAGGTGGAACAACCCTTTCACTCAACAATGTGACCGAGGCTATTCAAATCAAGACCATCGGAACCAAGGAGAGCTGTCCGGCTGATACCATCGTCAACGTATTGGTACACCAAAAGCCAATGATCGACGCAATGACTTTGGCGCCAATCTGTATCGACAAAAACACGGATGTCACACCATCCATCACTTTCGACAAGACCTACAACGCAACCAACGCAGCCGCAAGTTACGCTTGGAAAGCCAACAAAGACGGCAACAGCATGACAGAGGGTGCGGATGGTCTATTGAACATCAAACCTAACCAAATCGGCGAGCGTATCTATACATTGACCGTCACAGACAAAAACGGTTGTGAAAGCAGCGCACCAGCCCTTTTGATGGTAAACGCATTGCCAGAGATCGTAGTAAAGGGAGAGACCAATGTATGTCCAAACACCAAGGCTAACTTGACTGTCAACGACTTTGACGCGGAGAAGATCAAATGGTACAAACGAGAGGGAGAAACAAGAACACTGCTCTACACAGGTAATAACTTCACGCCTCTTATCGGAACCACCGCCGAGACATACGAGGTGGATGTGACAGACGGCAACGACTGCCAAGCGACCAAGGAGGTGAAGATCACCGTGAAGAGCATGCCAAACATCTACCCTAACGGTAACAAGGTGATCTGTCAGGGAGAAAGCACCCGCATCACCCTTATCGGTAACTCAGGCGGTACATACAAGTGGTTGCCGAACAACGGTAACTCCGCCGACAGCACACTCAAACCAATGACCACCACCACATACAACGTGGAGGCGACTACCGCCAATGGCTGTTTGGATACCATCCAATTCGAAATCAAGGTGAACAGCTTGCCAGTGGTATTGATCAATGGAAAGAAGTCCATCGATACCATTATCTGTTTGAGAGATCAAGTCCACATGTTCGCAAGTGGTGCGGATCAATACCAATGGAGCAACAGAAGTACTGGCAACGCTTACGAGCCAAGCCCAATCATCGACTCAAAATATTGGGTTGTCGGAACCGACAACACCACCCAATGTAAGGACACGGCCAAGTACAATGTCAAGGTCAATCCACTTCCAACCGTGGAAACCACAGGCGACATCTACGTATGTAACGGCAAAGACGCTCACTTGGAGGTAAAAGACGCGAACGCAGAACTTATCTACACCTGGTTCACAGAAGCTGACCAAGTCAACTCAATCGGAACTGGAGATAATTACGATGTAAGTGGCGTCACAGCAACCACCAACTACGTAGTGATGGCCGCAAAGGCATACGCAAACGGATTCTGCCACAACACCGCTATCCAAAAGGTAATCGTGAAGGAGAATCCGAAACCAACCATCACGCCAGCCAAGAGCAATGTCTGCGACGGAGACTATGTGCTTCTCACCGCTACCAGCTCAATGCCATCGTCCACATTTGGTTGGAGAGGCAACAGCACGACAAGCAGCAGCATCCGCGTGCAAATCAACCCAATGGGTAACGACACAACCTTCTGGGCTTACACCACCAAAGATGGCTGTATCGACAGTAGCTCTGTCACCATCAACAAGTTGGAACTTCCAAAACTTAGCGCAAAGGCTGTTACCGTTTTGAATGATGACACCATCTGCTACAACACAAGCGCTGAACTCAAAGCAGTCGCTACCGGCGGAAACGGCGGATACACCTACGAGTGGGAAAAACGTAACATCGAGAGCAGCGAAGACGACAAGGCGACAACCTATGCGCTCACCAACACCATCTCCGCTTACGGATTCCCTGTCAAGGTAACGGATGACGCAGGTTGCGTCGGAAAGGATACGGCAATCGTGAAGGTTAAACCTTTGCCTATTGTCACCATCGAAGGCGACAAGACGGTCTGCGAAGGTGTGGAGAAAACCTTCACCGCCAAAGTTTCCAACGGAAATCCAGTCTCATACAACTGGATGATCAATGGCGTCGAAACAGACAACCACGAGGCTACCCAAAACGTAACCATAGATGATGTCAAGGTATTGACCGTATCCGTCAAGACGGAGAGAGGTTGCGAGAACGTCTCCGCACCATTCACCGTCAACAAGTGGGAGAAGCCAAACATCGCTATCATGGGTGACACCATCTTGTGTGCGGGAGAAAGCACTACCATCCGTGTTTCTGGAGCAGGTTCTGACGCCTCCAAGTATATTTGGAACGGAGGAAATCTCGCCGCTAACACAACAGGCCTTTCACAAAACATCACACCTGCCGACGCCAACAGCGCCGACACCAAGATCTCCTACACGGTTCAAGGTGAGGACAAGAACGGATGTATCAATGAAAAGGCATTCAATATCACCATCAACCAACGTCCATCCGTATTGATCAACGGAGGTAATGGTGGTAGCCAGAAGATTTGCGACAACACTTCTGTAGAGTTGAAGGCAGTAGCCAACCAAACCGTAACCTACAAGTGGAACACCACAGAGACAGAAGATCAGGTGACCGTGAAGCCAATCACCACCACCGAGTATCGTGTCGTTGTGACCAACGAGAAGGAGTGTAAGGATACTGCTACCCACACATTGATCGTTTACGAACGTCCAATCGTCACCTTGGAGGCTCCTGCTATCGCTTGTAAAAATAGCGAAGTGGGCATGACCGCTAAGTCAAGCCGCAACGACCTCACCTATACTTGGTCCGCAAACGTTGCTACCACCAACGGCAACCAAGCGACCATCGTTATGATCGGAGACGAAACCGTCAGCGTAGAGGCCTCTTATCAAGTGGATGACGCTTTGACCTGCCGTTACGAGGAGAGCAAGCAGATCGAGGTTCGCGACACGCCTACCGTAGCGATCAAATACGCAGAGGCTCTCTGCTTCGGTCAAGACCAAAGTTACCAATTGGAGAGCGGAAGCGACAAGGCGGACTTCTACATCTGGCCGAACACTACCAACGAGACCAGTATCGCTCAATACGCGGAGAGTTCACACCGCAATGTAGGCGAGTACAATACGACCATCAAGGCTATCAACCGCTACTCATTGGCCACAACAAGCATCAAGTGCGAACAGACGATTCCAGTCAGATTCGTTGTCAATGAGATTCCTGAGGTGAAGATCGACGGTCCGGCATTCGTCTGCACCGGAGAGACTGTCACATTGACCGTTTCAGAGAATTCAGGACAAGTCATCGATGAGAGCAAGACCGTTTGGTCAACAGGCTCTGCGGATAATGGTAAGATGGAGATCGCCGTATCACCTACCATGGACGCCTTCTACACCGCCACATTGACCAACATCCACAACTGTTCGGCAGAGGGCAAGTACGATTTGAGCGCCCACACGACACCAAAGGTATCCATCAAGGGAGAGACCTCATATTGCCAAGACTCTACCGCTAATATCTATGTGGATGGTAACAACCTCATCTTCGTCAGATGGACCAACAAGGCCAGCGGTCACAGCATAGAGGTGGGTGATTCCACCGGCAATACTTTGCTTACCAGCGATCAATTGAAGATGTCTGTTGTCTTGAAAGCAGACTCCTCATACGCCGTACGCGCAATCAACAATCAAAATTGTGCGGCAACAGGCGAGATCGATTTGACCACCAAGAGCAATCCTGTCTTGAACATGGATGCCCCTGCCTATACATGTAAGGGTAACGATGTAACCATCTCCGTAAGTGGCGCAACTACTTATGAGTGGGTAAATCTTTCCAATACCCGTTCCACTTACACCGAAAAGGCGCTTACTGAAGAGAAGACATTTGTCGTGAAGGGTACTACCAATGGATGTACCACCAAGGACAGCGTCACCGTTAAGATTTGGGAGCGCCCAGAGATCGCCATCTTTGACGGAGAGGCCGATACCGCCGTATGTTACAAAGAGAGCGTGACATTGGTGGCAAAACAGGTATCCGGCGCATCCGCCATCGCTTCCGACAAATACCAATGGCAAGGTCTTAGCACCAACGCCAACGAAATCACGGTAACAGCCAACAATGAACAAAAGTATATTGTTTACGGAGAAGACAATAATGGATGTAGGGATACCGCCGAGATCATCGTCAAGGTGAACCCTCTTCCACGATTCGACTTCACCTACCCTAACAAGCTTTGCGACATGCAATCCGGAGAGCTTGAGGCCAACAAGCCTGAGTACGGCTATGTATGGGGTACCGTAGGAAAGGCAGAAACACTTACCTTCCCTACCACCGCCGGCAACACCACGCACAATGTGGCGATCGGCGACACTACCACCTTCTTCGCATTGGCGAAGGACGATAAGGGATGTATCTCCGATACAGTAAAACACACCATCATGTGGAAGCCTAACCCAGACATCGTGGTAACCGCACCAGAATACATCTGTTACGGTACCGCCACTTCACTCTCCGCAGAGGATGTTGTGACCGGATCCATCTATCAAACCAACTTCTCATGGATGACCGTGGATGATGTGGTTTTGAAGAGCAACGGAAACAACTATGCAAGTGACGTGTTGAAGGAGAACACAACCTTCAAGATCGTCGGCGAAAAGGAGGGATGTAAGTCAGATGCCTTGAAGACAATCAACATCTGGGATTTGCCGAAGGTAACCATCACAGACCAAGCAACCGGTCTTCCGAACCTTGCCCAAGCTTGTTTGGACAGCGAAGTGAAATTGGTCGCTACCGTTGAGGATGTACCTACCCCATACACCTATAAGTGGGACGATAAGAGCACATCCAGCGCCACCACAGAGGTGACTGACATGACCGTCTTGACTCCTAAGAAGGATATGGAGCAACACATCATCCTCGTAACAGATGGCAACGGATGTCAAAACCGAGACACCATCAATGTCCACATCAACCCATTGCCAGACTTCTTGGTAAATGGTGTGGCAGATGTATGTTCCGATACGACCAACAAGTTGTTCACCACGCCAATCACCAAGGCTGAGTTGAACTACAACTGGTATGAAGATAACAGCATCATCACTTGGGAGGAGAATGGCGCCACAATGACAGCCACTAACCGCGACACCATCTACATGCCAATCGAAAAAGATGCGGTATTGGTAGTGGAAGGAAGTTACCAAATCAACGGTATCACCTGTACCAACTCCCAAACATTTGAGGTGAAGTCGAAGACAACCCCTACCATCAAGATCGGAACCAGCGACACCACCATCTGTTATGGCAACGCTGTCAGCTTGGTTGTATCCGGTAACTCAACCCGATACGATTGGACCGATGGCGAGGGCAACTCATTGAACGGTAACAAGTACAATGACTATACGCTCATCGATACCGTTTGGAAGAAGACCACCTTCATCGTTGAGGGTGAGTTGGACGGATGTAAGAAACAGGCGAGCGTAGTCGTTGATATCTACGATTTGCCTACAATCAACATCACCGCTGACAAACCAGTCATCTGCTACGGCGACAATGTGACATTGACCGCAGAGGGTGGCACTTACGAAAAGTATCAATGGAAGAATGTCAGCAACCAAAGCATCTTAAGCGGCAATACCGATGTGATCACCGAGTCGCCAAAGATCCAGACCAACTATGCCGTTATCGTCACAGAGAAGCATATGATGAATGGTGTGGCCTCATATTGTGAGAACAGCGACACCTTCACAATCAAGGTCAACGAGTTGCCGGTATTCGATTTGAAGTCCAACTCCCCTATCTGCGAGGGCGACGACGCGATCATCACTGCCCTTACCGACTCTACCAACATGAGCTACCAATGGGAGGGTGACAAAGAGGGTGAATTCACCACCATCGACCACAACGCGTTCGCCACTTCAAAGACGGGAAGCGTAGCATCCTACACCTACCGAGTATTGGCAAAGGATATCAATGGATGTATCAGCAAAGACTCCATCACAGTGGGCACAAAACTCTTCCCTGTAGCGAGCATCGACTTCCCAGAGAATGTCTGCTACGGTTCGCAAGCAACCGTTACAGGTAAGAATGTGGCCGCAACCTACAAGTGGTTCGACGTACAAGGAGAAGACTCCACCGCATTGTCAAGCAACAACAGCTTCACCACTGAATTCTTGAACGGTATTACCCAAGGCAAGCAAATCGTAGCGAAGGTGACTACCCAAGAGTGTACAAGTGATACAGCAATCATCATCAATCCTTGGGCATTGCCTTTGATCCAAATCGAGCGTGCGCCAGAGATCACCATCTGCGAGGAGTTCACCGACACATTGGTGGCTAAGGGAAGTGACATTCCATTGGTAGCACCTAACCAAGTCTATAAATGGGACAACAATGCCTACAGCCACTTGGATAGCTTCGAAATCGCTCCTACCGTGAGCGGTACGATGTTCCACCTTGCCGGTAAAGACCTCCACGGTTGTGAGAACTTCGACAGCATCAAGGTCAACATCGAGGAGCGTCCAGTATTCTCTTTGTCAAGTGTGCCTGCCGTCTGCGCAAACGACACCACCATCGGATGGGTTGAAGTGAAGGCCTCTTCCGTTCAAAACTTGAACTACACATGGAGAGATAAGAACGGCAACACCGTCGAATTGTTCGACAGCAAGAATTTGGCCAGCGCACACTCCGCTACACGTCAGAGCGGATGGCTCCCTATCACCCAAGATACCACCCTCTTCGTCACCGCGAAGTCAATCATTGAAGAGGGCAAGAAGGGATGTGAGGAGTCTGACCAAATCACCATCAAGGCGGATCCTTATCCGAACATCATCGTCGTGAAGGATCCTGGTACGGTCTGCGTCGGTACAGCCGCTTACATCCAAGTAAGAACAGACATCAACGCTGACTTCTTGTGGAGCACCCAAAGCACCAACAACTACATCCAGGAGATCGTGGAGAACAACAACACGACCTTCTCCGTCACCGCTACCAGCGAAAAGGGATGTATCTCTAACAGAGATTTCAAGGTCAATGTTTGGGAGTTGCCAACCGTAGTGGTCCGTGACACCGCCATCTGTTACAACGATTCAGTGAAATTGGTCGCTACCTGCACCAAGACAGATGTCAGCACAGATCCATCCTTGGTAAAGATCAGATGGAGCGTCGCCAATGCGGACAACGCATCCTACACCACCCCTCAATTGACTTCACCTACCAGCTACTCTGTTAAGGTGACAGACGAGAATGGTTGTATCGGACTTGCGACAGCGAAGGTAGCCATCAACCCACTTCCAGACTTCGTCCTCACAGCGAAAGACGCTGTTTGTCGTGGCGGAGAGGCAGAGATCTACGGAGACAAGAGCAATCTCGTCTACAACTGGAACCACGAGGCTGACCCTGACAACTACGTCACCGAGGGATCCAGCAAGAATAAGCCATACATTTTAGCAGGTATGGATCCGACCGGAACGGATACCACATTGACCGTTTGGGCGATGGACAACAACAAGTGTACCAGCAACCGAAACGTAACCGTACACATCAAGGAGTTCCCTGTCCTTAAATTTAGAATGGACACCAACTATGTATGTTACGGCGGAGACAAATTGGTTTACATCTCCGGTGCGAACGACGGATACACTTGGAGCATCAACGGTGTTCAGAATGAATCAAAGAACAACTACATCCGATTGACCGATGTGAGGGAGCCTCAACACATCCATGTGGACGGCGTCACCAACAAGTGTGTCGCACAAATCGACACCACCATCCAAGTATGGCAGTTGCCTAATATTCAAATCGAGGCATCCCAAGAGGAGCTTTGTTTGAACGACACCGTAAGATTGACCGGTAAGAATGGTATCTCAACAGGATACAAGTGGCAATTGAACGGATCAAGAGAGGACTTCATCGACGTGAAGGTCCGCAAGGCGGGCGTCAACACATACACAATGACAGGTAAGGATGAGAATGGATGCGTGAACACCGCTTCCATCGACATCCAGGTTGACACATTGCCTGTAATTCGCATCGACGGTTTGGATTCTGTCTGCGTCGGCGGCATCGCTGACTTGACCGCAAGAGGTGCGAAGGATTACATCTGGTCAAGTCTGAACAACGACAACATCGGCAATGGACAAACATTCCAGCCAACCATCGACACTGACACCCTCTTCTCTGTTTTGGGTATCGACGGAAATGGTTGTAAGGGAAGCGCGGAGATTGAGATGACCGCCAAGGCCTACCCTCTCCTCACCTACCACACCAGCACCGGTAAGGATTCTGTATGCTTGGGCAACAGACTTACCATCTATGTGAATGGTGCAGACAACTACATTTGGAAGAACGAAGACAATACAGACAATTACCTCACTCAGGAGTTCAACGCTCCTAAGTCATTCACCATCACCGGTACCACGAAGGGTTGTGCGACCGACACCACCATCAAGATCGGTATCTGGAAGTTGCCTAAACCGCAATTGGATGCACCAGAGGCTATCTGCTTCAACCAAGAGGCTCAATTGTCCGTGTCGAATAGAGATATCCAAGAGGGCAGAACCAATATGCCTTTGAACATTAAGTGGAGACACAACGGATCCGAGGAGTACAACATCACCGACAGCCCAAGCGCCGACAAGTGGTACTACGTGACATCGACCGACACCAACAGTTGCCGTCACATCGACTCCATCTTCGTAAAGGTGAACCCACTTCCATCCGACATCACCATCGATGGAGAGAACGCTATCTGTAAGGACTCTTCCGTGATCCTTACCGCCAACAGCGCCCAATTCAACGTTGTCCGTTATGCTTGGCACGCGATGGCAGACGGTTCAGACACGACGCTATTCAACAAGTTCGGTCCATCCATCGAGATGACGATCAACAACGACAGCGTCATCTATGTGACCGCTACAGACAAGAACACTTGTCAATACACCACTTCTTACAAGGTGACTGCCAAGGCTCATCCAGTCTTGACACCAAGCGCGCCTGAATATGTATGTGAGGGAAGCAGAACCACCATCTCCGTAAGAGGTGCGACCGAGTATGTTTGGGACAACGGATCAACCAACAGCTACCGTACCGTCGAGATCACCAACGACACGACATTTACTGTCAGAGGTATGGCGAACGGTTGTGAATCCGAAGAGATCACCATTCCTATCAACAAGTGGAACTTGCCAAATATCGTCATCAGCACGCAAAACAACAAGTTCGAGATCTGTAACGGACAAGATAGCCTGACATTGATCGCAACAGGTGGCGTAACGACTGGTTACACTTGGAACACCCGCGAGACCACCGACCGCATCGTCGTATCACCGCTCAACACTACCCGTTACGAAGTGACCGGTACCGACGCGAATGGCTGTCAGAACAGAACCGACACGACCATCACGGTTCACCCATTGCCTATCATCGAAATCGTCGGTGACAATGCGATGTGTGAAAACGATACCATTGTTTTGGAGATCAAGACAAACGATGACCAAGCCGTAGAGAACTACACTTGGAACACCGACATCGCCGGATGGAAGGATATGACAATCAACAAGAACAATAAGAGTATCGCCTTGCCTATCACAGAGGATACCCGCTTCGAAGTAGTCGTAACCGACACATTCGGTTGCTGGAACAAGGGCACCAAGGATGTGAAGATGAAGAAATACCCAGTATTGACCTTCCCTTCACCTAAACCAAACTACATCTGTATCGGCCACACCGCTACCATTACCGTAGAGGGTGCCAACAGTTATGTATGGGCGGATGGCTCCACACAAAGAAGCTTCCTCACCAGCCCTACCCAAGACAGCACCTACGTTGTGGCAGGTACCACCAACGGTTGTACCACAGTGGATTCCGTGAAGGTATTTGTCAAGGATCTTCCTGTCATCACTATCGAGGGTGACGGCAAGGGAGAACTTCAAGACTCCATCTGTTACGGAGACACCATCAACTTGACCGCGAGCGGTGCGGGCGAGAAGGCATACTACACATGGAATACGGGTATCACCAACGATGTCTTGACCACCTCTCCTCTTGGTACGACCAAGTACACCGTGGTAGGTGTGGATGAGTTCGGATGTTCAAACGACCAATCATTCACCGTATCCGTCATCTCATTGCCAGAGTTCTCAATCAAGGGACAAGAGTTGATTTGTCAGAACGACACCAACAAAATCTGGATCGAATACGAGGATCCAACCCTCACCTTTGAGTGGAACGACACCTATAAGAGCGTGGGCGACACCATCTATCCTAAGGTGGAGAACAACAGCTCTTACCTTGTGACAGCAAAGGATCCTTACCAATGTAGCACTACCAAAAGTTTGGCAGTCAAGATCAAGCCTTATCCAGTCTTGAACGACGACGCACCTACCGAGGTATGTGACGGCAGCGAGGTGAAGATTACCGTAACGGGCGCCACTGAATATTTGTGGAGCGACAATACCGTCGGCAACACATTCATCAGTGTTCCAACCCAAGACACCGTTTACAGCGTACAAGGTACCACCAACGGATGTACCACCACCAAGGAGTACCCAATCCGAATCTTGGCATTGCCTAATGTGGTAATCAACGGTAAGAGCCACGACTTATGTAATGGACAAACCATGCCATTGATCGCAAACGGTGCGAAGAACTACGTTTGGAGTACAGGTAAAGCAGATAGCCGTATCGACATCAGACCGACATCCAACACCAAATTCATCGTGACAGGTACCGATACGAAGGGATGTTCAGACACTGCTTCATTCGATGTTTACGTCCGTCCAATTCCACAAGTATCCATCGACGGAGACTATGCGGTTTGTGAAGGCTTAGACGCTAAGCTCTATGTGGTCGCAAGCAGCAACACCTCTCCTTTGGATGTCTATACTTGGAGATACGATGGCAACATCATCGGTAACCAAGATACGCTTTACACGCCTATCACCACCAACCAAAACATCAACTTGTATGTAAAGGATATTTATGGTTGCGACAACACAGCCTCAACCACTGTGAAGAGCAAGCCATTCCCTAAGTTGACCGTCAACGAGTTCGACACTGTCTGCGTCGGAAGGAACATCTCATTGACTGTCGCTGGCGCCAACGCATACGAATGGTTGGATAACGGTGTCGCTATCGACAACGAAAGCAACACCCTCAGCAAGATGATGGAGAACACCGGTTCGCAACAATACAAGGTACGTGGTACAACCGATGGATGTACCTCCGACTGGTATGATATGAACATTGAGGTGATCGACCACCCAATCGTCAACATCAAGGGTGACGATGAGGTCTGCATCAACGACTTGGCTACCCTCAGCGCATCCGGCATCCACAATGGAACCTATATCTGGAGTGAGGGAACCCAAAACGAAACGATCACAGTGAAGCCAATGGCTACCACCACCTACTCCGTCATCGGTTACGACCAATATGGTTGTGAGGGTACCGCTGAGATCAAGGTGAATGTCAACTACCCACCAGTAGTGACCATCGACGCACCTAAGTATGTATGTTCCGACAAGGGAGACCTCACATTGACCGTCTCCAGCGAAAGCGACACTCAGGTAACCTACACTTGGGACGACAACAACTCGCACCAACAAATCAGACAAGACCATATCACTTCGCCAAAGACCTACCGTGTGGAGGCCAAGGACGCGAACGGATGTACCTCTTACGCTGAACACACGGTGGAGATCACCAAGATTCCGACCATTACTTTGACCGGTAGCACCAATGTCTGCGAGGACGAGCAAATCGTACTCAGCGCATTCGGTACCGCTACGGAATACGCTTGGTCGAACGGAACGAAGACCAACCAATTGAACACGCTCGCCGAGTTCAACGAGGCAACCGCGGTCGGAAACAAGTCAACCAGAAACTTCCGCGTCTACGCGATGTTGAACGGTTGTGAGAACTACTTGGATACCACAGTTGTCATCAACCGCAAACCGACAATCGGCTACGAAGGACAAACCATCATCTGCGAAGGCGACAGATTGGAGCTCACCGCTAACGGCGCTCAATTCTACTCATGGAGCAACGGAACCAACGCCCAAACGCTCGTGGCTCGTCCAACAGCCAACACCCGATACACGTTGACCGGTATCGCTGAAAATGGTTGCCGTAGTTTGATCGACATACCAGTAACCGTCTTCCCAGCGCCTCAATTCGCTATCTCGGGCGACAACCAAGCTTGTCGAGGTGCGAACGCCACCTTGACCGCCATCGGATCAGCCATCACCTATCGTTGGGGATTCGGCACCGATCGTTGCGAGGATGCCGAGAGTGGTAACGAGGCCTCAATCTCCGTACCGGTTATCAACAGTGAGACGCAAGTATTTGTCCGCGCGATAGACATCAACAACTGTACCGCTACCAAGGTGGTTAAGATCAAGGCGTTGGAGCCTCCTACCCTCTCTTACAGCGGTGCGACGAAGGTCTGCGCGGGAGAGCCTATCAACTTGACCGCACAAGGCGCAAGTTCCTACTACTGGACAATGGGTGGCGACACCACCAGAGGTTTGAACTTCTCATTCCGACCAATGGAGAACAAGACCATCAAACTCCACGGTACATTGGGTGAGTGCTCTTCTGACATCAACATCTACGTTCAAGCTTCTCCTGCACCAGACTTGTCAATCACAAGCAAAGACGAGATTTGCCGAAACGAGGAGGTGATCCTCACCGCCAACGGCGCTTTGTACTTCGAGTGGAGCACAGGAGAGCAAACCAGAAGCATCTCCAAGGTATTGACCAACTCAATGACCTACACCGTCAAGGGTATCGGTTACAATGGATGTAGCGCCGTCGTTTCAAAGACTGTCCACGTCAACCAATTGCCAGCAGTCAAACTCATGACCAAGAAGGATGGATGTCCGGAAACAGAGACCAAGGTTGACTTGTTCGCAAGAGGCGCCAAGATGTTCAAGTGGAGCAGTATCCCTTACATCAGCGACATCGAGAAGAGCATGGAAGATACCATCCTCGGAGCGGTTATCGAAGAGCCAACTCAAATCATCGTTTACGGTATCGACGAGAAGGGTTGTGCCGGAACAGACACCACATTCGTGGAGCCAGTTCCTTACGAGCCAATCCAATTCCGCGTATCGCCAGGCGTTGTCGAGCATGACGAGGCAACCATCTCCATGAATGGTTTCTATCCTACCGAGGCATTGTGGTACTGGGATCCAGGAGACAACTCCGAGATCATCAACCGTATGAACGCGATGTACACCTATCCGAACGCCGGAACACGTGACTCATTCGTCGTAAATGTAGTGGCTGTGGATAAGAAGGGTTGTGAATACCATGGCAACACCACCGTCCATATTTGGAAGGATTTCTGGTGGCCAAATGCCTTCACGCCTAACGGAGATGGACACAACGACGTATTCCGTTTCTTAGGTACTGAATTGGTAACAGACTTCCACATCGTGATCTTCGACCGAAGCGGTAGAATCGTCTTCCAAGGCGACGATAAGAATGCCGAGTGGGATGGTACTTGCGACGGTAAAGAGTGTGAATGGGGTGTTTACGGATTCGTCGTAAATTACAAGAGTTCATACATGGACTGGAACAAGGCTGACGAGTTCAAGGGTACCGTTACATTGATTAGATAATAGATTTAATAACCTATGGCAAACGAGGAGTGCGCGGATAACGTACTCCTCGTTTATTGAATGGAAATATATGATTCAAGAAGAATCCTTTGAGATAAAGACTGGATTTGATAAAATCAGGGAACTTCTGAAAGAGAAGTGCTCCTCCTCTTTGGGAAGAGACAAAGTGGACGAGATCAGTTTCTCCACACAATACGAGACGATTCTTAACTGGGTGAACCAAACTGCGGAATTCACCACCATCCTGGAAGAGGAGGATTTCCCATCCGACCCCTTCTACGATGTGCGCGAGGGACTCATTCGCATCCAAACGGAGGGATTCTACCTCTCCGAACAGGATCTCTTCGACCTCAGACGCTCCATCGAGACCATTGGATCGATCGTGAAATTCTTTGACAGCAAGAGCGAAGAGCACTACTTCTACCTCAAAGCGTTGGCAAAAGATGTCTTCACCTTCCCCGACCTCATCCGCACCATCGACCGTGTCTTGGATAAATTCGGGCGAATCAAGGACAACGCCTCTCCTGAATTGGCCAACATCCGCCGAAGCATCGCCATTGAACAGAGCGCCATCAGCCGTGCCATTAGCCACGCTTTGCACCAAGCGAAAAAGGATGGTTTTATCGACGAGGATACCAAACCAACCCTTCGAGAGGGCCGCTTGGTAATTCCCGTCCCACCCGCTTACAAAAGGAAAGTCAGGGGAATCGTCCACGACGAGTCCGCTACGGGAAAAACGGTCTTCATCGAACCAGAGGCGGCTGTTGAGATCAACAACAAAATCAGGGAGCTCCTATCCGATGAGAAGAAAGAGGTGATCAAGATCCTAACGGCCATCAGTTCGGAGCTTCGTCCAAGAGTGCCAGAGATGATGGACTCCTACAATTTCCTTTCAGAAATAGATTTCATCCGCGCCAAGGCTCTCTTCGCGCAAGATACGGACGCCGTACTACCTAAGGTAAGCAACGAGACGCTGCTCGATTGGAGCATGGCCAAACACCCTATCCTACTCCTCAACAACCGCAGGTTAGAGAAAGAGGTGGTACCCCTCAACATCCAACTCAACAACGAGAACAGGATCCTCATCATATCCGGACCGAACGCAGGTGGTAAATCCGTCTGCCTCAAGACAGTAGGTTTGTTGCAATATATGCTACAATGCGGCCTATTGGTTCCGATGCACGCCTCCAGTAGAATGGGTATTTTCGGCAAGGTGCTCATCGACATCGGAGACGAGCAATCCCTGGAGAATGACTTGAGTACCTATAGTTCCCACCTCTCCAACATGAAACTATTCGTCAAACAATGCGACGGCAAGAGCCTACTGCTGATCGACGAGTTTGGTAGCGGTACCGAACCACGCATCGGAGGCGCCATCGCAGAGGCGTTACTGGACCACTTCAACCAAAAGTCCGCCTTCGGTGTCATCACCACCCACTATACGAATTTGAAAAATTTTGCGGAGGAGACCGACGGCATCATCAACGGAGCGATGCTCTACGACCGACACCGCATGCAACCGCTTTTCCAGTTGGAGATCGGCAACCCCGGCAGTTCTTTCGCCGTGGAGATAGCTAGAAAAATCGGACTCCCCGAATCGGTCATCGAAATGGCCACCCAAAAGGTCGGTGAGGATTTCGTCAACATGGATAAATACTTGCAGGATGTAGTGCGGGACAAACGTTATTGGGAGGGGAAACGGCAAAGCATCAAACAGAAGGAGAAGCGTTTGGAGGAGTTGACCGCTAAATACGAGGCGGAACTGGAGGAGATGGGCAAACAGAAGAAAGCCATCATCCGCGAGGCGAAACAAGAGTCGCAACACCTTTTAAGCCAAGCCAACGCCGCCATCGAAAATACCATCCGTAAGATCAAGGAGGCGCAAGCGGACAAGGAGAAGACCAAGGAAGCCCGCAAACAATTGGAAGATTTCAAGGAGGAGCAGCGCCGGAAAGAGCACGGAGAGGCCATCGAGCGAAAAATACAGCCTCATAAACCCATCCAAAAACAACCTTCCAAAGAGGAGAAGCGGGAGAGTATTCAGGTGGGCGACACCGTCCGGATCAAAGGTCAGGGCGGCCATGCCACCGTCATAGAGATCAAGGGAAACAACGCCACCATCGCCATCGGCCAGCTCAAATCGACCGTCAAGACAGATCGGTTGGAGAAGGTAAGCAAAACGATGATCAAGAAAGAGGTGGCGAAAAGCACCTTTGTCAGCGAGGCGACCACAGACGACCTTCGTCAAAGACAACTCAACTTCAAGCGGGAAATCGATGTGCGCGGCATGCGCGGAGACGAGGCTTTGCAAGCGGTCACCTACTTCATCGACGACGCTGTGATGGTGAATGTGGACCAGGTCAGAATCCTCCATGGAACAGGCACGGGCGCATTGCGGCAACTGATCAGACAATACCTTCAAACCGTATCTTCGGTGCGCACCTTCCATGACGAGCATATTCAATTCGGAGGGGCGGGCATAACTGTTGTGGAATTCTAAATATTTTATTAATTTCGCGACATATATTAATGTTTAATTCAGCCATGAAAAAGGTATTTAGCATTTTAGCGACGGTTTTTCTTTTTATCTTCAGTGCACAGGCCCAATATGACTACAATAACAAAGTTCAATTCGGTTTCGATTTGGGTTTAGGAACATCCAACCAATGGGGTAATGCCTATGACGCCTATGGCAAGAAGGGTACCATCGCATTCCAGTTCGGTTTCTCCTTGGATGTGAATTTCGCACCTTGCGCCTTTATGGAGACTGGAATATCCTTCAATAAGAAGGGTTGCAGAATCTACGGACACGAATGGCTGGAGAATGGAGGTCCACTCAGATTATATGACAACGAAAGAGCGATCGCCAACCTATTCTACATCGAAGTGCCTGCCATGATCGGTTTCCGTATTCCTATCGAATACGAGGTGGCTTGGAAGATTTTGGTCGGTCCCTACTTCGGTATCGGCGTGGCTGGAGAGCGAAAATATTGGTTCAAAAGTCCCGAAAACGCCAAGAGGGATATGCTCATCAGCAGTTTCTCCGAGAATTACGAAAGTCGTTTCAAGCGATTCGATGTCGGTGTGAAGGCAGGAACAGGCATTGAATTCCGCCGTGTCACCCTACTATTCGTTTATGAGTTGGGTATGTTCAACAACTACCACAACGATATTTACCACACCTTGAACGCCCGCAACAGTACGATCATGGGTGTGGTAGGATTTAGATTCTAAGAGAAACCTGAATCCGTTCAAGGTATAGATTAATCGTGTTTTATTCTTAAATATCAGTATGATGAATAAAAAATTCTGGGCATTCCTAAGTTCATTGGCTTTTGTATTGGTAAGTGTTTCATGTGGTGACCACTACTATGACGATTACTACGATGATTATTACTACGATAACCATCACGGACAATACCACGACGATTATCATCACGACTATCACCACGGCTATAACGATGACTACTACCACTACGAGGACAACAACACCTACAACTATATTCGAAAGGGTCGTTGGTTCTTGGTTTCACAGGATAGTTACGAACAATACATCATATTCACGGATTGGGAGATCCAACACTACAATTGGAGCGGCCATATGTATGACCATGGCACCTACGAGTACCACGACAAGCATCTCCACATCCACTACGACAACGGAGATGTGGTGGAATACCACATCAATAAGGCTTGCGACAGCGAACTGATTCTCCGCACCCCAAGCGGCAAGGAGTACCGCTATGTGAGAAGGCACTAATCCATTACTTGTTCAGACCCAATATCTCCGCAGGAGTGATATCCAGCACTTGGCACAATTGACGAGCCACTTTGAGCGTTGGCTCCGCACGGTTGTGGATATAGTCGCTGATACGGCTGGGACTGACACCTATTTTCTCCGCCAATTGACGAGAGGTCATGCCAGCATTCTCCAAGGCATCCAAAATGATTTCTCCCAAGGTAGGCGTAGCGATGTGGCAATGAACGGCTTCATAAGCCTCCACCACATCGGAGACGATCATCAACTCCACCATCATAGGATCATCCATCGGTGTATTTTCATTCACCTGTGGCAACAATGTCTCTATACGGGCTTGCGCATAGTCATATTTTTCTTTCGAAACTTCCATAACCTTCCTATTTACAACTTACTACAATCCAACTTGTCATATTCTTGATGCGTCCCCACCCATCTGATATAGACCAATTCAGGCGTAAACATCACCACAACAACCAAGCGATAGTTATTTCCCTTAATATTAAAAACATAATGCTGATTACCCACATAATCCGCATTAGGGAAATCCTTTCGCATATCCGAAAAATTTTTCCAATGAGCGGAGCTAACCTTTTGATGCCATCTCTCCAAAGAAACACGGCTATCAGCATGCCCCTCCTGTTCGTAAAACTCCTCTAATTTTTTCTTTGATATAATTCTCATTGTTAGATATTTTTCATATTGTTTACGCAAAAATAGAAACTCTATTCTAAAATTCAAAACAAATAAGCAAAAATATTTTGAATAACAAAACAATAATTAAAAAGGATCGCAGAACAATTCACATTCTTCGGAAGAAGAGTTATCCAAGTAAATGATTTAGATAAAAATTTGATTTAATCGACAATCATCCAATCCACATAAGATGTGGTCGCAACCCGATGGGTGGTTATGCAAAAAAGGCCATACTCGTCAGAATATGGCCTATAAAAAATTAAACTAACAATCAATATACCAGCACTTTGCTCGTCTCCGCACCTGACTGCACGCAATAAATGCCCGGTGGAAGGAGAAGGTCAATGGACTCTCCCTGTTTCATGTTCAATTCACGGATCGGTTTTCCGTTGGCATCTGTGATTTTAAAACGTCCCGATTTATCCGTTGAGATACGCAATTTCCCCTCCACGCAATGAGCGAGCCATAAATCATGGAAAGGGACACTCTCCATACCTGTAGGCACCGCCTCCCCCTCTTTCAGTATCCGCCAAAGCGCACTGTTCGGACGATCAGCGGGAATATCATCCTGCACCACATCGCCATCTTTACCTAAGACATAATAACCACTGTGGAGAAAACGCATATCAACTACCCAATCCTGAAACTCATTGCGCTTAGAAAGGCCAACAATCTGATGCGCTTTACCGTTCCACCCCCAAAGACCGACCGTAGCGCCCGCAGCTTTCGATTCATTAGGAATCTCCAATACCTGATCGCCGAAATTGACGCGATAGCCACTACCCGACTCCGAAATCGTCGCCAAAGCCTCCGGTGCATCGCAATCACCCAAGGCTAAATCATGCTCTTGGGCGGTCAAGCATCGCCCCTCCTCCATGGAGTAGAGACGAAGTTGCCCTTGCGGTAATTCCATGGCAGGATTCTTGCGCCACACACGCACCCAATCACACTCCAAATAGGCGGGATTCCCTGAGGTCACCTCGATCGGATTACCATTATCGGTCGCCCAGCCGCCGATGGCCAGATTGATGATGATGTAATTCTTCATCAATTGACTGATCTCGGTGGGTTTGTTGTAGCTTGCCACCAGTTTATCATCGAAATAGAAACTGAGGGTTTGGTCGTTCCACTCCAACCCATAGGTATGGAAATCCGCCGATTTGTCCGGTCCCGTATGGACACCGCCGAAAGAGGCCTCGTGGTCCCAAGCGGATCCGTGAGAGGCGTACCAATCGCTCTTGGTGTAATGCAAATAGTAATGATGCTGGTTGCGCGCATGAGGCACCTCGAAAATATCGATCTCAGGGGGCCATCCATCCTGAAGCGTCCAAAAGGCAGGCCAAGTGCCCAGCTGCTTCGGCATCTTGAAACGGCCCTCTATGTAACCATACCTCACCTCAAATTTACCGCGGGTATCGATAGCGCCCGATGTATAATCGAGTGAATAGGTCTTGTCTCCGCTCTTGCAAGTAGCGGGCGCCTGGGGATGACGCTTCGCCTCACCCTTAATGCGCAACAGACCATTCTCCACCGAGACATTCTCCTCCACGCAATAGGCGCGGTGGTTATGGGTATGCCCCCAATTATAGGTGGGATTCCACTTGGACTTATCCAAGGCATTTCCTTCGAACTCGTCGTTGAAGACCATGGTCCAGCCACTCATATTGGCTGGCGGATTGGCACATAGCTCACCAGTCGTCCCAAGAACGGCTGAAAGCGCCATCAAATATCCCAAACCCCTTTTCATATGAACATATAAAGAAAACTACATATTGAATAACTCCAGAACTATAATTATCTGACCACGTCTATCTGACACGCCTATCTGACAACTACCTTGTGGACGCTCTGCTTGCCATTCACCGTCGTCATGACTAAATAGACGCCCGAAGAGATTGGCAACTCCAAATCGCCAAGAAGGTTATACGTCTGGTCAATAACCGTCAAGCCAGCCATATTCACCACCCATACATTCACAGATGTCTCCTCGCCCACCAGTCGGGAGAGACGTATCATATCCTTCTCTCCAGTCACCAGCAAGTCCGTATTCTCCACATCTGCCACCGCAGTCGCATCCGAAGGCAATTGATTGCCGAAAGGTGCTGGAATAATACGCCACTCACGATGCGCGTTACCACCTGCATTACCAGCCGCCCAGACACCAACATTGGTTCCAGCCGTGGTCTTCCCACCTTCCAAATCGAAGGATTTGCCATTGCCGGCAGAGATGACTGCATAACAATTCTCGCCCAAATCCTTTAAGCTAAATTGTTGGTTAGTCTTTCCCTCTCCCATCTTCTCCAACTTCAAGTAATAAGATCCGTCATCAGTAATGGCCAGACGTTCTCCCGCCTTGTTGGTGTAGATCATATAATTACCATTGGAGAGTGGTTGGAAATACCATCTCTGCAAAGAGTCTTCAGGGAACAAATTGGCCAACTTCAAACCTTCAGAAGCCTCCGCGCTCATCACGGAAACCGCGCTTCGAGGAATAATCGAATAGGCCTTCTCCGGCTGAATGCCCTCAATTCCAGTATCTGCAGTCACATCGAAGATCGCTGTGGAGATCTCTAATCCACCCATGGTGTAGGAGAATGTCTTATTCTCCACATCGCCACATGGCCTCAACTCACAATTATAGTTCGAATTGGTGGTATAAAGTTGAACGCTTGGAGCCACCTCCTTAAACAGGGAGAGATCCAAACTGACATGCTTCTTTCCCGAACCGGTATTCAGCATCACCACCACCAACTTATCGCCCGCCGGGCTGATGGCTGCCAACATATCGTTTCGACCAATGGTCAAGAAGGTATAGCCTTGCTTGATGAAGCGAGTCACCTGCATGCGTACATAGAAGTTCTTCACGATATGGTACTCCTGTGTGGCGAAATTTCCTTGCACCATACACCATTGATCGTTCTTCTCCTCTACAAACTGCCAATCAACCCATGCGTGGGGCATCAAGTAGTTGAGGTCGTCGAACATGCGTTGCGCCATGTTGAGGTTACCCGACAATCCAGTTCCTCCGGCGCCCGTCTCCGACATCCAGAAATGGAGCCCCGTCTCATGTACCAGCCCCCTCAAATTGGCTTTATCCATCACGCCTCCACCATAGGTGTGGACATTATATTGCCCCACCATACCAAGGATATTCTCCTTCTGATAGAGTTGCAACTCGCCAATAGCGGTGGTCACACTGGTCTCATCACAGGCGGAGATGACCGTGTTCAGACCGGAGTTCTTCAACTTCGGATACAACACTTTGATCAAATTCACCTGGGAGGCTGGATCAAAGTGACATCCCTCTTGTGATCCGTTAGCGCCCCAGAAATTGGTATTGGGCTCGTTGAATGGATCCAAGGTTTTGAATTCAATGCCATAGGTGCTCTTAATGTGCTTGCACACCTCGATCAGATAGTCGGAGAAGATGCCATAATTCTCCGGTTTCAAGTTGTCTTTGCCTGCATTGGTATTTCCCGACGCACAACCGCTATAGGTCATCCAGTAAGGCGCCGAATTGGAGAAGGCCTCGAAGACAGCATCCTTGCGGGCCTTGTTCAATTTATCCAAGACCTTCAATTGTCCCGCATCCTTGGTCCAATCATAGGGAGCGGTGGCGCTGGCCTTGAAACCATCCATCTCCGCACGCTTACCCTTTCCGTTGCACATGTGGCCATTGTAGTGGCTTGGCGCATCACCACCACCGATATTGTAGCGGAAGATATTGAAGTTCAAACCATCCTCATCCGTCAATAGCTTCACCAAGTGGTCCACCTTGTCCTCGCTCCACTTGCCGCACATGTGGGCCCACCAACAAAGGGAGACACCCCATCCCTCAAGCTTCTGTTGCTTGGAACCAGGATTGATGCAAGCGGTGGTCATGATGTTGGGATCATACTTCGCCAACAAACCGTAATATTCATCAGCCGTCAGATTGACCACGGAACCGTGTCGCATCACCGAAGGGAACGCATATTGATCCGCATTCAACTGGGTGAATTTTCCTGAAGATAAATCATTGGTCACCAAAGGGAAATAACCCTTTCCGCCAAAGTTGTCCAACAATAGGCACCAACGATCCTCGTTATTGAATTTGAAACATGTAGGACCCTCCACGCCAGTGATTTGACTCATGTCGGAGCCAATCTCCTTCCACTCGCCCAACAATGATTTGGAAGATTCCATGATGATATATTTTCCGCCGGAAGGCATACCCGCCTTGTGGGGAGCCGTAGCCTCGTTCTTCTTGAAACGATAGTAGGTGTCTCCCACCTTGATGGCTGTGGCATCGATGGTGCTGATGACATTACCATTTGAATTGCGGAGCTCTATCCAGACCTTCGCCTCGCTAAAGGTTTTGAAATCCTTGGTGGTGCAGTAATAGACACGATGGGTGTTATCGCCCGAAGGGATCTTCGAGCTCCAGAAGACCAAATATTGTCCGCTCGCCTCGTCATAGACCGCCTCAGGCGCCCATGTGCAGCCCGCGCCATCAGGCGCCACACGGCACATACGCTGCTCCGACCAATGAACCAAGTCGGTGGATTCCCAGACCATGATGGATTTGCTACCCGTCGTTTGGGCGGCGCTCCAGTTGCCATTGCCGTAGATCTTCAAATCGGTGGCGATCACAAAGAAGCGGTCACCCTCTGCCGAGCGCATGATAAAAGGATCTCGAAGTCCCTTCTCTCCCAAGGAGGAGACAAGCACCGGATTTCCGTCGTTCAGGTCTTTCCAATGGAGACCATCCTCACTGACGGCGAAATAGATTTGTTCACCTTGCGCCAAACCTTCCCCTTTGAAATAGGCGAAAAGATAGGCGGCGTAATTCTCCGCGGCCGCAAAAGCGGTTACAGAGGAAAGCAACAAAAGATTGATTAGGGCACAAATCGCGCGGCCCCAAAACTTGTGTGTGTTTTTCATAAATGCAGAATTACAATCGTTACGTATTTCAAAAGTATTAGGCCGTAAAGATACAAAAAAACACACAATCTTATATTTTTATCAAACAAAAAAGGAGGATGCTCATCGACGCTGAACATCCTCCCTTTTCACACTGATTGTAATTCACAAATTATTCTTATCACCAACGACCACCACCAGGGCCTCCCATGCCTTGGGCAGAAGCAGTCTTGGACGTAAGCGTTGTTCCCCCTGTGAGGGTACCTCCTGTCGCATATTTCATCGTCGTACTATTCTTTCCGCGAATGACAGTCTCCTCTCCCTCGCTATATTGGCCACCAGAAGTGAAGGTAGCGGAGGATCCGCTCACATAGATCAATTGGGTCGCAGACTGCGTAGTCGTAAAGGAAGAGAGCACCTTTCCACCGGCAGATGCTGTATAACGCGTATTCGCCGCGACACCTGTTACCGCCAAATTGGTGGAAGAGGATGGCAAAGTCTCCGAACTCTTACAGAAGAGCATCAACACCGCACCCGACTTGAAGGCAGGCGTCGCATCACAATCAAGCGACACATTACCACACTCCACGATTACCGCTCCTCCTTGGAAAGACATCGATCCATTAGAATCCAACGCATCGGTATCTCCTGAACCCACATTCAAATAGTGGACACCGCCGTTGACCGTCAAAGAGGGAGTTCCGCTACCCGATGTCGAGGTAGAACAGTTCCAGACATCATCCCATCCATAACAAGAGGTAACACCTCCGTTAAAGACCATCGTCGTACCCTCAAAGGCCTCAAAGGCGTCGGAAACCAAGATGTCGCCGCCATTGATGGTCAAATTCTGCACGCCGTGGATACCTTGGTCATTGTGGGCTGAAATGGTCAATTTACCACCATTCACGGTCACGTTCCTACCCTTCAATCCTGAGTCAAGCGTCGTGATGTCCAACGTTCCGCTGTTGACCTCCAACATTTGGTTGGAATGGATAGCCTTCGGGCCACAATAAGGGAGATATTTTTGCTTTTCCGAACTCGCTTTGTAGGTTTGGTCGCTGCTATCGCCCGTGTTGATGGTCAAAGTCAAATCATTGTCCGCTCCATTTTTATTGCCGATGACGATGCTTTTATCACTGGTGATGCCCTTACCGTGAGCCACCGTAATATGCAAATTTCCACCCGAAATAGAGACTAACTCCTCTCCGCGAATTGCCTTCGGAGTCGTGGCATTCACCTCAACGGTGCTTCCGCCGCCGAAGCCGCCACCTCCAAAACCGCCACCCCAAGGGTTGTTATTGTTGGAAGAACTGGTGGTGGAGGTGTACCAGAACCCACCATTATTCAAGAGGGTGATGTCACCGCCATTGATATAGACGTAATCGGCCTTCATACACTTGGCGATATTCGCCGACGCACCGATCTTCACATCCAAGACGCCCGCTTGAACAACAATCGCGGAGTCAGCCTTTAAACCGAAAACCGAGGTCGTATCCTTATTGATCGTCTCAATGTTGTATGCGCCACTCAAATCAGCCACCACCTTTCCGCCCGCCAAGACAATCTTGTTGTCAGCGGAGATGGCTCTTGCTGCAATACCGTCGCCAGAGACTTTGATGGATGCGTTGCCACTTACCTCGACATCGCCATTGGAGACAAGTGCACCATTGTAGGAGATATCGGTCGCGTCATCAACATTCGTGAATGGTGCGGCGGCAGTCAAATCAGCCTCAACCGATCCTCCAGAAACCACGGTCTTCACACCCGACTTGATGGCTTTCGAACCCGCTCCCGAAACGTGAAGCACAATCTCTCCACCTGCAATCTCCACCACACTGTCACACTTCAAACCCTTCACATCATCAGCACTGACGGAAAGAGTCACCTTTCCATTCTCCACCAAGATCTTTTCACTACAATCCACAGCGTCACCCTCCGTCTGCGAGATGGACAATTCTCCGCCATAAAGTTTCAACGCATCCGCATTGATACCATCTCCTTTCGCACCGTCGATGGTCAGTGCGCCCGCATAGAGTTCAATATTCTTCGAACTGTTGATCGCATGCTTACTATTTCCCGTCACACGCAACGCTCCCTCGGAACCATCCTCGTTGATTTTCAACTTCGATTTGGTATAGAAAGCACCCTTCCTGCTATTTCCGTCGCCATCCGACAATTTGGAATCACCCTTCAAGTGGAGCGAACATGTATAGGACTCGCCATCCGCCGCACTGTTCAAAACAATGGGAGACTGGGCATTGGACAACGACAGATGATCCAACAAAAGCGTGTAACCTCTGTCTGGCGTCATCTCGAACGAGCCAGCATCGGAAGATCCCGAAAGGCAATAGACAATATCCTTCACATCCGCGGCGGAGACCACCGTCACAGCTGCACCATCACGGGTGATTGTCACAGATTCGAACGGATTGACCACCTCCACATCATCATTTTTATAAGTGATGAATACGGTATCACCATCTGTTCCACTACTCTCCATCGTGAAAGTAGCGCTATCCAACGCAGCCACCTCATACTCCTTGCTCGCACCTTCCAAAATGACTTTGCCCTTCTTGAAACGAATCGTATCAATGTCAGCGACATAAATGGAGGTTTGATCGCCCGAACTAAAATGGAAATTCATCCGTGTCTGCGCCCAAGCGAATATACACGCCGCAGCCGACAAAGCCAATATCATATACTTTTTCATAACTTACAGATTTTCAAATAAGTACCATTCAATTCAATCATATAAACACCCTTTGCGAGTAGCGAAAGGTCAATAACCGCACCATTCGATGTCACCCCCTTCATCAAGCACTCGCCATCCATCGAATAGATACGATAGGGATAGGAGCCATCCCTATCCATCTCCACCGTCACCACATCTGACGTAGGGTTAGGAAAGAGAGAAAGCTTCGGCGACATCGAGATGACACGTTCCACTCCACTCGCGGAGAGATCCACCGTCTCGAAAAGCATTTTATCAACTTGGGAGAGCGCAATGCTCTCAACCTTACCATTTCCCACCGTATCGATCACCATCGAATTACCGGAAAAATAGATTTTTCCCTCGTCATACATGCGATAGTGGGTAATCCCCTCAGGTTGTTCAACCGACACCCGAGTGAACGTGATCGCCATCAGCGGAGATGCAACCATCCCCGCCAACAACATCATCACCGTTTTCATTGTGTTTGTTATTTTCATAATAGTGTCTGTTTGATGTAATTTAAATTATACAGTTATTCGTAGATGGTACAAATGTACGGCGACGCTTGGTGAAGCGTTAATTTTTTCAATTAAGAATGGCAGATGTTCAATCAAAAAGAGCGGCTATCTAATTTTTCCAACAAAAATCACTATTTTTGCGGTAAAAGAGTGCAATAAAGATGGAGAGCAATCAAGAAGTACATTGGTATGTCGCCAAGACAAAATCCAGGCAGGAGAAAAAGATCAGGGAACAGTTGGAGGAGATGGGCGTGGAAAACTATCTTCCAACCAGCGTCGAGGTGCGTCAATGGCACGACCGCAAGAAAAAGGTGGAGATGGTACTCATTCCAAGCACAATTTTCATCCATACGGACAAAGAGAGAGCCTTATCGCTTTCCAACGACAGAGGCGTCCAGATCCGCTACGCCATCGATATGATGGATGGCAAAAGATCGATGATGACCGTTTCCGACAAGGAGATGAACAACTTCATCAAATTCCTAGACCTCTCCGACGAGGCGGAAATATCCACCGACAACGATTTGCTTTACGCAAAGGGCACCTTGGTGGAGATCACCAAAGGACCTTGGTGCGGCATCGAGGGAGAACTCGTCCGCGTGGACAGCAAGAAGAAAGTGGTGGTCAGATTATCAGGGGTGATCGCCTGCACGTTGGAAATTCCAATGAGTTATTTAAAGAAGATAGAATAACCTTACGGTTTGCGCATAAAAAAGGGCGTTTTTCAAAACGCCCCTACACAATCATTTCACATCTTCATCCACCTTGAACTTATCACCCGTCTCATCTATAATACGTTGATAATAGCTCTTGGAATAACCAGGCATTTGAATATCCTCCGGAACACCCCATCCATTATCCAGGAACTTACCTTTTCGTTCGCGTTTGATGTTACCGTCCGCATATTTCACCATGAGGAACTCGCCCAAAGATTTCCACTGCGACATCATGATGCTCGCTTGGTTCTCGGAATACTCCGTCAAGAAACGGTTGGCGTAGTCTGGTGATTTTTTGTAAAGCGATTGGGCAGCCTCCTCCACAACATCGAGGTTATCCTCCAACTTTTGCTCAAACTCGGCCTGGACGCGGCGGATATCTGGCGCCATGTACTTATACTTGCCATACGCCATGTTGGATACCCAGTTGAACACCCAATAGGCGGCATCCCAAGAAAACTCCAACAAACTACCGTTGCCGGTACGGAAACATGATGGCACTTGGGTGGTTCCACAGTAGATAGGCACATAGACAGTAAAGGTCGCGTCGTCCACGCCAAACCATAGCACACCGCCAATCTTATTCGGCAACCAACTACGCATCTGCGCCACAAAGGAGAAAGCGTTCTTCGGACTCGCAATTGGCGCCTCATTGAAATAGGTATTGCCATCCACCTCCCAGAAGCGAGGCTCGAAACGGAACTCGGCACCGAAAGGTTCCGCACCAACATCCTCGGTCAAAGCCAGCGGCGAATCCTCGAAATGGTCGCGCATCAAATTCTTCAACTCCAACAAAGAGACCTTGTTCGTAGGCTTCACCCACAAAGGCATCTTCTCTTCAGATTTTCCTAAAACATACGAGATATACTTCTCCATCTCTGGATTCACCTTACGGTAGATGCTCCACACCCTGGCATCGCAGAAACGTCTCGCGCTGAATGACATCGGATCGTAGGCCTCCGAGAAATTGAAATCCTTGTTCTTCCCGTTGAAGTAGCCCATCTCCTTGGCGAAGGAGATCACATCCCTGGAGTAACGGCAGTTCTCCCGGTCGTTCAAAGGGAAAGTGGTAATGCGGGAGTGGTTGGTATGGGCGCAGATGCAATCATCCGGCACACGCAAAGCCACCCAGACGGCACCCTTGATATCGGGTCCCTTGCCGATCATCTCCATGATCCATATTTCGTTCGGATCGGCGATGGAGAAGGTCTCTCCCGTGCTGCAATAACCATAATGGTTGGCCAGGTCGCTCATCACCTGAATCGCCTCTTGGGCGGTCTTGGAGCGTTGCAAGGTAATGTAGATCAAATTACCATAGTCCAAAATGCCCGTGGTATCCTGGAGCTCCTTTCTTCCGCCGAAAGTTGACTCCGTAATACAGACTTGGTACTCGTTGATATTACCCAACACAGCGTAGGTTTCTGAAACCTCTTCGATTTTTCCTTGGTATTTATGGGTATCCCAACCATAGATATCCGTCTGCATATACTTGGCGTTGGTGGTAGCGGGATAGAAGGATAACTCTCCGTAGAGGTAGTAGGAGTCCGCCGAATAGGTACAAAAAGTGGAGCCATCCTTAGAGGCTGCCTTTCCCACCATCACATTGGTACCAGCCCAAAGTTCGGTACCAGCAAAGACCAAAGCCACAAACGCCAAAGCGCCTTTCAATATTTTATTCATCACCAAAAGATTTGAGAGTTATATTCCGCCACATTGCCGCAGTTATCCTTTACGACCACCCGCAACTCGTGGTTCTTATTTCTTTGCACCAAGTTCTTGTCCAGCCAAAAGGTGATCTGGCGTGTCTTGAAATCGAATTCAAACATCACCCATTTGCCATCGATGTAACCATCGTATGAGGCGATACCCGAATGGGCATCATTGATCTTTAGGCGGACAAAAGGTTGGGTGACCAGATTCTTCGTATGCACGGCTTGGATGGTTGGCGCCACCAAATCCGCAGCCACGGCGAAACGGCCGAACGAATTGACATTGGCCACCATATAGCCATTGTTGTAATGGCCTGGGAAAGCGCCCAGGAGCGTGCCATTATCCGCCACCTTCGCAATATAATATTTATTCTTATCCGCCAAAGTATCCTGAGTCAAACGGATGGAGAGGTCGCAGTAACGATGCACAGGCGCCGACCATTGACCAATCTGATGGATGTTGGAGAAGAAACGATCGGATTCGATCTCCTTGTAATTCTCCGCCACATCCGTATAGAGGGCCTCTGCGGGCAACTGCATCGCAAAATTATCCTTCAAAATAAACCGCGCGGTTCCGCACTGGATCAAGCTATCCGCAGGCAGCGTCGATTTATCCCAAGACATCTTCTTGCCATGAATCACAAAAGAGAGTTCATCGCTGTTGTTGAAATCATCGACCACCACATATTTCACCCGGTAATCACGCTCCTGATCGATGACGAAAGTACCCGCCAAACCGCCATGGATATTGAGCGGCAAATTCTTTTCCTTGAAAGACTTCATATAGAATTCGCCCGATGTGAGCTGTTGCTTGTAGTCGATGAAACCATTCAAGGCGCGCGTCTCGGAGAATTTGATATCGGTGATATGGACATCCGAGATCATGACATCATCCACATAGAGCTTCAAATGGCGCGGGGTATAACGGAACGGCGCATTAGTCATCTGGTCAATCGCCTTCACCGCAAAGCCGATCTTTCCCCAGGCGTTGATGTTTTCTCCGCCCTTCAAGACACGCTTACGGGCCTTATTGACAATCATAGGGAATTTCTGCTCTTCCAAATCATTGACACGACCTTCACCATCCAAACCATAGATCTTCACACCATCGATGCGAGGCGCACGGTCATCCAAGATACCAAAATATTTATTTAGGATAAATGGGTTCTGCAACGCCTGATCCTCAGTGCGGCGTACCTCAAAATGGAGGTGAGGTCCACCAGAAGAACCTGTATTGCCAGAGATGGCGAATTGTTCTCCCTTTTTCACCACAAAATCGTTGGGGCCTAAATCGATCTCCACCTCATATTTTTGCTCGCCATACTGCTTCGCCTTCACGATGGAGTCCAATTTAGGAACAAATCCATTCAAATGGGCGTAGAGCGTCGTGTAGCCGTTAGGGTGCGCGATCAAGACACACTTACCGTAACTGGCGCGGTGAATGGAGACATGCGACACATAACCGTCCGCCACCGCATAGATCGGTTTATTCTCCTCACCATTGGTTCTAAAATCCATACCACCATGGAAATGGTTGCGTCGCATCTCAGCGAAGCTACCGCTCAAAGTTGTCTCGAAACGGACAGGGGAACACACTTCCCAATTCTCTAATGTCTTATTCTCTGATTGTGCGGCCGAAAGCGAGGAGACCACACCCAACATCAGCGAGAAAATTACTCTTTTCATCTATCATTATTTTATGACCACAAATTTACCAAATCCATTCAATTCTAAATTCCAACACGGGAAAAACATAACACACATCCACCGCTATTTTTAGAAACTTTAAGGATTTATTCAATAGAAAGGTTTTAAGATTATCCAAATTTTATAATTTTGCATTCGCTTTACGCCTGAATAGGCGTGAGAAAGAGGAAAAAATGTTAAATTAAAATAGAAAGAAATGAAAAAGTTAATGTTTTCTTTAATCGCTTTGTTCGCAGGTTTTGCGGCAGCGTTTGCGGAGGATGCCCCTGAAATCTATTTCGAGAACATCGTTCACGACTTCGGAACATTCCCTGAGGAGAACGGCAAGGTATCTTGCACATTCGAGTTCAAGAACACTGGTACCGCTGATTTGGTACTTCAAAAGGTAAAGGCCTCTTGCGGTTGCACCACGCCAGAGTGGACCAAGGAGCCTGTCAAGGCTGGTGAGACTGGTATCGTAAAGGCTACTTACAACGCGACTGGCCGTCCAGGTTCATTCACCAAGACCATCACCGTCACTTCAAACGCAGGTGAGAAGAGATTGACCATCAAGGGTGAGGTGATCCCTAAGGCACAAAAGGTGGAGGACAAGTATCCATTCGAGGTAAACGGTCTTCGCTTGATGAAGAAGAACATCTACTTCAACACCGTTATGTTCCCTAACAACTCAAAAGAGGAGAACATCGAGATCATCAACAACGGCAACGAGGACATCAAGGTGTCATTCGACAATGTTCCTAAGTTCGTCACTATCAAGTGCGACAACGAGACTTTGAAGCCAGGCGAGCGCAGCAACATCCGTTTGACTGCCACCACCAAGGACTCTGAGGTTTGGGGATCATTCAAGAAGACTCTTACCGTTAAGGCAAACGGCAAGCCAGCCACTTTCGACGTGACACTCTACGGAAACGTAGCGGAGGACTTCTCTCAAATGTCTCCAACTGATTTGGCGAACGCTCCAGTTTTGGGCGTAGGCAACACCGTTCAATTGGGTGAAATCAAGGCTGGTTCTACCAAGACATTCAAGTTCCCTGTAACCAACAAGGGAAAGAACAACCTTATCATCCGTGCCGCTAACTGCGATGCGAAAGGATTTATCGTAACCGCTCCTAACAAGCCTATCAAGGCTGAGAAGGAGGCCGCTATCATGGTTAAGGTAAATGCAGCTAACCTTCAAGCAGGCAAGTTCAGCCAACGCTTGACTTTGGTTACCAACGACCCTAAGCGTAGCAACTTCGTCATCAACTTTATCGGCGAGGTTAAATAATAGCACTCACGGTTAGACATAACAAAAGCGATAGGGTCGGTAATGCCTCCCTATCGCTTTTTTTGACCTATTATTTTTTCGACAAGACTCATCGTGATATTCCGACATGAGAAAACTGATTTCAGCCATATTCATGATAGTGACGCTCCTCTCTTGCGGGAAGAACGAGCGATACCATATACAGGGGAATCTGCGATGCGTCAACGCACATGAGGCCTACCTCATGGAGATGACTCCGATTGGGCAACTGGAAATCATCGACAGCACCTCCATTCGAGGAGGTTCTTTCCGGTTCCGAGGACACGTGGATTACCCCACCATGCGCTTCATCAAGATTGGAACCACCCGCCCCTTCCCAGTCTTTGTGGAGAACAACGACATCGCCATATCGGGATCGGTGCTCTACCCAGACGACATTGTCATCACAGGCTCCAACGCCCAAAACGACTTGAATATCCTGACGGAGAAATACAAGGAGGTGAACAACAAACGAAACGCCCTCCTCGTCAAGATGACCAACGCCAAAAAACGTGGGGAGAAGGCGCAAATCAAGCATCTGAAACAAAACTACGACCAACTACCCGACTCGCTTTTGCTCATCACCAACAATTTTGTGGCCAGTAATCCGACCTCAGTGGGCGCCGCCTACTTTGTCTGTTCCCTGACCGAAACTTTCAGCATCTCCAAATTGGAGAACGTGATCAAACTATTCCACCCCTCTATCTATGGCTCCCAATACGTTAGTCACCTGAGGGATGAACTCACCCTCACCCAAAGATTCAAAGCCGGAGGATCCGCTCCCGACTTCACGATCAGCACCACCGAGGGCGACGTCGTCACCCTTGCCGATTACGAGGGGAAATACCTCTATTTGGATTTCGGCGCCTCCTGGTGCAAAGAGACGGAGGAGCGCAACGAAATGATGAAAGAGATCTACGCGCAATACCACAACAACGGATTGGAGATCCTCTCCATCTCACTGGATACCGACGAGGAGGCCTGGCACGAATTCGCCTGCAAGGCACCCGAACTGCCTTGGAAACAGGCGAGCGACCTGCTCTACTGGGCAAGCCCCGTCACCAAACATTACCACGTCAACAAGATTCCTTACGGCGTCTTCATCGACCCGAACGGAAATATCATAAAGATCGATGCGGAACGACTCACCTTGGGTGAGTTAGCCCGTAAAACATTTGGCAATTGATTATGGATTTCATCACTTATACACCCAACTGGGAACATTACATCCTATCCTCCATCATCTTAGGCATCATCGTCTCTGTATGTCCCTGCACAATGGCTACTAACATCACCGCATTGACGGCCATGTCGGACAAGGGGAAGGGAGGGCATCGTTCCTTCCTTCGAGGAGTGGCCTTCGCATGGGGAAAGGCAGGAGCCTATCTCGCCCTTGGTATGGGAATTTTTCTCTTTGCGCAAGGACTCCACATCGGAGAATTCATCCAAAACATTTTCGGAAGGATTATCGGACCGATCTTCATCTTCATTGGTGTCATGACGCTGGACATCATCCACATCCACGGATTGGAGGAGAAATGCGCGGGACTCTTCGATAAATGGGTAGGTAAGATCAGTTACGGAAAAGCCTTCTTGATGGGCATTCTCTTGGCATTCGCCTTTTGTCCTTACAGCGCCGCACTCTACTTCGGCATGGCTGTACCATCCTCGTTAGCCCTTACGAACGGCTACTGGGTACCGCTCTTTTTCGCCATCGGCGCTGTCATACCATTGATCGCACTATCTGCCCTCTTCGCTTATGGATTCGATTCCGCCAAGGAGGTTTTGCAAAAATTCCAGCGTTACGAACTTTGGTTCCGCAGAATTTTGGGCATTCTCTTCATCATCTCAGGAGTAATGTTTATCTTAGAGTATTATTTCGAATAAATCATTCCATATCAACCATATGAAGAAGATATTATTAGGCCTATTGTTCGCAACGCCGTTGATGACGGCTGGTGCGGCGGAGAAAGCGAAGATCGAGTTCAACGAGACATCCTATGTGTTTCAGGAAAATATTTTAGGAGAGACCTCCGAACATGTTTTCGTGTTCAAAAATACGGGTAGCGCTCCATTGGTGGTAACCGATGCGATTCCCTCCTGCGGATGTGTAAAGCCTTCTTGGACGAAACAACCCGTACAGCCTGGCGACACAGGATCCGTCCATGTTTACTACACCAGTAAGGTGAGTGGCGCCTTCCATAAAACCATCAAAGTCTACTCCAACGCACAAGGAAAGAAACCTATGCTTACCATCACAGGAGAGACTAAAAACAAGAAATGATTAGGATTTGAGGTTACTTGCTCAGGTCAATCACCTGACGCTCCACCTCCCAATGATATTGCTCGGACGCTCTTTCGTATAGATCATGATCTATCGGCGCTCCGAGCATTTCGTTTATTACAGCGGCCAGTTGTTTGGGGGTATAATCATGGATCACCCTACCCGTTCCCGCCGAGTTCAAAACACGGGCGATTTCAGGGAAATCGGTTGCCAACAACGGCACATGCGCCTGCATAAAATCAAAGACACGATTGGGCAACGCATAATAGTAACTGAGTCCCTTCTCTTTCAAGAGGCAGACGCCCAAATCCGAAGCGTTCGTATAGTCGGACAATTCAGCGAAGGGAATATGGCCCAAGAATTTCACGCGATCCGACAGACCATCCTTTTCGCACTTTTCACGAAGCGTATCGTATAGATCGCCCTTCCCAATCACAACAAATACCGCATTCTCCACATAGGGCATCGCATCCATGATCCACTCGATGCCCCGTCCTTCGTTGACGGCGCCCTGGTAGAGGATGATTCGTTTACCGTCAAAATTCAACTTGTCTGATTTTCCCGAATAGTTTCGCTTGAAGGGTACATTCCGAAGTACCTTCACATCGATGCCATATCTTTGATGATAATAATCGGCAATCGATTGACAGACCGTGTAACACTCCTTCACCCTCGGTAGGATCCAATTCTCCAATTGGGTCCAACAACCTTTGACAAAGGGGCGTTGCGCCACCTCCGGCACCTCTGGAAACAACTCGTGGAGATCTACCGTAAAGCGTTTCCTTTTCAGCTTGCTGGCCAAGAATCCCGCCAATATCGTATCGGTGTCGTTCGACCAGATACGGTCGGAAGTGTGAGATAAAAGATAGAAAAAGAGCCTTAAATTAATTTCAGCATAAAAAAGAGGGCCCTTCTTAAACCACACAGGCAAACGCTTTGTTCCGTAGGCTTGCTGATAATCATGGCATGGCTGGTTTTGGGAACCTACCACCGTCACCTGCCATCCATTTTCATGGAAGTAGGAGGCCACGCGATGAACCCGTTGGTCAGACTCCAAATTATTGGACACTGTCATGATAATCCGCTTCTCCGCCATAATCCTTAAATCTCCTCCACCTTCCACTCCACAATGTTTCTCTCCTCCGTGCTGAAGTTCGCCCCGATCTTCACAACCGGTTTGTCGGCGGAAGAGATCTTCTTGGCATATTTTTTCATGTCTATCTGCGCCAAGGCGTCGTCGGCCGATTGGTCGCGTTTACACTCGATCACATAGACGCGGTTGTCCGTCTCGAAGAAGACATCGACACGTCCGCCTAACACAGGAAGCTCCACCGCCACCTTGAATCCGGAGAACCTTATCATCAGGTAGATCATGTTGCGGAAGTTCGCCTCTATCTGCTTCACCTCACTGTTCTCAAATGGAATCTGCCCCATTATCAACTGGATTTGGGTCATGAACGACTCGACATCATCCGCTATGATATAACGTTTTAGCTTTACCAAGTCCAAATCCTTACGGTCACTGGTGATGGAGTCCACGTAATTCGGAAGCAACATCTGTGTGAACCCGCCAGACACCTCCTCATTAGGGAAACCTAAATAATAATACCCGTCTTGATAGCCTTTGATTGTCAGGTATCCACTCTGATACATCGCGGCAATGACATTGCTCTCTCCATTGCCAAACGAAGCTATCATTTCTCCGGACGCCGTCAAATTGTCGTCGAACTCGGGGAAAACTATATCACTTTTAGACAGAATTTTTGTCAAGTATGTCGGTGTGCCGGTGGCAAACCAATAGTTGTTCAGCTGTCTGTCCGCCAATGAATTCAGTAAACTGAACGGATTGTAGACATCAACAAGTTTCTCGCTGAAATGATAGCCGTCATACCTTCCCTTCAGTAAGGCGTACATCTGCTCCTTGCTAACACCTTGCTCATCGGCAAACGCCTGTACCTCATCGTCGAAATACGAGTGCAATTCCTCCTCCGATATGCCACAGATGGTATTGTATTTTTTGTTGTTGGAGATGTCCTTCAGATTGTTCGCCGCACTGAAAATGCCAAGTTTACCGTAACGGGTCACGCCGGTAAGGAAAGCGAAACGGATATACTGGTCGGCTCTTTTCATGATGCCGTAAATTCCTTGAAGCGCCGCTCTGTTCTGGTCTTGAACCTCCTGGAACCCAATGGTGTCAGTCAACGGTTTGTCGTACTCGTCAATTAGGATTACGACTTGTTTCCCTGTTTGCTCTTTTGCCCGGCTTATAACTCCATAGAAGCGGTCGCCCAATGAAACTTCATTATCATTTTTTCCATACACCTTTTCCCACGATGTTAGATCTATATTCATCCGATTATTGATTGCATTAGGATCAGTGTAGTCGGCCCCCGTAAAGTCGATATGAAACACCGGATACTCCACCCATTCCTTCTCAAGACTCTCCATGGCAAGACCCTTGAACAACTCCTTTTTACCCTTGAAGTAGGCTTCAAGAGTGGTGGTGAGCAGACTCTTTCCGAAACGACGCGGGCGGCTGAGGAAATAATATTCTCCAGAAGTCACTAAACTATAGACCAGATCAGTTTTGTCTACATACTGGTAACCTCCCTCTATAATTTTCTCAAATGTCTGTATGCCTATCGGATATTTCATATAACGCTCGACTTAGTTAACTATGCAAATTTAATGAAAGTTTTCGATTAATAAATTAGTGTGATAAGATTGAATGTACGAACATCGATTCACGTTACTTCCTTGCTTATATCATAAAAATTTTGTTACTTAGCATCGTATTAATGAAAAAGCAAACACGATTATTATAAGCACATTACGGTAGAAATTGCCGTTTTAAACCGATACTATTATGGGATATCGAATATGGTCTATATTAGGGTTCATGCTCTGTTGTCTGAACCTTCACGCTCAAAATTGGAACCTTGTTTGGAGAGAGGATTTCGGCGTGGCGGAGGATACCGTCATCAAGAACTTCCCCAATACAAGCATGACTGTGCCTAGACACTCCTTTGCCGCATACGAATCCAAACCACACCATAACAACATGGGTGTGCTCGACTACCACGAACAGGGAGAGCTGATCGGAGATTGCGGCTTCATCGATGATGGACAATACGGCATCGCGAACAATACCCGCTGGGCTTACCAACGATTCGCGTCATGCGGGGAAAACGACCAAGGCCACTTTGTCGCAGGCAAAGACCATACCGGCAACAAGAACGGTGCCATGATGATCGTGAACTCGGAGGTGGGTACCGGATTGCCCATCTACCAACAAGAGATAGAATTCGATCTCTGCGATAGCAGGGAGTACAAATTCGTGATCTACGCCTCCAGCGTCACCACCTACAACGAAGAGGGAGGAAACGCCAACCTCGAGTTGAAAGTAGTCAACAGCAAGACGGGAGAGGTTGTACGTTCCATCAAGACGGGGGATATCCCTTTCTGGCAATTCGACGGATGGGGAGACTCCAAGGGTGGTCGCGCGGATGTGACGGCACAACGAAAGTGGACCGAATATGCCACAGAACCCTTCACCGTCAACAACGGCGATAGGCTACAGCTTCAAGTGACCAACTGGGGAAGCGGTTACAACGATTTCGTCATAGACGACATCTCCCTCTACAGAAACGACGATGTGGTCATCATCGACCCTACCATCTCCTCCAACACCATCTCCTCGGAGAATAAGGCAAGTGCCGGCAGTTGCATATTCAACGCCTCCTTCAACGTGCCGGAATCGGTACTGACCAATTGGAAGAGCGTTTACGACAACGTTTACTTTCTCTGGCAACGCTCCAAGGACGACGGTCTGACCTGGAGCAATGAATTGTCGGTCAGCGGCATCAACAAACTTTCCGCCGAATTCGAGGTGTCATCCGAAGAGAGCGAGGTCTATCGTGTGATCATCACAGGCTCCGCTTCCGAATCAGAAGCCAAGGAGCAAGCCCTTTACATCGCAGAACATGGCGGACCTAAAGATGGTTGCAGCTACTACTCCATCTCCAATACCTTGGCGGGCGTATCCCCTACCCCAGACTGCACCTATAAGGAGGGATTACGCACTCTATGGAGCGATGACTTCGGCGTGCTCAGCGAGGAGAGCAGCAGAGGGGCGGACGAGGTAAAATTAACATTAAAGGAGGGAACGGAAGGACTGAAAAATGGCCAATACGCCATCATCTCCCACCCGGAGAGCGCATTGAACATCAAAAACAGCTGGGAGCAGGAGAAGGCGCTCCAAGACGCCTCAAAGAGAGCTGGCGGCGCAATGCTCTACACCAAGCTGGACAAATCATCCGGAGATGACGACGCAGACCTCATCTACGACAAAACACTTTCCGGCAACCTTTGCCCCTGCAAAAGCATGTGTTTCTCCTTCTTCGCCTTCGACCGAAACGAATGGGCAGGAGAGACACTTTTGGCAAGAGTGGTCACCGAGAAGGGGGATCTGCTCGGCGAAACCACGCTGGAACTGAGCCACAGCAACTCCCGTAGTTGGGTACAATGTTCCGTACCCTTCACCCTGCCACAAAACTACAAGCAAAACATCCACTTGCAGATTCTCAACAAGACCAAGCAGAACTCGAACGTCTCCATCGCTTTCGACAACTTCTCCCTATACATCTGCGGAGAGGAGGCACCGACGGGTTCCATACAAATCGACAACCATCCGGGCATAGCCTATTTGGGCGGTGAGGATTGCGACAACGCGACCAACACCCTCTCCATCCAGGATGATTCGGAGTGGAAAAAGGCTTATCCTGACTACGGCTTCGCATGGCAAAAGAGTACAGACAACGGAAAAAACTGGCTCTTCGCGGGAAGCGACAGAACCATCACCCACCAAAATAGCAAGGGGGACCTGACCGAGTACCGCATCGTATTCGCCGAGACGCAAGAGAGTGCGGAGCAAGCGGCGCAAAAGGGTATACCAGATGATCCTTGCATCCTCTTCGGATTCAGCAACCGCCTGGGTATCGAATGTAAAACAGAACCTTGCAAAGCGCCTCAGTTCGAATTGGACGGAGAAGATCACTACACCATCTGCGACGACCGCACCGATCCGGTTCTCTTTCAGGTAAAGCAGATAGACGAGGTCAACATCGATAAGATGCAATGGTACATCAAAGGCAAGGCAGAGGAAGAGTGGCGGGCGATAGCGGGCGAAAATGGAGAGAGACTCACCATCACCGATTTCGACATTCCATCCTGCGACTATCTCTTTATGGCCTACAACGACACCTGTCTGTCCGATTCGATCTTCTTCTCCTTGGATATTCATAAAAAAATCGAATTGGAAGGTGAAGAACTGACCGTTTGCGAAGGATCGGATGTTACTTTGAAAGCGCATGTAAAAGAGAAGAGCGGAGAACCTTCCGAATATGTATGGAACGATATGACCTCTACCCGTAACGAAGCGTTGATCACCAACACGAAGAGACAAAAGGTGACACTGAGCGCCAACGATGGCGTATGCTTCTCGGAAGAGGTGAGCTATGACATCTCCGTCGAAGAGATATATGATCCCGAAAAGGTCTGGAAAGGAGTCCGCGACGTAACCAGATGCCAAGATTCCACAGAGACGTTCATGATCATCCCATCCTCTTCCGAGGCTGACCAACAGGCCTTCTTTGAGAGCCACACCTCTCAATGGGTGGAAGACGGAGAGGTAATCGGCGAAGCGTTCAAACTGGATTACACATTCCGAAAGAACAGCACGTTGACGCACATCGTCGCAGGAGAATATTGTCCGGCCACATCATACGATTTTAACATCATCATCATTCCTACCGCAGAGCTATCCATCCAATCGAGCCAAAGCACGATTTGCGAAGGGGATGCGCTCACCCTCACCGCCAAGGTGAAAAACGCACAAAGCATCGAGTGGCACTTCATCTCATCCAAGGGAGAGGATCAACTTATCGACACCAAGGAAATCGCTTCATTGACTCTCCAACCTACCCAAAGCGGTTCCTACTATCTTGCCACATCGAAGGAGAGCGAGTGCGGCATCGTCTACTCCGACACCATACAAGTAGAGGTCAAGGAGCAACTGGACTTTGATATTTCAGAGGTGCCAACCACTCTTTGCAACGGAGAAGAGATTGAGATGATCGCCATACCAACCCAAGGAGAATTCACCCTTGTCCAGTGGAAAAAGAATGGAGAAAAGGTTAGCGACGAGTTGTCGTTCAAGGAGAGGCCAACCGAGAAGAGTCAATATGATTTCGAGGCGAAATCTGACGTATGCCCATCCTTCACCGCCTCTTTGAACGTGGATATTTACCAACCGACCATATTGCATCTCACCTCCGATCAAACGCAGGTTTGCGAAGGCGAGACGATCATTTTAACCACTGAGAATAGCGAAGTGGCCAACTTACAATGGCAATCCTCCACCGACGGAAAGGAGTTCACCACATTCAAGGAGGGAGCCTCCCAAAAAGAATCCTTCATCGCAGGAAAGGAGAACGAATACTTCTTCAGATTATCATCCGACAACGGAACCTGCGGCATCGACTACTCCGACACGGTTAAGGTAAGCGTCAGCCAAACATTGGATTATGAGATAGTGGAGATTCCTACCCTACTCTGCGCCGGCGAAACGATCGAACTCTCCGCATCCGAGAAGGGAGGTACAGCCAGCCAACTGGCGTGGCGTAAGAATGGACAAGTAATCGCCACCACACTCATCCACAACGACATGCCGACCGAGAACGCCACCTACACCTTCACCGCCTCTTCCGAAGCGTGCGCAGACTTCTCCGTCGACTTCTCTGTCGAGGTGGACAATCCATCCCAACTCACCCTCTCCGCAGAGCCTTCCCTGGTCTGCGAGGGTAGCACCGTGGCACTGACCACCCAAATGGGAGAGACGAAAAAGGTAAAATGGCAGGTCTCCACAGATGGGCAAAACTTCTCTGACTTCTCCGAAAAGATGGAGGATGAACAAAACTACACCATAGGCAAGGAGCCGCAATACCACTTCAGATTAGCCTCCGAGAACGAAGGAAAATGTAAGACGGGATACTCCAACATCGCCTTGGTGGAGGTTGAAAACATCGTAGAGATCACCACCGACCAGCGAGACTTCAACATCTGTGAAGGCAACGAATTGGAACTTTCCTTCGAAGCCAACTTAGGTCCAAACAACAAGATTGTCTGGCAAGAAAACGGACAACCGACCAGCGGTGATGAATCAAGCCTCACCATCCATCCAACCGAGGAGAGCAACTACGAAGCAACCATCACAGGCGCACAATGTCCTCCTGTATCAGAATCGTTCCACGTCAGCGTGGAGAAGCGACCAACCTTCCGCCTTTCCCTCTCGAAAGAGGCCGTCTGCGCGGGAGAGAGCGTGACACTCTCCTTAGAAGCGGACAACGCCAATGGATACGACTGGCAACGCAAAGAGAGCGGCGAATACACCACATTCAGTTCCGAAACGGTTTCAGAGATCACTTTCGACGCTAAAAAGAGCGCCACCTACCGAGTCACCTCCGCGGCGACGGGTGCCTGCGAGGGCGTCACCTCCAATGAGGTATCCCTTCTCGTGGAATCGGCCGTCAGCGTTGAATTGCCAGAAAAAGCAACCATCTGCGAAGGTGAGGAGATAGAGATCAATGCCACTATCACAGGTGAGCCACAAAGCCTCACCTGGTATAAAAAAGAGCCTTTAGACGAGGCCCCTGTGGAGTACCTCAAAGAGAAGAGCAGCTTCGTGACCGCTCCTGCTCGCACCACTGAATACACATTGGTCTTCTCCTCCGAGAATTGTCCGTCAGGAAAAAGCTCCACCCTTGTCACGGTAGAGGAGATTGCCCCTATGAGCCTTACCCTATCCGAAGACTCCATTTGCGAAGGAGCGGAAGTGACGCTTACCGCTACCTATCCAGAAACGGAGAAGATCGTATGGGAGAAGCGAGAGAAGAACGGCTTCACCACCATCGCGCAAGGAGAATCCCAGCTCACCATCACGCCTGACCAAACAGCGGAATACCGCATCAGCGCCACCTCATCAGCAGGTTGCCAAGCGATACCAGCCAACGCCACCCTTTATGTATTCCAACCTTCGGAGATCACCGTAGAGGAGAGGTCCATTTGCGCAGGAGATTCTGTCAGAATGACCGTACAAGGATTGAAAGAGGGCGCTACACCTCAGTGGTTCTCTTCGGACGACAATTTCAGCCATCCCCTCTCAACCAAGCAGGCGCTCTACTTGAAGCCACAAACCAGCACCGACTACAAAGTAGTGGCGGTAAACGGAAAGTGCGTCAATGAGACGACCACCACAATCAAGGTCAACACGCCGCCTATTGTACAATCCTGCGAAGAGGTGGCCATCGGCGTATATGAAATTGAAGCCGAGAGCAACAGTTATCCGCTCACCTACGATTTCGGCACGGGCGCAACGCTCTCCAACCGTCTCGAAAATGTCTCTTACGGAAGACGCTACGATATCACCATTTCCACCGAAGAGGGGTGCACCACCCTTTACACCTTGGAGACGCCTCTCTACGACATTGTCATTCCTGAATATTTCAATCCAGGCAATGGAAACTGGCAGGTGGAGAATCTCAACAGATTCCCGAAGTCAAACGTGAAGATATATGACCGTTTCGGCAAGGTAATCGCCACCCAAGAGAGCGACACCGAAGGTTGGGATGGTGCCTATAACGGCACCCCAATGCCTTCCACCGACTATTGGTATCTCATCAATGTGCCAGAGATAAGGAGACAATTCAAAGGTCACTTCACCCTAATTAGAGAGAAGTAAGAAGAAATCGCATACAAAAAAAGCCGACTGAATAGCCGGCTTTTTTTATGCGTACATCAAAAGAATATTATATCAGTAGATCTCCTTTGCATCAGAAGCGCCACCCTTGAAGAAAGAGAAGTAGTAGCTGAGCGTGTAACGGAACGACCACTTACCATTCTTCTTGCTACCATAGCCAGGCGCATAAGAGTGTTGGACAACGTAACCATCCTGTTCCACCTTATCGACGCTTAAAAAGGGCTTGAACATCACCTCACCGCCCAAACAGAATTTCTTGGCCACCGGAGCTTTCATGCCCACAAGGATCTCCATCCAACGGGCTCTGTTCTTGTCATATTTCAACGAGAAGGTTTGTCGTTCTCCCGCACCACTCCAAAATTGATTATCAATAGGATAGCCACTCAAATCAGAGGAGAAACGGGGCGACCAACCGAAATTGGCTCCCACATAGGCGATAGGATTCAACTGCCTACGGAAATTTTTGCGCCACACATTTGCGGCCACACCCACCTTATAGTAGAGGCCATTCACCTCGTAATGACAATTCTCCGCCGGAATCGGATAGTTGTACTTGCCGCTTGCGTCAAAATGGTGGTAACCAATGGTAAATGACGGATACAAGCGATGAAAGAGGTCCGCCTGTATCGAGGCGTCCAATCCCATACGTTCTTTATTAAAAATATGGATGATTGGATCCAACACATCCAAATCGACATAGAAGCCGTAGAATACCGCTTGAGGCCGCTCTCCTTGCTTACGATTGCCACGATCCGCAAAGGCGGGAAGGCAAACCAACAGCGACAACAAGAGGCTAATAGTTTTCCAAGTATAATTTAATGTTCTTCGCATCACTCAAATTGGTTACGACGGAGTCCACAACAGCCACCGTTCCGATGCCATTGTGCAGAAACCTCACATCCTTGATTCGATGAGTCGTCAAGCAACCACACTCGGCAGAGACAAACTCGATCAGGTTGGTATATTGAAAGACGAGGGTATCCACCTCCGGGCGATCCATCAAATAGACATTCTCCTCAATCTCACGGTTCAACACCCTGATTGTATTGAAATCATCATCAAAGATGAGCGCATTACTACCCACCCTCTCATACGAACCGTATGTTACATTCAACTTCTCTCCCACCAAACGGTAGCCTTCATCAGAAAGGTAGAGCGTATCACTCAAAGAGTGTTCGCTGGTGACCGCAAAGGCAAAACGGCAACTCTCGCTGCTGTTGTCCAAAGCCACCTCCACCATATTCTTATCGTCCACATGGATAATGGAGTCGACACCGACACCCTGAATATACAATGCGTAGGGCCTCACCATGACAGAAGTATCCACCTCGGAATAGAAGAGAATGTTCGTCGGAGCGAACATCAAATCATCGCAATGGTCATTACGACAAGCCGAGAGCGCGACAAGCGCCGACACCGCTACCATCAATCGCCGAATCGAGCGCGACAGACGGATACGGATGGGTTGTCTATCTTCCCACAAATTCAGAAGGTTTCCCATATTATCTAAAAGACTTAACCTCATCCTTCAACGCGGCCAAGGCCATATCAATCGGCGTGTTATCCACAGCCGCGTATCGTTCGATGATTATCTTCGACAACTCCATGGCAGCCAACTCATCAGGCATATCCGCCGCGGAAGAGTTGATCAACTGCACCAAACTCTCCTTGGCGTTTTTGGTCAAAAGCCACAATTCGGTACTTACATAGATTTGCTGCGTCACATTGTGCTCGAACTCCTCACGAATGGTTGCCAACAAAGCCATATGCAACCCATGCACATTCATGCCGGGAGCCTGCACGCGCAACAACAACGACTCAGGCTTCATACGCTCCAAAAGAAGAGCGATGCGCTCATAAGCTGTCAATCGGATAGGATTCAACGTCTTCGCCGTCTCCTTCTTTATTTCATAATAACGATTACGCTCGGCATTGCGAAGCAGATCCCTCAAAACACGGTAAGTGGCGAATAGCACCAACAATCCGGGAATGGTGATCTTTGCTATTTCAAGAAAAAAATTCAACATAGGTCGATTAGTCTAAATGAATGGTACTCTCTAATTTATAATCATTTCGCTCGGAAGAACTGCGTGCGATCATCTCAGCGATGAATCCCGACAAGAAGAGCTGCGATCCGAGGATCATAAAGGTCAACGCCAAATAGAAGAATGGACTGGAAGTCACCAAAGGAGCGCTGGTGCCATCGATGATATGGGACAATTTAATACCGCCCACAACCACACATGCCACGAAACCGATCAAGAACATCAAAGAGCCCACCACACCGAAAAAGTGCATAGGCTTCTTACCGAACGTGGAGAGGAACCACAAGGAGAGAAGATCCAAATAGCCATTGACGAAACGGTTGAGACCGAACTTTGTGGTACCGTAACGACGGGCCTGGTGCTTCACCACCTTCTCACCAATCTTCTTGAATCCAGCATTCTTGGCCAAATAAGGAATGTAACGGTGCATCTCGCCATAGACCTCGATGCTCTTCACCACATTCTTGCGATAGGCCTTCAAGCCACAATTGAAATCGTGCAATTTGATACCTGAAATCAAACGGGTGGTCGCATTGAAAAGTTTGGAAGGTAAATTCTTCGCCAACTTGGAGTCGTATCTCTTCTTCTTCCAACCAGACACCAAATCGTAGCCCTCCTCCTTGATCATGCGATAGAGTTCAGGAATCTCATCGGGGCTATCTTGCAAATCGGCGTCCATGGTGATGACCACATCACCCTCCGCACGATCGAAGCCACAATAGAGCGCTGCGGACTTACCGTAATTTCTACGGAAACAGATTCCTTTAACGGCCTCGTCATCCTTCGCCATATCTTCAATCACCTTCCATGAGGTATCGGTACTTCCGTCGTTCACGAAGATCACTTCGTAAGAGAAGTTATTCGCCTGCATCACACGTTTGATCCAAGCGTAAAGTTCAGGAAGGGACTCTTCCTCATTAAACAAAGGGACTACAACTGAAATATCCATATTATTGATTATATATTTTTTAACTTACGAAATAACGAAACCAAAAGCGAGACGACTAACCCATGGAAAAGGACGCACCACATGGTGGAGAAGGTCATATCCACAGGCGTTATTCGTCTGAACTGCGCCACCATCTCCTTCTGCTGCTCTGTCTGCGACACCGACTCCCACACCTTCGCAGCCTCATCCAACATAGAGGCGTAGAGATCGGGGCCCATCGATTTCAAATAGATATACATCGCCACAGCCAACAACATAGAGGAGAAAAAGGAGATGTAACTCCCCATCATAAAGGCGTGTGAAAAGCGGAACTCCCCCGCCATCTCCTGCATCGTGAAGAGCTTGCCATACTTATGGATGACAAAAAAGTAGGAGGCAATGACTCCCATCAACGCCAACGCGGAAAAAACGGGGAGGAATCGACCAATCACCATACAAGAGACCACAGACAAGGCAAGGACTAAACCGCCCTGCATCGCATAGGTAACCATATTTCTCTTCGAATCCTCCATTTTCGCCTTTATTTCCCCACAAAAATACGTTTTTTCAATCGCCACCGAAAATTTTTACTGAAAAATATTCGGCAAAAAGTTTGACGTAAGAAAAAAATGTCTAATTTCGCGGTGGGTAAGTCCTACACGACTAGCTCCCTTCTAAGTCCCCAGGGCTTGACCGCAGCAAGGAAAGTTGGTTGTAGCAGTGCGATGTAGTCAGCTTGCCCACCTGCCTCTTTAGCTCAGTTGGCCAGAGCACGTGATTTGTAATCTCGGGGTCGTTGGTTCGAATCCGACAAGAGGCTCAAAGAAAGGAACAAACGCTTTAGTTGTTCCTTTTTTTATTTTCATCCAATCGCAACCAACACTTTATATTATTATATACCAAACGGGGATACCACACTTGTGATATCCCCGTTTTCCTTTTCTATCGGTTAGTTGTCCGACTATCTCTTCACGATAATTTGTTTAGCGAAGCAACCGATGCTGGTATAAACTTTCGCATAGTAAACACCCGTAGCGCACTGCGACAAATCGATGCGAAGATCGTTCATCTGTTCACAATCTTGTAGGCTATAAACACGCTGTCCCACCGCGTCATACACCTCTACGGAAGAGATGACGCCATCATAGTTGGCCATGTAGAATTCGCCTGTGGTTGGGTTCGGATAGGCGACGAAAGAGGCAGCGATCTGGGCCTCATCCTTCAAGCCGGTCGCCTCCTTGCTCAACACCAAGGCTGTAATGGATTTCGCAGGCAATGTGATCAATGTCTGGTTATTCTCCATCTTGGCATAGCCCACCTTCAAAGCATTCTGCTCATGGGAGGTGAAGGTCTCTTGCTTAGGCAAGCCAGACAACTCATACTTCTTGAATACACCATCGCCCACACTGAAGTTATCGATATTTACCTGAACATCCACCGCATCATTCTCCGCACGGTTCACAAAGATGACCGTCATGGAATCAGCAGCCTCATTCACAGTCGTATAGGCTGAAACACCTTTGTCGGAAGAAATCGCCTGCACATTGAACTCCTGGGAGTAGCGGCTAAAGAGGTGAAGTGTCTCCCACATTCCGACCTTCCATGTCCATGGAGAGAAGATATCCACACCGTTCTCCATAAAGGTACCCAAGAAGTTGGCATAGGTCAACGCGACAGTCGTGGCGTCATCCGACTCGAACGCAGTCTCGGTCAAAGCCAAAGTGATGCCATGTCCTTCGCCGAAATGCTCATCTAACCATTCATTCACACGGGCGAAAATCATCTCTTGGGAAATCGATTCCCAACCACCATAGATGGTCTTCAAACCATTTGCGCTTGGATAGGAGAACTTCTCGTCGAAGAATACGCGATGAAGGTTCATCAAGCTGTAGAAACTCTTGTCTGTAGGATACCAGTGCAAATCGAACACATCCAACAACCTCACGCCGGAAGCCTTTTGCTCATCAGCGATACGCTTGATGAAATACTCCAACCAGCAGTAGTAACGACCATCGATGGTCAACGTCTCGTTTCCGAACTTAAACCATTGCCACTCGTTTGCGGTGACAGGACCACAAAGTTTAATGTCTGGATAGAGGGCTCTCGCCTTCTTTGCGACCGCTATATATTTCTCAATAAACTCATCCGCCGTAAATTCCAACGGCAAATCATCGTGCGTTCCGCTCCAAATCTCAGGCTCGTTGTCCATGCTCCAATACTGGAACTTCGACATATCGAAGCCCAAATCGTTTTTCCAATAGTCCAAAATAGCGACGGTAGAATCGGCAGGCCACTCCTGCAAATAGAGCTTATAATCGCCCTCCACACTCGCCTTGGTTCCATTGGCGCTTGGCTCGCCACCTCCCGCCAAATTTTGGACAGTACCTTTCCACCATTGGGATTGGTTATACTCATAATCATTAAAGTTATGATCCTTGTTATCAGCTACATACCCTGTCAACTGGAAGGCATACATCGCCTGTAGATCCGGCAAGTTATCCCTCAAGCGCATGGCGGAGCCATTCCAATCGTGCGCATAGACATTATTGTACCAGTCAGGGTGGCTACTCAGACACTTTCGCCAATTGTACTTTGACGCATTGTTACCATCGTTCATACGGGCAAAACGCAAACCTGCCTCTTGGGCCAACTTCACGTTTTTTATGTCCGCACCCACCAATGAGCCTGAATACTTCGAATCGCCCACACATCCATTTTTACCGTAAATGTAGGGAGATACCAGTTTTTTGCCCGCATTCGCATCGATTTTCACCTCCACCGGAGTCTGTGCGACCAACGGCATCGCCAAGGCAAAACCAGCCAACATTGCGCCTAATGATTTCATTTTCATAATATTATTGTTTAAAGTTTTCTTATAGTCTATCCCAAATGCTTTCCTCACGACAATCTAACTCCCGGAAAGTCACAAACAAATATAACGATTTTTTACGAATATGGAACACAAGGCATAGACAAACTACTTCTACTTACGTTGTTTCAGTCCTACCCAATCCGCGTCATCCACATTGACCTCGCCCTGATCGCGCAAATGACGGATCACCTCCACCACATGCGCCTCATCCTCCGCAATGGCCGACACCAAAGCGCGCATCGGCATCGGAGAGTTTGCCAATTTCTCATAGATAGCCGATTTCACCGACTCGAAGGTTTGGTTGGTGACACCCTCGTCCCGCTTCGACAAACAGTAATCGCAAGAGCCGCAATTGTGGTCGTTCTCCTCCCCGAAATAACGGAGCAACATCCGACTACGGCAGTGCGTCTCATCGGTCACATATTGGATCACCCGTTCGATACGATTCGTGAAACGAGCCATACGCTCCTCATAGATATCCTTCGAAATCACCAAACGAGACTCATCTACCCGACGCTGCAAATACTTAATGTAAGGCGTCTTCTTTCCTGGGATGTAGTCGATGGCGCCATAATAACTCAACCGCGACAAATGATGATACGTTTCATCCCGTGTAAAACCGAGGTGCTTCGCCATATCCAACTCATCAATCTTGACATAATCGGAAAAGAGTCCGGAGTAGTTACGGAGAAGATGTTCCAACACACTATCCAGCGCAGGCTCCTTTGAAAAATCATAATCATAAAGTTTGCGGCGTTGGACGGTGAACATCACCTTGGAACCCAAATTCAGCTCGTCGGTCATCTCCAAATAGCCCGCCTGGTTCAATATCTTTAATGCACTAAAAGTTTGATTAATAGGAAGGTGGAATCTTCTGCAAAAATCGCCCAAATCAAAGGCTTGCATAAAGTCCTCACCCTCTCCCTCTCCGATTTCGAAATAGTAACCCACTTTGGCGTAAACGCCACGGATGAAATCCTTGGTGGGATAGGTTTCCGGTATGCGCTTCTTCAAGTTGGTGATATCCATCTTGTCATAAAGCATGACCGCATAGGAGCGCTTCTCGTCACGTCCCGCACGTCCCGCCTCTTGGAAATAGGCCTCCAAAGAATCGGGCACATCCAAATGGATCACCGTCCGCACATCCGGCTTATCGATACCCATACCAAAGGCATTGGTGGAGACAATGACACGACAAGCCCCACTCTTCCACGCCTCCTGTTTGCGGTCTTTCGTCTCTTGACTTAATCCGGCATGGAAATGGTCGGCCGACACCCCCTGTTTCTTCAGCCAATCCGCAATGACCTTGGTCTTCTCACGGCTACGCACATAGACAATCGAGGTGCCCGGCACACGTTGCAGGATGTTCATCATCTGCCCCATCTTATCATCGCTCTTCCGCACCACATAGGAGAGGTTCTTTCGTTCGAAACTCTTTTTGAAAAGCACGTCTGTGCGAAAGCGCAACTGACGCTGGATATCCTGCACCACCTCCGGCGTCGCGGTTGCCGTCAAGGCTAAGACGGGCACATCAGGAATCATATCACGCACATCAGCGATGTGGAGATAGGAGGGACGGAAATCGTATCCCCATTGGGAGATACAGTGCGACTCGTCCACAGCGACCATGCTGATATCCATCGCCCGCATCTTCTGCTGAAAGGTCTCCGTTCCCAAACGTTCGGGAGATATATAGAGGAATTTATAAGCCCCATAAATACAGTTGTCCAAGGTCAGGTAGATCTCCTGATTCGTCATACCTGAATAGATGGCAGCCGCCGTGATGCCTCTGGCACGGAGATTATCGACCTGGTCCTTCATCAACGCAATCAACGGTGTCACGACCAGACAGACGCCATCCATGGCCAAGGCGGGCACCTGGAAGGTGATACTTTTACCGCCACCGGTCGGCAAAAGTCCCAGCACATCCTTTCCCTCATAAATGGAGCGGATGATATCCAATTGGACCGGACGAAAATCCGGATAGCCCCAATACTTACGCAAAATTGACCTGAAAATATTATCGTCGACCATATCCGTTATTTGCATTAATAAAATATCTTTGTACTGAAGTGCGATTGACAAAACAGTCCACGAAATTAATATTTTTTTGTCACGAATTCAACCTTGGGAAAGTTATGAAAACAAAATTCATCATCTTACTATCGTTCATCCTTTGTTTCCAATGGGCAGAGGCCAAGCGGCAAAGGTTTCAAGCACAAACCAACGACTCCATCTTTGTGGACACAACAGTGGTCAAGGAGTTGGGGTTGGACACAAACGTCCAAAAAGATTCCCTCTTCGTGGAGGAACGTCCGGAAGAGAGTTACCAAGAGGTAATCTATACGCCCAAGAAATCCACGCTCCACATTCCCATTGAAATCAACATGGCCTTGGTGGAGAAGATCATCAACGATAATTTTCAAGGGCTCATCTACGAAGACAACGACATCGAGGACGACAGCCTCATGATCAAAGCTTGGAAAGAGCATAATTTCAAAATTGCCTACGACGGCAATGAATTGACCTATAATGTGCCTATCAAACTATGGATCAAAAAGCGTTTCGACTTGGGCATCACCACCACTGACCGCGAGATCGAGGGCTCTATCAGCATGACCTTCAAGACCAAGATTGCCTTCTCCAAGGACTGGAGCATTCTATCAGAGACTCAAATCATCGACTATCATTGGATCAAGGCACCAACCATCAAGATTATCGGTTTGAATATGCCGATTAAAATGATTGCGGAGAAACTCATCCGAGATTACCAAGGGGAGATCGGCAAGGCCATCGACAAGTCTGTCACCAAATACATTCCATTGAAGGATTATGTCCAAAACATCTGGAACAGCGTGCAAGACCCGATCGACATTAGCACAGAAGATTACAAGGCATGGATCCGCACCACCCCTCAACAAATCTACAGCACTCCTATCGAGGGGCAATATGGCATTTTGAAGACAACCGTCGGCATCCAATGCCTCATGGAGGTATTCATGGGCAAGACACCGAAAGCCAACGTCAAAGCGTCCAACATTCCGCCATACAAACAATACAAATCGACGGACGAGCGTTTCGCCATCAACATATTGGGAGACATTCCATTCACTATGGTCGATTCCGTGGCGAAAAGCATCATGATCGGCGAGACGTTCGGAGAGGGCAAACACCAAATCAAAGTGGACAGCATCGAGGTTTACGGACAAGATGAACAGTTGATCATCGGTCTGCAAGTCTCCGGATTCATCAAGGGCATCATCTACTTGAACGGTACACCTTACTTCAACCAGGAGAACAGTTCCATCCAAGTAAAGGATGTCGATTTCAAGATCTCCACGAAAAATTTCTTGGCGAAGATCGTCAACCTATTTTACAAGAAAGGCTTAAAACGCAAATTAGAGGAGAACCTTGTATTCTCTCTCAAAGACGAACTCTCACTCGTAAAGGAGATGACTCGTTCGGAACTTTTCAACATGGAGATTGTGCCTAATGTGAAACTGAACGGTTACCTTGAGAGTCTGGATGTGAACAAGATCTTCTTGGCGAAGGAGGGCATCAAGGTGGACTTAGATTTGCAAGGAAAGATGAGCGTGAAGATGCAGTAGCACTTCACTATCTATTGACTAGTCCTAAATAACCGTTACAGTTTTAGACTTAGTTTATCATAGGACAAA
>JAKSKV010000030.1 GCA_024401555.1 Paludibacteraceae bacterium
ATTCGAATGATGTCGAGAACAAAATCAACGCCATCACTAATTCGGCAAGCGATGTGGCAACAAAGGTATTGGAGTTCCAAACTTTGAAAGCGAACACCGAGGCGTCCATCCGCAACTATGAGTTGGCTATCAAGAATAGCAACAATCAGTTGGAAATCGCACAATGGCAATACCAAATTCAACAATTGCAATACCAACAATCAATCATAGACAACGAGGTTCGTGCGTTGCAAGTACAAGGTAATGTGTCTATGACAAAATGGATTGTTGGCGGTGTTGCGGTTGTTGCGGTTTTGGGCATCGTCATTTTCGCCACGAAGTACAACAAGAAATAAGTTTTCTGCTATGGAAGATTTCGATTTTTCAAGTTTCCAAAACGGAGGCGAGGCGGGAGGTTTCGATTACGCATCACAGGCGGTACAGGCTATGGATGCGGTAATGACCACCATTGCGGAGGTCAAGAGCGCAAAAGCCAATTACGAAGATTTGGTCCGTCAGCACAAAGCCTACCTGCAACAATGCAGGTCGCAAGAGGAAATTGCGAAAATGCAGTCTTGGATTGACTACTACCAAACGATAGTCGATTTGTTGGACGAGGTTATCGAAAAGAGAGAGAAGATTGACAAGAAAAACAACACGAAGAGAGTGCTGATATTCGGAGGTGCTATTTCGGTTGCGGTATTATTAACTTATCTAGCGGTAAAGAGATGAAAAGAGGAATGTTAGGTTCGGCAGAAGTCGATGTTTACAAATATTGGAGCGGTGGGAAAAACTCACACGAACTGAAATGCAACGAGACAATCCTGTATTCGGAGATTGACCTGTCGCAGTCTTACGCACAATTCTGCAAGACGCAGGAGGCTTTGCAGGTATATTACAACAAGATGGATGAATTGTACCTCTGCTTGAAAGCGGTGGAGTTTTGCGGGGATAATGACGATTTGTTGCGGTGTGCGGGGGCGATCATCGGAAATTGGAAATCCGATGGCTCTTTGTCTATGCGATTCGAATCAATCGAGGACGAAAACCGCTATTTGGACGGATTGGTAGCAGAGTTGAGAGATTTGCTTTCTCCCGAAAACGACACCGATGTCGAGGTTCTTAATGCAGAGTTCGACGATTGGTTCGAAGAGAATGTGGTGCAATACAATTATTACAACACACCGCTTGGCAAGTCAAGGACAATTCCTGTCGGAATGAACGGATTGGGAGCGACAACAGGAAACGATTCGTATTCGGAGCAGATGAAAGGTTCTGCGATGTCGCTACTATACTATGTCGCTGACAAGGACAAACTTTATGACGGATGCAGGGATGAGGATGAGATGCTTATGAAAACATACTCTTCCGTCAAATCGGTAAATTGGTTCGCTAACCAAGACACCAATATGACGCAGAAATCAATCGAGAACTGCATCAAGAGCGGTATTGCGGAGCAGACCGAGGGCAAGTCTCCCGATGATGTTGTAGAAGGACTGAAACACGATGATGAAAACGGAGTGAACGGATTGGGATATGTTCCTGTCGAGTTGATTGTCACTTTGGTTGTCACGGCTATCGTAATCGCCTGTAAGTTGATCTCAAACCTTGTGAAATCGAAATACGCGGCGAAAGCACAACAAGTTATGGCAGAGGAATACCAACCCGACCCATACGGATATGCACCCGAAGAGGATGATTTCATCCGCAACGCAAAGGCACAAATCAACCAAATGTTGGAAGAAGGTTCGGAGATGTCCATCGGAGAGATTCTTGCGGTTGTCGCAATCGCAGGTGTTGGTATTTTCGGCTCTGCAATGATTTTGAAGAAAAATGCGAAAAGCAGTAACTAATTACATACCGCTATTGACCGCACTTTCACTATCCTTGATTGGTTTAGGGGGTGCGGTTTTGGCGGTTGCAAACAAAAGGAGAAACGATATGACGATAGGAATTGACGGAATTAACCTCATCAAGCACTTTGAGGGTTGCCGATTGGAATCTTACCAAGATTCGGTAGGCGTGTGGACAATCGGTTACGGACACACACAGGGAGTGTTCGCAGGTCAAAGGATCACACAGGCTGATGCGGAGGCATTGTTGCGACAGGATTTGGCGAATTTCTCAAAGAGTGTTTCAAACATCGTCCCATCGAATGTTTCGCAAAACCAATTTGACGCATTGGTTTCGTTCGCCTACAACCTAGGTGTAAAGAACCTCAAAACCTCTACCCTGCTGAAAAAGGTAAAGGACAATCCGAATGACCCGACAATAGCGGACGAGTTCGGAAGATGGGTGTACGCAGGTGGAAAAAAATTGACAGGTCTCGTCCGCAGAAGAGAGAGCGAGGCTAAACTTTATTCGACAGGAGAGTTGATTTATGGATAAAATCAAAGGCATACTGATAACAATCCTGTTGTTCGTTTCGGTGGTTGCGATGTTTGTAATGACATACCACCTTTACAGGCAACAAAAGGTCGAGTGCGACAGGCTACAAAGCAATATCGAGGCTTTGAGAGGTGATATTGAGAGGGGGTTCAGCAAGGACAACCACGCAACCGCAACCATCAAGCAACAAACACTCACAAAGTCGGAGTTGAAAGAGATCATCCACGATGAGTTGAAGAGTTTGGACATTAAGGAGAGAGATGTCAAGCAGGTTATCATCACAGGCGAGGAGACAAAGGCTGATGTGGCGATAGACACGATTGTGGAGAACGATTCCTGCCCAACCCTACCCGAATACCGATACGCAGACAAATGGGTCGATCTTCGTGTGGACGGAGATTCGGCTCACATAAAGGTTCGCGATTCGCTTTTGATAGCCAACCACGCAAAGACAAGGAGATTCCTGTGGTGGACTTGGAAGAGATATTCGGGCAAGACAACCATAAAAAACTACTCTCCGTATTCGGAGATAACAAGTGTTACAAGCATAGATGTAGAACAATAAAAAAAAAGAGATATGAGCGGACATTTTATCAAGGAACTTGCGGAGTACGAATTGAGACCAACCGCAATCGAGAGAACGAAAATTAACGGAAACGATGTGGTATTCTACGGATTTCCGTTGCCATCGTGCAAAGGAGAGGATGATGATAAGTGGCTCATCCAAATCTATGTATGCACAACTACTTGGGATGGTGGAACATTGGAACGCACAGGATTCGTGAACGGAGTTCGTGATTTTACCTCTCGATGGTCGGAAAGGAGATGGTATAGTTACTATCAGTCAAAGGATTTCCCATATCCGATTTTCGAATACGGAAACATCAACACCAACGAGGGTTACAATAGCGGAGACAACTATTACGGACAACCTACATAAACGGATTGACCTATGGACGCAGGATTGACAAGAGACATACTCACACTCATCATCGCTCCGATTGTGACCGCACTGATAGCGGGTGTCGGATTCTTGGTAAAGCATTGGCTCAACCAAGCGGAAAAAAAAAGACAGGCTGAAATTGCGGAAAGAAACGAACGCAGGGACAAGATTGAGCAGAAACAGGATGAGATGGAACAAGACCTCAATACCCTACTCGCTATGTTGTCTAGTTGCGACAAGCAAGACTGCAAGGTTCGTCCGCTTGTTGTCAATTACCTGTTAGAGAGGGCGAAGAAGAAAAATGTTACTAACAACTTAAACTGATAAAAAAAATGGAAGAAAAGAGAGGATTCTATTATGTGGTTGGAAAAATCACTTCGTTGGTAGGAGCAGGAATGTTGCTCTATTTGTGGTTGGACAAGACTTTTATGCGTAAGGGCGATATGGTTCAAACGCAGGACGGAAAGAACGCACTCATCATCACTGACGAGAACAAGGCAACCTACCTCAAACAACACCCGAATTACAAGGATTCCAATGTGCTTGAAATCCCTAATGAGACGGACATCGTTTTGTTCGACACGAAGGCACTCGTTTCGGTTCATAACATTATGCCACGCACAGGAGAGTTCGCGAACGGAAAGGACATCAAAATCGGTGGAAACTTCGCTCCTTACCTTCCATCTTCAAGCGACACGGAAGAGTACCAATTCTCCGATCATATCTACAACGATATGACACGCAACGATGGTAGCACGGCAATGTATATGAAAGACCAAAACTTCATCGAACTTACCTGTTGGAGAAAGATTTGGTGGTTCTCCGTGTAATCGGGCGAAATCATTAAGCCGTAGGCTCGTTTTTAGACCGCCTACGGCATTTTTTAATTCAAAAACGATAAAGAGTATGGTTGATGTGGTAATAATCGCTAAAAACGAAGGAATACCATATTTGCCAAAAGAGCAAAAAAAATAAAAAGGAACGCGAAATAATCACATTCCTTTTTAATTCGTTATCGCCCTAAGGATAGACGCGGGTTCGATTTTACAGGCGAGGCTGTTACTCGCAAAACGATATGCAAATATATGTAGATATTATTTCATAACAAAATGTTTTTTAAAGAGTATGATGGATGTGGTAATAATCGCTAAAAACGAAGGAATTTATGTCGAGAAGATAATCAACTCGATAGACAAGGATTGGCACATCGTCTATGTAGCCGACCGATGCACCGACAACACAATCGAGCAACTCGATGCGTTGCGTGAAACTAGGGAAAATCTAACAATCATAGACACAACAAAGATGGATTTGACAGGTAGGCAAACATCTACCTGCCGTAACCTCGGACTGAAATACACCAATGCGGGTAGCGATGTCCTATTCTTGGACGGAGACCGATATGCCGTTGGCGGGTCTTACAAGGATGCGGTGGACGGAGCGAAAGCGGAAATCGTTTGTTTTCCTTTGCAGGTGGATTCCCGCACACCGCAGTCATTCTCCGACACATACGGATGCGTGAATAGCGGATTCTTCTCCTGTGGAATCTTTTTCCGCAGGTTTGCGATCGAAAAGGTAATCAAGTGGCAAGGCTCTCTATTCAATAACGAACTGCAATACGAATGGGGAATCGAGGACACCTCATTGGGGGATTTGTGCTACCACCTTGGCTTAAATGCGGAACTGACCGACAAATGCGTGTTGCAGGGAGAATTTACCTATGCGACAATATCAAAGACCGCAAGGCTGAAAAGGTTTATTTTCCGTGAACCGCTAAATGTAAAATGGCTAAACAACTAAAACGAAAAAAAAGATATGTACTTCGACAACTGCAAAACAATAGAAGAGTGCAAGGAACTTTACAAGCGACTTGCCAAGACGATGCACCCCGATATGGGAGGTAGCACCGATGATTTCCAAGCGATGTTCGATGAATACACGGAGGTGGTTGCGGATATGACCGCAGAGCCATCGTTCCTGTCGGACGAGTATGTGACACTAGCGAAAGCGGTGGCGGGTGTGGTAAAGGCACAAAAACCCGAAATCTACAAAACTCTTGAAGGAGTTGCGAGATTCGCTCCTGCCGTTTTGTCTCTATTCGAGGACAACAAGACCGCAAAGAATGTAAATAAATTTTTAGGTAAATTGGACTTATGAAAACAAAGACAAAGAAAATACTGAAATACACCATCTTCGGTGGAATTGCGACAGGTGCGGGTGTTATCCTGTACCTCACTTTCAAGACCAATGTGAAAAGCGAGGACGCAAGGAGATACACACCCAAATATTTTCCATTCTCCGACCTGTTCAAATCGGAAAAGGCTGACGCATACGGAATCGACAACACAACGGACGATCCGACAATCAACGATAACTTAAAGGCACTCTGCAAGGCGGTAGTCGATCCCGCTTTGGATGAGTACGAAAGACTATACGGAAAGCCTAACGCAAAGGTCAATAGCGGTTATCGCAATGCGGAGGTCAATGTGTTAGCCAACGGAAAGCCGACAAGCCAACACACGAAAGGAGAGGCGGTGGATATTACATTGGGTAGCAAGGAGAACAACAGGCGGTTGTTCGACATCGTGAAGAGACAGGCGAAATTCGACCAACTCATCAACGAGTACGATTTCAGTTGGTGTCATATATCCTTCAAGCGGACAGGATATAACCGACAGGACGCAAGAGAAGAGAAATAACCACACAATATTCATACTATTTATTTCATCGAGCCTACTAGTCTGCGAAGATTGGTAGGCTTTTTTACGCACAAAAAAACTAGCACTATCCTCACGGACAATGCTAGTCAAATGGTATGTCAAATCCTTTTTAGGTCTATCTAACTGCGAATTGCAGGTTTCCCGCTTTAAAGCGGTTCTTCTCGGTGGTTGCCACCATATCCTCAACATTTACAACGATGTCCACATCGTGACCGAAATCAGCACCGCCACGGAACGCACCATCTTTGGTGCATTGGAAGATTCCCACCGATGCAACATTGCCTGTCATTGATGCCCACTCTTCGGGAGAGATACGCATATTAGTCACGGAATCGAAGAACACAACATCGTATTTTGTGATGTCGAGAGGCAATTTTTCAGCAAACGAAATGTTATCGTTAGCCACATTGAACCTGCGGATCTTCTCTTGCAAAGTATAGCCGAACTTTTCCTCGCTTGCGATATACAACACCTTCAATCCCAAATCCTTTGACAGGTACTTTGCGAATTGGATGGCGAATGTACTCTTTCCGCTACCCGCCTTTCCGTAAATCATACACTTGAAATTGCGTGACGGATTGCCGAAGAACGATTCCCATCTGCCATCGAAATCAATCGTGTCGAAATCGGCACGGAGCAAATCCTGTGACGAAATAGTGGAATCCTTCTCCTTGTTCTCAAACGGATTCTCCACACTACCTAGACCACGGCAACCTTTCTTTGCGATTGATCCAAGCACACCACGGAGTTGTCTCTCTACCGCCTCCACCTTTTCGGTCTTGCCGTTGATGTAATCCTCGATCGCCTTCTCCATAGCGGAAACGATTTCCTTGTTGTCCGCATCGGTAGCCAACTCCTTCAATTTCGCCAAGATGTTCTCCGCATCCTTCTTTCTGCCCTCTCTCTCCTGTACCTTTGAGATGAAGTTCTTTGAAATCTTCGTTGTATCGTCAATACGCATACTATTGACGATAGCCTTGCACTTTTCGTAACCCGAAATCTCGATCGTGTCGCTACCCTTTACCTTCTTCGCATCAATGTCTCGCAACAGGCGGATAAGTTCCTTTTGCACTGACATAATCTCGTCAGCATATTTGCTATCCTTGCGGATTTTCTTCTCTTCGATGGCTCGTTGGATAGAACGGAGGATTCCTTCGGGATTGTAGTCTCTGCTCGCTCTAATCTCCGAAAGTTTCTTGCCGTGCATACCGATGTATTTTTTAAGCAACGATACCTCGACAGGGAATGATGCGACAGGTGTCTTTTGGCTCTCGATGTAGGCTTTTTGTGCCTTGTCGAAATCCTTTTTGCTAGATTTTGTCAAAAGATTCTCATTGGCGGAATTGTTTGTTCCGTCATAACATTGCAATCCGTATGTATAAGATTGTTCATTGGCAACAACATCAGTGATGCGGTATTCGGTTTGACCAATCTTAACATACTGACCCACCTTGAATTTAGCCTTTTGTTGCTTTGACTTCTTCGCTTTTGGCTCTTTCTTTGGTTTTGGTTGCTTTGCGGGTTTCTCCTTTGGCTTTTCCGTTTTCTTGACAGGTTTCTCACCCTCTTCCTTGATGTTGGCAATCTCTCCGTTTACCAACTCGATAACATCGTCAATAGATTGACGAAACTCCGCATCATCGTACATATCCCAAATAGGCAATGTCGATTCTACTGCGTCAATTACCTCTTTGGAGAGGTGCTTTTTGACCTCTCCATACTTGCTTTGAAATGATTTGTAATCTACTTTCATATCGTTGTTTTTAATTTGTTATTTATTCGCCTTTGCTTTCGCTTTCGCAATCTTAATCTTCGCCTTTGCGAGAATAAGCAACTTGCGTTTGCGGTCGAGGTCGGGCGATGGTGCGGCTTTCGGTTCGGTTTTCTTTCCAGCAGGAATGTTCGCTTTGTTTACCGACACTTTCTTCCAATTTCCGTTTTTCAGTTTCTTGTTCTCGTCCTTGAAATATTCCGCAACTTGGCTAGGCAACAACTCGACCTTGAACTGCAACTCTTCCATTAATGAGATGAACTTGTCAATCTTGTTGTCCTGCACATTGCAGATTTGGTTTCCCGAATAATAGTTAAAGGTTCTTCCTCCCTCCAACTCTTCGAAATCATTCAGCCTACCCTGTAATCTTTTGTATGTGGTCGCATCCTTGACGCAGAAAGCGAGGTGCGTCTTATATGCCCACGCAGAGCCGTTGATAACCAAACTCGTTCCTCTTGTGAGGTCGAACTTGCTCTCGTTGGTGTCTCTCATCTTCTCCTTGATAACAGGAAGGAATTGTGATAGGGAGTAAGTTGAAAGTACCATCTTGTCTCCATTGCTTTGACCGCCCAATTTTTTAGGCACTAGCAACCCTTTCATAACCTCTCCATCGTGCGTTGTGAACGAAATCAGTTTAGCACCTTCGGGTTTGTCCTTGTATGCCCTCAAAATGTTTCCTACGATGATTTCTCGCACCTCTTTGTCCACATTGCTCTCCTTCGTGATCTCCAACCAATTGTTCAATGTGTTATCATCGGCACTAGCACTCAAACCATAAGAGAAAGCACGAATGTTCATCAGTTTTTCGTAACCCTCATCCTGTATGTCAAATTCGACAACCTTTTGTGAATTGGCAACTGCAAATGCTATCGACACATTCGATTGTGCGTATGGGTTCTTCGTCTTGTTTCCGATTTCAGTGCCCAAGCAAATCGCTCTTGTGTTCATAGAATCCAACACGCAGGAGCGACCGCAGTGGAAGAACTTAATGACACCCGCCCTCTGCTTTGACGAACGCAATTTCGCAATTTGTCCGTTGAATTTCTTGTCAGCACCCTCTCGGTACTCCTTGATTGCCACATCGACATCGGTTCCGGCTCCACCTTTGATAGTGATTCTCTCTCGGATTCGTGCGGTCTCTTCCTGCACCTTGTTGTTGAAATTCTCGGTGTATGTTGCCATAAGGTCATTGTAGTATTGCTCCATCGCATTTCCGATAGAACTTGCCTTTTCGACCGCTTTTTCCCTTGAATGTTCCCCGCCCATATAGTTTTTCATCATCACACGGATTTCGTCCGCTGAATATGGTTTGCGGAGAACCTTACATTCGAACTTTCCTACATATACCGCATCGGAGAACTTACTCTCTCCACTGCTAGAACCTCTCAAAAGACGCAATTCGCCAATTTGTGACGCATCCAAATCCATCGCCTCCACCGACAGGTCATATTCGCCTCTTTCGACAAGTTGATGCACCAACTTGTCATATCGGTCTTGGATTGATGTATAGAACTCTTCCTGTTCCTCGCAAGTAAGCACAGGAATGTGTCCTGTCAATTTCATAATATCGACATCTTTCTTTTCGCCCTTTTTATTATCGTCCTCCTTGTTCGCACCGATAGGGTCATTCAACTTTTCGTTGATTGCTTGGTTTTCCTTCAAGAAATCGGTTGCAACTCGGTCTCCGTATTTGTTCATAAAGTCGGAGGTGTCGATGATTCCTGTACTCTGCTTTTGGTTTGAGGTTGAATTCGCGTCCAAAGACCTCAATTTCTTCTGCATCATCATCATCAATCGTTTCTCGGCAGGAATAGCCGAAATGATGTAATCGTATGATGGTGGCAACTCCTTGATTTGTCCTGTTCGGTTGATTCGACCTCTCTTTTGCACCTCTTTGTTCACATCCAACTCCATTTGTGCGATGATCATCACTCTCGGCTTTACCTCTTCGGGTTTTAGGTTGGTGTTCTTGGTGGTTGCGTGTGCGGACGCACCTGTCGCACCCGATGAGTTGATTACCAAAACATCTACCTTGTTGTTTTGGAAATTTCCGAAAGCCTCCGCTCTCGTCACTCTCTTTCGGTTGACAATCTTTCCTCTCGTTCCCTTATCGTTGGTGAACAAGACTTTCTTGTCTCTACCTGTAACCTCTGCCACGGAGAATCCCGCAGATTCAATCTTCGACACAATGTAGTCGATTGGGGACAAAGAAATGCCCGAACTTGCCGTTGCGATTTCATCCATCAATTTGAAATAGTAGTCCTGTCCGTCAACAGGCAACTCCGCAATGTCGATATAAGAAAACTCGGTATCTCCGCTCTCCTTGTCTCTTACTCGGTATTTCAAACACGATGTGATAGCCTTTTTCAACACACAGGCAAAATCGCAGTCGAACTCCTTGTCGCTCTCGATTTCCATATCCTTGATGAAACTCTCCATCGTGGACGATAGACCGATTACAACCTTCTTACCCTCGTTCAATCTTCGTATTGCGTGGTTAGCCACCGCATCCGCTTTGATTGAAAATAACATTTGATTCACGATCATAAACAACTTTGAGAAGATAGGGTCATTGGAGATTCCTAGATTTTTTGATGTTTTGACCGTGTCGAATCCCGAATCAGTATTAACGGCTTTGATGCCATTCAAAAATGGCATCACATATTCCTGTTCAAAGAAGTTGATTTTGTTGATGATTGATGTAATGTAGTCGCAAGTTGCACGATGCTCCTTCTCCAAATCGGGAACTCCGAAAGTCTGCTCTCCCTCTTTGTCCAAAGTGATGTAGTTCACTTTGATTTCCTCTCCGAAAATACTCTCTCTTCGTATCATTTGACCTTCCGCAACGATGTCGGACGATATAACCTCCTGCAAAGCCTCGCCTCCGTCTTGAATCGCTTGAATCAACTCCACATCGTTCAATCCGCTCTCGGAGATACAGGTCTTACCCGCATATACAACTAGGTTTTCGGGTCTCTTCGCAAATGTGGCTGACAGGAACAACACTCCGTTAGCCATCTTCGACAACTCGTTGAAACAATAGAATTGGTTTGACCCGCCCAACTCGACATCGGACGAATCCCACCACTTTGTAGATATAGCCTTTGAACCGCTGATGTTGTGCGATTCATCGAAGATGAAGAACGCATTTGGTGCGATGTCCTTCAACCATTTGTATTTTGAGTGAGCGGGACCCTCAATCCTGTCTTTTGTCTTTTTGTCGGTCTTGAAAGCCGTACCCAACTGCGAATAGGTGGTAAGGATATATCCGTATTCTTTCGGCAATTTGCCCGATTTGAAAATATCCTCTCTCTTCTTCTTGTCTTTCAACGGCTCATAGACAACCACCATTTCGTCATTCTCGTTCAATGTCTTAATTCTCGCGTCTCCTTTGCCGTTGGTCTCGATGTTCACGATAAAAGGTTTCAAATCCTTGTATCCGATGTCGGTCAAATCTCGATAATTGTCGGAGAAAAGACCAGGGTTTTCGGTGCAATACACAGGGATGAGGTTATGCACGATTGCGTAACGAATCAAAGAGGACGCAACCCTGCCCTTTCCGATTCCTGTTTGGTCTCCGATGATCATCGCCTGTTTTCTCGTTTCGTGATTGTAGATAGCCAATGCCACCGCATCCACCTGTTCAGCGAACAATCGCTCTTCGATTTCCTCTCTGCTCCATTGCAGTCTCTCGCACACATAGTCGGTCACATTACCGCCTACCGCCTCGGTTAGTTTGCGTAGAGCCTCGTGAATGTCATATCCCATCGAATCGGGTGTCTGCGTTGTCAGCCTACGGACATCGGATGCGGGTGTGTATGCCATACCCAATCCCAAACCTTCGGGGATGATCCTGTCCAAATCCTTTCCCCTCAAAACCATTTCCTGTGCATCCAAATTCTCGGATGGCACAAAGCGGACCACCCGCACATTCAGTGACGCATCGGTGTCTGCCGATGTGCAGAAAAACTTGCCTTTCTCTCCCTTGATGGAGAAATAATGCCGTTGAATTTCAATTAGTTTCATATTTATTTGGTTGTTATAATTTTTATATGTTACTTTGCATCGGTTCGAGGAGTTTCTCGAACCCCAAAAAGAGAGGAGGAACCCGTATATTCCCAAGACATTGTGTCGGGCGGTTAGTTCTTCCTCTTTGCTTTTCTATTTGAAAAGAAAGAAATAAGCAATCCATAGTCTTTGTTTATGTCAATCACAAGCCTAAACCGAACACCATCTTTTGTTGTTTCATACACTCTTCTATTCATTTTCTTTTCATCAACAATAGGTTCTACCGACTTAATAATTTCACACATTTTCACTATTTCATCCGCAGTAACATAATCTTGCTTTACTCCGTAATGTTTTACCAAGATATGTTTTGAACCATACTCATAATCATTTGTGATTATTTTTAAGGTGTTAAACAATCCTAACAAATCTCTGATTTGAATAAATTTTGCAGAATCGGTCTCTACAAACGCTTCGTAAATAGCATTCTCATCATCAGTCAAATCCATATTGCCAATTTCCATAATGAAATTGGCAATTTTCCTTTCGTGTTCAGTTTCTGCACCGCTTAATCCGCTCAAATCAATTTTCCCAACTTTCGCCTTCGCCTGTGCAATCTTAATCTTCGCCTTTGCGAGAATCAGCAACTTGCGTTTTCGGTCGAGGTCGGATGATGGTGCAGGCGTGTTGGTTGTTGAGTTTTCGGTTGCATTCTTTAACTCATTGCTATATTTCCCAATAAGTTCCTTAATTCCTTTTTTAGTATTAGGCAATTCTATGTTCAAGAAATCTTCTATCAAACCTCTCGCAACTTGATTTCGATACATCCAAATAGCAAGTGATTCATCGTCAATTCCCCAAGTGTTACCATTGGCAAATTTGACAATGTTATAACATACCCTATCCGAATTTTCGACAACCCTCTTCTTATCTTCCGATATTTTGCTATATGTTTCTATTGCCTTGTCAAACAACTTTTCAAGACCTGCCTTTTGAGCCTTTTGTCGATATTCGTCATAATTTGCAATTGATTCATATTCATTTCTATCGAGGTCGGATGATGCGGATTGTGCGTTCTTTATGAAAAGTTCGTCAAACAATGACATAAACTTAATGACATCATCTTCTTGGCTGAAAACGAAACGCAATCCATCGCAGAAGAAAGATTCTTTTGTGAAATGTTCTTTCGTCTTATCGTATATAGAATGACACCATATATTCAAGAACGAACCTTTTTGGGTATATCGTCCGTTCAAGATATAATCCAATTTGTCTCCGTCTATGTAATAGGTTTTGCTTTCATTCATTATCGCAAAACCAATTTTCTCTCCTTTGAACAAAATATCCTTTGCCGTGTAATCTTCGGGGTAATTTTTCACAACTCTCTCATTTGAGAATGTAACCAAAGAAGATTGCACAGGTGCTTGCTTTGTTTCCTGTTTCTCGATATGTCCGACCATCCTGTCCCAATACTCCGACAGGCTCTCGATAGGCTTGTCGAGTTTCTCGTCATACTTGTGCCAAATAGCGGTAGGCTCTGCGTCCCATTTCTTGCGTCCGTCAATCAGTAGCATAACAATAGGGTATGTTGTACCCTGTTTCGCATACAGGTCTCCGCTGATATAAAGAATATCAATGAGGTTGTATTGGCGATTTAGGTAAGAGACAAAGACATTGAAATCCCCGAACAAACGATCATCTTTCCAAAATGCCTTTTTGTGGTCATACATCTTGCTAACCAACTTACCGCCAACGATGATGGCACACCTTCCGTTGTCAGCCATATTCTCCAATGCCAAGATTGCTAGTTTGTGGTCTAAAACCTCAAATGTGTACTCGATCTCCTTGTTTCCTTTCCGTCCTTTGCGTACAAGGAAATCTTTTTTAGACAATCTTCCGAACGGAGGGTTTGTTATTACACCATTGAATTGGTTGTTTGTCCTAATTGTTGATGCATCGAGATTAGTCACTTCCACGAAACCTTGCGTCAGCAAATTCTTATAACGGACATCATCCAAATCGTTTACCCAAGTGTTATCGACAGGCAATGCGATTGTTAGCATACCATTTCCTGCCGATGGTTCTAGATAGTGTGCGTGTTTACTATTGAAATTAACGAACTCTCCCGCCAAAAATGCGATCGGTGCGGGAGTTGAGAATTGTTGCAAGAAATTCGCTCTTCCGTCCTTTGGTGAGATTGTCGGTTGCAAATCGTATATGTCGCGAATCTTTTCGAATCGGACACGGAGAGATTCTCCGTTGTTTGCAATCTTCCTTGCCGATTTCACAACACCCAACTCTGCCTGTTGGATAATCTCGTTCGGGTTAGTAAGTCCGAATTGCGTAGCGACCTTTTTTAGTTTATTCGCATCTACCTTTTCTCCATTATCTAGCAATGCCTCTATTGCGTATGGGAACAACCCTGTCTCAATTTCATCGTCTTTACCGCCCAATATTTTGATTAAATCTCTATATTCGGGAATAGAAGAATTGATTACCTCAACTTTGCCATTAACATACTTATGACAAATCCTCAAATAATGCCATCCTCTATCTGTAACTTTCTTTTCTTCCCATCTTCGGTCTGCATAAGTTGTTCCCGAATAATAGTCGGATTCCATCAACCACGGCTCCCCATCAACTTGATGTTCGCACTCACGGACTTCATATCCTTTGCTTGGATTTGGTTTTTTGTTCGTCAGTTCAATAGAATTGACATTGATATTATTGACTTTCCCCATAATCTTTTTTTACATTCCAAACAACAACCCGCCTAATAGCGACATTGCGTAGTTATTAACCTGTGTGCTACCAAACAATATCTCATCGCTACCGATGAATCCACGAACGAAATGTTCGCAGTTGAAATTCACGAAATCGAATTTCCTGCCGACCAAACTCTCCGCATAGGCTTTCAAATCCCTGTCGCTTTCGAACTCCCACCAACACAACACCTTGCGTCCCTGCTTTTCGGTCGCATCATCCAAAGGCTCGATCGTGACATCGCCAGATATTGTGTTGTGGTAAGCGGTAACACCATCCGACAGGATATAGTGGTCGATGAGCAAAGACGATAAAGCATCGTTTGTCGATGTTTTGATTAAAATGTATCTCATTTCGCTTTCTTCTTTAATGCGACCAACATCTTCTTGGTCTGCTTTACATTGCCCGCCATCCTGTTAAGGTAAGCCTTTGTGAAGGCGGGTGACTTGCCCAAATTCCTCTTCGCCTCACGCACCTCTTCCGACTGATGAGCCAATCGTTTTGTGAGTATTTTGATGGAAAGTTTATCTCCTGTCATATCGTTATGATTTTTACACCACAAACATAACAAAACACTTAAAGTAAAACAAGAAAAGAAAACACTTATTTTTCTGACTATCAGCGGTTTATAGTATTATAATCGTGTACGCAAGTTGTTGGTATGATATAAGATATTATCGTATATGTTATGGAATGTGTGTGCTATATGGACGATAGTTGAAATGAGATTAGGATATAAAAATTAAGACAGGAAACCCGCAAACAATATTGTAGTATTATCTTTGCGGTAGAAACACGAACCGAACAGGTTGATTCCGCATCAAATCAACATCATTTTCATCACGATTCGGTCGGTTTTGTTTCTCATTTGTTTCTCAACAACACCGAAACATTTGATTTTAAGGTAGATAAAAGGCAAAAATCGAATATAACAAATTCCTTCCGATTATTATATCCACTTTAATTTCTTATTATTGCTATTGTATTTTTGATTTTTGTATATTATTTCTTTGTATTTTCTTATGTTTTGCCTTTCGTTTTTACTATTTTTGTTTCTCATTTTGTTTCTCACGAAAGGTTTGTTATGGTAGTCAAGTTAAGGAAGAAAAAAGAGCGGACAGGAAAGGTAAGCCTGTTCCTAGACAAGTACGATAAGGGCAAAAGAACTTACGAATACCTCCGAATGTACCTCACAGGAAACAAGGAAGAGGATGAGATCACATTGGCGGTGGCTCAAAGAATCTGCGATGAGAGAAATAAGGCTGAACAAGACGAGAAGGAACTGAAACTAAACACCGCGATCCGCAACTGCACTATACACGATTTCGTTGACGCCTATTGCGGGTCTTATAAAAGGATAAAACTATGGATAAACCCATCCGACAAGATAAGGCAGATATGCAAAGACTATGAACGGCTTTTCATCGAAAAGATAAGCAATAGCGAGTTGAACAACACAACGAAGAGAAACTACATAACTATGTTTCGTGTGGTCAAGAACAAGGCGATAGATATGGACGCAATTCCGCTATACAAATCGCCAAAATACAAGATAAAGGCTACACCGCACGAACGGCAATTCCTGTCGATGGAAGAGGTAAAAGAGATAGCGAACCTAAAATTGGAAGGAAACAACAACCTAGTACGCAATGCGTTCGTCTTTTCCTGTCTAACAGGATTGCGTGTCTCCGACCTAAAATCGCTAACTTGGGATAACATAAAAGAGCAGGATGGCTACAAACGCATCGTTTTCACGCAAACCAAAACGAAATCAAGGGAATACCTAGACATATCCGACAATGCCTACAAGTTCCTAGGAGAAAGGAAAACAGGCAAGGTATTTCCCTGTAACCTGCGAGATTACAATCTAGAAAAGGTTATGGAACTGACTAATATAAAGAAACATATCACATTCCACTGCGGTCGGCACACCTTCGCAATTATGATGTTGGGGTTGGGTGTGGACATCTACACTCTGTCTAAATTGCTAGGTCATAGCGACATAGCGGTAACACAGGTCTATGCGAGGATTCTCGACAAGGGTAAGCGATCAGCGGTGGATTTGATACCGAAAATATAGGATTTCATTGGCATTTGTCAAAAAATCGCCTGTGGTGTAAAATTTTTCACTAAATTCTTTTGTAGTATTTTCTTTTTCACTACATTTGCGTATAATTTACATTTAGTATGAATTTAACAGGAGGACAAAGAAATGAGAAAGAGAAACTATTTATGTGAAATCATTAAGTTCTATCGCTTAAATAGCGAATCGAAAGATATAGACATCAAGTCTGCCGTCATAGATTATGACTTCGGACAAGGAACAGGATGGAGCGAAATTCGCATAAACAATGCCTTTAAAGCGATTAAGTTTATTTTGAATGATAACAAATAACAGGAGGACTAAATATGAAACTGAAAGCACTAATCAACAGGATTGACAAGTTCAACAAGGAGTTGGCAGACGCAATCAAGGAAATGGACGGAAACAACGAGTTCGTAGAGATCGGTTCGACAATCATAGGGGAATTTACCCCTATTGATCCTATCGAGTACCAAGTGGACGGAGATAGCATCCACATCGAATTTGACGGAGAGGAATACACACTGACCTACGAAGAGGAATTTGACGAGTGTATTGACAGGAACGGAGATTTTAGTTTTTACGATGATAACTACCTAATTGATAGTATCAAGGAGTACCGCAAGCGAATCCGCAAATCGTTGAAGGTATGGCGTAGTGAAAACCCAGATGCGGAGTTGGAGAACGAAGAGATAGGGGACGAAGAGTAAACAACAGGTGGCGGGGAAACCCGCTACCTCTAACAGGAGGACAGGATATGACAAATGAGCAATTATCGAAAAAATCAAGTATAGCACTTGACCACTTTCGCAAGGCGAATAGCATTGTCTCAAAATGTGCCAAACAAATTGCGAAGGACAAAGGTTTTAAGAATTGGATGATGTTCGATGCCAGCCTAACACCAAGCGGGGAAACGATTGTAAATTTCGACCAATATGGTTCTTTTGCAGATATGGATTTAGAGTTAATGATAGGTTCAACCAAAGAGCAAATAATCAATAGTTTAAGTAGATGGAATATTGATGACAAGTGCGAAGGCGAAACACTAAAACTATTGAAAGAGTAAACAACATAACAGGAGGACGAGATATGATAGGAGCAACAATCAAGCAATTGCGTGAGGCACAGGACATCAACCTCTACACCCTAGCAAAGATCACAGGACTAGGGATCACGCAGATTCGCAAGATAGAGGATGGCGAGACATCGCCAAAGGTCGATACCGCAGAGAAGATTTTAGACGCACTAGGCTATCGGTTACAGGTAGTCAAGAAATAACGGAGAGGGGTAAGCAATTACCCCTCTTTTTTTGTACCCATCAATATCTCCAACATCCTGTCCTTCTGCTCCACCAACCTTTCCAACTCCTCTACCCTCTTCCTGTACCTGTCCGAATCGCCACCATCGGTCGCAGATTCCCCGACCGAATGGATGAACATATCTCCCGCTCCATACAACAACCAATTCGGATTGAGATTCGGGTATTTCTTGGCGATCCCTTCCAATGTCAATCCTGTATCCTTGCGGAAATCATCGACCGACAAACCATAGGTTTGGCAGAAAGAACGAATCCTATTCCGTGTCTCATCATCATACATCGGCTTGTATTCATCCTTATACATACATCCCTTACCTGTCAATAACCACTCGGAGGATATATGGGGAAAATTTTCTAACATCGCCCTTACCCACTTTGTAGATATGTCTGTCTTGTTGCTTATTGCCTTATATAGCACACCTTTACTCGCCCCTATCTTCTTTTCAACATAACCTACCGAAACGCCCTCTTTTTCTATAAAAAGACTAATCCTGCCCAAAAAATTATCCATAATCATAATTTTTTCTACCAAATATTTGCAAGAGTAGAAATTTTTATCCACTTTTGTATAATATTTTATTCGAACTTAATTTACGGCACAAAGATACAACTAAAAACAAAGAAATAACAATAAAATACAAACGATATGGGAAAGAAAATTTTATGCGTACTAGGTTTCGTGATTGGATTCGCGATTATGTGTTGCGAGGGAAAGCAAGACGGTACACCCGAAGAGGCGGGTTTCTATGTGGCGAAAGCAATAGGTTTCTCGATGTTCGCTCTTTGCTCCCTTCCGATGTGGAGAGAAGAGGATAAATTTTGGAAGAAAGGCAAAGATGAAGAATCAAGAAATAATTAGGGAGATATGGTTCGAAGAGGTCTCCGTATCGAAGATGCGAGACCTCAAAGACAAATTCGCACAGGGTTTGGGGATCGCCTACACATCGGTAGATAAGCGGATAAACGGAAGTTACCCAACCAACGATTTCGAATTTATTATGATGGTCGAAATCCTGTCGAGAGTGGTAAATGTAGAAAAGTGGCAAAAAGAAATTAACGAAGTTAAGAGACGATATGGAATGTACGAATTTGCGGAACTACGATGATGAGATTCGCTTGCTTGACATCAAGCACAAAGAGAGAGTGGATAGTCTAAATAAGACCATCGAAGAGATAAACGAGAAATGGGCGAACGAACGCGCGGAGATTGTCCGCAGGAAGGTGGAGAAGGAGTTAGCACTCTCTTCGGTCGATTACCTTCAAGAGTTCATAGACATAGACCTAGCAGGTAAGTTCATCAAGCGGAGTACAGGTTGGATTTACCAACACAACTACGATGTGGATTCGCAAGAGCCTACCGAAGTGCGTAATGTTCCCGCCCACAGGAGAGGATCAAGATTGTTCTTCATCCGCAAGGAGTTGCAGGATTGGATGATGCAGAAAAAGAGTTTGAACGCACCCGCCGTGGACAATAGCGAGGTGGAGAGAAGAGCGAACGAGTATTTGGCGAAACACAAATGATAAACGATTAACGGATTTATTTTAGGAAGGTATGAAAGGTTTCATTTTTTTACTACGCAAGATCATAGAGTGGAGGTGGTTCAAGTTTCCGCACCATCTTCAAATGTTCATCTATCTTCTTGAAATGGCGAACCACAAGAATGTGCAGTTCGGCAAAACGGAGGTAAAGCGGGGGCAGTTACTGACGAGCCACCGCACCCTGCGTGAAGATTTGGGGTGCAGTTTGGAAACCATCAACAAGGTGCTGAAAGACCTTGTTGAAACAGGAGAAATCACAAAGGAAAGCACAGGTAACGGAACACTGATTTCGATACCCAACTACAACGAATTTCAAGATTTGAAATACCTATTAAGTGTATCGCCTACCGATACACTTTCCGATACACTTGGTGGTACACTTGTCGAAACACTTGTTGGTACACTTTCCGATACAAAAGGCAGAACAAATGGTAGGACAAAGGGTAGAACGAAGGGCGATACACAAACCGAACGCAAACCGAACACTAACCGAAACTATACAAAGAATGTAAAGAATGTAAAGAATGTAAAGAAGGAGGAAGAAGAAAAAAATTCTTCTTCATCTTCCACCACCACGCAATCAAAAAACGATTTTTTCAAAAAGATAAAAAGCGAAAATGTTGCGGAATATCTCAAAGCACAAAACGAATTGTGGCGGGAGAATATGATGGTTTCGCTCCACATCGGCAAGAACGATTCTTTGCTCGACCGATTGATCAATTCGTTCCAACAGGAACTGATTTCGACAGGTGCGGTCGAGAAAGAGGAAAACGATTTGCGTCGGCATTTTTTGAGTTACGCACGAAAGGCTTTGAAAAATGACGATGCGTTCAAACCCGCAAAGGTGGAGCGGATGGCTGATGCGAGTGCCTACGGCATAGCGGAAAAAGATTACAACGATAATTGGAACTGATTATGGAGAATATAAACAACAACGAGCCGATTTCGGTGGATTTAGCGAAAGATGCGGACGGATTGTCCGTGCGACCTTATGAGTACCGATTCCAAATCAAGGATGCGGAGAAATACCTACGATGGGGATTGCAGTACCTGTTCGGAGAGAAATACACTTGGCTGAACGAGTACGGCAAGATAGCCGAGTGGATGAGCGACAACAAAGGCAAGAGCCTGTTGCTGATAGGCGGTTGCGGTGTCGGAAAGAGTGTGATAGGTTGCAGGATCATCCCTCACATCATCAAGAAGGTGTTGGGCAAGACATTCGAACCAATCTCCGCACCCAAGTTCGCTAGGCTCAAAGAGTTGCCGAGAAAGATGATATGGTACATCGACGATTTGGGAACTGAACGCAGGGTAAGGGATTTCGGCACGGAGGTGGACAACTTTACTGACCTGTTCGAAGATTTGGAGAGTTATGGCGGAATTGCCGTAATAACCACAAATCTCAACTCGACCGAGTTTAGAGAGAGATATGGCGATCGTAATTATGACCGAATTAGGTCGAGATTTTGCATCGTAGCGATTAACCACGAATCAATGAGGCAATGATAGGCACGAAGAATAAAAACGCGATAGAGAGCCTTAGAATAAGGCTTTTCAATTACGGCAGGATTGAGAGCCTTATGGAGAAGGAGACGCAATACTGCATAGACGATTGCGACAGGTGCAAGAACGAGGATTGCCTGTTCGGTCGGAAAAAGAAAGGTTATCATAACAAACAATCCTAAAATAAATCTTCAAGCGGTTCAATCGTGACGAGGCGACCGCTTACACGGATAAGACCACACGCAAGAGAGCGGTGGAACGGAACGATGGAGTGTCGCACTATGCGGAAATCGTCTGCATAATCTCAAACTTCAAGTTTGTTTCGAATCAATTATGTTATTTTCTAGGTTAATGAATTTACGCTCGTCACTAAACCTAGCGACCAACCATCCTTGCGGGTTCGAATCCCGCCTTATCCACCACTTTTTATTAACTAAACATTAATAGCATTATGGCAGTTTTGATTCGTACAAACGGAAAGAAGGAAGAGGTCAAGCCGAAGAACGGCAAGAACTTCTCGCTAGAAGAGTTAAGAACAAGCATCGGTGGCGGTTGGATTGAGTGCCTACCCATCCCTAGCGGGATGGGTACGATTGTCTGCGATGAGGAAGGCAAACTGAAAGGGTTGCCGATGAACGAGGTGGCAACGCACTTTATGTACTTGTGTTTCGGAATATCGAGCGATTACCTGTGCGGTGATGTGCTTGTCGCTGACGATGGAGAGATAGATTAATGACAGGCGGGTATGTAGTGGCAATTATTAATATTCCTTATAACACCACGCCACCTTACCCGCCTAAAAGATAAGGCACTTGAATGTGTTTCTATTTCCAAAATTTTCATTAGTTCCCATCCTCCTGCGATAGTGCCGATGGGTTTTGTTTAACGATTAAAAAAGTAGATAGTATGATATTGGTAATTTACAAAAATGTCAAAAAAGAGATAGAAAAAGTGCAGATTGCACCTGAGAAGTACACCCTCAAAGAGTTGAATGTTTTAATGGATGGGTACAACGAATCATCACCAAAATATTTAGCAGAACTAAAAGAGGTTAATGGTGACGAAGTTGGGTTGTTCGAATTTCTCATTGGAGAAGGGAAGTACAAGCAACTCCATAACATCAACGAGATAATTGGTCTCCTTGATGATTTTATAGAGAGAGTTGATAATTTAAGTCTTGATGTCAATGGTGTTAGGCGAAAATTAGAACTTTTGGAAGAGAACGATTAAAAAGTAGATTGTTACCGAGCGAAAATTAAACGATTTTAAATGATTAGATTATGACAAAAGAAGAGGCGATTTCCTTTCTCAAGGAGAATAAAGGATCAAGGGTTAGTCATAGGTTTTTCTCAAAAGGAGAATGGATAGGATATGACGAAACAGGATTGATCTGCGAAAGCGGATATTTGCTTGAGAGTGAGTTTTTTGCGATCCGAACAAACAAAAGTTGGAACGATGGTTGGTTTGTAGTAAAGGAATAGAATATGACAAAAGAAGAAATGGTTTACAGGGAACTTGGTATTCCCTGTCCTATAAGGAGCAACCCCAACAAAGGCTACATAAAGCAAGACAAAGCCGATGAGATGATTACCCTAATCAACGAGATATTTGGCAAAAACACTAATTAAATTCAACGAAAATGAGCAATAAACCAAAATTTAATGTAGGCAACACCGCTTGGTGCATCCTGCACAACAGGATAGTTCCTGTGATCATTAGAGGGAGAAAGAACTACAACGATAAGAGCCTGTACTCGGTTGTGACCTTCCTACCCTATTTCGGTGCGGACGATTTGTATTACACAACAATCTTTGAGACGGAACTTTCACGGACACCCGAAGAGTTGATCGAGAAGGTAAAATCGTTGGATTTCACGAAGATGTTGGAGAGTGTGATGAAGATGGTGCAGGAGTTGGAAAACAAATAAACGGAACGATATGAAAGACATAATCAAGATGCTTACCTGTATGGTTTTCGGACACGAATTGTTCGTAGAGGTGTTCGCCACCGAATACAGGTGCAAGAAAGGCAAATACAGGTACAAGGTTTGGGAACGCACATATTGTGCGAGGTGCGGACAGGTAATCTCAATGCGGGAGGTTCGCACCCTCTCCCGCACCGATATGTTGAAGGAAGGTTGGTTCATCGTTGATTGCTCTTATCAAACCGCCACCGATACCATACTCGGAATTATATGAACGAACAAAAGATACACTATGCTTTTATTGGAAGTTTTAAAAGAAAATTATGAAAGCAAAAATATTAAAAACAGTTAGGAAAAAAGCAAGGAATACCGCACGAATAGAATCAATATCTTGGGAATATAATCCTTGGCGTATTACAGGTTATTCTGCGAGTGTTGGTTATGGAAGTAAAGAAGATGAAAGAGATTATAAAGACATACTATCGTATGGTATGACAAGTAAAGAGTTCGACAGGCTCGTAGAGATAAGATATTGGGAATTACATCGAACCGAATATCTCAATAAATACAATCACAAACGCCAAATTAGGTGTTGATAGCACCAATTTCGTGTTTTTAAAGAAAAAAAATTAATATTCGGGCGGTGCATCGGGCGAAACCGATACACCGCCTTTTGTATTTCCTATCCGAAAAACAAACGAAATACAAAAGAATATAATGCGAAAATGTATAAAAAATCGAAAAATTGCGAAAAATCAAAGAAACGATTTTTGTTTGTTTTTCAAATCCTTTTTGTACTACTTTGTTTTTGTTGTAAGACACTGATTTATAAAACAATATCACAAGCAAAAAGATGGTTGAAACGAATATAAACATCGCTGACGAAAAGAACAGACAGGCGGGAGGAGGAAAGACAACCGCTGATAATTTCTCTTCGCAGGATGGTAGTGTAGTGATCGTGCAGGATGGAGAAGTCATTGACCTGTCAGTACCTGTTGTAACGGAAGAGAGAGACGGATTGGAGACATCGCTCGACAAGCGGTTGGCAGACCATTCGTACAACAATATTATGATTTTGGAGCAGACATTCGAAACACCCGAAGAGGCTAGTGCCTTCCTGTGTTCGAAAGACCCTCAATACTACCCTGTCGCAGGTCAAATGATGCAGTATTCCGACCGCAACGGAAACTTGCATTTGGTGCGGTTCAACGGCTCTTACATCATCGACCGCACAGGCAGGAAATCATCTTGGGGAGACATCGTGTTCGACAAAAGGAATAATTGCTACCTGTTGTTCGAAAAGGTTACGGCAAGTTCGTTGCGGTTCGCTCGTTGCTACAACTCGCCTTATTGGACTATCAATAACCATTCAGCCTCCTATAAGTATTGGAGATTCATCGGAACGAATAATATCGGTTCGATTGTTATGACAGGGAACGATTCTAATGTTATGGCTCTCACGAGAGACGGAGGAAATACATTCACGGAGATGCCAACGATGCGTAGCGGTTATCATTGGAGTATCAAGGAGGCAAGGAAATACCTTCAACCTTATGAGACATTCATTGATGTTGTTACTAAAAGTTACTCTTTCTCTTCGAACACAACAAGTTGGATTGACCAATACATCTTCGATGCGAACGGAAATTTTCTAGGGCAACAAAACCTACAAACGATTCCAAGCACAAGAACTATGGCAGGCGGAATCCGTATCGCAAAATTATGCGATGCGGAGTTTGTCCGCAACGATAATGGTAGTTATAGTTTTTATGTCATTTTCCAAGATTTGCAGAACAACCGATATTTGACCGATTTGGAGAATCGTGTCTTGCGTATCGATGGAGGCTACAATGTAACATACACCGACAACGGAGAGTTATTAGTCTATCCGAACGAGGCTGACAGGGCGGGTGCGATGAACTCTTACCGCATCAGCACCGACTTTGAAATATTGGAGACCTATCCGAATTGCCACTCTCTCGTCTATACCGACAAGGGTATCGTGGAAATTAGACACGATTCAATCAAGGTGGACGGAGTTGATGTGGAGATTCCTGTCCCGCTTGGTAATATGATGCTCACATCGGGTGCGTGGAACGGAAAGAACAATGTGATGGTAATCACAGGAACGCACGAAGATATTGACAACAAGGGCAATTACGGATTCCTCATCGACCTAACAACGAAAAAGATTGTCAATACGGAGAAATGGGAGGAGATTCCTGTCATTCCCGATGGCATTGAGGGTTTGATTTCCGTTAAGGGCAACAAGATTTATGAGGCAAAATTCGGAGACAAGTTGCGTTATGAAAACGGCTCTCTCAATGTCGATTATAGCGACAGGATCGAAGAATATAAGAACTACCGAATGACCGCATACGGCAACAAGGAACACTTTGAGTTGTGGTCTATCTCCGCAAGGCAATACCTTTTGGAAGGTCAGTTGGTCTATTCGGACGAATCCTGCACCGAGGTTGCGGGAACCATCACACGAATCGGATCACTGAACAATCCGAACGATGTCTATGTGCAATTTGCGGGTTCGCAAAATATGGAACTATACCTCTTCCACGAATCCAAAGTGCCTAACACCATTGCGACAACAAAGGCTTTGATGGAGTTAAAGGACAAGTTGCAGGAATTAGAAAACAAAATCAATAAATAACTAAAATCAAACAACAAACAAAACTATTATGAGTGTTTCAAAAGCAATCAAACAGGTTCTTTCAATCGTAAAGCAGATGCGTGATGCGTTGCTCGGAAAGAAGGTTTACAAGAGTTTCAAAGTGACGAACATTAAGGTAACTGATGTGTTCGCACAAATCTTTCAATTACTTAACCCCGATAAGCCGTTCACATTGACGGACTATAATGTTTTGGGGTATTTCCCCGACGAAACACATTTCAATGGTCTATGTATTGAAATTTGTATTCCTCCGCAACAATTCGACATTCTACCGCAAGGAGGAGTATTTCGTATTCCCGCTCCATTGCTTTTTATTTTTACCGATGGAAAAACAACAAAGATAGAAATAACCGATGATTACATTGCGTCTTTGATTTCAGTTAAGGAATCTCCTTGGGAGTGGGCAGGTTCTAGTGAGTTGTTCTTCGGAGAAATCGACTTGACTGACGTAATAGCAGTCGCAGGGGAATTTGAATACAAGCAATTACCCGACTATGTGTGCGAAATTGAGATTGTAGAAAGTGTCACAAGAGATAGTACAGGATATGCACCTAGATGTCAAGACGGAATCAAACCTCAATTCTCATCCATTTTGGATAACAACAATAGAATCGGAAGGTCGGTAATGATTTTGGGAACCGATGGAGAAATCAAATTGGGTTCTCCTGTTTACAACAACACAAGAGAAGAACAAGGTATAATCGTTCCTCGTTACGAATTGGAGATTGAACAGGGAGAATACGCAGTCGTTTTGGATGTGGTTGTCGATGATGTCCAAAAATTATACATTATGGCAGGAACTGATATGGACTATTACACCGAATGGGTAAAAAAGCACCAAATCTCATCTTGCGTATTCAGCGGAGCAGGACAAGCGACTTTGAGCAGATTCAGCGGTAGCAAAGGAATCTTGAATTTGGTAATCGGAATATTTGCACCACAAACCTCTCCTGCAAATGAGTAACCTATTATCACAACAAGACAAGCAAAAGCACTTTATCGTAGGTGCTTTGCTTGGCTTTGTTTCAATCCTACTTGCGATAGCGGGGGGATTGTATAAGGAAATCAAAGACAAGTCACAGGGCGGTAAGTTCGACCCGCAAGACCTACTCGCAACTATTTTGGGTGGTTTGGTCGGACAGGCGGTTTCGCTCATCATCTTTTTGTTAATCTTTTTATAATCATTCAGTATGGCACTAGGTAAAGACACAAAAATTATCAAACAGGGAGTTGATAAAATCATTGACATTCTAGAAGGTGGCGGTAGCGGAGAAATTGCAGAGGTAAAGAAAGTTATTTTTTGTGAGATTGGCGATAATGTACTAGAAGATACTGAACCAATCATACAGGAAGGTGTAAAGGTTTTCGTAGGAAATGGTCGTTATCAATTTAATCGAAATGGATTGGAAGTAATTCTATTGACCGAAGATGATTATGTACACGAAAATCTAGATAATGTTGCGGGAATTGTCGAGGTTAGAGCAGGAGAATTTTCATCGAAAATTTTGAAAAACATCGGTATAACTATTACTTCTTTCGAAGGAGGTATGATGAAAATTCATTGTTTGAAAAGATTAGAAGAAGGCAACCCCGATTCCGTTAATTTCGTAGTTGAGATTGAATGTGCTAGCAGAGTAGAATAATAATTAATAATATTATGGTAAAAGTAGGAATGACTTTGAGGCAATGCGTGGATCACGCCAACCTTATGCCCACAATGGGTACTTTGAAACAAGTGAGCGAGGCGAAGGCTCTTCGCTTTAAGTTTATCGACCGATTCTCCCCTGCGGAGATGGAGAGATTCGGAATCACGAAGGACGAACGGACAGGACGATATTTCGTGGACGATGCGAACGCACCGAAGGGTGTAGATGTGACTTTGGAGGACAACGAGGTAAAGTATTTCCAAAATTTCATCGACACATTGGATGCGTTAAAGATGGTGTCAATCGGAAATGTGGACCTCTACAACAAGGTTAAGGGTATCGTTGTCGAGGAAGAGGTAAAGGCAGATGCAGGTGCAGACGAAACACAACAACCCGCAGACGAGCCTGTTGTGAACGGATATGAATAGGAATATATTGAGAGGTTTTCTGCTCGGTTGTGCCTGTGTGGTGTTCAGTATAACTTACTGCATCATTCTAGCATCACAAGAGAGTAAAGATACGATCCCAACACTATTCGCAGGTGTGATCGGGCAGGTTCTCTCATCCTGCATCATCTACTTTTTCGGATAGGGTTTCGTTACCCTATCCTTTTTTTGTTTTCAATACCCGCATTGAGAACACCAATAGAAATACTAACATTCACAATCTAAATTCGCAACGCAAATGAAAAACATATACCCGATGAAACTATACAAGCGGATTTTCAAGGAGATACTCAAATCGGTAAGCGAAGAGGTAGAGGTCGCTCCCGAAGAACTGATCACTAGCAAGAACGAGGATTGCTTTTGTGCGAGGATGGCGATGTGTCATTGCCTGTCGGAACACATCACGGACGGAGAGATAAGCAGACTGACAGGAATGTCGCAACAGGTTGTGAGCAGAAATAAGATACTCTACCCGCAAAGGCAACGGCAAAGCACCACGATACGCATCATCACACGCATCATCAAAGAGACGATAGACACGCACATTACCGCCTACAAACAATCCACAAACATCACGCAAACGGAAGGATCGCACCCCACAACATAAGCCTGTCGGCACAAATCGGGCAAGGATAGATTCGCGTCAATCCCAATATCGGGAGAAACGCGAATTTTTTTTATTTATGGACAACGAGAAAGTTTTTTGTTTTCCCTATTCGGACAGGGGAAATGACCTTGCAACGATGATGGCTTGCAACGGAGGAATGAACGGATGGCAAAACAACCCATTCATCTACCTTGTGTGGATGAGTATGATGAACGGAGGCGGGTTCGGTGGTTTCAACGGAGCGGAGAATTTCAACTCCCGACAAATCTCCGCTTTGCAGGACACCATCAACACCAACCACAACAACGATTTCATTATGGGTGCGGTAAAGGAGAACGAGTGTAGCCTTAAAAACCTGCAAAATTCGGTCACTTGCTCAACATCGCAAATCCAAGAGCGATTGACCAACATCGCCAACGGAATCCAACAGGGATTCTCATCGGTCGCTTACGAAAGTCAAAAGCAAACCTGCGACATCATCAATGCGGGTAAGGAGAACACGCAACGCATCATCGACACTCTCAACGGACATTGGAACTTGCAATTGTCACAGGCTTTGCAAGATACCAAGGGCGAGTTGTCGCAAGAGAGACAAAGTGCCTACATCATCAGCAGGTTAAGTCCATTGTTCGCAACTGCGACTGCGACAACCGCAAATGCGACACCTGTTGCGGGTGCTTAAAATCGTTTTTTTTCGGGGGTGGCGAATCGCTACCCCTTTTTTCATTAATCATTAACTAAAAACGAACTGAATTATGTTATTCAAGGATTTGAAAGGCGGGTCTCCGCTTTATGTTTTGGACGCAAAGACGATAACCGCATCCGTTATCGAGGCTCAATCGGTGTCAAAGCCGTATTTCTCCGCAAACTTCGGTATGCCGACAATGGTTGTGGACATCATCGCACAGGTGGATGGAAAACCACGAACCTACACATTCAAGCAGGACACCGATATGGGATTCGACAATGCCAACTACCAAGTGATCGCAACCGACAGGGAAACTATTGTGCGAGAATTGGAGAATATGAAGGGTAAGAGCGAACAGGCTCTCAAACAGGTGGAGTTCCACGAGGCTATCATCGAGCGGTGCAACGAGGAGTTGGAGAGATTCAAGACCGCACCCGCAACCGAACCCGAACCTGTTACCGCAATCGAGGAAAAACCGCAACCTAAACAGGGATTCGGAGGCATCCGAATGTACGGATTCTAACCTAGAAACAAAAAAAGCGGGAGTTCCCTTCCCGCTTTCTCTCACAACTACCCTCACAGGCGGTTGTATGAGCAAATGCTTTACTCTCTTTTTTCTTGAAATTTTATGTATTCGACCACAAATATGGAGAATTTAAGCCAAAACAACACCGAAAACCGCAAGGAATGTTGCGGTAACTGCGACACCTGTTTGTATTGCCGAAACCGAAAATACAAATCGGATAAAAGTAAATACAAAAAAATACAAACGGAAAACGCAACAAAACCAAGAAAATAAAAGAATAGTCAAGTAATAGTTTTTCGCTTTGAAATACAAACTACTTAATAGTCAATTTGTTATCAAAGAATAAAGGGAATGAAAAAAGGCACAAAAATAGGCTTGGCGGTAGGATTCATTGGAATCGGAGGTTTCCTCATTTGGAACACGATTTCAAGGGCGAAGAATTTCGCGAACAACCTCGTTGTCACTCCTATGTGGTACGGCAAACCGAAGGATATGCAGGTATCTATGCAGGGAGTGAAATTGCCTTTGGCGGTTGATTTCGTGAATCGTAGCGATTTCAGTGTCAGTGTCCGTCTTAATTCGTTCGATGTTGTCAATTCAGCGGGTAAGGTTATCGCAAATAACACATCAGCGACCAATACAATAACCATTCCCGCTAACGGAACAGGAAGGATGCCTGTCGATGTTTGGATTCCGATAGCGACATTAGCGACAATCATCGTTTCAGCGGTTCAGTCTATCGCTAACGGAGACATCGAAATCATCCAAAACAAGTGCAAGGAATTGGTGGACGGATGCACGATGAAATTCGGATTGACAATCAACAACATCGCAAATGTTGCGTTGAGTGTTGTTTTGGACGAGAAGGAAGAGATTCCTGTCGAGCAACCTGTCAGCGGTTTGGGTTTGGTCGCGAAAACTCAACGGAGAATCGGATCAATACAAGACTACATCGACCTCATTCCGAGCGAGAGCAAGTTACTTCGCAACGATGATTACATACAAAGCAATGTATCGCCCGAAGAGACCGCATCGTTCATACGCAAGATGGCGATAAAATACCGCAAGGACACCGAGCAACTAGCCTATGCGTTGGAGCGGAACACAATCGAAGAGACGGTGCAGGCTATCTTCGATTTCGTCTACTCGTACATCAAGTACGAAGAGGACGCACCCGACAGAGAACAGGTTCGGAGACCATTGCGTACACTTTATGAACAAAAGGGCGATTGCGACTGCTACGCAATGTTGATTGCGTCAATTTGCGAGAACCTAGACCTCAATTACAAGTTGCGTATTGCCGAGTACAACAACCGAGGCTATTACCAACACATCTACTGCATTGTCGAGGGTTACACCTGCGACCCTGTGTTGGACACTTGTTTTGAGGAGAAGAGACCAACCAAGAAAAAAGATTTTTAAAGATATGGCAGGATTCGGACTACAATTTTTGGACGGAGTTGGGGATGCGTACAACCAACCTGTTTTCCGCACATACGATTACGAAAATAGCGGTATGGTGCGATTCACTGACGGAGGTCAGTACAACCACGGAGAGAACGCATATTACGGACAAACGCAGGATTGCCGATGCGACTACCGCAACGAGGATGATTCCGACAAGACGAGCGGATTGCTCAAAGCACTAATCATCTTCGGAATCGGAATGGTGGCGGGTCAAGGATTGAGAAAACTTTTCAAGGACTAACGAGATATGGCACAAAAGTATAAAGTAACAACGGAGACAACACCACTTCGTCTCCGCAGAGAGCCTAACGAGAAGGACGATAGCAACATCATCGCTAGAATCCCCAAAGATGCAATCGTAGAAGAGGCGGGATCGGGAGTTATCACACCTGTCGCAGGTTGGAAATACATCTCCTACAACGGACAATTCGGATGGGCATCGTCTCTATACCTCACACCTATCGACGAGAACGGCAACAAGACCGCAGAACCCGACAAGTCAAACCCTGTCAAGGACGAGGACACATCGGGCAACGGAGACAAGAAAGAGCCGAACGGAAAGGCTTGGATGATTGCGGGTGCGGTCACAATGGCTATCGGAGCGGTGCTGAACTTGGTTTTGTAAAAATCACATCAATAATTAAACAACATTATCAGTTATGGCAGACACTAACACTAGCGATGAGAAAGGCTTTTTAGGTCTTTCAAAGACCGCACAAAAGTGGATTGGAATCGGTCTTTTGGTTGGAGGTTTGGGCATCGGCACTTACGCGATCGTGAAGAAGAGCAAGAGCAAGGATGGCAAATCACTCAACGGAGTTAAGAAGAGCAAGAAGAGAATCGGCAAGCACACATCGGGCAAGAAGAGCAAGAAGAGTAGCCGTGCGAAGTATCTTCTCAAAGGGTTTTAAGTCGAACAATTAAAACAAATACTATTATGAAAGTGAATTGGAAGAACACCGCTATGAAGTTGGCGGGTACTTTGACAGGCGTAGTGGTTGGCGGTGCTTTGAAGAAGGCACTCAACGAGAGTAACGCAGTTGAAGGATTGGCGGGTAACGCAAAGAACTACATCGTTCCGTCTTTGTTGGCGGCTGGCGGTGCGGTTGTCTCCGCAAGTGTGAACGATGATTTCATCAAGAACGCAGGATTCGGTATGACCGCAGTTGGCGGTGCGGGTATCGTGAACGAGTTGATGGGCAAAGAGGTGATCACCCTTAACGGAGTTCGTGGTCTAGGCAGAATGCAACGCAGAATCCCTTCACAGGTCGCTACAAGAGGTGTCGGAACACTCTCTTTGGAGCCAGGTATGTCGGGCGTTCAAGGTTGTTTCTAATCGAGAGTAAAGAAAGTAAGTAATAATCATTAAAATTCGTAAAAGAATGGCAAATTCAGTATTCGCAGGTACATCTATGAGTACCGCAAGAGTGGAGTTTATGGAGCGTACCAACCTCGTTCCCGCAGAGGTCATCGCAGGTTTGAACAATATGTCTAAGAAATTGGCAGATTGGACGATCTACGGAACAAAGGTGATGGGTGGTGCTACCACAAAGGAGATGTTTGAGGCAAAGGACACAACTCGTGATTCAATCACTAACCTCAACAACGCAAAGTTGGAGGCAGGTCAGTATTTCCTTTTGGAGAAGATTCGCGTGTTGTCGGCACAAGTGGAAGCAGACACTGACGAGGCATTGGCATCGGCAGATTTCGACATCGCAAACTCGGCAATCCTTAACGGAGAGTTGGAGATCGAGGTCAGCGGTAAGACCGCATTGCCACGCACATCTTGCCGTGTGTTCGACAAGGTAGCGGAGGCAGGAGACGGACTTTGCGGTTGCTACAAGTTGGCTAACCCTGTTATGATCGCTCCTCAATCCCTCATCAATGCGACCATCCGCATCAATAGTGCGGTTGCATCGTCATTGGAGAAGGAGGCGGTTCGCATCGAGTTGATTGGTTGCAAGGTTATCCCTGCTTAATCAATCATCTTCAAGTAAGCCACGAAGTAAGAGAAAAGGCTTTGTGCGGTAGGTATCGTACAAAGCCTTTTTTTGTTTCTAATCAAAAAACAATCGGTTATGTTATTTTCAGTTCCAATCACAGGCAAGGAGACAATCGTAGATACCCCGCTTAATTGCAGGAGCATCCGTTCTTTCTATTTCCATAACAGGTACGGAAAGACTAGGATGTTCACGAGCGAGAGCGATATGGACGATAGTTTCCGTGGGTTCGTCACAATCACTATTGACGGACGGAGAATTTGCGACAATCTTTGGGTTTTGCCATTTATGGACTTTCCATCGGACAATATCGTGTCCGAACCGAAAGATTGGAGACGCATTGCGATTCCGTGCCTAAAAAACACTGAAATGTCCGAAATCAAGATAGAGACTAGGAACGATTCGAATTTGGACTTTGAGGTTGTGTTCGAATATTCCGATACTGAGGTCGAATCCGAACACTTCTACCACATAGAGAGTTATCCGTTTGGCGTTGCGAACGGAATGCCCGAAAAGGAAGATAAGCGACCATACTCGGTTAAGTTGGTTAATATCGGGAAAGAGTTCCAATTGCAAACACACGAAGAGGCGGAGATGATTTTCGTGAACACGATGTTCCTCGACACGATTAGTTATATGAGACCTCCTTTCCCATTGCTCACGAAGGAAGGTTTCCGATTCGCCTATGCGACACTATACTATAATTCGCACAGACAATACCCATCGACATACCCTTTTGCGGATTTTAGGCTTACCATTTCCGACCTCGGTGATGTTATGCCAAGCAAAATGCCGTTGGATTTGATTTCGGTGGACGGACGGAACTCTTGGAAGGACGCACTATACCGCCTTAACGGAGGGTTGTCCAAACACCCAAAATTCAAGTTGGACATAGATGGCTCTTTGGGTCCCGACACTCCATCAACGATTGCGACAATATACCTTATCCACGATTGTAAATTTTAAAACAAGATATTATGAATAGCAAGCAATACCAACGAATCGACATCACAATCCCTAGCGGTGTGACACACTACAATGTGCAGGAGCAACTCCGTAGCGACTACAAGTATGCGACAGGACTTTTCTTTTTCTGCGACAAACCGCTCACAGGAGTGACCTGCGGAGTGAAGATTGACGGAAACGAAATCCTTCCAATCGGTAGCGAGTTGGATTTGTTCCGTTGGAATAACCAAATAAGCCGTAACGAGGCTCTTTGGGATTTTTCGGACGATAGAATCGAATCATCGCAAAAGACAATCGACATCCACTTCGACATTCCCGAAGGCGGTTACTATGCCGATGTGAAATTGTCGCTTATGGTTTTGTTGAAGAACTAAAACGAGGCTATTATGTTGAGGTTATATAAATTGAAAGTTCCCGCTCACAAATTGGGGAAATCGTTTAGATACGATTTCCCCATTGCGGGTAACGGAAATATGTTGGTCGGTGCTTTCGCAAGAATTAGAGGATTCGAATCGTGCTTTGCGAAATTGTCTATCTCGACCGATGGAAGGATTGTGGTTCCGTCAATAAAGGTAATGACTAAACCTTGGATTAGACCATCAGCGAACAATATGCTCGTTCCTGTCGATTTCGAGAGGATGGGCAACAAAATCACATTCGTTGTCGAAGAGTTTGTAAATCCGTACATATTAGGCACGAAAGGAATCGTTGAGCAGGAGTACACGATTGATGTTTACATTAAAAGCAAGGAGCAATGATTAAGACACTTATCGACATAGAGAAAAGGAGATACGCACAGGAAGGCTACGATACCATCGTGTCTAGCGAGGACATCAATGTTGTCGATACCGAGATGTGCGTCAATCTAGGCAATGACACCATTATCCTAACAGGCTTCGTATTTGACGATGACACCACCTGCGGAGAGGACGAGAGAGTTACAATCGTCTCCCCTAGTGACGCAATCAGCGAGAACGCATCCAAGTTGGCGTCTTTCGGAAACGGAAGATACAAGGTTATGCGTGACTATATGATTGTGAAGAGACTTAATTCGACAACGATCGAGTATTTGAAGAGAGGTGACGATGAGACGCAAGGAACACAATCGCCTTTGACAATCAGTTTCATCCGAATTTCCCCTGCGAAGAGAAAGTAATTTATCAACCAAAATAGTAATAGTATGAATAGAGAATTGGACATCACAAACCTTTTGGACAATGTGAGAACGAGTTTTGAGAACTGCACCTCAATCAACTACACTTTCGTCCTGTATGACCGCAAGATGGAGTTGAAAAACAAATTGCAGGGATCATCCACAACCGCGAACAAACAGGAGAAAGCGGAACAGGTGCTTTCGGCACTAGAAAGTTACCTTCAAAGACACCCCGAAATAGCGAAGGTGGATGCCGATTTCGGTGGCAGGAAAGTGAGCCAACGCACCAACACAAGTTTCATCCTCCGCTCAAACGATGATGAGACAACCGAGGAACTTCGCAACCAATTGGACGAGATGAGCAACGAACTGAACAAGTTGCGTTCCGAGAACGATGCGAAGGCTAGCCATTTGGAGCAAAGGATGGAGGCTATCAAATCAAACAACGAGAAGAACGAGAAGGTGGACATCGAAAACACCGACTACACCGCAATGATGGGCAACACCATCCAAATTTTGACAGGATTGGCGGGAATTCCCGATGATTGCGTTGATTCCAAAGGACAAATCACGCAATTCGGATTGGGCAAGCTGATGGAACGCAAAATCAAGGAGGACATCGAGAAGAACAACCGCATCACGAAGATAGAGGCTCTTTCATCGGAGAACGAGCGACTAAAATCGCAGATCGAGGAGATGCGTAAGGAATATCAACGGATGGAGGACGAGTTGGAGCAATACGAAGAGTATCAAAGGCAGACCGAGCCTCTATTGGAGGAATTGCAGAGCCTACGCACGAAATCGGGATTGATTTCAGCGGGATTGGGCAATGTTTTAGGCAATGTAGTTGGCTCACTCGCACAAAAATACAACCTAGGTGCTTTGTTGGGTGTGGACAACGCACAACAGGAGCAACCCGCACAACAACCACAACCGCAAACCGCACCGCAGGTTAGACCTCTTGTAAGAGCGGTGGATGCGGACGAGGAATAACCAATAAAAGACTACTTCGATGGCTAAATACGAAATAACAATCACAATCAACGCGAACGATGCCCGACAAGCACAGGAAATCGCAGACGCACTGCAATCGGCAAGCGACAAAGTGACAGGCGATGAACTATGCGGAATGATGCGGATTTTGGCAAAGAATCCGTCATACATCAAGATGGCAAAAGTCGCGTCAAAATTCGCTTAAAATATGAGTGTAAAGACAAAGGCATTGAGCAAGGTCGCATCACTGAAAAAGAATCCCTACTTATTGGTGGCGACGATTTCGGTAACGGCAGGATTGGCTATCTTCGGCGGAATCAAGACCTACCGATTCATCAAGAGCAAATCCGCACAAAAGGATGCGGAGAAGGACAAGGCGAAAATACAAGAACAGGCGAGAGAGCAGGTGTTGGAACGCAGGATAACCGATTCGGACGCAAAGGTTTACGCAAAAGACCTTTTGGACGCAATGGACGGATTCGGAACTGACGAGAGCAAGATCAAGGAGATCATCCTAGACAACAATCCGTCAGCCACCGATTTACAGGCAATCGTGGATGCGTTCGGAACACCCGAATACGGAACATTCGGAAAGCCTATGTGGGGCAACGGAACACCTCTCAACCTAATCGAATGGATCAAGAAAGAGGTTGATACATCAACTAGCCTGTACGAATCGCTTAAAACGAAATTCCAAACATCGGGTTACACATTCTAATGAAACCAATATCAATCATCGCACCTGCTTTGATAGCGGGTGCGGTTTTAATCACAGGAGGCAAGGATATGGCAACAACAAAAAAGACAACCAAGAAAAGCACCGCAAAGAAAGCGACTGCAACTCCAAAGAAGAAAGTTGCGAAGAAATTGACAACAAAGCAACTCGACGCATTGAAGAAGGGTCGTGAGGCATTGAAGAAGAAACAGGCAACCGCAAAGAAAGCCGTTCGCAAGGAGTTGGCAAAGACCAAAAAGGCGGTAAAGAAGGCTACATCGAAGATTATGATCTCCGCACGAAAGAAGGCTACGAAGGTCGCATCAAAGAAGATGGACAACCTCACAAAGAATTTGAAGAAGAAGGGGTTGGCGGGAGCAAAAAAAACGCAAAGACAAGACAAGTAAGTTTATGGCAAAGCAAGTGATCAAGCAATATATGAGCAAACACCCGATAATGACATTCTTTATCGGCACAGGTTTGGTAGCCTCTCTCTACGGAATTGTGAGAGCGATCACAATCAGCAAAGAGGACTACGAAAAGTACAAACAGGATTTGGAAAAAATCATCGGAGGGCAAGGCGAAGATGACACAAAACCAAAATTCAGCGACATTGAAACGGAGAGTAATGACCAACCAATTTATAACTGATTATGGCGAAGAGAAGAAAGAATAAAAGTTTGAGAGGAACGGAGGATAACGAGCAATCCTTCTTGTTGGAGCATCCGTTCGTTTCGTTTCTCCTTATCCAATCGGGAGCAGGATTTGGTGCTTACCTAGTACGCACATTGATTTTGAAAGCAAGAGGTTTGGAATAACAAAAAGATACGATTATGATAGAGTTACTAGCACCTGTCGCTCTAATGGCAAGCGGAGGTTATATGATTTACAAGTCAAGCGGAGAGGGAGACGGAAACAAGACCCCTAAAACAACCGCACCAAAGACCGAAGAGCCAAGTGGTCCATCGGCTTTGCAGAAATTGCAGATGGAGGCGGAATTGAACGCAAAGACACCTGTCACGAACAACAACTCATCGGCAATAGTCGATGATGCGAACGCAAGAGGCAGGGAAACCGCAACCAACGAGGGCAAGACATCTCAATCGACAAAGAGTGCTTTGTATTTCGGAGACAAGAACGGAGTGTATGATCAATTTTACGATTACACGAAGGCGAATGGTGCTGACGAAAACCTGTTTGACGGAACACGATTGGTGGTAGATGCATCCGCACACGGACAATACTATCGTAGTCGCATCATTTCCCCATTCTTCGCTGAAACTCAACCACTCGCTTGGAACTTGGGTAGCAAGGCTTATCAAGCATTCGGAGATTCGGATGTTGATAGAATGACATTCAAGAATAACGAAGTCTTGTTGGTTCGTTCCGCTTATCGTGGAGAATACAGGCAAATCGCCTTTGTTTTGGAGGTATTCAATCCTTTCAATAGGATTACACAATTGCAACAAATCATCATCCGAAATGTGAAAATTGCGGGTAAGGCTTGTCATATCGTCAATGATGGTGGATGGTGTCACGAAGGTTTGCAGGATGGAAATATGTCAATTATGAATAAAATGTACACTATCGATTCCGATTCAACGGATAATTTGCACGGCACACTGCACGATGTTCCCGCACCGTTCATTTGGGAATGCGACATCGCTATGCCAAAGAGAGGTTCGGTGTTGATCCCGATCTTCCTGCAAGTTGCGACAACAACACTATCTTCCGAGAACACGAAAGACCTATACACGCACTTTGACGATACCGCCAAGGCTCGTTATATCCGTTACGAAGGAAAGAAGAGGTATGGAGAATCAAAATGGATTTCCCCTTCTAGTAACAAAATGTTGTGCTACCCTATAAGAGAGGATATGGATGAAGGTGTTATGAAGATTGTCTATAATGACCTATCAGCACCTCCATCATTAAAGGATGGGGATTTCTCCTGCGACATCACCCTTTCGAGCGGACAAAATTTCTCCGTGAACAAAACTAAACTTAACAACGGAGATTATGATATACACGCCTTGAATTGCTCCTTACCCGAACATCTTGCGTTGATGCACTCTTATCGTGCGGGTTACGATTCAAACGATGCGTACCAAAAATCATTTATCGGAGATTACGAAGGTAGCATTCCGTATGTGATGAAGAGCGGTCAGTATTATGTGAGCGAGGCTTTGGGAGACTGCATTATGGGCATCACGAAGGGATTCCCATTGGAGACCGACTTCCCGAAGTTGCTCAACCAAAGTTATTCGAAGTATAGTTTCAAAAACGACTTCGCCCACAAGAACTATTGTTTTTAACGATTAAAAGATACGATTATGTTAGGAGATTACGATT
>JAKSKV010000031.1 GCA_024401555.1 Paludibacteraceae bacterium
TTATTCTCCCGGAAAGATTCACCCATAGAACAATCCGTGCTGTACAAACAAAAAGGGCGGTCACAATACAGCGACCGCCCTCTCTTATCGGGAAATAAACAATTACTTCTTTGCCTCGATTGCCTTGAGCGCCTTGTCCACCTCAGTGTATTTGTCGTTCATAGACAACTTGTAGTAAACCGAACGAAGGAAACGAAGGTTCATCTCATCCTCGCCATTGATTTGTCTTGCCTTCTCCAAGAATGGAAGAGACTTCTTAAACTCATCGATAGCCTTGTTTCTTTGAGCATTGTACTTCTTCATATCCTTGATCTTGTTAGCAGCGTCTTGGAGCTCCTCGCCCTTCTTCTCGTGAGCCAAACCACACTCGAATTGTGCGTTGAAATTGTTTGGATCCAAAGAAATAGCCTTCTCCAAATTAACGATTGCATCGTCGAATTGGTTCTTCTTGATCAACATCTCACCCTTAATCATATAGTATTGAGGGTTGTTTGGATCTTTTTGGATAGCGGCGTCACAATATTGAACAGCCTCTTGCTCCTTGTTGTTATCCAAGTAGTAGTTGATCATGTTACCAATCAAGTACTTGTTTGAAGGGAACTTCTTGATACCCTCATCAAGCACCTTCAACATCTTGTCGTAATCCTTCATGTCACCATAAGTGCTGCTCAACCACTCGTACATGGTCTCCTCCTTATAGCCTGCGCCCTTCAACTCGTTCATGTACTTGATCATAGTTGGGCGAAGCTTTTCATTTCCTGCAGACAAGTTCACAACAAGGAACTTCACATCGTTGTAGATAGAACTGCTCTTGAGATTCTCGGCCTTCAAGATATCTTGGTCAACCAAGTTCAAGTACTTTTCCATCATCTTGATAGCCTTCTCATTCTCACCCTTCTTTTGGTGCTCTTGTCCCTCGGCGATCAAATAGTCAGCGTAAGATTTCAAGTTCTTTACGACATCTTTGTTGTATTTAGGCTTTACCTTACCCTTTGCGTCTGGCTTTTGGTCCAAATCGCCACACTTCAAGTAAGCGTCCACCGCATTAACAAGCGCCTCGCTCATCTCATCTTGAGAATATTGCATACCTGTTTGTCTCTTTGCCGCACCATCCATGTATTGTTTATCATAGACCTGTCCTGCGATAAAATATGTCTTTGCCCAATTAGCAGTCTCAGGATTCTTCATGGCTGCCTCGATCAAAGTCTTACCTTCTGCAAAGTTTACTGGTTGCTCGTACAAACAACCCTCTGCCAAAGAAACATTCTTCTTTTGAGCGAATCCGCCCATAGCCATGGTCAACGCCAATGCTGTTAATGTAATCTTTTTCATGATGTTATAATTTCTAAATTAAAATCTTAGTTATTACTCTCTTCATTATTCTCTCCTTCAATTTCCGTGCCAACGTTTGTCTCGTCACCCTCGATCAATTCCGATTCACCCTCAAGTTCCTCCCCTTCCTGCTCGGACAACACCTTGCAGACAGAAGCGATTTGGTCATTCTTCTTGGTCAAATTGATCAAACGGACACCTTGTGTCGCACGTCCCATGACACGCACATCGGTCACCTTCAAACGGATCGTGATTCCAGACTTGTTGATAATCATAAGGTCATTCTCTTCGGTAACGCTCTTGATTGCCACCAAAAGACCTGTCTTATCCGTAATGTTCATGGTCTTCACACCCTTACCGCCACGGTTGGTGATACGGTAATCCTCCAAGTCGCTACGCTTTCCGTAACCTTGCTCGGACACCACCATAACAGTCTCTGTTTGAGGATCGTTGATAGCGATCATGCCGACAACCTCATCCTCCGGACCATCCAAGGTCATACCACGAACACCTGTTGCGGTTCTACCCATCTCACGAACCTTAGACTCATTGAAACGGATGGCACGTCCATTGCGGTTAGCCATGATGATCTCACTGTTTCCAGTGGTCAATCTTACCTGGATCACCTTATCGTCCTCCCTGATGGTGATTGCGTTCACACCGTTGGTACGAGGACGTGAATATGCTTCGAGGGATGTCTTCTTCACCACGCCGTTCTTGGTACAGAACATCAAGTAGTGGTTCTTGCAGAACTCCTCGTCGTTCAACGACTTAATCTTGATAAATGCGTTCACCGCATCGTCTGAATCAATGTTCAACATATTTTGGATCGCGCGTCCCTTCGTCGTCTTGCTACCCTCTGGAATATCGTAAACCTTCAACCAGTAGCAACGACCCTTTTGGGTAAAGAACAACATCGTGTTGTGCATAGACGCAGGATAGATGTACTCGATGAAATCCTCATCGCGCGAACTGCTACCCTTCGAACCGACACCGCCGCGGCCTTGTGCCTTGAACTCAGCGAGTGGCGTACGTTTGATGTAACCCAAGTGAGAGATCGTGATGACCATCTCATCGTCAGAGTAGAAGTCCTCTGGATTGAACTCCTCGGAAGTATATTTGATTTCGGTGCGTCTTGCGTCACCATATTTGTTCTTCACATCGAGCAACTCCTCTTTCACTACCTGCATTTGGAGCTCCTCGCTCGCCAAGATAGCCTTCAAATGGTTGATCAACTTCATCAACTCCTCGTACTCGGCACGCAAATCCTCGATAGCAAGTCCAGTCAACTGACGGAGACGCATCTCGACAATCGCTCTCGCCTGCTCCTCATCGAAGTTGAAGCGGTTCATCAATCCCTCTCTCGCCTCTTGTACCGTCTTGGAAGAACGGATGATGCGAATCACCTCGTCAATATTATCGACAGCGACAATCAAGGCTTCCAAAATGTGCGCCTTCTTCTCTGCCTCCGCCAATTCGAATCTGGTTCTACGAACGACAACCTCGTGGCGGTGATCGATGAATTCCGCAATCAAATCCTTCAAGTTCAACAACTTAGGTCTTCCGTGTACCAATGCGATATTGTTTACGCTGAAAGAGGATTGGAGGGCTGAATATTTGTACAATTTATTCAAAAGGACATTGGAGTTGGCGTCGCGCTTCACATCGATCACGATACGCATACCCTCACGGTCCGACTCATCGTTGATGTTGGCGATACCCTCGATCTTTTTGTCGGCGGCCATATCGGCGATCGCCTTAATCATCTCGGCACGGTTCACCAAATATGGAATTTCACGCACAACGATCTTCTCACGGCCATTCTCGTTCTCGATCTCGACCTTTGAACGAATTACCACGCGACCGCGGCCTGTCAAATAGGCGTCACGAACACCTGAATAGCCATAGATGATACCACCCGTTGGGAAATCAGGAGCTTTGATCAACTTAATCAACTCCTCGATATCGACATCCTTGTTATCCACATAAGCGACGCAAGCGTCGATTGTGTCGGATAGGTTGTGAGGTGGCATATTGGTCGCCATACCTACGGCGATACCAGATGCTCCGTTCACCAACAATTGTGGGATACGGGTAGGTAAAACGGTAGGTTCTTGATGCTCACCATCGAAATTATCTTGGAAATCAACGGTATCCTTATCCAAGTCGATCAAAATATCCTCGGTAATCTTCTGAAGACGCGCCTCGGTATAACGCATAGCCGCTGCAGAGTCACCATCGATGGAACCGAAGTTACCCTGTCCATATACAAGCGGATAACGAAGCGTCCAATCCTGCGCCAAACGCACAAGGGTACCATACACGGAGGAATCACCGTGAGGGTGATACTTTCCTAATACCTCTCCTACGATTCTGGCGGATTTCTTCGTTGGCTTGTTAGAAACCAAGCCCAATTCGCTCATACCATACAACACACGTCTATGAACTGGCTTGAAGCCATCCCTGACGTCTGGTAACGCACGGGACACAATCACTGACATTGAGTAGTCGATGTACGATGAACGCATCTCCTTGTCAATGTCGATTTGGATAATTCTGTCTTGATCAACCATTATTTTAAGTTCTACTTTTAGTCTAAAAATTATCCGTAAAGGTACGAAAAAAAAAGTTACCACACAAAGCCACAGCTCTAAAATTGCTTTTTTTTGTTAAAAATTCATGGTGGCACAACTTTTTTCAAGTCTTTGGTTTTGTATATGTAGGAATTGAACCGCCTATTTATTATATTTGCATATTATAAATGTAATATATATGGCTCTATACAAATATTCACAGGGCGTTAGAGATGTGATTTCATACAGCAGAGAGGAGGCGCAACGATTGGGAAATTCCTGCATCGGACCAGAGCATCTGCTTTTAGGCATATTGAGAGATGGGAACGGCACAGCCAACCAACTGCTCGACAAAATGAATGTCGATTCCAAAGCGGTGAAGGAATATATTGAGGAGAGGCTTCGTCAAACGAATGAAATAGCCTTCGATACTGACCTGCCCCTACTCAAATCAACGGAAAAAATATTAAAATACGCCGATCTTGAGGCTCGTCTTTTGAGGAAAGACGAGTTAGAGACCGAACATCTATTACTTGCAATTATGCGTGAAAATACCAGTCTTGCGGCCGATTCGCTCCGCAAGCAGAACGTCACATACGAACAGGTTTTCAAACTGGCCAATCCAGAAGAGCCTAAGTTCGGTTACAAAGATTATAATAATGATGATGAGGATGGCGCCATTTTGGATGGAGAAACCCCGGATTACAACAGCGGTAAACGCCCATCCAACACCACAACGCAGACAGCTGATGCCAGCGGCGACAACGACACACCGGTTTTGAACAATTTCGGTGTGGACCTGACCAAAGCGGCTGCGGACGGCAAATTGGATCCTGTGGTGGGAAGAGACACAGAGATGGAGCGATTGGCCCAAATCCTTTGCAGAAGGAAGAAGAACAATCCAATCCTGATTGGAGAGCCTGGCGTCGGAAAGACCGCTATCGTAGAGGGACTCGCCCTCCGTATCGTCAACAAACAGGTTTCCAGAATCCTTTTAGACAAACGCTTGGTATCACTCGATTTAGGTTCTGTGGTGGCTGGCACAAAATACCGTGGACAATTCGAAGAACGTATCAAAGCGATTCTGAATGAGTTAGCCCAAAATCCGAACATCATCTTGTTCATCGACGAAATCCACACCATGGTGGGCGCCGGTGGAACACAAGGCTCGTTAGACGCCGCCAATATGTTGAAGCCAGCTTTGGCAAGAGGCGAAATCCAATGTATCGGCTCCACCACGTTAGACGAGTACCGTACAAAAATAGAGAAAGATGGCGCCTTGGAGCGTCGTTTCCAAAAGATCATCGTGGAACCTACTTCCGCAGAAGACACGCTTCAGATCCTGAAAAACGTGAAGGGACGTTACGAGGAGCACCACAATGTGATCTACTCCGACGAAGCGTTGGAGGCTTGCGTAAGATTGACCGGCAGGTACATTTCCGACCGTTGTTTCCCAGACAAAGCCATCGACGCTTTGGACGAAGCGGGCGCCGCTACGCACCTCGCCAACATCAGCGTTCCCAACTCCATCTCCGTAATTGAAGAGGAAATCGAACGTGTCAAAGAGCGTAAGATGCAAGCCGTCGCCTCACAAGATTTCGAATTGGCCTCGGATTTCAGGGATAAAGAGAAGAGCCTAATGGTTGAATTGGCCGAAGAGCGTAATAGATGGCTGGAGGAGTGCAAGGAGAGCAAACAGACGGTCTCCGAGGAGGATGTGACCAAGGTGATCTCTAAAATGTCAGGCGTTCCGGTTCAGCGTATGGCACGCTCCGAAGGTGAACAACTCGTAAGGATGAACGGAATCCTGAAATCAATGGTGATCGGACAGGACGAAGCGGTCGATAAGACAGTCAAGGCAATCCAAAGAAATAGAATCGGACTGAAAGATCCCAACAGACCAGTCGGCTCCTTTATCTTCCTCGGACCAACAGGTGTCGGCAAGACCTACTTGGCGAAAACGCTTGCGAAGGAGATGTTCGGAAGCGCCGATGCGCTCATTCGCGTAGATATGAGCGAATATATGGACAAATATTCGGTTTCCCGCCTCAATGGAGCTCCTCCGGGATACGTTGGTTATGAAGAGGGAGGACAGTTGACCGAACAAGTCAGAAGAAAACCCTACTCCATTGTTCTTTTCGATGAGATAGAGAAGGCACATCCTGATGTATTCAACCTATTGTTGCAGGTTTTGGACGAGGGAAGATTAACAGACAGTACGGGCAGACATGTCGATTTCCGCAACACCGTCATCATCATGACCTCCAATGCGGGAACACGACAACTCAAAGAGTTTGGAAAAGGCATTGGATTCTCCATGTCGAACGATGTGGTGGAGAAAAAGATGGCCCAAAGCGTCATCATGAAGGCTCTGAACAAGACCTTCTCGCCCGAATTCCTCAACCGTGTGGACGATGTCATCTTCTTCGACCAATTGAGCAAAGATTCCATATTTAAAATCATCGATTTGGAATTGACCCACATCTACAAACGGATGAACGAATTGGAGCATCCACTCACCATTGAGGAGGAGGCTAAATCGTTTATCGCAGAGCAGGGATATGATCCGCAATATGGCGCCCGTCCGATGAAACGCGCACTCCAGAAGCATGTGGAAGATCCTGTAGCGGAGACTATTCTTGGAAAGGCGCCCCAAAAGGGAGTGGCATTGGTCATCCGCTTCGACAAGGAGAGGAAAGAGACCTATTGCGATGTTGTGGAACCCCAATAAAAAGTGAGTATATATGCACCTCCGCCAAACTTTCAGATGCCTACTCTTCTTGCTGATGACGTTTTTCGCCATCAGCGCGGCGCAAGCGCAAAGCGTAGGATTGGTGTTGAGCGGAGGTGGAGCGAAGGGCTGTGCCCACATTGGCGTCATCAGAGCCCTTGAGGAGGAAGGAATTCCGATCGATTATGTGGCAGGAACCTCTATGGGCGCCATCGTCAGTTCACTCTATGCCATGGGCTACACGCCCGACCAGATGACTGAACTAATCACTTCCGACCAGTTTGTACGCTGGAAAAATGGTGACATCGATGAACACAACCTCTTTTTCTTCAAGCGGGATGACCCTTCCCCTGAGTTTGTCACCTTCAAGGTGAACTTGCGCGACTCCTCCACCAACAAAGCCAACCTACTGATTCCCAATAGTGTAATGGCTTCCGACCAGATCAACATCGCGATGATGGACCTCTTTTCGAAAGCCAATGCGGCCTGCAAAGGCAATTTCGACAGTTTGTTCGTTCCATTCAGGTGTGTAGCATCCGACATTACACACAAATGCGCTTACATCCACCGAAAAGGTGATTTAGGCGACGCCGTACGCACCTCCATGTCCTTCCCCTTCGTATTTAAACCCATAGAGGTGGACAACCGATTGATGATGGACGGTGGCATCTACAACAACTTCCCCGTTGATGTGATGGAGAAGGACTTCAATCCTGATTATATCATCGGTAGCACGGTCAGCGACAATCCGACGTTGACCTCCGACAGCAAAAACAACCCTATCCCACTCTTGGAACGTCTGATCATGGATGAGACCAATTACGAGATTCCAAGCGACAAAGGCATTGTCATCGATTTTCATTTCGCCGACATAGGATTGCTCGATTTCCATAAGGTAAGGGAGTTGGAACAGATGGGCTACGACTCCACCAAAGCCATGATCGCCAAGATCAAGGAGCGAGTGAAACGGAAAGTGGACACCGCACAACTACAAGCTCGTCGCGCCGAATATTTAGAGAAAGAGAAGGATTTGGTATTCCAATCGGTCACCATTAGCGGAGTCAACGCCTCCCAGCGTAAATACTTGATGAACAGCCTCTTTTCAGGTAGCAAGAACACCACGTTGGATATGAAAGGATTCCAAAGGGCCTACTTCAAATTGCTATCCGACGAGAAGATCTCCGAAATTGTCCCCCACGCCTATTACAACGATTCGTTGCAAGGATACGACCTCCATTTGGATGTTGAAATGAACAGTGATTTCTGCATGAGTTTCGGCGGAAACTTCTCCTCCACGGCAGCCAACGTCCTCTTTTTAGGCATCCAAAAACGGGGTGTCGCAAAGTTGGGCTACAACGTCACCTTAGACGGCCAAATCGGTACGCTCTATCGCAACGTCCACATGCAGACACGTATCGACAAACCAGGCAAGCTTCCATTGAGCGTCAAATTGATTGCGGACTACTGTTACCTCAACACCCTGAACGAACAGGAGCCCTTCTACGAATTGGACATCAAGAACAATGTGTCAACACAAGCCTACTCTTCGGAAGCATTCGGAAAAATAAAGATCATGACACCTCTCTTCCTAAAAGGGAAGGTGGATATTGGCATGTGTTATGGCCACAAAAGCGACCATTACCACCGTTTTCCAGGAGAGACCGACACTTGGAACCAGACCAAATACAATTTAGGTATCGCCTCTATCCAATACAAGCACAATTCCCTTTCACACAAGCAGTATGCGGTGGATGGATCGCGATTCAGCCTCACGGGACAATATGTGTTTGGTAGATATTGGTCCAACAAATACGAGATGAACGAAGAGAATATCTTGGTAAGGATGAAGTCCCCGCACCAAAAGATAAGTTGGTTGCAGTTCTCCGCCAATATGGACTACTACTTCAACATCGCGAAGCACTTCTCCTTGGGCACCTACATAGACGGCGTCTATTCCACCGTTCCTTTGATGGACAACTACATGGAGAGTCTCTTAATCTCCCCAAGTTATACTCCTTCGGTACACAACCACCTATTATTCAACTCGGCTTTTTGTGCCCATACCTACTTGGCAGCCGGAATCGCACCGATCTATAAGTTCAACAAAATCTTACAGTTACGCTTCGAAAATTATGCCTTCGTATCCTACAAACCAATTATGAATACCGGCAGTTACCATTCGGAGTATAGGAAGAAGAAATTTTCGGACTTCTATTTCTTCAATGAACTATCTTTCGTGGCTAATCTGAAATTCATCACAGCGGCGGTATATGTGAACCGATACACCTATCCAGGTAAGTTCAACATGGGACTCAACATCGGTTATCTACTTTTCCACGACCGCATGATAGAGAAATAATCGGAGGCATGCACAACCCTTTCCAAGAGACGCAACCGAATTTTTCTGTCGATAGAATGTATTTTTACTGAATAAATTTTGTAAGAATGTGTAACTATACCTATTTTTGAGTATAAATTAATTTATAGAAAAATGAAAAAGAGTTTAATTTTTGCGGCGAACCTATTATTGGCCTCTTCCCTATTGGTCTCATGTGAGAAGACAGAGGGCGAAGGCGGCAAAGGAAGCATCGTCGGCAAAGTGTACACTGTCATTGACGACGGCGACATATTTGGGGTACCAGAGATTTACCAAGAGGGTTCGGAAGAGGCGAAGTCCGTTCAGGACATCCTCAATAACAACAACAAGATCCTCTCCAAAATTTACAGTGGCAAGGCGAGCGAAAGCGATATGGAAAGCTACAATGCCGAGAGAGATGACTATTCATGGCAGATGAATCAACTCTTCTACTTCGGCATGGACACCGTGGTAGGAATCAACGAAGATGTTTACATCATCTATGGCGACCACGAATATGGCTGCGACGACAAGGTGAAGACCTCTTACAATGGAACATACAGCTTCAAATATTTGAATGACGGTAATTACAAGGTTTACGCTTGCAGTGACAACGCCAACAGCAAGGAGGCGATTGTATTCGACGTGAAGGTGGATGGCGGCCAAACTTATGGTGGCGACTTCTTCATAAAGGATGGCAAGAACGCGGGCATGTGCGGTGTCGTAGGCAGAATGGAGGTTTTTCCAGCGAAGGGAACTGAATATTTACCAGGTATTGACCGCAGGGTGTTTATCCGCGAAGTCAACCAAATCTCTTCTGACGATTGCCGTGTGGATGACGCGGGCTACTACTATTACGGCAGGTTGAAGCCAGAGACCGAATATGTGGTGTACACCGTTACCGAGCCTGTTAAAAACGAAGGCGAAGTACCTGTGGTTGGCCACTTCAAGACAGGCAAGACTGGAACCATCGTACCAGGACCAACCCTACAAGCAGATGTGTTCTAATCCAATTTTTTGACACAACTTATATGCAAACGAAAAGGCATCCCCAAGGGATGCCTTTTTCATTGTGTACAACATCAAAAACTAACCTATTTAAAATGCGAAACGCATCCCTAATGAGTTTAGACGAGGATGCGTAAGCAATTTAATAACCTTAAATAAAGAGTTTTTCTCTTCCCTTAATTAGAGCTTCGAAGCACACTTCTTGATCAAAGCGATAAGGATCATATTCAAACAGACCATGTTGTTTTTATTTTTATGTTTAACTATTTGTTTTAATTTTTACGCTGCAAAAGTATGTTATAAAACATAATTGCACAATAGTCAAATTCATATTTAACAGATTTTAACACCAATAATAGGAGAAAGAGGGAAACTGAATGCACCTTCGCAGAACAAATGCCTAAAATATAGCATAAATAAAGCACGAAAATTCCTAATTTTGCCCAAAATAGGAATTATGAAACTTATTGTAACATCAGACATACACGGCCATTTACCGCACATCAACTCTTGCGACATCTTCATTGTCGGAGGAGACCTATTTCCCAAAGAGATGGACCGCGACGCAGAGGCGCAGGAGCGCTGGTACCATGAGGTATTCGAACCTTGGATGGAGCAACTTCCTTGTCGCTATATGGTGATGGTTCCAGGCAACCACGACTACTTCTTAGAGAAACTCTATCAGGAGAGACATCTACAAAACCTTAGTAATCAAAAGTTGAAAATCCTCTGTAACAATGCGATGAAGTTGGAGGGATTGACCATTTATGGAACCCCTAATACCCTACCACCCAAACACAACTTCGCCTTCTGCCAGGAATCGGATGCCTTGAAAGAGACCTTCGAGCGGATTCCGGATCGTCTGGACATCCTAATCGCCCACGCCGCTCCACACGAGGTGGGAAGATTGGCAGGCGTGGAAGATGGTCTGGATGTCGGTTCTCCAGAATTGACAGCCGCATTGAAATCCCGCAAGATCCGCTATGTGTTCTGCGGCCATATCCACAACGGCAACCACAAAAGAGTAAAATGGAATGGCATGACACTCTACAATGTCGCCCGATGCAACAATTTGAAGGAGGTATGCTACCCTCTTTTGTCAATAGAAATATAGGTTGCACCCCGATTGTGGAAAATTGTCGCACCCTCATATCGTTTTTTTAGTTATTTTTGCCTTCGAGTAAATATAAGTGTATGAAAATTATTATTGCAGGAGCAGGAGAAGTAGGTACCCACTTGGCGAAAATGTTGTCAAGGGAGAACCACGATATTATCCTATTGGATGACGACCGTGAGAAACTGCAAAAGTTAGAGACCAACTATGACCTTCTGACGGTAGAAGGTCGCACAACCTCCATAAAAGATTTGGAAGAGGCCGATGTCCCTTCCGCAGACCTTTTTATCGGCGTCACCCCGCACGAGAGTTTGAATATCACCTCTTGCATTCTCGCCCATAGCATGGGCGCCAAGAAGACTGTGGCCCGAATCAACAACTACGAGTATTTAAAACCCGAAAATCAAGCGCGTTTCCGTTCGCTTGGTATAGACTCCCTGATTTATCCTGAAGTGTTGGCGGCCAAAGAGATCGTCAACTCGCTACGTATGAATTGGGTGAGACAATGGATGGAGTTCAACGAAGGTGAATTGACCTTGATTGGTATGAAGGTGAGGAGCAACGCCCCTATCATCAACCAACAGTTGAAAAACCTGACACATAGTGAATCTTATCGTATCGTAGCCATCCGAAGGGATTTGGAGACCATTATCCCGAAAGGAGACGACGAAATACGCGCCAACGATATTGTTTACTTCATCACCACCCGCGATTCCGTGTCCGACGTACGCGAACAGGCGGGAAAAGAGGTGATTCAAGTGAAAGACCTAATGATTATGGGAGGCGGAAACATTACGGAACGCACCGTTCTCTCCCTACCAGACGATATTCATGTGAAGGTATTGGAGAAGGTCCGCACCAAGACATCAGAACTTTCCAACAAGATGGACAACGCATTGGTGCTTCAAGTGGACGCCACCGATTTGGATATGCTTCGTGAGGAGGGAATCGAAAATGCGGACGCCTTTGTGGCCCTAACGGATAACTCCGAGGCCAACATCTTGGCATGTATCTCCGCAAAACGTTTCGGCCTACGCAAGACAATTTCCGAAGTGGAGAATATCGACTACATTCCATTGGCAGAGAATTTGGATATCGGTACCGTTATCAACAAGAAATTGATCGCCGCAAGTTACATCTACCAATACACACTGGATGCGGATGTACGCAACGTGAAGGGTCTGACTCATGTGGACGCCCAAGTGGTGGAGTTGACACCCAAGGAGAACGCCTATATCACCAAGTCGGAGATCAAGAACTTAAAGATTCCGCGCGACATCTTCATCGGTGGTGTCATCCGCAACGGAAAGGGCTTCATCGCCAACGGTAACACGCAGATATGCGAAGGCGACGACGTGATCGTTTTCTGTCTATCCTCCAGTTTCCACAAATTGGACAAACTATTCAATTGATCACGATGCGAATAAAGAGTGCCATAGCCACCCTATCCCTAATGGGATCATTGTTCGTCTCATGCGAGAAAGGAGGCAATACGCCTACGACTCCGACGCCCCCAGATACCGTCGCGACATGTGTCACACACCAGGAACCAGAGGTGCGTCACGACTCGATATGGGGTGCACCATTCGACACCACCACACAAGTCCACATAGAGGATTTCATCCCTAAAAACAAGACACTCAGCAATGTTCTGCTCCAATACGGTCTGAGTCAAGCGGCCATCAATCAGCTGGCCCATACCTCCGCCCCTGTTTTCGACGTCAGAAAGATTCGGCCCGGCAACCGGTACCATATCATACAAAACAAAATCATCCCAGGCAAGGATAGCCTGCCCGTCACCGCCCATTTCATCTACGAGATCAACGCATCCGAATATGTGGTGTACGACTTGAGGGGAAGCGAGATAACGGCAAAAAGGTGCGAGCGTCCTTTACAACGCAAGAGCCGATTGGTGAAGGGAGAGATCGAGACCTCGCTTTGGAATGCGGTGGTCGGCCAAGGCATTCCCTTCGCATTAGCGCTGGAACTCTCGAACATTTACGCATGGAACATCGATTTCTTCGGACTACAAAAGGGGGATCACTTCACAGTCAAGTACGACGAGATATGGTGCGACTCCACCTTTATCAGGATCGACACGATCTACGGAGCCCGATTCAACCATTGCGGCGTCGATTTCCATGCGATTCCTTTCGTGCAAAACAATCGCCGCGACTACTTCGATTACGAGGGTAACAGCCTTCGCAAAGCCTTTTTGAAGGCTCCGCTCAGTTACTCACGCATCAGTTCACACTTTTCGCATAGCAGGTTCCATCCCGTCCTGAAATATTACAGGCCGCACCATGGCGTGGACTACGCAGCACCAACCGGTACACCTGTCTCCACAATCGGAGATGGCAAGGTCATCTACAAGGGCTACTCCGGCGGAGGGGGCAACACGGTGAAAATACAACACAACAGCACCTATACCACCGTATATATGCACTTGTCAAAATTCGGCAAGATCAACGTCGGCAGCTTTGTGAAGCAGGGCGAGGTGATCGGACTGGTGGGAAGCACGGGTACTTCGACAGGCCCCCATCTCGACTTCCGTGTCTATGAAAACGGGAGACCCATCGATCCGCTCAAGCTAAAGTCACCACCCGTAGAACCAGTTGACTCCACCCTTAAAGAGCGCTTCAATGCGTGCAGAGACTCCATATTGGAGTTTCTCAAGTAATTATGGTCGCAGAACATCCTCGCCAAGACAATATTTATCAAATGTCAATACATCGATTTCATAATCAACTATATACAAAGGATAAAATTCGATTATTTAACAAAAATCAATCGTAAAAAATTGGAAAATATAATAAATATACATAATTTTGTAGTGTATGTATTTAAAGTCTAATGAGATATGGATCTAATCGGTAAAGAAGCTTTTTGTAAATTTGAGGAGAAGATATTAGGTGAATCACCTCTAAAAGTCTTGTCTCCTGAGGCCATCGGTATTTTGGATTCCATTGTCAGAGTGGTCAAATTAAGCAAAGGTGAATATCTTCAGTTAGAAGGCAATGTCAGCAAACATTGGGGAATTGTAGCAGAAGGTTTAGTACGCGTCTATTACATGGAAGGTGAAGAGGAAATCACCGAACAGTTGATTCGCGAAAACGAGGACTTTATGGATTACGACAGCTTCTTGGATCAAACGCCAAGCCGTCGTTTCATTCAAATGATCGAACCAACTACCCTATTTCTTATCTCCCGACTTGAGTGCGAAGAGGCTAGTGCCAACAACCTTGAGTTGAGACGTTTATTCAGAAGAATGATGGAGTGCAAGTTACTCTATGTAAAGAGAAAGACACAACAATCCATCTTCAAATCCGCCAAGGAACGTTACGACGACTTGATCGCAAGGAAGCCTGATTTGATCCTTCGCGTACCATCCGTTTACATCGCCTCTTTCTTAGGCGTCACACCGGAAACATTGAGTAGAATTCGTTCTAATGTGAAATAACAACCCAAACGACACAGTATGAAAAGAATTGTTATCAACAAACCATTGGTTTTAAGCGAGGCACAACGTGTCTATGGTAGTATTGACATCAACGAAGAGGTTTTAGGTCAAATCATGCAATACGCCACCATCGAGAAGGCGAAAAAACACGAAATCATCCTCAATGCGGGCGAAGTGAGCGATTTCTTCGGATTCGTATTGAAGGGAATGGTGCAGACCTATTACTATAAAAACAACAAATTGATCACCGACTACTTCGCGTCAGAGGGATACGGATTTTTCGAAGTGAACAGTTTCATCACAGGAGAACCAAGCCAATCTTTCATTGAGGCTTTGGAACCAACAGTCTATGCTAAAATCCCCAAAGAAAAGTTCGTTGAATTAGCGGACTCCGACTTGAAGATCGACTCGCTTCATAGAAGGATTATGAGACACGCTGTGAAAACTTCCAGCGACCGACTAAACTCCATTCTCCACGAAACTGCGGAGCAGAAATACGCCAACCTTGAGCACAGAATTCCGGGATTGACTTCCCGCGTGAGCGCGATCAACATCGCCTCCTACATTGGCGTGACGCAAGAGACGCTTTGTCGTATCAAGTCTAAACAAGGCATGTTTATTTAAACAAACATAAACATCAAAAAATAAGCGTTGTAACACTGGTTATGGCGCTTTTTTACTTTCTTTGCACACCATTATTATCAAATCAATATCATACCATGAAGAAGAGATTTCTCCTACTGACCACCTTGTTTTTCACAAACATCGCCGCCGCTTTGGCGGACATAGACGTCACGCATCTATACCTTCAAAATGGCGGATTTGACGATGCGGAGCATTTCGACTATAAAGCGGGCGAATCCGGCAATGTGGCGCAAGAGATTCTCCCTATCTATGGCTGGAGCAAAGATATCAGTGTCGATTACACCATCACCGGCATCTACGAATACGGCACCCAAAAGACATTCAACACAAGCGGCACAGTTCCTTCCGCCGGCTACCAAGGCTCAAAAGGCGGATGTTTGGCCCTCAGCACAGGATGGGACCAAAGTCTGAAACTCTATCAGCAAGTAACCCTACCCGCTGGTACCTATAAACTACAAGCCCCTTTCTTCAACGGTAGTAATTCGACCAATGGATACAGTCTCTTGGGATGGATTCCCAGCAGCGGAAACGCCTCTCTGTCCCGTCTCTCCGAGTTTCCTATGAATTGGACACTTGACGAGGTTACCTTTACCCTATCCTCCGCTCAAGAGGGAAAGGTGCAGATCGGCTTCAAGGGGGCGCCCAACGGATCGGCCAATTCCGCAAAGGTGGTGGTCGATTACGTTAGACTAATTTTGGTAGGCGACGATCAGACCATCTTGTCCAACATGCGGTCACAACTGCAAAAAACAGTGGCAGCAGCCCAATCATTGTTGGATCAAACCCTCTACGAGGCGCACCGAAGCGAACTCATTTCCTCCATCTCGGAAGCGGAGAGCTGGATCGAACAGCCCGACTTGACGCAGATAGAGGTGATCGGCAGACTCAACAGCGCCTACGCCGCCACTAAGACATCCGCCGAGGCCTTCTCCCGTCTCAAAAAAGCGATCGAACAAGGCGACAAGATATACGAAGAGGGCAAGAAAGGAAGCGACGCGCTCCATTCGCTCTTGCTTCAAGCAAAATATGTTGTTGAAAGAGAGACATATAGCACCGACGAGGTAAATCTCTATACCCGCAAGTTGGAGGACGCCACCTTCACCTTCCAGATAGAGAACGCATCAGGAAACGCCCCTAAAGTGACGACAGATCCTCGCCATGCACGAGGCGCCACCATGGCTTTCGGACGTGCCACATTCGCTGGAAATGACATCATAGAGAAGGGATTTTGTTGGGCAACCCACGCCAATCCATCCATTCTGGACAACCGTTCCACCCTCTCCTACAGCAACAATGGCGACATCTACGTCATCAAAGATTTGACTCCCGCCACCATTTACTACATGCGCCCCTACGCCATCTCCCGCGCCAACACGGTGGGTTATGGCGAACGCATCAAAATCTGTACCCTTCCCAAAGGCGAGGTGACTTGGAGCTACAACAATGGAGGCTCCGACGAGGAGAACAGACGCATCAATAGCGCCGTGGGAGACGCCTGCGACATCTGGAACGACATCACCAGCATCAAGGGACTGCACCTAACCGTCAATTATGGAGCCAACACCCCTACCGCCGATTGCAGCTACGGCGGATGGATGCGCGTGGGTCCGAACGCCAGCTACCAACGTACAGGAACCATCCAGCACGAGATGGCGCATGCCATCGGCGTGGGTACAACCGATACTTGGTACAACTCCGACATATACAGACAATCCACCAGCTCTGGATTTTGGTTGGGAGAGCGTACCGATCAAGTCCTCCACTTTTTGGAGAACGACAACACGGCGCAATTGAGGGGCGACAAGACACACTTTTGGCCTTATGGTATCAATGGCGCCCATGAGGATGATGGTTCACGCATGCTCTACTACGCCAACGCATTGATCGTACAATCCCTGGGAGAAGACAACTTACCACCAGTGTCAGGCGCCTTCGCCTCCCCAGCCTACACTTTCACGCAAGAGGATTACGAAACTTACTACATCCTGTCAGCAAGCGACGCGCTCTCCATGCCGACCATGCTTAGAATGGACAATGGTAGCCTCAGTTTGAAATCGTGCGATTGGCGAGACGCGCTTAAAGAGGAGGAATATGGATGGAAGGTTAAATTCAATCCGACAACGCAACTATATGAGGTCCGCAACGAGGCAACAGAGAAGGCATTATCTCACAATGGGAAATTGGCATTGGTGGATTCCGAGAATTTTCAGATCCAACTGATGGGTTCCCGTCAAAATATCTCTAACAACTATTTCAACCTCAAATCTTACTGGATGGTATTCGCAAACGGTTCCAACCAACCCATGGCATTGACCGCCAGTGGCAATGCGGTCTCTGTAAGCCGTTTCAACCACCAAAACAGCGCATCACAGCAACGATGGGTGATCCTCTCAAAGGCGGAGGTCAGGGCACTATCCGGTGATTATACCGCCATCGACCAAACCGAGGCCAACAACCACCATTACATAGTCTATCACACAGAGAACGGTATTACTATCGAGACATTCGACAAGGGACAATGGATGACCATCCATACCGTAAAAGGAGAGTTGGTGAACCAATTTTACCAACAACCCCACCTCTCATCCACCCAAACACTCGCACCTGGCATCTATTTGGTTAATGGAGAGAAGGTGTTGGTAGAATAAGGATAGGATTGTCCATTCCCACTACCAATCTCTAACAAATAGCATACAATAAAGCAAAAACAGTAAGGAACTATCATTTTGCAAAACGAAATTATAATTTCATTATCTTTTTGACATAAAAACAACCAAAAACACACCAAATACATCTAAACATAGGCTAATTTTGCACAAAAAGAAATATAGCCTATGAAATTAAACATTTTACTTTGCGACACATTTCCAGGATTATTACCTGAAAATATCCCCTCTTACGAATGGATGTTCACCTCCCTGTTCAACAAAGTCAGAGGAGATATAACCTACCGTATATTCGAGGTTTATAACGAACAATTACCTACGGAATTTTCTTCTGACGACATCTATCTCATCACAGGATCAAATGTCAGCGCATACGACAATATAGCATGGGTAAATGGGTTGAAAAAGTGGATCGTAGAAGCCAAACGACAAAATGTCAAAATAATGGGCATCTGTTTCGGCCATCAAATCATTGCGGAGGCCTTGGGCGGAAAGGTTGAAAAGGCTAAAAAAGGATGGGGCGTTGGAATACGCACATCCAAGGTTGTCGACAAAATGTTCGCGACAAGCTTCCCTAACGCAAAAATGCGTCTGCTCTACAACCACCACGATCAGGTAACGAAACTTCCGTCCGACGCTACACTCATCGCCACAAGCGATTTCTGTCCGAATGAAGCTTACCGCATCGGCACAAACATTATCTCCCTTCAAGGTCATCCAGAGTTTTCCGAGCAATACGAAACCCATCTACTCACAGACTTCCCTAATGACGGAGAGTCGGAAGACGTAAAACGGGAAGCATTGCAAACCATGAGCAAAGAGGAACCACAAAGCGTCTTAGTGGCCAATACAATGATCAAATTTCTTGCGGAGAAGCGAGCTTAACCGATTATTTCACGGGAGAAGAACCACGCTTCTCCCTCCACATAAAGAGCGCCGCCAAAAGCGTGCCTGAAATGGAGTGCCAAACGCAGGAAATCGCGCAAGGAACCACAGCCAAAGGCAGCGTGGCCATAAAGAAATTGGAAGATAGATTGGTCGCCAATCCCGCATTTTGCATTCCCACCTCGATGCTGATAGTACGGTTTTGCGCCACACCGAAATGGGCTAATTTTCCTGCCATATAGCCGATGAAATAGCCCAAACTATTGTGGCAGAAGACGACGCAGAAGGTCCACAAGAAGAGGATGAGACCATTGTCCACCAAATATCCGTGAACACTGCTGATCACACCGCCTACGATACAGGCCAAACAGATCACGCCAAAACCAGGCATAATGCTTTGCGCCACGGGAAAAGATGGTTTACTGCCAAACTTATAATTGAGCAAAAAGCCTATCGAGATCGGTATGATAGTAACAATCAATATATTAACGAACATCCCCACCGCATCAACATTTACCGTTTTATTGGCCAACAACAACACCAATAGAGGCGTCACAAAGGGGGCAAGGAGAGTGGAGACCGTCGTCATGCCAATAGAGAAGGCGACATCTCCTTTACAGAGATAACTCATGATATTGCTCGACACACCGCCAGGGCAACAACCCACCAAGATGATACCAATGGAGAGCGCCTCGTCCAGTTGAAAAATCTTGCACAAGCTCCATGCGATACAAGGCATGATCGTATATTGCGCAAGGGTACCAATCAAAATATCAGTGGGACGAGAGGCGAGGATCTTAAAATCCTTCGTGGTGAGGGTTAAACCCATCGAAAGCATAATAAAACCTAAAATGGCTGTCTGTCTGTAACCCGTCACCCAAGAAAATAGCGATGGAAAAAGGAAGGTAATAATTGCCGTCGCAATGATAAAGGGCGAGGTATAAGTGGAGAGCCAACGGCTCATCTTCTGCAATGTGCTGATCAAATCCATGATGCTGTTAATTTTTTCTATCACAAAATTTTCGCACAAAGTTACGCAATATCCCCTACCATTGTGCCTTCACTATGGCTCTTTCATCATATCTTTGCAAAAATTTAACGACTTATGGACAACAAAGCCCCTAACAGAGCGCCCAGTTTTTTAGCGCTCACCCCACTGATACTATTCCTATGCCTCTACTTAGGCACCTCTCTCCTACTCAATGACTTCTATAAAGTGCCTATTACGGTGGCCTTCGCAATCTCCTCGCTCTACGCCATCGTCATCACCCGCAAAATCAAACTCGAAGATAGAGTCAATCTATTCAGCCAAGGAGCTGGCAACAAAACCTTGCTGCTAATGGTCTGGATTTTCATCTTGGCGGGCGCATTCGCAAAGAGCGCCAAAGAGATGGGAGCCGTGGAATCCACTGTCAATCTGACACTTAACATTCTACCCGCCAACTTCATCCTTCCTGGATTATTTTTGGCGGCTTGTTTCATATCGCTATCAATCGGCACATCAGTCGGTACCATTGCAGCGCTGACGCCTGTGGCAGTCGGTATCGCACAAGATATGAATACGCCAATAGCGCTTGTTGTCGCCATCATAGTAGGCGGCGCCTATTTCGGAGACAACCTATCGTTCATATCCGACACCACCATTATCGCCACCCAAAGCCAAGGATGCAAGATGAGCGATAAATTCAAAGTGAATATCTTTATTGTGGCCCCAGCGGCCATCATCATGTTGATCTACTATCTTATGTTAGGACAGGACGTATGCCTTGTTTCAGAAGCCAAAAATGTCGAATGGATAAAGATCATCCCCTATATTGTGGTATTGCTGACCGCCATCTTCGGCGTCAATGTCATGGTGGTGCTTACCATCGGACTCCTTCTTTGCGGTGTGATAGGCATTGCGACAGGTTCCTATGATTTCTTCGGATGGTTAGCTGCCATGGGCGAAGGTGTCATGGGTATGAGTGAATTGATCATCGTCACCCTATTGGCGGGTGGTATGCTGGAACTGATCCGTTACAATGGCGGCCTCGCCTTCCTTACGGAGAAACTAACCAAACGAGTGAAGGGGAAACGTGGATGCGAACTCTGCATCGCCCTGCTTGTCGCTTTGAGCGATTTCTGCACCGCCAACAACACGGTGGCGATCATTACGGTAGGCCCCATCGCCAAGAGTTTAGCGGAGAAATACGATGTGGACCCTCGCCGTTCCGCCAGTATCTTGGACACCTTCTCCTGCTTTGCGCAAGGCATCATCCCTTATGGAGCACAGATGTTGATCGCTGCGGGTTTAGCATCGCTACAACCCAATGAAATCGCCCGCTACATGTATTACCCTATCCTCGTCGGAATCATCGCATTGGTGGCAATATTGCTGAGGTATCCAAAGATGAAGACTAGCAACTAAGGCGTCCGTAGGACGCTACCTCTATAACCCCGTACATCAGAGCGCAGCGAGATGTGCGGGGATCTACAAGCAGTCGGATACTATACGATAGTGCAGCGAGATGTGCGAGACGAACAAGCAGTCGGATACTACACGATAGCGCAGCGAGATGTACGGAACAAGAGCGTGGAGGGTTGGTATATGCATGAGATATCAGATAAGCAGTCGCATGCGATCGATGTCCGAGCGTACGCACTGGTGGTAAGTACAGGATGTACGTGAGAGGATGACATGCACCATACTCGCTACCGCCACCTATAGAGTGACTACTATCCGCCTTTCCCTTGTCTGGCAAGCCCTATCACCCACACTTCTACGATTTACCTGCCACACTGACACACCACGCTCATCTACGATATACCTGTCACCCTGTCGTACCACGCACGTCTGCGATTCGCTACGACGTACATGGTTACTGAGGTATCGTCCTTCGGACGGATTATTTTAGCGTAATACATACACTTGTTTATGATTTTATTGTATATTTGCAATGAAAATGTCTAACTTAAACTTAACTAAAATGTCATACAGTGTTTTGTTATATCACATCATTTGGAGAACCAAGTATTCGTATTACACCATTAACCCTGATCATGAAAGGGATTTGTATGGTTACATATATGGATTATGTGAAAATAAGCGTTGTAAGTTATTACGTATCGGAGGCATAGCTAACCACATCCATATGTTCGTCGGCATACGGCCTGATATAAAGGTCAGTGAGTTTATACAGGTTATAAAGGTGGAAAGTTGCAAGTGGATGAAAGAGAGACGATTCATGTTCCCTATCTTTGACGGATGGGCCGATGGATATGGTGCTTTCTCATACAGTGAAAAAGATAAATACATGATAATCAATTACATTAAAAACCAGAAGAAACATCACGAAATCCAAGATCTCATGGAAGAGTACGCTAAGATACTGAAAGAATGGAAGATAGATATCAAAGAGGATAGGTTTCTTCACGACGACAAAGGCCTCCCGCGTCCGTAGGACGCTACCTCTATAACCCCGTACATCAGAGCGCAGCGAGATGTGCGGGGATGGACAAGCAGTCGCATGCTATACGATAGTGCAGCGAGATGTGCGAGACGAACAAGCAGTCGGATACTATACGATAGCGCAGCGAGATGTGCGGGGGTGTGAGCAGTCGCATGCTATACGATGCAGCGAGATGTGCGGGGATCTACAAGCAGTCGGATACTATACAGCGTAGAGAGATGTACGGATGTACGAGCAGTCGGATGCTATACGACGCAGCGAGATGTGCAGGGGTGTGAGCAGTCGCATGCTATACGATGCAGCGAGATGTACGGGGATCTACAAGCAGTCGGATACTATACGATAGCGCAGCGAGATGTACGGAACAAGAGCGTGGAGGGTTGGTATATGCATGAGATATCAGATAAGCAGTCGCATGCGATCGATGTCCGAGCGTACGCACTGGTGGTAAGTACAGGATGTACGTGAGAGGATAACATGCACCACACTCGCTACCGCCACCTTATAGAGTGACTACTATCCCCTTTTCCTTGTCTGGCAGGCCCTATCACCCACACGCATCTACGATTTTGCGGTCACACCACGCTCGTCTGCGATATACCTGCCACCTGTCATACCACGCACGTCTGCGATTTACCTTTCACTCTGTCACCCCGACACTCCACGCACGTCTGCGCTTCGCTACGACGTACATGGTTACTGAGGTATCGTCCTTCGGACGAGGAGAATGGGAGAACAAAAAAAAAGCGGAACGTGTGAACGTTCCGCTTTTGCTTTTATTAGTCAATTCAATTACATGAACTCTTGATATCTAACAATTGTTTGCTCACGGTCTGGACCGACTGAAACGATCTTGATAGGCACCTCAAGGTAATCCTCCAAGAAATCGATGTAGGCGTTGAACTCCTCTGGGAATTCGTTCTCGCTCTTCATAGAGGTCATATCAGTTTTCCAACCATCCATCTCTTGATAGATTGGCTCAACAGAACCCTCTGTCACATCGAATGGGAACTCGTCTGTCTCCTCGCCATTCACCTTGTAAGCAACGCACGCCTTGATCTTATCGAATCCATCCAACACATCGCTCTTCATCATGATCAACTTGGTAACACCATTGATCATCACAGCATATTTCAAAGCCACAAGGTCAATCCAGCCACAACGACGCTCACGACCTGTCACTGCACCATACTCATGACCGAGGTCACGGATGGTCTTGCCAGTCTCGTCGAACAACTCCGTTGGGAAAGGTCCTGAACCTACACGGGTACAATATGCTTTGAAGATACCGAACACATCACCAATCTTGTTAGGAGCGACACCCAAACCGGTACAAGCACCTGCGCAGATGGTATTGGAAGAGGTCACAAATGGATAAGAACCGAAATCCACATCCAACATGGTACCTTGCGCACCCTCAGCCAAGATGGTCTTGCCCTCAGCAAGCAAGCCGTTCAACTCATATTCGCTGTCGATGAACTTGAACTCCTTCAACTTCTTCACGCCTTCCATCCAATCCTTCTCGATTGGAGCCAAGTCGTATTGGAAGTCATAGTGGCTCAAAATCTCTTTATGACGAGCGATCGCCTTTGCGTATTTCTCTTCGAAATTGTTGATCAAATCACCTACACGAAGACCATTTCTACTGATCTTATCAGTGTATGTAGGACCAATACCCTTACCAGTGGTACCAATCTTAGAAGAGCCCTTCGCAGACTCGTATGCGGCATCCAACAAACGGTGGGTTGGCAAAATCAAGTGAGCCTTTTTAGAGATGTACAATCTGCTCTTCAAATCGTGACCAGACTTCTCCAACTCCTCCACCTCTTTCTTGAAAAGAGCTGGATCAAGCACTACACCATTACCGATTACATTCACTTTGCCACCTTGGAAAATTCCAGATGGAATGGAGCGCAACACATACTTTTGTCCTTCAAATTCAAGAGTATGTCCAGCGTTTGGTCCTCCTTGGAAACGGGTAACCACATCATAGCTGGGCGTCAAAACGTCCACTACTTTACCTTTACCTTCATCTCCCCATTGGAGACCTAACAATACGTCAACTTTCATTTGATATACATTTTATGTTACTCGAATGCGCCCATGCGCAACATATTCACTTCCTTCTCTGAGAGGAATCTCCATTGACCGCGTTTGAGGTTCTTCTTGGTCAAACCAGCGAAATAAACTCTATCCAAACGCATTACCTTGTAGCCCAAGTGCTCGAAGATACGACGAACGATACGGTTTCTTCCAGAGTGGATCTCGATACCGATCTTTCTGTGCTCCTCCTCATCCAAGAAGCTAACTTCGTCTGCCTTGATCTCGCCATCCTCCAACATGATTCCGGCCATGATCTTCTCGTAATCCTCTTGCTCAAGCGCCTTATCTAAAGTCACTTGGTAAATCTTCTTCTTATTGTACTTAGGGTGAGTCAACTTAGCCGCCAAGTCACCATCGTTGGTAAGAAGCAATACACCTGTCGTGTTTCTATCCAAACGACCTACTGGGTAGATACGCTCGTGACATGCGTTCTTCACAATGTCCAAAACAGTCAACTTTGCGTATGGATCGTCGTTAGAAGTGACACAATCCTTTGGTTTGTTCAACAAGAGGTAAATTCTCTTATCTGGAGAGACCAATTGGTCGTGGATCATCACCTTGTCGCCACGAAGGATCTTCGTACCCAACTCAGAAACAGTCACACCATTTACGGTAACCACACCAGCTTGGATCAACTCATCTGCCTCACGACGAGAGCAGATTCCCGCATTGGCCAAGAATTTATTCAAACGGATTTGCTCGTTTGGATCCTCGACAATCGAACGATACTCAATAGGACGAGTAATGTTCTTAAATTGTCTGTTATTGTTGTTACCACCCTTTTTGAAGCCGCCACGATTGTTATTAGGGCGTTGTTGGCCACCACGGTTGTTGAAACCGCCACGGTTGTTATTGTAACCACCGCGATTGTTGTAACCACCATTGTTATTATCGTAACCGCCACCGTTATTGTTATAACCACCGTTGTTGTTATTGTAGCCACCACCATTGTTGTTGTAGCCACCACGGTTGTTATTGTAACCACCACGGTTGTTGTTATAGCCGCCACGGTTGTTGTTGTAACCACCACGGTTGTTGTTATAGCCGCCACGGTTGTTGTTATAACCACCACGGTTGTTGTAGCCACCCTCCGACTCGCCATTGTTTTGGTTGTCGTTGTTGTAACCACGATTGTTATAACCACGGTTATTATATCCGCCGCCATTGTTGTCGTAGCCACCACCATTGTTATTGTAGCGGTTGTTTGGACGATAAGGACGGTTATTTTGGTATTCGCTGTCGTTCTCCATGTTGAAACGAGTCGACGAATCGCCGATTCTTCTTCTTGGACGCTTTGCCGCAGGATCTGCGTTGTTGCGGATCACCCTATTTTCACTATTGAAGTTAGGATTGAAACTTTTTCTTTCTCTTGGATTTTCTCCGTCGTTGTTCTCGGCACCGTAGTTCCTCCCGGAATCTTTCTGCCACTCTTCTTCGTAAGGATACATAATTTTAAGATTACTTATTAAAAAAAACAATTACAACTTCTATTCTAAATCTCCGGCTTTATTTTCCACGAAACGTCGCCAGCTTATTTTTTCAATCAGTTATAAATAAACCTATCGGCATTTCTACCCACAAGCCTCGCAAAAATACTACTTTTATTTTTACCTGACACTCTTTTTTTGTGAATTTTTCGTTAATTTCTCAAAATTAAAAATTAACAAAACCCAAAGTCTTCAGGTAGGGACAAAAAAAAAGGAGTTGAACACCCCTCTTTTTTTTGCAAACGGTAATTAATCATTCATCAATGTTTAGTTACGTGGTTTTCTAAAAGTTATTCAATATATAGTTTTCATAAAATTCGTAACTCGAAGTGATTGTCGGGAAAACTTGTTCCCTCATCACACTTGCAAAGTTATCCATTGCAGCGTTTTCGACTATGTAAAATCCTCCTATTCATATGGACAATTATCGCAAAATATATGGACAATTTATATGGACAAAATTTACAATAAACTATATATCAACACATTAAAACGCACTAACTATGAATAGAGCTTATCTACCACAAACAACAAAAAACGATTTGGGACAAGTCTAAAAATGAATGATATTAACTTATAACTGATGCCTGGTACAACCACCAACGACATCTTTTTCTTCTTTATCTGCTTTAAAATGGCACGGGAAATCTCAACGGGCTCCATACCATTCTGCTCGTCGTGGGCCATGGTATCCACCGCCTTTTTCATTCGCTCCGTATAGGCCGACTGAGGAGATTGAGCAGCCGCCGTAAACCTCCTTGCTGCCGTGAAATCAGTCTTGGCATCGCCTGGCAACACGCAACAGCACTGCACGCCAAATTGCTTCATCTCAATGGCCAATGTCTGCGTCAAAATCTTCACAGCGGCTTTGCTGGCCGAATAATAGCCTTGATAAGGAATCGGTATAAAACCCGCTACGGACGAAGTGGTGATGATCTTACCCTCCCCTTGACTCCTCAACACAGGCAAAACAGCGTGCAATACATTGACCGTACCGAAGAAATTAGTCTCCATTTGGAAACGAGCCTCCTCCTCAGCAGTATCTTCAATGGATCCAGCGATACCATTTCCCGCATTGCAGATCACCACATCGATTCGACCACGCTCCGCCACAATGCGATCCACGCCTGATTGAACACTCTTCGCATCGGTCACATCCATCTGAAGCGGAATGATTTCACCCTTTGAAAGAGCATCCGTATGAGGATCTGATAGCCTTCTGGAACCAGAATAGACGATATAACCACTCTTCATCAATAATTCAGCGGTAGCTTTTCCCAAGCCAGCGCTACCTCCTGTCAGGAGGACAATGTTGTTTGTTGCCATATAATAGATCTATGGATAATTTCTAACTTTCAATGAAAAACGCCACCTCCAACAGCCCTAAAGCTGCGGTCATAAATTAAAAAGCATCGCCTCATTGCGCTTCAACACAATGACCTCCGTATCATATTTCACTCCTTTTTTTACGGTTTCCAAGGCCAACTCCGGCGTATTATTGGTCTTACTGAGGTGGCAGAGGAAGATTTTTTGGAGGAATGGCTGAGCCGACTCCGCTAAGACAGCAGCAGTCTGCTGATTATTCAAATGACCACCCTTACTGAGGATACGAGCCTTCAATTGGGGCGCATAGGGGCCGGTTACCAACATATTTTCATCGTGGTTCGCCTCGATCACCAAATAATCCGAAATGGAGATGTAATTTTTCAACTCATCGGTCACATAACCGATATCAGTCGCCAAAGTGAAGCGAACGTTGCCATGTTTAATGAAAAAACCATTGTTATCTTTGCTGTCATGCGGCACAAAGAAAGGGGTAATGGAGAATTGCCCCAACTGCAAAGGCACATTGCGGTTCAAGATCCGTTGATTGACAGGAGAGACCTTCTCCGTGATGCCATAATTGGCATTGATACCATCATGGGAAGCTTGCGTCGCATAGATCGGAATATGCTGTTTTTCACTGAAATAGCCTACTGAACGCACATGATCATAATGGTCATGCGTCACCAACACCGCCTTTACCTTCGAGACGGACAACCCTACTTGCTCCAAATGTTTGCGTATAGTACGGAAAGGGACGCCGACATCCACCAGGAAGCCGCACTCCGCATCTCCGAAATAGTAGCAATTACCACTACTTCCAGAGGCCATACTATAAAAGATAAAATCGTTCATCCGTAAAACTTGTCCAAAAACGACTGCAAAGGTAGCAAAACTAATCGGTTATCACATCCACATACTCCTGATATCTGACCATAATTTCTTCAACAAATTTATACACCTCCTCGCCACGCAGGTATCCATGGCGCACGACAGGGTCGTTGAAGAACTCCGGTTTGGACTTCAAAAGGGCAAATATCTTCACATCCTCCCACTTCTGGGGATTCTTACCATTCTTCTCCGCCAAGGCCATCGCGTCACGCACATGTCCCACGCCAGCATTATAGCTTGCCAAAACAAATTTGGTACGCTCGCTACGATCCTCTATGTAATTGTAGATGTTATCGACTCTTTTCAAATAGTTGGTTGCCACCTTAACGCTCACATCAGGATGCGTCATATCGGTGCTGTCCGCACCCAATTTCACGGCAGTTCCCGGCATCAGTTGCATCAACCCCACAGCTCCCGCCCATGATTTCGCATTGGGGTTAAACTTTGACTCCTGATAGGCGATAGAGGCCAATAACTTCCAGTCCCAATCAAGCTCCTTGGCGTATTTACGAAAAATCTGATCATACTCCGAGATCTTCTGCTTACTAAGATACCGAGGCCTCTCCTTCGAATTGACCAACTTGCTTTGCTCGAAATACTTATGGTAAAGGTATTTACAGGTATAATCGCTTTTCGACTCAGCAAACCACTTATTTACAGCATCTTCCAATTCATTCGAATGCTTGCGAACAACCCAAGCGGAGCGCTGTGTGAAGCTCGTTCGCATAGAGATGTCGATATTTTTAAAGTAAGTCTTGTTTACGGAGGCAATGTTTTCGTCGGCGATCGTATAGTCGATTTCTCCTTTCGACACCTGCTCTATCAGCGACTCCTCGTTCTCCTCGTTGGAGACTGTCGAGATTTGGATGCCCCCCCCCATCTCGTCATCCAAATTAAGCAACCGTTTATGGTATTTGGAATTCTCCACCACCACAATCTCCTTATCGATCAGCTCGACCACATCCTTCACTTGCTCGAACTTATTCTTTTGCTTTCTCTGCACCAAAACCTGATTGGAGGTGAAGGTGTGCGAAGAGAAGGCCACCTTCTCTTTCAAATCGTTGGAGATCACCACAGGATAGGCGATCAAATCCACCTCCTTATCCTCAAGCATTTGGATCATACCCGGCTCATCCTTAGCCGTCACCACCTCCAATTCCACGCCCAACGATTGAGCGAAGCGCTGCGCCAACTCATATTCAAAGCCCATCTCCTCCCCTTTGTAGTCAAAATAAGAGGTCGAGCGGGATAAAGTCACTACACGCAACTTACCCGCCTCCTCGATTCGTTCCAAATCGGAGAGGTTCTCGCCATTATCGTTTCTGCCTATACAAGCTAAAAGCGCCGGCACTAAGAACAATATGAATAGGTGTCGCTTCATCATATATATACCTTTTTGTCCACAATGAAACATTGCCCCAAATGAGACAATGAGAGAGCTTCTACAGGCGGCCACTGGCGTCGGAACACGCCACGTAATACCTCATATACATAGATCTCTTCACACATTATTCGTGCTTTTCATGTGCGACTTTAATTTTCATATTATAACAAAGTTAACAAATATTTTTAAATAATAAACTATCTTTGCATAGTAAATTGTGAACGTCGTGACGATATCAGAGGCAAAAAAACTATTAATCAGCGAAAAGCACTATGTTCTTTTCCGATTGCCAAACGAGAAAACAGCACATCTCGTTGCAGCCAACCATATCCATGCCTACGACACGATCCCTTCCGATTGGTCGCAACTCAGGAACAGTTTTGTATTCGCTCCATTTTCCACCGGAAAAGAGCAATTTTTAGCGATTCCATCGGAGAAATCACACCTAATTGAAATAGCAGGGAAGCCAATGAAGGCCCTGGAGTACCTCCCTACGGAGAGCACCCCTACAAGCGAGTACAGACAAGCCTTCAAAGCCTTTTCCTCCGCCATACGAAGCAGACGTTTCCAAAAGTTGGTTCTCTCCCGTTCGTGCGACATTGCCATCCCGACACAAGATCCAATCGACTTGTTCGAAAAGGCAGCCCTCGCCTATCCCAACGCGATGGTTTACCTTTTCCACTCTCCACAGACCGGCCATTGGTTAGGAGTCTCCCCCGAACTGCTCATTGCGGGCGACGATATTCAGTTGCGCACCATCGCTTTGGCGGGTACCCTACGCAACAACGGAGGCACCATTCCCATAGAGAATTGGGGAGAAAAGGAGCGTTTAGAACAACACATTGTGGCCGACTACATCCGCGACCGCATCGCAGGATTCGGCACTTGCAAGGATGAATGGGGCCCTTACAGCATCAATGCGGGCCACCTCTCCCACCTTCGGACAGATTTCTATTTTCAAGTGGAGGAGGAACGACGAGCCGATTTCATCTCCGCCATCCATCCGACACCTGCGGTCTGCGGACTCCCCAAAGAGGAGTCCATCGCCTTCATCCAACAACACGAAGGGTACGACAGAGGTTACTATGCCGGCTTTTTAGGCATGGTGGAAGACTCCTCCCGAATGGAACTCTACGTCAACCTCCGCTGCATGCGCTTCGATGAAAAGAGCGCAACACTCTATGCGGGTGGAGGAATTTTATCGACCTCCGACCTAACATCCGAATGGATGGAGACGGAAGAGAAGATGAACACACTGAAACGAATCCTATTTCAATAGATATGTATTCCACCAAAGAGAATATTAGGCAACTGACCTCCTTGATGGTCGCACACGGCGTGACGGAGGTGGTAATCTCGCCAGGTTCCCGCAACATGCCTTTAGCGGAGACTTTCGCCCACTGCGAAAAACTGCATTGCCACGCTGTCACCGACGAACGAAGCGCAGGTTTCTACGCGTTAGGACTTGCCCAACAGAAGGAATCGCCCGTTGCGGTCTGCGTCACATCGGGTTCCGCACTGCTGAACTTGGCCTCCGCTGTTTCAGAAGCCTACTACCAACAGCTTCCGCTACTCGTCATTTCAGCCGATCGTCCCGAAGCGTGGATCGGACAGATGGATGGCCAGACAATTCCTCAAATGGGATCCTTCGGAAGGCTCGTCAAATCGAGTGTCTGCCTAAACGAACCCAGCAACGACACCGACCGTTGGCACAACAATAGAATGATCAACGAAGCCTTGTTGGCGCTTCAACTGCACCACCCTGGTCCAGTACACATCAACGTTCCCATCACGGAACCCTTCTTCGATTGTTCCGCCACAGAGCTACCCCAAGAGCGTACCATCCAGTGCGTTACGGGCAATGAAACTGCACTTTTTGAGGCGTGGAGAGCCGCTCATGCGCCAATGATCATCGTCGGACAGCTATCCCCCAAATCAGCCAAGGAGATCGAACCTCTTTTGGAACGGATAGGCGTTCCGGTACTTTGCGAGTCGCTCTCGAATCTGCACACATCCACAGCCATCCACCTTTTCGACCTCACATTAGTGGCGAAAAAGGATCTTTCCCACCTCGTTCCGGACTTGGTCATTTATTTAGGAGGTCATATTGTGTCGAAACGGTTGAAGCGTTGGTTACGCAATCAGCCCCCCAAGAACCTTTGGCGCATATCCCCCGAAGGAGCTGTCCAAGACACATTCCAAGCCCTTACACATGTAATCAAGGCCACACCTCTCCATTTTTTATCGCTGTTAGAATCGCATATTTGCGACAGCCATCGAATGTACTTCGATATATGGCAATCTGAAGAGGATTCGGTGCGGCAAAAATTATGTTGCCCGAAGGCGTACGCCGCACTAAGCGTCGCCTACAAATTTTGCGAAGAGATACCGCAAGGATCCACATTGGTCTTGGCCAATAGTTCCTCCGTCCGATATGCGCAATTGGCCCCAAGCCAACCACACGTCAACATCTACTGCAACCGAGGTGTCAACGGCATCGATGGTTCTCTCTCGTCCGCTGTGGGCATCGCGGCGGCCGACACAAGCCGTCCAGTCTATCTACTGATCGGCGACCTCAGTTTCTTCTACGACATGAATGGCCTCTGGAACACCCACTTGCCACACAACCTACACATTCTACTGATAAACAATGGAGGCGGCGAAATCTTCAGAACCCTCCCTGGTCTGCCCGACAATCCATCGACAAGAACCTTTGTCATGGCATCTCATGGAGCTACCGCTAAGGGATGGGTAGAATCAATGCAGTGCCGTTACGTGTCGGTGAAAAATGCGGAGGAATACCAACAGAAATTGAGTCAATTCATTCAATATCAAGGAGAACGCCCTATCGTAATGGAGGTATTCACTGATCCGTTCCAAGATGAGGAGGCACAAAAGAGCCTCTATCGTCAATTCGAGTAATTAGTATAACATAAAATAATATGGAGAAAAGAAATTGGGAAACCATCAAAGAGTACAAAGAGATACTCTTCGACTTCTACAACGGCATTGCCCGTATCACCATCAACCGTCCGCGCTACCGCAACGCCTTTACCCCCACCACCACAGCGGAGATGAGCGACGCGCTTGTCATCTGTCGGGAAAGACAGGATATCAGCGTAGTGGTCTTCACAGGCGCTGGTGACATGGCATTCTGCAGCGGCGGAGATATGCACATCAAGGGACGAGGTGGATACATCGACGAGGGCGGTGTACCACGCCTCTCCGTATTGGATGTGCAGAAGCAGATACGTTCCCTTCCCAAACCAGTCATCGCGGCGGTCAACGGTTACGCCATCGGTGGTGGCCATGTCTTGCATGTGGTTTGCGACCTGACCATCGCCTCCGAGAATGCGAAGTTCGGCCAAACCGGACCAAAGGTAGGCAGTTTCGACGCTGGATTCGGATCCTCCTACTTAGCCAGCATTGTAGGACAAAAGAAGGCTCGTGAAATTTGGTTCCTTTGCCGGCAATACACCGCACAAGAGGCATTGGAGATGGGCTTGGTTAACAAGGTGGTTCCTTTCGACCAATTGGAGGATGAATATGTAGCCTGGTCGGAAAAGATGATGGAGCACTCACCGCTTGCACTCCGCATGATCAAACGAGGCTTGAACGCAGAGTTGGACGGACAGACTGGTATCCAAGAGTTTGCGGGCGATATGACCATGCTCTACTACTGCCTCGACGAGGCGCAAGAGGGAGGAAAAGCCTTTTTGGAGAAACGTAAACCGAATTTCAAGGATTACCCTAAATTCCCTTAAACGTCACAATCATGTACCACGCAACCATCATCCCGAAAAAGCTGCTCTTCAAACATCCAGCCGGCACCTCCCGTGGCGTCTATACCGATCACCAGGTATGGTATATCCGTTTGACCCACGACAATATGCCAGGCAAAACCGGATGGGGAGAGTGTGCGCCTTTGGTTCAGCTCAGTTGCGACGACATACCTGATTATGAGCAGGTTCTGCAAAGATTCTGCGATCAATTCGACGGAACGATCAACTACGAGGCTCTCCGAAATTATCCCTCTATGCTCTTCGGATTCGAAACTGCACTGAGGGATTTACACAGCCAAGACGGCACCCTTTGGGAGAGTGATTTCGCACGGGGCGAAGCGGGCATCACTATCAACGGGCTAATTTGGATGGGTACCTTCGAAGAGATGTCCACCCGCATCGAAGAGAAGCTAAAAGCAGGCTTCTCCTGCATCAAATTGAAGATCGGCGCCATTGGATTCGAAAAGGAGATGGCCTTGCTCAAAAAGATACGAGGCAGGTTCTCAAAAGAGAGCATCACGCTACGTGTGGATGCCAACGGCGGATTCAAACCAGCCGACGCCATGAAAAAACTGGATCGTTTGGCCCAATTGGATATCCACTCCATCGAACAACCCATTATGGCTGGACAGTGGGAAGATATGGCTCGTCTGTGCGCCCAAACACCCCTTCCTATCGCCTTGGACGAGGAGCTGATCGGCATCAATGACCGCATGCGTAAAATTGAGCTATTAAACTGCATTCGCCCTCAATACATCATCCTTAAACCCACCCTGCACGGAGCTATCCGAGGATCGGAAGAGTGGATCGAATTGGCCAAGGAACGAAACATAGGCTATTGGATCACCTCCGCATTGGAATCGAACATCGGACTGAATGCCATCGCTCAATGGGCAGCTACTTTAAAGATCGAAATGCCGCAAGGATTGGGTACAGGAGGACTCTACACCAACAATGTGGAGAGTGATTTGCGTATTATCGGGGAGAAATTATGGTTAGTAAAGAGATGATACAGAATAGATTATTCAACCATCCGAACGCAAATGCCGCAATTTTATACAATTATACATTGAAAGTGTGTATCTTTGGTCTTCGTTTAGAAAGTAATGAATAAATAATATGTTAGCATTAGTAACAGGAGCCAGTTCAGGAATTGGCGAGCAATACGCCACCGAATTGGCGAGATTGGGACATAATTTAATTATCGTCAGTAATCAAAAGAAGGAGATCGCGCAAGTAGCCGACCGTCTATCAGCACAGTACCACGTCGAAGTGGAACCTATCTTTATGGATTTGGCCAGAAGCGAGGCAGCCGATGAACTATTCGCCCATTGCCAGGCATCGGGCAAAAAGGTAGAGATATTGGTCAACAACGCTGGCGTTTTCTTCTTCAATGAATTCACCAAAACCGATATGCGCCGCATCGAATTGATGCTTCAATTGCACATCAACACCGTCAGCAAAATGTGTCGTCTTTTCGGCGAAGCAATGAAGCAAAACGGAGGTGGATACATCCTCAACATGTCTTCCCTATCAGCTTGGATGATGTTCCCTGGCATCTCGGTTTACGAGTCATCCAAAGCCTACATTCTATCCTTCTCTGTAGCGCTATCCTACGAATTGGAGAAGTACAATGTGGGGGTTACCGCCATCTGTCCAGGAGCCGTCGATACAGGACTATACAACCTCAGCATGAACCTCAGAAAATTGGCGGTCAGAATTGGCGTCTCCATTCCGCCAGAGAAATTGGCGAAAAAGGCGATCGCAAAGATGTTCAAGAAGAAGCGCAAATATATTCCAGGAGCGATCAATTACCTCTTCTTACCATTCTGCAAACACCTTCCCGACTTCATTATCTCTTTGATAATGAAAAAGATAGAGTGTTTTCAAAAATAAATTGAAAATAATAGGCAAAAAATGTCCTGAAAATTTGGTGGAGAAAAGTAAAAGCACTACTTTTGCATCGTCAAAACGAAAGGACAATGACTCAGTAGCTCAGCTGGTAGAGCAACAGACTCTTAATCTGTGG
>JAKSKV010000032.1 GCA_024401555.1 Paludibacteraceae bacterium
TTTACGAGATGGGTAAGAACTTCCGTAACGAGGGTATGGATAAGACTCACAACCCAGAGTTCACTTGTATGGAGCTTTATGTCTCTTACAAGGATTTGAACTGGGGTATGGACTTCACCGAGAAGATGTTGGAGCAGATCTGTATCGCCGCCAATGGAAAACCTGAGGTGGAGATCGATGGTAAGGTCATCTCTTTCAAAGCACCGTTCCGTCGTCTTCCAATCCTTGATGCGATCAAGGAGAAGACTGGTTACGACCTATATCCAATGAGCGAGGAGGAGATCCGCGAGACAGCTAAGAAACTCGGTATCGAGGTGGATGAGACCATGGGTAAGGGTAAGTTGATCGACGAGATCTTCGGCGAGACCTGCGAGGGTGACTTTATCCAACCAACCTTCATTTGCGATTATCCGGTGGAGATGTCTCCGCTTACCAAGATGCACCGTTCAAAACCAGGCTTGACTGAGCGTTTCGAGTTGATGGTCAACGGTAAGGAGCTTGCGAACGCCTATTCGGAGCTTAACGATCCAATCGATCAGGAGCAACGTTTCATCGATCAGATGAAGCTCGCCGACAAGGGAGACGACGAGGCGATGATCATCGACCATGACTTCTTGCGTGCGCTTCAATATGGTATGCCTCCAACATTCGGTATCGGTATCGGTATCGACCGTTTGGTGATGTTGATGACTGGTAAGTTCATGATCGGCGAGGTGATGTTGTTCCCTCAGATGAAGCCGGAGGTGACTCAGGCCAAGGACGCTAAATCCAAATATGTAGCGCTCGGTATTCCAGAAGCTTGGGTAGAGGTGATCCAAAAGGCTGGCTTCTTGACCGTCGAAAGCTTGAAGGAGTGTAATCCGAACAAGTTGCACCAGGATATTTGTGGCTTGAACAAGAAATATAAACTTGATTTGGTTAATCCTACCCGTGAAGAGGTTGCGGAGTGGGTCAGCAAAATCTAATATATGGAGGCTAAAGAACCAAAAGTCGCTATTATGGGTGGTGGTAGCTGGGCAACCGCTATCGCTAAGATCTGTATGGCGAATAGGGATCGTCGAATCAATTGGTACATGCGTAGGCAGGATCAGATCGACGATTTCAAGGAGATGGGACACAATCCATCATACCTTTCGATGGCTCAGTTTGATGTCGATAGGATTGATTTCTCCAGCAACATCAACGAGGTGGTGAAACGTTCGGATATTCTGATCTTCGCTACACCTTCACCCTTCTTGAAATTACATCTGAAGAAGCTTCGTGCCTCTTTGAAAAGCAAGATCGTCGTATCTGCCATCAAGGGAATCGTGCCGGATGAGAATTTGACGGTGTCTGAATATTTCAACCAGATCTATAATGTGCCATTGGAGAATCTGTTGGTGATTTCCGGTCCTTCCCATGCGGAGGAGGTGGCTATGGATCGTTTGTCGTACCTCACCATCGGCGGTGTCTCGCGCGACAACGCGAAGATGTTGGCCAATATGTTGCTCTGCAACTATGTGAAGACCTCCACGGTGGATGATGTGATCGGTTTGGAGTACGCTTCCGTCTTGAAGAATGTCTATGCCATCGCGGCGGGCATCTGTCACGGATTGAAGTATGGCGACAATTTTCAGGCTGTCTTGATTTCCAATGCTATCCAAGAGATGCACCGATTCCTGAATATCGTGAATGAGAAGCAACGAAACATCGCTGAGTCCGCCTATCTGGGCGACCTGTTGGTGACCAGTTACTCCAAGTTCAGTCGAAACAGGACCTTCGGAACGATGATCGGAAAGGGGTATTCGGTGAAGACCGCTCAGGTGGAGATGGAGATGATTGCTGAGGGATATTACGGAACCAAGTGTATTCATGAGATCAACAAGAAGTTTCAGGTGAATATGCCGATCATGGATTCTGTTTACAATATCCTTTACGGTAAGATTTCGCCCGCCATCGAAATCAAGGTGTTGACAAGTTTATTACGATAAGATCGTTTTACGTATATCAATTATTTAAAAATATTAGAATGGAAAACATTAAGTTGAACATTGAAAACGCATTCGCTTGTGAGGGATTGTATATCTCTAAGCCATGCATCACAGCTTATGAAGCTAAGGTAAAAGAGTGTCAAGAGATGTTGCACTTCGGTAAGGGTAAGGGTAACGATTTCTTGGGTTGGTTGACTTTGCCATCATCTATCGACGATGATTTCATGAACAAGATCAACGCTACCGCTGAAAGATTGAGAAAGTCTTGCGACGTTGTCGTAGTGGCTGGTATCGGTGGTTCTTATTTGGGCGCACGCGCTGTCATCGAGGCTTTGTCCAACTCTTTCGCATCCTATTCTAAGAGCAAGGTAAACCCTGCTATCGTTTACGCTGGTAACAACATCAGCGAGGATTACTTGGCAGAGTTGTCTTCATTCTTGAAGAGAAAGCAATTCGGTATCATCAATATTTCCAAGTCAGGAACAACTACTGAGACTGCTTTGGCATTCCGTATCTTGAAGACTCAATTGGAGGAGCAAGTTGGTAAGGCAGAGGCTAAGAACCGTATTGTTGCCGTTACTGACGCCGCTAAGGGCGCATTGCGCAAGTTGGCTACTCAAGAGGGTTATGAGACTTACGTAATTCCTGATAATGTAGGTGGTCGTTTCTCCGTGTTGACTCCAGTAGGTTTGTTGCCTATCGCTGTCGCTGGTTTCGATATCAAGCAATTGGTTGCTGGTGCGAAGAAGATGCAAGAGATGTGCAACATCGACGTTCCTTTCTCAAAGAACCCAGCCGCTCAATACGCAGCTGTTCGTAACGAGTTGTACCAAAAGGGTAAGAAGATCGAGATCTTGGTGAACTACCATCCTAAATTGCACTACATCGGTGAGTGGTGGAAGCAATTGTACGGAGAGTCTGAGGGTAAGGATTTGAAGGGTATCTTCCCTGCAGCGGTTGATTTCTCTACCGACCTTCACTCTATGGGCCAATGGATCCAAGAGGGTGAGCGTACCATCTTCGAGACCGTTATCTCTATCAAGAGAGCAAGCAAGAAGGTGATCGTTCCAGAGGATAAGGAGAACTTGGATGGTTTGAACTTCTTGGCTGGAAAGCGTGTTGACGAGGTGAACAAGATGGCTGAGTTGGGCGTTGTTTTGGCTCACGTCGATGGTCAAGTTCCTAACTTGCACATTGATCTTCCTTCATTGAACGAGTACTACATCGGTCAATTGTTCTACTTCTTCGAGAAGGCTTGTGGTATCAGCGGATACTTGCTTGGTGTGAACCCATTCAACCAACCAGGTGTTGAGGCTTACAAGAAGAACATGTTCGCATTGCTCGGCAAGCCAGGCTACGAGGAGGCTACCAAGGCAATTCAAGCAAGATTGAACAAATAATCATCAATAACCAAAGACCAAACGCCTGTCTATCGTGCGTTTGGTCTTTTTTTGTATTCTATGGCTGATTTTCTTCAGTGGTGTCTCGATAATTTGAATTATTGGACCGTAGCGCTCTTGATGGCTATCGAGAGCTCTTTTATTCCCTTCCCATCTGAGATAGTGGTGCCGCCTGCGGCATACAAGGCAGCTGCGGGAGAATTGAATGTTTTTGGCGTGGTGGGCGCGGCGTCAGTGGGCGCGATCATCGGTGCTTTGATCAACTATGTGATCTCCTATACCTTGGGACGTTCATTCGTCTATTGGTTCGTTGAGACGAAGTTCGGTCATTTATGCCTACTCTCCAGAGAGAAGATGGAGAAAGCGGAAGCCTATTTCCGCGAGCATGGAGTCTCTTCCACCTTGGTGGGAAGATTGGTGCCTGCGGTACGTCAATTGATCTCGATTCCGGCCGGTTTGTCGAAGATGAAACTACATGTATTCGTCCTCTTCACCTTCTTGGGCGCCTTGGTGTGGAACTCCATTCTGGCGACCATCGGCTACGTTCTCCATGGGGTAGTGCCCAAGGATCAATTGGCTGAAGCCATTGCGCAATACAAGCCCTATTTGGCGGCTGGAGGTATTCTGCTATTTGTCTGCTTCGTCGGATATTTGGTCTATAAGTCGAAGAAAAAGTAAAAAGAAAAAGCGCGATATGATAAACCGAGTGGGTTCCCATTCGGTTTTTTTATTCTCTTTGGGTGCGATTTTTGCAAATTTTACCAGTTTATTGGGTGCGATTTTTACGGTTTTTGCTCGTTTTTTGGGTGCGATTTTTACGGTTTTTTATATAAAACACATAAAATCAAATAGTTGTAAGATCAATGCTGTGTCCATAGAAGAATAGTCAGGCACGAAAGGATCTATGTAGAGCATGTGTTACTTTATAAAGCCGTGTTTTTTGCGTTAAATATATCCTATTGATGCGGAAAAATTGTATATTCGCAATGAATTGGGCGTTCGGATCCTGTCCGTTCCCCGAAGAGAAGTAAAAGCGGATCAGATGAAACAAAAGCATATATTCGAAACAAAGTGGGTGAGATGGATGTCGTTGATGGTATTGTCGCTCGTGGCATTGCTCTCGTCCTGCCAATCACATAAGGAGATCGCCTATCTGCAAGATCAGGAGGGGGCGGTACGCACGGCAATGGATTCCCTGTATGATGCCCGTATCAAGCCCAAGGACCTCTTGACCATCACAGTCAATACTTTCGACAAGGAGGCCTCCTTGCCTTTCAACCTGATGTATCCCGCCAGTTCTCCAAACGGTTACTCCAACAATATCGGAGAGAACGCGATGCAGAAATATTTGGTGGATAACGATGGAAGCATCGATTTCCCTGTGTTGGGACGTATCAAGGTCTCTGGCTTGACCAAGAAGGAGGTGGAGGCCTATCTGAGGGGCCGATTAAGCCTCTATCTCAAGGATGAGCCGCTGGTCAATGTCCGTATGGTGAATTATAAGATCTCCGTGATCGGAGAGGTGGCTCGCCCCAATACCTACACCATCACCAACGAGAAGGTCAACATCTTGGAGGCGCTGGCCTTGGCGGGGGATCTGACCATTTATGGAAAAAGAAAGAATGTGAAGCTGATGCGTGAGTCCGAGACGGGCGAACGGGGCGTCTATGTCGTAGATCTGACGGATAGGAATTTGATCAATTCTCCCTATTTCTATCTCCAGCAGAACGATGTGCTCTATGTGGAGCCCAACCGCACCAAGATGCGCAACAGCCGATACAGCGCGCTGACGGGACAGATCTTGACGGGAACCTCCGTCGTGGTCTCCGTAGCCAGTCTGATTGCTACCCTTACTATCAAAAAGAAGTGATATGGTAAACTCCAAGCAAAATAATCATAACAGCGAAGTGGAAGAGGAGAGTGTGGACCTGAAGGACGTGGCCTATACCATCCTTGCGCATTGGAAGCTCTTCGCCATCTCGTTGGCGCTCTGCTTCTTGGCGGCCTTGGCCTACCTGCACTTCACGATGCCTACCTACCGTGTCTCCTCCAAGATCATGATCCGTGACGAAAAGAGGGGAGGCGGTTTCTTTTCGGAGATCTCCGTCTTTGATGATATTGATATGCTCTACAAAGCCAACACCGAGAATGAGGTGGAGCTTTTGAAATCCAAATCGTTGGTGAAGAATGTGATTTTGGAGAATGGGCTATATGTCGATTATTACGGAAAGTCATTCTTGAAACGACGTGATATTTCCAGTGTTTCCCCCATCGTGATGGTGGATAGTCTCTTCCAACCCGCTCTCTTGTCGAATGGTTTGGAGATAGAGATGAAACGTCGTGATGATGGTTCCGTCCGTGTGAAGATGGAGCGTGATGGGGCGCTCTGTTTGGACACCCTCTTCGCGGGATTCCCCGTGGAGGTGAATACGCCCGCTGGTCCGCTTGATTTCGCCTTGGCGCGGGAGTGGAAGAGCGGAGATGAGTTTGGCACTATCCTGGTGACGGTACAACCGCTGATTGTGAAGGCGAAGCGTTACATTAAGCTTCTATCGCTCTCTCAGGTGAGCAAGAATTCCTCTATTGTGGAACTTCTGCTCCACACGACCAACAAGGAGCGGGGTGTGATCTTTTTGAATGGCCTGATCGATATCTACAACCGTCAGGCGGTGGAGGAGAAGAATGAGGTGGCGACCAAGACGGCGCTCTTCATCGACAACCGTATCAAAGTCTTGACCGAGGAGCTGGGCGAGACGGAGAAAAACTTGGAGAAATACAAGAAACGCGAAGGGTTGACGGAGTTGTCCTCCAATGCCCAACTCTATTTGCAGAAGGGAACCGAATATGAGCAGAAGCGGGTGGAGTGCGAAACCCAATTGAACCTCGTGCTCTCTTTGAAGAACTATTTGATGGATGAGGCCAACCAAGGCAATGTCATCCCTTCCAATATCGGCATCACCGATGTTGGTTTAACCAATCAGATCAACCAGTACAACAACCTGCTGCTCGCCCGTGTGAAGTTGATGCAGACCACGTCGGAGAACAATCCGGTGGTGGCGCAACAGACGATGCAGATCAACGGACTCTTCGAGAACATCAAGTTGTTGGTGGCCAATGCGGAGAAGGGGCTCAACATCTCCCTCTCTGACTTGAACCGCCAAGCCCAGAAGTTCCGCGGGCAAATCAGCAATGTGCCGACACAAGAGCGTCTCTTTGTGGAGATCGAACGTCAGCGCCAAATTCAACAGCAGCTCTTTCTCTTGTTGCTGCAAAAACGGGAGGAGAACGCCCTGACCATGGCGGCCACCTTGAATTGCGCCAAAGTGGTGGATGAGAGTTTGGCGGAGGATAAGCCGATCGCCCCTAAACGGACGTTGGTCTTCTTCTTTGCGTTGCTGTTTGGTTTGATTATTCCTGCACTGTTCATCTACCTTCGTCGGGTATTCTCTTTCAACTTGACCGATGCTTACGAGATGGAGCAGGAGGGCTTGACTTCGCTGCCGCTTTTGGCGGAGTTGCCTTTCAAGGAGGAGGATTTGGATGAGGAGCAATGGCAACGTGTCAGGGAGGAGCCATTCCGTCTGCTCCGCACCAATCTGCAATTTTTGCAGAAGGATAAGGATAGCAAGGTGATTCTGGTCACCTCCTTTGTTCCGAACGAGGGAAAAACCTTTGTGGCAAGTAATGCGGCCTTCTCCTTCGCGTCGTTGTCTAAACGGATTGTGCTGGTAGGTGCCGATATCCGTAATCCGCAGATCAAACGTTACTTCCAGCAGAAGACGAAATATGGATTGTCCAACTACCTCTCCAATGAGTCGGTAGGGGTGGACGACATCATAGAACATTCCGACAAGGCCAATTTGGATATCATCTCCGGAGGTGCGGTGCCGCCTAATCCGGCCGAACTCCTCTCCAGAACCCGTTTGGAGGATCTTTTTGCGGAGTTGAGGCGACGTTACGACTATATCATCATCGATACGGCTCCCGTCTCTGTCGTGACCGATACGCTGATTCTTTCGCGTGTCGCGGATATGACGGTCTTTGTCTGCCGATCAAGGTATCTGAATAAACGCTGCTTCAAGTATATCAACGCTTTGGCGCAGGAGAAGCGTTTGCCGGATGTCGGTATCGTCATCAATGCGGTTCGTCAGTCGAACCAGAGTCCGTATGGTGATAAGTACGGTTATGGATATGGCTACGGCTATGGGTACGGATCGGGGTATGGTAAATAATTAGAAAATAGGCTGGTATGATGGATTTTCCAATGGAGGACATACGCATCTGTGTTGTAGGCTTGGGCTATGTGGGCCTGCCTCTCGCGCGACTCTTTTCCACGAAATATAAGACAATCGGTTTCGATAAGAATAGCGCCCGTGTCGAATCTTTGATGCGCGGACACGACGCCACCTTGGAGGTCAGCGATGATCTGCTGCAATCCGCCTTGAAGAGCGGTTTTGAGTGTACCTCCGACTTGGAACGGATCAAGGGGTGCAACTTCTATGTCGTGGCGGTTCCCACTCCTGTCGATAATGACAATGTCCCTGACTTGACGCCGCTCTATGGCGCCAGTGAGATGGTGGGTAAGGTGATCTCGAAAGGGGATATCGTCGTCTATGAATCGACGGTCTATCCAGGCGTCACGGAGGATGAGTGCATCCCTGTGATCGAAAGGGTTTCCGGATTGAAATTCAATGTCGATTTTTATGCGGGCTACTCGCCTGAACGCATCAATCCGGGCGACAAGGAGCATACCGTTGAGAAGATTATCAAAGTTACTTCCGGTTCTACGCCTGAGGTCGCGGATATCGTGGACCGTGTCTATAACGCGGTCTTGGTCAATGGCACCCACAAGGCCTCATCCATTCGTGTGGCCGAGGCCAGCAAGATCATCGAGAATGCGCAGCGCGACGTGAATATCGCCTTTATGAATGAGTTGGCCAAGATCTTCAATGCGATGGATATTGACACCAACGACGTGATCGAGGCGGCCTCCACCAAGTGGAACTTCATCAAGATGCGTCCCGGTCTGGTGGGTGGTCACTGCATCTCCGTCGATCCCTACTATTTGATCCAAAAGGCGGAGGTCTATGGCGTTTTGCCCCGCGTGATGATCTCCGCGCGTCGCTTGAATGACGCAATGGGGGCTTATGTTGCGGAGCAGACGATCAAATGCATGAATAAGAAGGGGTTGGTGGTGAAGAACGCGAAGATCCTGGTATTGGGCTTCACCTTCAAGGAGAATTGCCCCGATATCCGCAATACCAAGGTGGCGGATATCTACCATACCCTGAACGAATATACGCAAAACATCGAAATCTACGACCCGATGCCGGATGGCCAAAAGGTGAAGGATGAGTATGGTATCACGCTATCCACCCGTCCGCTCTCGGCGATGAAAGGGGAGTTCGACGCTGTGATCTTGGCGGTCGCCCATAGCCAGTTCAAGGATTTGGATGTGCGCTCCTTCCTCTCGCAGCCCCAGAAAGGTGTCGTCTATGATGTGAAGGGTTTTCTGCCAAGGGAGGTGGTGGATGGACGGTTGTAGCCGATCTTTTGACGCTTGTTCTTTTGTATGGTTTTAAAGGAAAGATACATACTCTACTTATACTTTCTCCTGTGGTTCTTGTATGAATTGCAGGGTGTCTTCTGGACGGCGGGAAATTCCCTCTCTCTGGTGATCATACTGAGTCTGACGGCTATCTCCCTCTTTTATGCGGTGAAGGTGAACCTGCAAGGTGGACAGCGACTGCAGTTCATTAACGCTCTGAATCTGTTGCTCATCATGTTCACCTTGTATGGCATTGTCTATATCATCGAAGGTCCACGCGCCACATTGGGCGTGACGCAGAGTAAACCCTATAACTATTTGAAGGCCATCTACAACTCCTTGCTGCCGATCTATACCTTCTACTATTTTTCCCGTAAGAAGATATTAAACCACTCCCTGCTGACAAGGATAGGGCCGCTCTTCTTTGTGATGGTGGTCGTCTCCTATTGGCATTTCGAAGAGGTGCGGTCTGGCATGCAGATGCGGGATGGCGCGCCCGTGGATGTGGTCAATTACGAATGTTACGCCTTCCTCTCCCTCTTTACGGTTCTGACCGTTTACCACAAGCGGGCGTGGATACAATACCTGGGCATTGTCTTTGTGATGGCCTTTATTTTTATGGGCATGAAAAGGGGGGCCATTTTCGTGGGAATTCTTTGCACGGTCTGGTATTCCTACGAGTTGCTGAAGTCATCCAAAGGCTATAAGAGAGTGTTGGTTATCCTGCTCTCCACTTTTGCGCTATTGTTCCTATCCTATTTGGTGTTGCATCTTTTGGAGACCAATGATTTCTTCCATAAGCGGTTTCAGTCCACCGTGGAGGGAAACACCAGCGGTAGGGATATCTTGTTCTATCGCTTCTTCTACTATTACATATACGATACCGATGCCTTCCAGTTCCTCTTCGGATCGGGTGCGAACGCCACCTTGAGCGTCTCCTACAATTATGCGCACAACGATTGGTTGGAGTTGGCGGTCAATCAGGGTGTCTTGGGACTCTTCTTGTATCTCTATTTCTGGTACACTTTCTTCCGTTCGTGGAATAGCATGGATCGGAACCACTATACCCATTTCACCTTTGGCCTTCTGATTATGATCTCTTTCTTGAAGACCTTCTTTTCCCGCACCTATGGCGATATGGATATCTACTCCACCTGTATGTTGGGGTATTGCTTGGGTACTATCCAACCGAAAAATGCCTTCTCCAGCGATTTTTCGCCAGAAGAGGAAACGTGTGTCGCACAAAATAGAGTCGAGTGATGAATATAGCCGTAATAGCCCCTGGATATCCCTACAAGCGGAACAACGCTTACGCCTTCGTGAAGCAGTTGGTGGATGAGTTCGCCCGTCAGGGTGTCTCCTGCTCGGTGATCGCGCCCAACAGCGTGGTTAGCAATAGGCGTATCTGCCCCAAGGTGACGCATGAGGGACCGGAAGGTGCGGCCTCCGTGACCGTTTATCGGCCCAATATTCTCTCCTTTTCGGGTTGGAAGTTAGGTGGAAAGCCTATATCCCGGCTGATCCGTCGCCGTGCGGTCGAGCGTGCGCTTCGTCGCTTGCCCCAGCAGCCCGACCTCATCTACGGCCATTTCTGGGTGTCAGGTTGGATGGGGGCTCGGTATGCCAAGGAGCATGGCATTCCTCTCTTTGTGGCGACGGGAGAGAGCAGCATCGCCCAGATGTTTCCTCCTTCGGCCGATAACCGATCCTTCTTGGATGATGTGCGGGGTGTGGTTGCGGTTTCCGAAAAGAATAAGAGAGAGAGCGTGGCGCTGCACTATACCACGGCGGAGCGTTGTGAGGTCTTTCCCAACGGCGTGGATTTGTCAATCTTCCATCCCATGGAACAGGCTGCGGCCCGTGAGCGGCTGCGGATCGAAAAGGAGGCCTTTGTTGTGATTTTCGTGGGCTCATTTATTGAACGGAAGGGCGCTCATCGCCTTTCGGAGGCGATTGGAATGATAACGGGGAAACAAGTCTTCTCCATTTTTGTGGGAGAAGAGGGGGATTGTAAACCCTCCTGCGAAAATATCCTCTATTGTGGCAAAGTGAAACACGAGGAGTTGCCCCTTTACCTGAACGCCGCCGACGCTTTCGTGCTTCCCACCTTGAAGGAGGGGTGCTGCAATGCGATCGTGGAGGCGATGGCGTGCGGCTTGCCGATTATCTCTTCCGACATGGATTTCAATGATGGCTTGTTGGACGACCGCAATGCCATAAGGGTGGATCCGATGGATGTGGAGGCTTTAGCGCAGGCGATTGTCCGTCTGCGTGATGATGAAATGCTTCGTCGTCAAATGGGTGCGGAGAGCTTGCGACGCGCCCAATCATTGCGGATTGCCGATCGTGCCGCCGCCATTCTTCAGTTTATCACCGCTAAAATGAACCAGAGATGAAGGTACTTCATATATGCAACGATCTATTTGGATCGCAGGTCCATGCCAATCTCTACCGCCGCTTGGCGGAGGCAGGCTTGCGGCAGGTGGTCTATGCGCCGATCCGTAAAGGCGTGGTGGCCACGGAGCGGCTGCTGGCGGAGACGCCGCTGGTCGTTGACAGGATTGTGAAGCCTTACCATAGATTCCTCTATTTCTTGAAGCGGCGCACCATCTACCGATCCATGGCCAAGCAGGTGGATCTCTCCGACTGCGACCTCATCCATGCGACCACTCTCTTCTCGGATGGAGGCGTGGCCTATCGGGCCTATCAGGAGCGCCATATTCCCTATTATGTCACCGTCCGCAACACCGATGTCAATTTCTTCCTTCGAATGACGCCCCATCTTTGGTTCACGGGATGGCGCATCCTCCTGCATGCGAAGCGGATCCTCTTTGTCTCCCCGTCGATGCGGGAGCGTTTTACCAAGAGTTGGGTGATACGGCCCATTCTTTCTCGCATTCAGGATAAGTTCATCACGCGGGCCAATGGTGTGGAGGATTTCTGGTGCGACCATGTGAGGCGAGAGGCGACGCTCAACCACAAGATCCTTTTTGTGGGAGAACTCTCCGAGATGAAGAATATGAGTCGCTTGATTCTCTCCGTGGCTGATCTTCGGCGAGAGGCTGGTTTCGAGGATGTGACGCTTACATTGGTGGGCAGCATGGATCGTTCCTCCCCTCGCATCCGATCCTTGATTGAGCGGGAAAAAGAGTGGGTGACCTACTTGGGTGTCGTAAAAAATAGGGAGCAACTTTGTGATATCTACAGAGAACATTCTATCTTTGCCATGCCCTCTCTTTACGAGACGTTCGGACTGGTCTTCGTTGAGGCTCTGTCGCAGAACTTGGCGATCCTTTACACGAAAGGGCAGGGGGTGGATGGCCTATTTGATCCGACGGTAGGCCGGGGTGTTGACCCTACCTCCGTAGCGGATTTGAGAGAAGCGTTGCGGGATTTGCTGAACCATCGGGAGGCGTACTCCAACCGTAGCGTCGATTTTGATGCGTTCCGATGGGGTGCCGTCTCTGATTTTTATGCGCGTCTCTACGATGATGATTTGAAGAGTTAATGAGCCTATGCTGTTAGCGTCCATATATAGACTGACCCATAAGGGTGTGGCGGAGGAGGATATTCCCTACTACTGGAAATACTCTCTTTGGCGGGTATTCACCATCCCTATCCGAAAATGGTTTTCCGCCGCCTTCATTCCCTATTTGCCATGGAACACGGTGCGCATCCTGCTCTACCGCCTATGTGGCTACAAAATCGGCAAGAATGTCTTTATCGGCATGCGTTGTTACTTGGACGACAAGTGCTATGACTTGATCAGTATAGAGGATGACGTCTCCATCTCCTATGGTGTTTTTTTCGCCTGTCATGGCAAACGGCAGGAACATCATAGCCTGATCATCCGGCGTGGCGCCTACATCGGTATGCGCTCCTCTTTGCTGGCCAAGGAGGATCTTGTGATCGGGGCGGAAGCTGTGGTGGGAGCCATGACGCTGGTCAACCGATCCGTGGGGGACGGCGAGACGGTGGTGGGTGTTCCCTGCCGTGTGGTGAAAAGCGCTGAAAAGGAGGAGAACTTATGATCAAGCTCTCGGTGATATGTCCCTTCTACAACGAGGAACGCTATGTGCGGCAGTGCGTCGAGGGGATCCTCTCGCAAGATTATCCCCTGCAGGAGACGGAGGTTTTCTTCGTGGATGGGCGAAGCACCGATCGTTCGCGGGAGCTTTTGGAAGCTTATGCCGCCCAATATCCCTTTATCCATATCTTGGACAATCCCCAACGCATCGTTCCTGTCGCCATGAACCTTGCCTTGGAGCGGGCGCAGGGCGAGGTGGTCATCCGCTTGGATATGCACGCTACATACGCACCCAATTACTTCTCCGCGTTGACTCGCCGATTGGCTGAGTTGTCTGCCGATAATGTGGGTTGCCCCGTCCAGACCGATGTGCTTCGTAAGACGCCTCGCTCTTTGGCGATTCGTGAGGTCTTGTGCAACCGTTGGGGGGTAGGCGACTCCCTCTTCCGTTTAGGCGTGCAGGAGGTGCGTGAGGTGGACACCGTCCCTTTTGGCTGTTTCCCCCGCTCCGTGTTCGAACGCTTCGGTAAGTATGACGAGCGGTTGGTGCGCAACCAAGACATCGAACTCAACAAACGCATCCTGCGCGGCGGCGGAAAGATATACCTGGTACCCGACACCTCATGCACCTATTACGCCAGGGAGAATTTCTCCGCTTTGGCGAAGAATAATTTCCTGAACGGCAAGTGGAACCTCTTGACGGTCTATTACACCAGAGAGCTCCGTTCGCTCTCCCTCCGCCACTTTATTCCCTTGCTTTTTCTGCTCTCTTGGACGCTTCCTTTGCTCTTGGGAATCCTCTTTTCTCCCTTTGTTTGGCTCGCTTTTCTCTCCCTTGGACTCTATTTTATCGTTATTTCGTTTGAATCGTTAAAATTATCTTTTCAAAAACGTCTAAATTTTCTATATTTGCACCTCTCATTTTTCATACTGCATTGCAGTTATGGATTTGGGTCGCTGATGGGATTGCTCTCTTTCCCCTTTTTGAGAAGATAGATAATGGTAAAGCATATCAAGTTTATATTAGACCGTATATTGGCCTTGGTGGGCATTTTGCTCATTTGGCCTTTTTGTGTCTTGATCGCGGTTGTCCTGAAACTTTCGGACGGCGGCGATGTCTTTTTCTCTCAGAAACGGGTAGGAAGGAATGGCGAACTTTTCGATATCTATAAGTTCCGCACCATGACGCCTGACGCCGAAGGCTCCTCTGTCACGGTGAAGGGCGAGAGCAGGATCACCCCTTTCGGTGCCTTCCTCAGACAGTATAAGTTGGATGAGATACCGCAGCTCTGGAATGTCTTGTGTGGCGATATGAGTTTCGTGGGCCCTCGTCCCGATGTGCCTGGTTACGCGGATCTCTTGCAGGGCGAAGACCGCAGGATTTTGGAGCTTTTGCCTGGCATCACGGGTCCCGCCTCCCTGAAGTATCGCAACGAGGAGGAGTTGTTGGCCTCGGTGGAGGATCCCATCGTTTATAATGACACAGTGATCTATCCCGACAAGGTACGGATCAATCTATATTATTACCATCACTATTCGCTATGGATGGATGCCAAGATCGTGATGGCTACTTTGTTGAATTTGCCCATGACCTATCATGGTGAGCGAATCTAATTCGAGATGGAGTTGTTATACCCTTTGTTATTCGAGCAAGACCTTCATGAGCTGGTTTGGGGCGGTAAGCGCCTGAAGCCTTTCAAGGGTATGCCTGCCGACGAGAACGATAAGATCGGAGAGAGTTGGGAGGTGAGTGCCGTGAAGGGTAGGGAATCCGTCGTGGCGAATGGCCCTCTCAAGGGAAAACGCCTCGATGAGCTGATCTCCACCTACAAGGAGTTGCTCTTGGGCAAGAAGGTGACGGCGATGTATGGCGAGACCTTCCCGCTGTTGGTGAAGTTCATCGACGCGGAGCGTGACCTCTCTATCCAGGTGCATCCCGACAATGAATTGGCCATGGCGCGTCATGGCTGTTTCGGCAAGACCGAGATGTGGTATGTGATGGACGCCGTCCCAGGAGCGAAGCTCTACTGTGGTTTTGATTCCCAGATCTCCAAATATGAGTATGCCAAGCGGGTGGAGGATCACTCTTTGTGCGAGGTGTTGCGTGAATATCCTATCCAGAAGGGGGATGTCTTTTATATTCCTGCCGGACGTGTCCATGCGATCTGTGGCGGTTCGTTGATCGCGGAGGTGCAGCAGAGCAGCGATATCACCTATCGCATCTTCGATTATGGTCGTTTGGGATTGGATGGGAAGCCTCGTGAGCTCCATACGGAGTTGGCGAAGGATGCGATCGATTTCTCGGTGGAGGATGATTACCGTACCGCTTATCGTCCGCAGATCAACAAGCCGGTCGCAATCTCCGAGTCGCCCTTCTTTACGGTGAAGATCTTGGAGGTGGATCGTGAGTTCCATCGTAAGCTGTTTAAGTACGACTCTTTCATCATCTATATGTGTTTGGAGGGTGATTGTGCCATCAGGGTGCTCTCTACCAGTGGTTTCGATGGCGGCATGCCGCTCTTCCGTGAGATCTTTCTCTCCAAGGGCAATAGTTGCTTGATACCTGCCTCTGTGGCTGATTTTGTCGTGACGCCGCTCAATAGCGACGGGCGTACCAAGCTCTTGGAGGCCTATATCGATAATAAGAATTTCAACAGATAGGGGTGTTATCCTCTGATGTTGCATACGCGAAACAATCGTTGGTGGTGGTAGAGACGCGATTAATCGCGTCTCTACGGAAAACAAAATCATTCATGGTGATAACCTGGAAGCGTTAAAGGCCTCCCTGTGCGGTAGGATGGTTGACCTTTTGTTTGCAGTCTTTGTGCGATGTGATGAAATCGTTTTAAAATTCAACAAATATCGTTAAATATTCGAAATCTTTTATTTATATTTGTAACCGCTCTATCTTTGTTTGAGTTAGGCGAATTGATGTGTCAATAGATGTTACTGACATTGGCGAAGCTGTGTGTATGAATTGTGTATGATGGTGTGTAAATGTCTCTTTTCCTGACGATTATTTCCCCCGGATTATCTTTTCCCTACATAGCTGAAACGTGAATTTAGCGTGTGTTTGATGTGTAATTATATGAGAATCTTGTGTTAATGAAGAAAATGAATCCTATTAACAAACTAACGAATTGGTATTTTTCCCGCAGGGCACTCCCTTATTGGTGTATCTTGCTCTTGGATTGTGTGATTGTATTCTTTTCGGGCTATGTGGTGCACTATTTTGAGGTGGGAGGCGATGAGTTTACCAGAACATTTTGGCAGACGACCTATGGATTTGCGATTGCGATGATCCCTTTTATCGCAGGTTTCCGCTTTTTCCATACCTATTCGGGTATTATTCGATACTCATCCTTTGAGGATTTAAGGAGGGTGAAGGCCGCCTCTTTCTTCGGTTCGTTGGGAATTTTTATCCTCAGCTTTCTTCCGATTCCTGCAAAATTTGTGGTGTTCCTCACCCCAATAGGGTATATCGGGCTCTTCCTTCTCTCCACATTCATGATGTGGATTGTGCGCATCGTCGTGAAGTTGCTCTTCGAGGAGTTCCACACCGATGGAGCGATCCCGGTTGCTATTTATGGTACGCAGGAGGGTGGTGTAAGTTTGGCGAATGCTTTCGCTAGCGCCAAGGAGAAGAAGTATCTTCTTCGTCTCTTCATCAGTGACGGTGCGGACATGAAGAAGTCTTATCTCTTGGGCCATAAGGTGATCCTCAATGGTGAAGGCTTCACCGAAGAACTCAAGACGAAGGGTGTGAAGGCTTTGGTGGTCTCTCCGTTGAAGTCCAAACTTTTCCGCGACAACCAGTCGATGGTCGATGAGTTGATGCAGGCGGGTATCAAGGTCTTTATGATGGATAACGCCTACGAGTGGGACCGTAAGACGCAGTTGTCGCAGAACCAGCTCCATGAGGTGGAGATCGAAGATCTCTTGCCTCGTGATGAGATTAAAGTGGACATGGATGCCATCGGTAATATGTTGAAGGGTAAGCGTATTTTGATTACGGGTGCCGCTGGCTCCATCGGTTCGGAGATGGTGCGTCAGGTGGCTCCTTATATGCCTGCCGAGATGGTCTTGGTTGACCAGGCGGAGACGCCGATGCACGATGTGAGACTTTGGTGCCAACGTTTGGCGAATGAATTCAAATCTGAGAATGGTGTTGAATATCCAACGAAGTTTGAGACGATTGTGACCTCCATCACGGATCAGAACCACATGGAGATGATTTTCTCGCAACATAAGCCGGAGTATGTCTTCCACGCTGCGGCCTATAAGCATGTGCCGATGATGGAGGATAATCCGATCCAGGCGGTGCGTAATAATATCCGTGGTACGCGTGTCATCGCGGATCTCGCCGTGAAGTACGGCACCAAGAAGTTTGTGATGATTTCCACCGACAAGGCGGTCAACCCGACCAATGTGATGGGTTGTTCGAAGCGTATCTGCGAGATCTACTGCCAGAGCTTGAACCAAGCGATTGTCGAGGGGAAGGTGGCTGGCGAGACGCAATTCGTCACCACTCGTTTCGGTAATGTCTTGGGCTCGAATGGTTCTGTGATTCCGATCTTCCGTGAGCAGATTAAGAAGGGCGGCCCGTTGACGGTAACGCACCCTGATATCATACGTTACTTTATGTTGATCCCTGAGGCTTGCAAGCTTGTTTTGGAGGCGGGCACCATGGGCAAGGGTGGCGAGATCTTCGTCTTCGACATGGGTCAACCGGTGAAGATTGTTGATCTGGCGAAACGTATGATCCAGCTCTCTGGGGCGAAGAATGTGGAGATCAAGATCACAGGTCTGCGTGATGGCGAGAAGCTCTACGAGGAGGTCTTGAACGATAAGGAGGGAACCATCCCTACCCACCATCCGAAGATCATGAAGGCGAAAGTCCGCGAGTATCCTTATGAGGAGGCTAAGCGCAATGAGGATGCCTTGCTTGAGATCTGCAACACCCACGATGATATGCAGATTGTGAAGAAGATGAAGGAGATCGTGCCGGAGTATAAGAGCAGGCAGAGTCGGTTTGAGGTGTTGGATAAATAGTGTTTGCGGAAATGCCTTTTTTTGTAAAAAATTACTATTTTTGTCATTAATAAATTGGTTATCCAAATTGGTTGATTAGGTTTTATGAAGCATATAAATTCAATTGAAATAAATAACTTCAGAGGAATCCGTCGTTTGGAATTAAAGGGGTTGAAACCTATTACAATCTTTTTAGGTGAGAATAGTGTGGGAAAAAGTACTGTTTTGGAGTCCTTGTTTCTTGTTACAGGAGCGAGTAATCCATTTATGGCGCTGAGAATTACGTCTTTACGGGCTCATAAGGCCATTTCTATGGAAGATGCCAAATATTTGTTTCATGATTCTGATTATAGCCAAATACCATCTTTCTCTGCTGATATTGATGGAGAAAAACGAAACCTCTCTCTTGTTCCTTCGTTTAGTATGAGCGAGGGGATAGAATCGGAAAGATTGGGGCAAATGGGCAATACGCAACAGACGCTTACAGGTTTGACGTGCACATTTGATGTGCAAGGTTCTATTTCTTATACAGGGAATTCTTCGATTGAGAGATCTGAGGATGGAAATATAAAACATAAAATTGATGAAAAATATGTTGAGTCGCTTGTTACGGTTTCTCTTTCTCCGTACAACTCCCCTGGCGCATTATTGAATGAATATGGCGAGTTGATAAAGATGGGCCGTAAGGAGGTGATATTGACTGCTTTACAGTTGTTTGATGAACGCATTTCCACCATCGAGGCTACACAAGATGGTTTATATTTAGGCTATGACCATTTAAGTACCTTAGTTCCCTTGAGTATGGCTGGTGATGGTGTTCAAAAGTATCTTTCGATTGCCATTCACGCATTCCGCCCTTCTGTGGATATCATTTTTATTGACGAGATAGAAAATGGTTTACATTTCTCCGCGCACAAAAAGCTCTGGAAGTGTATATTTTTAAGTGCGGCTGAGTTAAAAAAGCAGTTGTTTATCTCTACGCATAGTCAAGAGACTTTGAAGTGCTTGGCATCTTTTATGGAAGAGGAGGAGAAAATGAAGGATATATTGAATATTGTCACATTGACACGTGAAAATGATGATATTATACCATATTCGTTGTCTGGTTACGGCTTAGAGGGTGCGATGGATAATGATGTGGAAATCCGTAAATAATATCGTAAATACTATATTTGATGAAAAAAGCTGAATTGTTTGTGGAAGGTAAGTCTGATAAGCTTCTTGTGGAGCAGTATTGCGGAAAACTTCTAAAGGAGCAACTTATCAATTATGAAGTGGAAGTTCATTGTACTGGAGGTTGGCATGTGATAGGATCTCCTCAAGGGGAATCTTTTCGAAATATTATGAAAAGAAATGCTGCGGGCAAGAATCTTTTGATTCTGGATGCCGATGAACAACCTTCTCAGCGTGTAGCGGATATTCTCCAGTGGAAGACTCTTTATCAGATTGATTTTGAACTGTTTTTATTTCCGGATAATCAAAGCTGTGGTGCGGTTGAGACGCTCTTGGAGCGTATTATCAATCCTGCTAATCAGTGTGTGATAGATTGTTGGCATCAGTATGAAGATGCCTTAAGCAAGCAGACTATTGCGTGGAAGGTTCCTCCAACGCCCACCTGTCCTTCAGAGAAGTCTAAAATTTATGGTTATTTGGAGGCTTTGGTAGGAAAATCTGATTCAGAGAAGAAGAAAATTAAAGATGAGGGGCGTGATTTTACGAACGTTCAACATTGGGATTTGGATTCTAAAGGAATCCTACCTCTTAAGGAATTTTTGATTAGTCATCTTCGATGAAAGTAAGGGAAGTTATTGGAATTAGTAGGACCTCATATGGCGGTTAGATTTGAGTTGATAACCCTAATGCTAATTTTTTGTAATAAATGATGAACCACCCTAAATTCATATCTACTCAACCAACGGGACAAGACCTCTATGAAGGTCATTCTCAAGAGCGGATCGCAAAAGCCATTGCTGCACATATAAGATTGATTGACGATAACAGTGACAGTAAGAATAATTCAGTACCCAGAATCATAGGTATAGAAGGTCAGTGGGGCATAGGAAAGTCTAATGTTATAAAATATCTTGATGAGAATGAGTTAAAAGAATCTGATAATAACAAATATTATTTTTTTAATTATGATGCATGGGGCCATCAAGAGGATCTTCAAAGACGTTCTATATTGGAATTGCTCACAAATAAGCTTATAGAAGAAAAAATCCTTTCAGGACGAACAGAAATGCTTGTTTTCGATGAAAAAGTTGATGAAAAACCCGAAAAGAAGAATTGCACATGGCAAGAAAAGCTAAGTTCATTGGTAGCTAAGAAGTCCTACACGAGAACTCTTACAAGACCTTCTGTTTTCAATAGCACAAAATTTTTTGGACTTGCATTATTGTTTACAGGAATGATGCCTACAGTCATCAACGCTATGGGGCTTAAGGAAGATCTTGGATCACTTGGATCTCTGTGGTGTTTATGCATAATGCTTAGTCCTCTTATTCTTTTTTTTCTGGTTATGTTAATATTCGTAATCCGAGGGAAAGCGAGTTTCAAGGAGATGTGGTCTATGTATAACACTTCAGCTCAAACCAATGCCACTTCATATTCTATATCAGAGTTAGAGCCTTCGGTTAAGGAGTTTAGTGATTGGATGAAAGATATCTCTAATGGATTGCCAGAAAATAAGAGACTTGTAATTGTATTTGATAATATGGACCGTTTGCCCCAGGATAAAGTCAAAACTTTATGGTCTTCTATTCATACATTATTTACAGGAAAAGATTATCCTAATATTTGGTGTATTATCCCATACGATCGCGGTCATATTTTCAATCAAGAAAATAACAATGACGAGATATCTCAGTTCATTGATAAGTTATTCCCTGTGGTATATCGGGTTCCCGCGCCTGTGATATCTGATTATAAAGTCGTTTTTGACAAATTCTGGGACATGGCTTTTGGGGATGTCAGGGATATTACTTCTGATCAACGAGATACGATCAATAGGATATATCGAAAGAAACATCCTTCCCCTAACACACGTCAAATCGTAACTTATGTGAACAAGGTTGTATCGTTGTACAATATGTGGCGAAATGAAGTTTCAGTGGAGGCAATCGCACTTTATGCTGTAGATGAGCAAGGAATAATAAATAATCCAGAGGCTAATATCCTTTCTAGCGCATATATTAAGGATTATAATATGATTATACCGGATACAGAAGCCCTTAAGACAGAAATTTCGGCTCTTGTATACGGTGTGTCCAAAGAGTTTGCTTCTCAGCTACCATTGAAAAACTATATTAAGTCTTGTTTGTCATCTGGGAAAGGAGATATGTTTGTAGAATATGCCAAGAGCAATGCTTTGTTTTTTATAATTCTTGAGGATGAAATCAATAGTCTTGGTTCTGAATTAGTTGAATCTGCATCCATTGTGATGAATTTATTGAGCATAAGTGATTTCTCCCAAGAACAGAAAAAAACTATTACGAGATGTTGGGATCGTTTAGCAAAAGGATACATGCCGATTAATAAAGGGAATGTAGAACTTCGAGATGTGGAGAAACTCCTTATTAAGAATTCAAATAAAGAATGTGCCCAATTAGTTGCACAGAATTTCGTCACTTCTTTGAATCTCAATGAAACAATAGAAGGCTCTGCGTATTATAATGCGTATTATGCTTTGGATGATTTTTTGAGAAGTTGTAATTTGGATTTGGTTGAGAAACCTTCAAAAATAGTAAACCCGGAATTTTTCCTTAGCTACCTTAAAACAGCAAAAAGGAATTATAATGTTTATCCAGTTTCATGCAATGCTACGGATTTTTCCAATTCATGTGCTATGTGGATTAACCAAAGACAGGACTACGTATTTTCTTTGGATTTGTTGAAAGATGATAAGGCTTATTCGTTTGATGATTATCTTCAAAAGGTAGAGGATGTCGCAGCTTCTGATGAGTTGACGATTGACAATGTTGACAACGTTATCAAGTCTATGAATATTTTGTACGTAGATTATCCTTTATATAGTAATACATCTATTGATGTTCTGAGTGTTCTCTTTCCTTCTATGTCGGTTGCGAAAAATACTTCTTATTATGATGTTTGGGGTATTCTAATTTCGGTCGGACAAGAACCTGCTATTGTATCAGATGAATTTCTCTCTAAAATTGCTACTTCTATAATAGAAAATTCACTTAATTCTGAAATGTTGATTGATGCAGCTTTGAAATATAAAACTGTTTCTCTGAATCGTGTATTGGAATATAGCATCAATAATAATATTATAAGTGGTAAAATTGAGGATTCTTCCCTCTTGCCGCAGTTGGAAGTTATTAAGAGTCAGACTACTTCGTCATGTGAGAACATATTAAACTATCTTGATAGTTGTAAATATCATCTTTCTAAAACAGATAAAGCTAATGGTATTGAAAATTACATTAATACTATGGATTGGTATGAGGCTTGTGTTGCTTCAGAAACCACATTGACAGAGGAAATCCTCGAATGGTTTTATGAATGTTTATCGGTTATTCCAGAAAATGAGTTGGTAAATGCGAATAGAATTCCTCAAACTAATAAGTACTGGTTTATAGCACTTGATGTGTTGATAGATTCTAGAAAATTTGCTAATAATCTACCTCAAAATATTAAGAACGTTACAGGGAATATAATTTTGGCGATTGCTGATGGTAATATTAGTTCTATAGAAAATACCATTTATGAGAAACTTTTAAATAACGTTACATACGATGATATTTCTTCATATGTAAATGAGGCTCTTATAGACTTCTGTAACAATCGTAAATCTATGACTCCTGCTAAGTTCATTATGCTGCACAAATGGATAGAGTTTGACTTGCGAAACAACAACACGCATCATATTGATTTCTTGAACCAATGCCTTGGAAAAGTAATTGATGACCCTCAGTGTCAGTCTCTTATATGCCAGGAAAAAGAATTATATCAGTCTATGATACAAAATCATCTAAAGCATGCTTCTTCGATATTGCAGAAAGTAAAATCTACTCAGGATTCGGATTCTGAAGATTATCCGAATAAAGAATTTAAACAATTTATGGACTCTATTAAAATAGAAGATTAATGTTTGTTCTTTGAACAGGATGGAACACTATCATACGTGTTGGAAGAATGTAAAAAGGATGGTGTGACTATTGATTTGTTTTCTGAGAAACAGAGTGACTTACAAAAAAAGTAAAAAAAATGCATATCCTTTTAACAGGCGGAGCCGGATATATCGGTAGCCATACTATCATAGAACTGGACAAGGCAGGACACTCTGTCTATGTGGTGGATAATTTGTCGAACTCTAATCCTGAGGCGCTTCGTCGTGTGGCGAAGATCATCGGGAAGGAGGTGCCATTTGTAGAAGCTGACGTTAGGGATCGAAAGGCGATGGATGCGCTGTTCGAGGCGAATCGTTTCGATGCGGTGATTCACTTTGCGGGCTTGAAGTCTGTGGGGGAGTCGGTGGCGATGCCTTTGGAGTATTATGAGAATAATATGAACGCCACCTTCGTCTTGTTGGATGTGATGCGACGTCATAACTGCAAGAATATCATCTTCTCTAGTTCGGCCACTGTTTATGGTGAGCCGGCTGTGATTCCTATCACGGAGGAGTGTCCGAAGGGCCACTGCACCAATCCTTATGGACAGACGAAGTCGATGTTGGAGGAGGTGTTGATGGATCTGCAGCGTGCCGACAAGGCATGGAATGTGGTCCTTCTCAGATATTTCAACCCGATAGGGGCGCACCCAGTCGGTACGATTGGCGAGAATCCGAATGGTATTCCAAACAATCTGATGCCCTATATCACGCAGACGGCTGTTGGTATGCGCAAGGAGTTGGGCGTTTTTGGAGATGATTATGATACGCCTGATGGAACGGGTGTGCGTGATTATATCCATGTCTGCGACTTGGCATCTGGCCATGTGGCGGCATTGCAGGCGATTCAAAAGAATTGTGGCTTGGCTATCTATAATTTGGGTACGGGACATGGCTATTCGGTTCTTGATGTGGTGAAGGCTTTCATCAAGGTGAATGGTGTGGATGTGCCTTATGTCATCAAACCTCGTCGTCCGGGGGATATCGCCACTTGTTATTGCAACCCGGCAAAGGCGAAGGCTGAACTGGGTTGGGAGGCGAAGTATGGGATTGAGGAGATGTGTAGGGATAGTTGGAATTGGCAGAAGAGGAATCCGAAGGGGTATTGATTATAGATACTTCGCACTTTTCTAACGACGTATAATCTTGGGAGATACCCACGGTTTGCATAATCAATCAACATGATACTACTATGGCGACTAAAGAGATAGATACTGCACGCTTTTAGTGTAATGTTATGGGTGTAAGTCTCAGAGGTCTTATTTCTACTAGCAGGTATATAGGAAGAATGATTTATTGTCTATCCCATTGAGTATCGGGGGATTCACAATGGATAGTCCTTCGGTTCCTGACGGTTCCTGAGGTCTTTTACTCGAAGGATTGAGACATTAGTCATTCGTGGTTCGATACCACCACCTGCTTCAATAAAAAACGAAACGATATGAATTACGAAAAAGCCAAACGCGCCCTCGCTACTCTTCAAGAAGAGAAGCAAGCGCAACAAGATCGCATCCAGCTTGCCATTGAAACCAAGCGCAAGCTCGAAGCAAATAAAGCCCTCCACACATTCCACACATAGTTGCCTAACAGCAACAGAGTGTTCCCGGGCTAACGAAAAACAAGCCCCACGCACACAGCATCCTCATCGCCTGTCCTGAGCCAGTCGAAGGAGTCGGCAGAGTGCTTAAAGGGGGGTCAAAATAGGAAACTCGCCACTGCTCCCAGAAGGTCGCAGAGGCTATTAATGATAATAGAAAATTATGGCAATAACAGATAGAATATACAGAACCTGCACTTATATTGCAGGTGACTGGGATAACGACAATGATGCCGTTAACCAACTCAAGAAATGGAACGAAAGTGACAAGTGGGGCTTGACGTTCAATGATGTACATGAACTCACCCAATCACGCGATAGCAGTCTTAACTGTTCCATCAAGAAGAGCCTTCGCAACCGAATGAATATTTGTAAAACATTCGTATTGATAGTAGGCGAAAAAACGAATTCACTTCGTAGTGGTGCTTGTTTCCTGTGTAGTGAATACGTAAAAGCAACAATGTGGGCGTCCGAATACTGCAGAAAAGGTTATAGTATTGACAACTGCAGTTATGTAGAAACGGAATGCACTATGGCTGCATCAGATAATGCCGCTGGCAAGATAAAAATTATTGTCCTGTACAAAGATACCAAAGTTGACCGAAGCAAATGTCCCGCAGATGTTCGGTGGAGAGGCACCCATGTTTCAATGATCTACAAGGGTAATGATGGTACCTACTATTGGGACTACAGCGCAGTAAAACAAGCATTCGATAATCTTTAATCATCCAAAGTATGAAACAATTCTTCGCTCATTTTGTTGCGATGTTGGCAGCACTGTCTTCTGTTGCTACCCTCATAACGTTTGCTACAGGTGTTCAGGGGTCAATATCAACTATAAGGCTACCAATTGGTATTGGTGTTGGAATTCTTCTAATCTGTACTCTCTATGCAACTATACAGACTTGGCGTAAAAAGAAGATAGAACTCAATATCACATCTAACCTGAAGCTCACCATCCAGCAGGCAGACCTATTCAAGCAAAATGGTATCATCGTAATTGGATTCAATGAATACTTTGATACGCATGTTGGAGACGGAATTGTCAGTTCAAAGACTCTTCATGGTATCTTCATCAACAAATACTATAAGGATCATATTGAAGACCTTGATGCAGACATTAAGTCTTCGCTCGCCAAACAAGAAATAAGTCCCAAAGAAGTGAATTGCCAAAGGCGACACAAGGCAGGCAAAACCGACAGATACGAACTTGGTACATGCGCATTGGTTCATGATGGTGGCAAGAAATATGTACTTGTGGCTTTAACCCACTTTGATGAACACGATAAAGCAAATCTTACCAGAGAAGAATTCAATACAGTACTTTCAAAACTCATGTTTTTCCTTTCAACCCATTCTGAGGCAAATGAAGTCCACATGCCTATTCTGGGTACTGGTCTTGCTCGTCTCAACCGTTCAGAAAGTCGCATCCTCCATTTCATCATCGATAGTCTTGATTTCCTCCATGCGCATCCTATCCTTGGAGGACTCTTTATTGACATTCTTTCATTGAAGTCGGCAGGTGTCAATTTAAATGCAGTTGAAGATCATTTTAAGAAGGGAATCAAAGAAGAAGCTTATTGATTATGTTTATACCATTCAAAATAAATATTAATGAAATTGACAAACTCCAAGTCCCAGTGTCATTAGCGCCTGATAAGTTTAAGGAACGAGAAAAATCAGCATTGTCATTTCTTAAGAAAAAGATTGATCCAAATACAGGAGTCTTTGATGCAGAAGAACTTAAAAAGTGTTGGCTACCTGTAGATGAGCAGTATCATATATTTATCTCCTACTCACATGATGATAAGCCGAAAGCCATCAAACTGGCAAGTTGGTTTGAAAGTCATGGAGTGAGGTGCTTCCTTGATGCATACTACTGGAATAATGCAGATGATTTGCTAAAATCCATAGATGATGCAAAATGCAAGAACCCCAACAGGGAGACCTATAGTTACAAAAAACGCAACTATAGCACATCTTTGATACATGCAATGCTTTCCATGGCAATTATGGAAGCCATTGATAAATGTGATTTTGGTATATTCATAGAGAGTCCAAATTCACTAACGCTCAACCTTGACAACATTCAGAGTTTCACGCTTTCTCCCTGGATTTATGAAGAACTGAATCTTATGACTTCAATCGAGAAGCGCACTCCTTACTGGCTAGCAGAAAGACAAATACGTATGTTTAGTCAGGGTGCCAAAATGATTGTTGAATCTACTGCTCCTATAAAGATGAGATTTACGGTTCCTTTGGATCAGCTTGCAGAATTAGAGGCTACAGACCTGATGTCAACAAAAGGAGAGGGGACGTTATGGCTGAATAATTTTGTCAGTTTGTGTGAGAGAGAGTTAATGGATGTATAATATAATATAATATAATAGTGTGCTTTTAATTAGTACAACATCTAATTCACACTGAATCACTGGATAATTACTTTGATGAAGCATTTTAAAATATGAATGCCGTCCAATTCATCAAATAACACCCGAATAGCAAAGAATACCCTCTCGTGAGCAACCTCTTATTCTCATAATCTCATGTGATGACAGCGACTCTTGTATTATCAGGATCCGCACATTTCTGATAATCGGTTCAATTCTGATGGTCGCATTAATATAAATTTATAATCATGCCAGACAATTCATCAGCAAACAAAAGAATAGCAAAGAATAGTGTGATACTTACTATTCAACTGATTTTTGTTCTCTTGTTAACATTGTATACAACCAGAGTAATGCTAGATATACTCGGAGTAATAGATTATGGAGTTTACAATGTTGTTTGCGGATTTGTTACAATGTTCACATTTTTGAATACATCAATGTCCAATGGAATACAGCGTTTCTTTAATTATGAATTAGGTCAAAATGGCGTACGTGGAGCTCAGAAAGTATTTAACACTGCTGTGTATGTTCAAATTTTTTTTGCTGGATTAATAATTCTCTTTACGGAAACTTTTGGCCTTTGGTATTTGTACGAGAAAATGATTATACCCGATGAGAGAATTACAGCTGCATTTTGGATATTTCAATCCTCGATACTAAGTTTCTTGTTTATTATTCTACAATCCCCATTTACAGCGGCTGTAATGGCACATGAGAAAATGGGATTTTACTCTTCAATAAGTTTAATAGATGCAGTATTGAAATTAGTTGTAGTTTTAACTTTGCCACTATTCGGCGGTGATCAACTAGTTGTATATGGAATTTTATTTGCGTTAATTAGTGTATTTAACTTCACTATATATTTCACATACTGTAGAAGAAATTTTGATGAGATTTCATTTCGTTTAGACTTTGATCGTAGTATGTTCAAGTCAATGCTAATCTTTTCTGGTTGGAATGTATTTGGATCCTTCGCTAATATGATGCGTGAGCAAGGAATAAATCTTGTGCTTAATCTGTTTTTTGGCCCTCTGGTTAATGCGGCTAGAGCTGTTGCAGCACAGGTAAATGGTGGACTGCAATCATTTGTTTACAACCTTACGACAGCTATGCGCCCACAGGTCGTTCAATCTTATGCCCAAGGGAATATTGATAGAACTATGCGACTGACCTTTAGCATAAGCAAACTTAGTTGCTTTTGCCTATATTTGATATCGTTACCTATATTGGTCGACATTGATTTTGTATTACACATTTGGTTGGGAAGTAATGTTCCCGCACACACGTCCTCATTTATTTATATTATTGTTCTTACCTCTTTTTTGAATAACCTAAATTCAGCTGTGTCTGGTGTGGTGCATGCCTCAGGAAGGATGAAACTATACCAACTAACAGGTGGTGGATGTATATTATTAGTAATTCCTTTGGCATATTTTGCACTTAAGATGGGTGCAGAACCAGAGTGGGCTTTACTTGTGTGTTTTTTCACAATGATTATAGCTCAAATTGTTGCCCTCATTGTTCTTAAAACAATTGTTGATTATTCGATTATTGAATATGTGAAAAGGGTTCTAAAACCCTTCTTTTCAGTGGTAATACTCAGTTTTTGGATACCAATCGTAATCAGTAATCAGATGCAAGAAGGATTTTTTAGGTTTGTTGCAGTTGGAGTCGTTTCAGTTATTACAACATCATTATTGATTTTTACAATTGGTTTAGATACGAATGAAAAAGGCCTAATAATACAATTAGCAACCAAAATTGTGAGGAAATAGTATGAAAAAAGTAATAACATACGGAACATATGACCTGCTCCATCAAGGTCATGTTAATCTGCTTCGTAGAGCAAGGGAACTTGGCGACTACCTGATAGTGGGAGTTACCTCTGATTCTTTTGACAGAGAAAGAGGTAAACTTAATGTACGTAATAATGTTCTGGAGCGTGTGGAAGCCGTTAAAGCTACTGGCTATGCTGATGAGGTGATTATTGAGGATTATGTGGGTCAGAAGATTGATGACATTCAAAAGTATAATGTAGATATCTTTGCTATTGGCTCAGATTGGGAAGGTCGTTTTGATTATCTAAATGAGTTTACAAAGGTGGTTTACCTTCCTCGTACAGAAGGTATCAGCTCAACTCTACTTCGTGCGGAAATCACTACGATTGTAAAAGTTGGTATCATTGGCTGCGGTCGCATTGCAAAACGTTTCCCTAAGGAAGCAGATGTTGTAAGCGGATTGAAGATTATCGCCACATACGATACAAATGAGCAGAATGCGAACGTTATAGCATCTGGAATCGAGGGATGTAATGTTTACTCGACTGTTGAAGAGCTTTTTGACCATGTTGATGCTGTCTATGTTGCCACGCCACATCTATATCATTACGACTACATCAAAGCTGCCATTAACGCAGGTAAGCATGTTTTGGTTGAGACTCCTATGGTTCTTGATGGCAACCAGGCAAGAGAGTGTTTTGAGTTGGCGGAACGGAGGGGCGTTATCCTGATGGAGGCTAACAAGACCGCTCATTGTCCGGCCTTCAATCACTTGATGGTTATGATAAAGAGTGGAGTAATTGGTGAGGTCGTAGATATTGAAGCGTCTGAGTCTAAACTTTGGTCAGACGATATGAATCTTCGAGAGTTTGACCCTCAGCAAGCTGGTGGTTCGCTTTACGAGTTAGGTAGTTACACACTTCTTCCCATCATCAAACTGATGGGTTGTGAATATGGTAACCTAAATATCTACAGTCGAATGAAGAACGGTGTTGATATGTTTACCCGTGGTGTGTTCCGCTATCCACATGCCACTTGTTCGTTTAAGGTTGGATTGGGCGTAAAGACAGAAGGTAACCTTGTAATCTCTGGTACTAAGGGTTATGCATACGTTCCTGCTCCATGGTGGAAAACTGATTTTTTCGAACTTCGCTATGAAGATCAGAACAAGAATCAGAAATACTTCTATAAGTGGGATGGCGAAGGCTTGCGTTATGAGATACAGGAGTTTATCTCTTGTATTGTAAACAAGCGTTTCTCCTCCGCACGTCTGAGAAGAAGAGAATCTGTTTGTATGGCTGAAATCATGCAAGCATTTACAGAACGGAAAAATTTCTTTGAAATATAATGAGGAAAGCATTGGTTGTGGGAGGTGCAAATGGAATTGGCCTATCAATTGCCACAGAATTAGCAAAACGTGAAAGTATAGAGAAAGTTTATATTGTAGATAAAGCTACTGTTGCAGGAGAGTTTCTGTGCTCCAAATTTGAGACCTACCAATTTGACCTTACACAAGAGGATTATAGTATCTTCGAAAAGTTTCAGGACATCGATACCTTGATGATAACTGCAGGTTTTGGAAGGTTGGCTTTGTTTGAAAACATTGACGAGAAGATGATTCCTCTATATTTTAATGTGAATACAATACCAGTTATTCGCATTGTGAAAAGGTTCTACAATAAAATGAATTCACGGGATGATTTTTATTGTGGTGTGATGGTAAGTATAGCTGGCTTTATGAGTTCTCCATTCTTTAGTATCTATGCAGCTACTAAGGCAGCACTGAAGGTGTTCATCGAGAGTGTGAATGTGGAACTACTGAAGAGTGGTAGTAAAAATCAAATTCTTAATGTGAGTCCTGGCTCGTTGAAAGGCACTAGCTTCACTAATGGTAGGACTGATCTTTGTTTAACTGCTCCAATGGCACAAGCCATTATTAGTGAAATGGAGAAAAAAAACGACCTTTTTATCCCTCAGTATGAAGAGGTATTTAAGCATGTGTTGGAACGTTATCATGAAGATTTTCGTAAGGAAGGTGCTCATTCGTATGATTATAAAGTTCATAGTGGTAGGATTCTATAATTAATACCACGATTTTTAATGTTACAAGATGAGAGGATTATTCTTCGACTGTTATGATAATTCATATGTAAAAAGTAATCTTAATAAAGGTTAATAGTGGATATCACTATAAATAAGATGTTTAATTAAAATTTTTTTTATGAAAAGACCAAGTATTATAGAGTTTATCAAGCAATTTTTGTACGATATCTTTGAAGGAACGGCAATAAAAAAATATCTAAAAACATTCTATTTGAAACATATAGAAAAGAAAGATCAGATAGAAAGGAATGCTGTATTTAAGGAACATGCGGTCTCGGTTCTAAAGTCTTTCAAAGAATGTATGGATGCTAATAACATTGAATATACATTGGCTTTTGGTTCAATGCTGGGAGCTGTACGCGAACATGGGTTTATTAAGCATGATTTGGATCTAGATACCAATATCTGGTATAATGGTAATTGTAAGTATATTCAAAAATGTCTTGAAGAATATGGATTTAAATTGATACACTTCTTTAGTGTTGACGATGATAAAAACGGAAGAGAGGAAACATATATAAAGGATGGCGTAACAATTGATATATTTTACATTTATGATGCAATTCAGGACTTGCCTTATTGCTGTGATTTTGTAAAGTTCAAGGATTCTGTTGATTGGACAATGTCTAATTACAAACACGGTGGCCTACTTCCTCGTAGACTTGAACTTCCTTTTTCTCGTAATCGTGTGATGGCAGAATTTGAAGGTGTGGAAGTTTATATTCAAGAAAATGCTCACGAAATTTTAAGCATGCGATATGGCAGTGATTATATGATACCTAATCCTGGATGGGTTAATGGATTTGATAATCCACATATCATAGAGTGGCATGGAAAGATTGCTAAATTCACCAAACTTGATTGAAATGGATTTCATAAAGAATAACAACATTGCCGGGACATTATATGTAATATTAATTTCTCTGGCATTGTTGTTCCATGTTTTCAACAACATCCAATTGTCTGATTCAGTAAAAATGTTTCATTTATTTTCTGGAGCAGCAATAGGCGTAGGATTCTTCCTTACAAAACAAAAGGATCAGATTATCCAAGCGTTCTATATGTTGTTGATATGGTCACTTGTTTCTTGTTTGCTTTCTCCAATAGACGGTGCATTTATGAGTGAGATCAAATTTTTGATCGTTGCTTTATCAGTCTCATATATTCCTGAAATACCGCTGAAAAAACTGATTCTATTTGTTAATGCAATAATTCCAATTGCGCTAGTCGCATTGGTTGGTAATTATTTTAGGGTAGCTATCTACAGATATGAAGGTTTTTATAATGATCCTAACTATTTCTGTACAACTTTGTTGGTTTTCTTCTTTTATATCCAGTTGTATTGGAATTCATCGGATAAAAAATTGATCAAAGCTGGCTTAGTTGCGGAAATGATAATAATCTTTTTTTTGGTAGGAACTTCAATATCAAGAACTGGACTTGCATGCCTTTCCTTGTCGGTTATAGTGTTTGGATGGGACCGTTTTAAGAGAAATAAAGGTGCAACTTTTGTTGGAATTATAATAGTAGGTGTTCTTGTATATAGATATTTTGGAGATTATTTGGCGGATTTAATACAGGGTTATACTATACGAGAAACACAAAATACGGATACTCTATCTAGTGCATCTGACTTGCGATGGGAGATTTCAATGAGAGGTATTAGTTATGTTTTCAATCATCCTGAATACTTGCTACAAGGAATTGGTATTGGTGCCTATTCCGCAGCGTCCGTATTGGATGGATGGCATGCGAGTACGCAACATATTGATCACAATACTATTACTTCATGGTTTTCAGAACAAGGATTGATTGGATTAGTGTTGTTACTAAGATTTCTTATTTTGTTGTTGAAAGAAATAAATAATAGTGAACAACTTCGAGAAAATGGGCTTAGATTTGTTTGTGTGTGCACATTAGGTGTTTTTGTGATATTTAGTGTGTCGATCAATATGACAAATTATTTGCCGTACTGGTTTCTCTTGTTTACCTTAATAGCTGTTGCTCAAGATTAACACATTTTTGACATTACATGCTTGTAGGAGAACATAGCAAGGATAGTTAAATATATAGATTAAATGAAAATTCTTCATATAGCTCCTATTGGAGATTTAAAACAAGGGATAGGCTCTGTAATTGAGAGTCTATCCTATTATCAGAGGATAATAGGAAATGAGTTGAAAATTGTTTCTCCAAGGAAGAACAATGCATATCCGGATATGGATGTGATTCATATTGAGAAGAGTAAGGAATTTAACACCTTAATAAATACCTGGAAACCAGATATAGTTCATTTTCATTCGGTCTATTGGAAACAATATCTTTCATTTTACAAAATTCTAAAAAAAAGAGGGGTCCCGTACATAGTACAGATGCATGGCGCTTTATCAGAAGCAAACTATTCAAAGAACAAGTTGAAAAAATTTATTGCTAACACATTGTTTTTTAATTCGTATTTAAGAAATGCAAAAGGTCTTGTTTTTTTGAGTGAAAATGAATTAATACGATGTGTAGCCAAAGACTTGTGTAAAAGTTGGTATATCATACCAAACGGGTGTAATGTTCCTGTTTTAGAAGTACGCAAGCATAATAAAGATCATAAGTTTTTGGATGTCATCTATATAGGTCGTATTGAATATCAAGTGAAAGGATTACAACCATTAGTAGATGCTATAAAATTCATATCCGAGAGGAATTTGAAAAATATAAGGTTTTCATTTTACGGTAACCCTTTAGACCCAGACGTGGATAAACTAAAAAAAGATCTTAGTCAATGCAACAATATTGCAGGTTATTATGGTGGAATTTATGGAGAAGAAAAAGATAAACGTTTTAGAGATGCAGATTTGTTTATTCTTACAAGTCCTTCAGAAGGATTACCTATGGGGGTTCTAGAAGCATTATCTTATGGAATCCCTTGTATATTGACTCCAGGAACCAATATGGCTGAAATTGTTGAGAATGTTCAGGCTGGATGGAAAACGGAATTAGATACGAATTGTATTGTAGAGACCATAAGAAAAGCTGATGCCGAGATAAGTGATAATTCGGAAAGATATAGAAACAATGCGATAGAATTGGCGAAAAAATACGATTGGAGTCTAATTGCTCAAACATCAATAGAAATTTATAGAAAGGTAATATGCCAACATTAGCGCAAAAAAATACTTGTACCGCATGCGCAGCATGTATGAATACATGTGGTAAGGATGCTATTAAGATGAAGCCTCAGGGTAGGCTAGGTCATTTATATCCGCTAATTGACATAGAAAGGTGTGTAGAGTGTGGAATGTGCGAGAAGGTTTGTCCAGTCCTCAATCCAATCTCCCTTAATTCACCTCAAACCGCCTATGCAGGTTGGGCAAAGAGCGAGGAGGAGAATAAGAAAAGTACTTCAGGAGGCGCTGCTTCAGTGTTATCTCGTAAGGTGATAAAAGAAGGTGGGGTAGTGTATGGGTGTGCTAACATCGGAATGGAGGTTATGCATATGCGAATTGAGAAAGAAGATGACATAGATATTCTTCGAGGTTCCAAGTATGTACAAAGTACTATGGGACTGATCATGAAGCAGATAAAACAGGATCTTGTCACAGGTCGTCAGGTTTTATTTTTAGGTAGTCCTTGTCAATGTGCCGGTATTCGTGGCTTTCTTAGGAAGAGTTGTGAGAACCTCATCTTGGTGGATCTCATCTGTCATGGGGTGCCATCTCTGCAACTTTTGCAGGAGCATGTTAATTCTATGATAGAAAAAGGGCAAACTGTCAAGCATATCTATTTCCGCGATGGCAACAGTTACGAATTTTCTTTAATTGTAAAAAACACAGAAGAAGAAGAAATTTATAGGTCGAACCTTTGGAAACAAAGGTATCATGATGCATATTATAATATAATACTGCCGCTTTTTCGAACCAGTTGCTAAGTTAAGAAAATAAAGTTT
>JAKSKV010000033.1 GCA_024401555.1 Paludibacteraceae bacterium
TTTTTGTAGGTGAATTTTTAACTTGAATAATGACTTTGCAAATCTAAGGTTTGCCACAAAGTGTATTAAAATGAAACGACTTTTTACGACATATATCCCCCACTCGCTCGCTATCATGGCGATTATTGCGGGTATTTGCTATCTGGTCAACACGCTCAGATACAGTTCCGCTTTCCTTGATCCGGTCGGCCAAACTTTGAGCAATTTCACCATGACCGACTCCTATTTCCAGATCGAGAACACCAATGCGGATGAGGTGGCCGACGTCAATATGGACATTGTCCTTTACGACTTGTCGGGATGCTACTCACGCGCCGAAATCGCAGCCGGCATCCAAGCAATGCACGATGCGGGAGCCAGGTGCATAGCGCTCGACTGCATCTTCGGTCCTAACAACAGCGACACCCTCGCCAACGACAGTTTGATACGAGTGGTTTCCCGATGCAAAAATGTGATCGCCGCTTGCAGAATGGTGCCTAACTACGATAATTTCATCAAAGAGGAATCCTTCTTTGTCAAAGCGACGGGTTGTGTGGAGGCTTGCGTAAATGTACAGAACGAGACCATCCGTAATTTCTACAAGACTTTGGAATTCGGCGACACGACACTCAGCACCTTCGTTCATGAGATCGTGAAGATGTCCTATCCAGAGACCTACGAAATGTGGGAGAAAAGAGCGGGCAACGAAGAGTTGATCCACTATAAACAAACATTCTTCAACAAGATTCACATCTACGACGAATTCTTCGAGGAGGATTTCAAGGATAAGGTGGTGTTGGTAGGAGACTTCCAAGACCTCCGCGATTTCCACGACATTCCAATCGCTGTGAATGGCGCCAGAAGAATCTGCGGAACCACCATCCACGGTTACGCGATCGCCACCCTCACGACGCCAGGCAGATTGATCACCTTGATGCCTGAACGCTCCGCACTCTGGTTGGGTATCCTATATACCCTCCTCTACTGCATCATCTATTGCTTCATCAACGAAAAATACAACGACGTGTCAGGATTCCTCTCCACCTCGTTGCAGATCTTCATGATGTTAGCATTGGTCTTCTTTGGCGGATACCTATTTTTGGAAAAACAATACAACCTCTCCCTCGCTTACGCGTTGGTAGGCACAGGATTAGCGGCCTACGCAGCGGAGATATTCTATTATGTATTATTTAAAATACAGAAAATCAGAGCGAAAAAGAATCCTGGAGAAAAGACTTTTGAACAACAGATTGTAGAATATACAGAAAATAGATAGATCATGAAAAAGTACTTAATGACACTTTGCTTATTGGCTTTCGCCATCGCATCAGTCTCCGCACAGAAGGCTGAGAGAAGCGTTAAGACCGGTAAATGGGGATTTATGGTTGGATCCACTTGGGTCGTCCAACCTATTTATGAGAACTACGACCAACAAAATGCCTTCGGTCCCGGCCGTAAATTCGCTGTGGTCCAATACCAAGGCAAATGGGGTGCGATAGACGCAACGGGAAAATACTACACAAAGCCAGTATTTGAGACCAAGGCGATGGCTTTCCAAGCCGTAAAGCTGGCGATCAAGGGTGGCGACAGAAGCGTCTTCCTCTACCCGCTCTACGATCCTGCCTACAACAAATGGGGATTCGTGGACTATACAGGAGAGATGTATTTCCGCCCAATCTATGAGGATGTGGACAAGGATTTCTGTTTCTCAAGAGGCAAGAGCTACACCATTGTGAAGTTAGACAAGCAATGGGGTGCTGTGGACCGCGAAGGTGTGATGTTCATCAATCCATATTTCACCTCCAAAGAGGAGGTCCGTAATGCGGTAAAAGAGTGGGAAACCCAAGCTGTATTGGGAGAGAACCTCTACATCGGTCTGAAGGCTGGCGTAAAGAAAATCGGTTTCGTCAATTACCTCGGTAACTGGGCGATGAAACCTGTATTCGAAAACGTGGACAAGACAGCTCTCTTCAGCGCCACCAACAACTTCGCTGTAGTGAAGTACAAGGGCAAGTGGGCCGCTATCGACCGCGCCGGTAACTTCGTGGTGAAGCCAACCTTCACCGATATGGCAGGAGCCAAAGCAGCCGCTCAAAAATGGCAAAACAACAATCCGAAGGGACGCGTTGCCGCCTCTTTGGTTCCAAACTTGGAGTCGTTCACCTACAAGACCCCTAACTTGGCCGCACAGGAGCCAATTAAGAAACCGGATCCTACACCGGTAACACCAAGCCAACCTGACACCAAGCCAGTCACTACGCCGGAGACGCCAACCGTCACCCACAAGGTGGAGGGCGCCCCTACAATCAAGATCTTATCACCTAAGAATGGTGCGCAATACTCCTCTCCAGAGGTTACTTTCACGTATGAGACCTCAACCCACGACGGAAGCGAACCAGAGATCATCGCCTACATCAATGGTGAATTGATGCCACGTACCAAGGGTGTAAAACGTGTCGGAAAGCAGATCACGCTTACCTTGCCTCGCGTGAACGATTGCCGTGTGCAACTCATCGCGAAGGACAACAGGGGCCAAAACAGCGATCCCGCTGTCGTATTGCTCCACTACCGCGGCGACCGTCCAAAACCAGCATTGCACGTCTTTGCGGTCGGTGTCAGCGACTATGACCAAGCAGACTTGAAGTTGCAGCACGCCGCCAAGGATGCCGCTGACTTTATGAATACGGTAAAGACCTGCAACCTCTCTCAATACCAATCTTTGAAGACCGAGAACTTGGTACAAGATAAGGCTGCGACAGACAAGAACATCAAGAAGGGACTCTCTTCATTGGTGAACTCAGCCAACCAAGGCGATGTCATCCTTCTCTTCTTCTCCGGACACGGTGCGAAGGAGGGTGCGGAGACCTACTTCCTCTCATGCAATGCGGAAAGCAACGACCTCTTCGCCTCTGCGGTGGACTTCGATATCATCCGAAGCGCCCTCAAGAGATTGAAAGACAAGAAGTGCCGCATCATCATCTTCATGGACGCTTGTCACTCCGGTTCCATGTACGGTGTGAAGGGAAGTGCGGAGACCTTCTCCATGGCTGAGCCTGACATCATCGGATTCTACTCCAGCACAGAGGCTCAAAAATCCAACGAGTCTGAGCAATGGGAGAACGGTATCTTCACCAAGGCATTATTGGAGGGTATCAAGGGTAAGGCAGTTGACGAGGAGGGCAATATCACCCTCGACGCTTTGGAGCTTTACATCCGCAACCAGGTAAGACAAGCGACAAACGGAAGACAAATGCCTATCTTCGAGAACAGACAAGGTAACTTCATCTTGTTCGAAAAGAAATAATTTAGGCACAATTTTTGTACTATACTTAATATAAACCAATTAGAAAGGAGTTCATTATGAAAAAAGGTTTCTTTATCGCGCTATTCACGATGCTGGTTAGCCTCGTTAGCGCACAAGATATCTACGTCTACGCCATCATCGGCCAGGCGGAGAAGCAAGAGAATGGACAATGGGTGGCCCTCCAAAAGAGAAATCCGCTCCAATTGAACGACGTGGTACGCGTGGGAAACAATTCGGCGCTATCCTTCATCGACCGCAAGGCGGAGAAGATCTACTCCATCTCCCAAAACAACGGACAGAAGGTGAGCGAATTGATCGCCAACTACAAGGGCAAGCAAAGTTACGCAGCTAACTTCGTATCACACGCCTCTAAATCACTCTTCAACGGTGGATCGGATCGAATCAGCCATGAGGCTGCCGGTTGTACCTACCGTGGAGATATCGTCGAGAACGACATCGCCAAGGCTATCTTGGCAAAACACAAAGGCAATGAGTTAGGTTCTATGAACAACGCCAACACAGACTACGCTATCTCATTCTCTATCCTCGACCGCAGAACAAGAGCTGAGTTGGAGGGTGTCGTAGCATTGGATAGCCAAGCTGTGTTCAGAATCAAGAACAGCAGCGAGACACCATTGTATGTCAATATCCTCGACATCAATAAGGATGGTGAGAAGTACGATTGCTTGCCAATCGACGACGCTACCACCATGTCCCACTTGCTCATTCCAGGCAACTGTACGATCGACTTGACCACCTACCCAGTAGAGTTCTCAGAGCCAGTCGGTACAGATAACTTGATCCTCATCGCTACCGAAGTTCCTTACGACCTTCGTCAAGTGATGAAGTATTTCGACAAAGCGGATGCCTCTAAATTGCAAGACGCTTCCTACCCAGTAGGCGTTTACTGCAAGAAAATCGAAGTGAAGAAGTAAAAACATTTGCCAAGCAGTATGGTTTGGCACGGTTTTTGCATTACACTTAGAGGCATTGTGAAATGCTTTCCTTATAAATTTGTAGTTTAGTTCTAATTTGCGTTTTTTAAAAAGAAAAGCCATCCTTTCGGGTGGCTTTCTTTTTCACAATTCATCACAAAGCAAACTATGGCAAGAAATGATTTTAAAGAAGTATCTATTAATGTCAGTTTGAATTCATATATGATGAGTACAACATACGAATTGTATGATTGGGGGCATCATGTATGCATTTCTACTCCTGCTTTCCTTTTACCTAGGGGCTGTAGCAATGATGAATTGACAAGTCACATCATGTTGTGTTACAATAGTAGCGGAACGATATCTAATAATGAATACGATAATCTTGGTGGTTTTGATTCGTGTAGAAAAATTTACAAATTAAAATCGCTTGACAGATTTTATCGATTTACCGTTGGTTTCACACTGAGATGGGAAAATAAACGAGTTGGCTTTTTTAAGTTAAAAAAAGAGACGATTGTTCATATATGCGTATGGAAATACCGTTTAGGACAAAAGGGACATGATCAAGCTGATGATGTTTTTGAACTAAAATACGACGAGGAACGTCTCGAAGAGTTTGTAAAAGAACTTAGGCTAATAATGGACGAGATGTATGAAAAGTATCTTGGCAATACCATCACTTATCAGACCAAACTATTTGATCTCTGACCCGACGGTGGTGGCAGAAGCACAAACTACCTACTCGCTGAGGAGTAATTTATTCGATTTTCCATTTACCAAAGTATATAATTCGTTAACAACCACACCAAAACAAAAAAAGCCGACTTGAATAAGTCAGCTTCTTTTGTGTGGTGCCACCAGGAATCGAACCGGGGACACAAGGATTTTCAGTCCTTTGCTCTACCAACTGAGCTATGGCACCATCGTTTTGCTTTTGCTCTGCAAAGGTAGGTACTTTTGCCGAAGATACAAACTTTTTCAGCTCTTTTTTTCAAAATATTTCACATTCGACTGGTTATCAATTATCTTTGCGCTAAAATCAATCGTAAAAGCAAGGGAAAAATGACGAGCGGAGCACAGATAATCGAGGTGGATGGCATCGGGAAGGTAACTATTTCCCATAGCGATAGGGCCAGGCACATCTCCATTCGAATTAAAAATGGGGAGGTGATTCTCGTCGTGCCACGCTTCGGAAGGGTCGCCGACGCTCTTTCATTTTTCGAGAAAAAGAGATCTTGGGTCCTACAAGCACTGCGCAAATCAAAAGAGCGGACGCAAGACAAGGGAGGAGAGCTATTCGACGAAAACAGGGAATTCAAGACACTCACCTTCTCGCTCCGTATCAGCCGTTTTGAAGGGCGGAAATTCATCATCTCGCTCAAAGACGACATCTTGCACATCCTTTGCCCCAAAGAGGCCAAAATCGAAGCGGAAAACGTCCAGGAACTTATCAAGAAGAGCATCACAAATGTTATGAGACGTGAAGCGCAACGGATACTCCCCGCCCGACTGAAAGAACTGGCGGATCGACACGGATTCAAATACAGTAGCTGTACCATCCGCGACACGCGAACTCGCTGGGGAAGCTGCAACGGTAAGGGAAACATCAACCTCAACCTCTTCCTGATGTGCCTACCGGAACATCTGATCGATTATGTGCTGATCCACGAACTATGCCACACCGTGGAACTCAACCACGGGCCTCGTTTCTGGGAGCTCGTCGAGAGCTGCACGGGCAAACCACACGAACTATTCCGAAAAGAGATGCGAAACTACCATCCAGGGTTATGAAACAAAAAAGGAGACGCGAACCATCACGTCTCCCTATATCCTACCATAGAACGAGATCAGTCGTTCAGATCATCGATCCAGCCGTCCCAATCCAATTTCAAGGTCAAGCCATCACTGTCCACCACGATATTGGCATAAAAACGTCCTTCCTCGTCTTTATTGATACTCGCTATCGCAGAGACCACATCACGCGTCTCCGACTTGCCGGCTGAGCGCATGATGTTCAGCACCTTCGGTCCCAACATAGCCACCGAATAGCTATCCTTTTCATAATTGGAAAACAATACTTGGAGATACTTTTTCCCGCCATCTTCGTTGGAACTCAAATCATACTCCTGATTCAAATCACAGCCATCCATCGAGAGATACACCATCAGCTCATCTTCATCACCCTGATAAGAGGAAGAGTTGAAATAAGCCTTGAAATAGAGCCCATGGTCAACAGTAAGCGCCGTGCTGCGTAATAGATACTTCACACCATTCACAAAAATAAAATCCGCAGACTCATTCTCCTTAAAGGCATCTTCCGGTGCCTTTTCACACGAAGCGAAAAATAACAACGACACAAAAGCCATCGTCATCACAACGAAAATACGTTTCATAAATAATAAGTGCAATAATTAACAATAAAACCCGCCACCCGCACCAAAACGAATGGCATGCAAAGATACAAATCAAAACGATGATTCAAATTGCTATTTGTTTATAAAATAATACAATAACCATTATTAAGCAGATGAAATGCGGGAAAATTAAGGTGTAAAGTATCTAAAGCTAAATGTGAGGAAAGAGATATATTGGTAAAAATCACGCTCTTTCATTTGTCGAAATTTCATTGTTTTTTTAACTTTGCTACCGCTTAAATAGCTAAAACCAGATGTTACAACAGAAACTCCAGCAGAAACAGCAACTGAAACTATCCCCGCAACAGATCCAGACGATCAAGTTGCTCGAGATTCCTATGCTTGAACTAGAGGAGCGCATCAGGCAAGAGGTGGAGGAGAATCCAGCTCTGGAAATTAGCGATAATCCGATGGAATCGGGCGAAAACGACAACAGGGAGAAAGAGGAATCGGGCGAGAATGATCCTGATAACGATTACGAAGGATCGAACTACGACGAGGACAACTATCTCAACGACTACAAAAGCGAAGACGACGCCCCAGACTACGCCATCGAAGCGCAGTCTCGCCAAGAAGCTCAACGAGAAGGCGTCTCCTACCTCAATGGAGAAACGCTCCAAGAGCACCTCACCAACCAACTGAGCCTACGATCGGTCAAACCTGAACTGAAGGAGGTGACCGAATATGTCATCGGAAACATCGATGAAGACGGCTATTTGAGAAGATCCGCCGAATCAATGGTGGATGACTACTCCTTCCAGACAGGAAAGATCATCCACGAAATCTTCGTTGAAAAGGCGATTAACATCATCAAATCATTCGATCCAGCAGGCGTGGCGGCAGCCACACTGGAGGAGTGCCTATTGCTTCAATTGGAGAGGAAAAATCCAACACCGAAGATTGAAAAGGCGAAACTAATCATCCAAAAATCCTTCCAAGACCTATCCCAAAAACGTTACGACCGTATCATAAAGGATTTAGGACTATCCGAAGAGGAGATCAAAGAGGCACTTTCGGAAATCGTGAAGTTGAATCCAAAGCCGGGCAACTCGTGGGACACCTCAATGAGCGGCAACAGCACCCAAATAATTCCCGATTTCATCATAGAAAACGAGAACGGCGAACTCATTATCACGCTTAATCAACGCGCCATTCCGGAACTGAACATCAACCGGAATTTCGCTGAAATGCTCGATGAATACACCAATAACCGTAACAATCAGAGCAAGAGCATGAAGGAGGCGGCTCAGTTCGTCAAACAGAAGTTGGATTCGGCGAAATGGTTTATCGGCGCCATCAAACAACGTCACGACACGCTTAACAGCGTCATCAACGCACTGGTCGAGGCACAAAAGGACTACTTCATGACGGGAGACGAGACCAAACTGAAACCATTGATTTTGAAAGACATAGCGGACAAAACAGGTTACGACGTCTCCACCATTTCTCGCGTGAGCAACAGCAAATACATCCAGACTGAATTTGGAATTTTCCCCGTAAAGTTCCTTTTCACCGACGCTTTGCAGACCAACGACGGCGAAGTTATCGCCACCCAAGGCATCAAAACCGTACTGGAAGAGTGTATCAAGAACGAGGACAAGAAGAATCCGTTGACCGACGACAGATTAATGGAGATTCTCATAGAGAAGGGATTCCCGATCGCACGACGTACCGTCGCCAAGTACCGCGAACAATTGAATTATCCTGTGGCGAGACTGAGAAAAGAATTATAAGAATAGAATATGGAATTCCCTAACGAAGATAACATAGAATTGACTCCTGTCACCGCAGATAGTGAAGAAAGCAACGGTGAAGAGGGTAACGAGTCGCGTGCGGAATTGAAACGGAAGAGGAAAAATACGAGATGGATCGCCAGAATCATCTCCTTCATCTTCTTTCCGCTGCTGATTCCTATCTACGCCACGCTCATGCTCTTCGATATGCATATCTTCACCTACTATCCGACACCCTACGTCTCCGCGGCGAAGACAACCATATTCATTTTTGGCATCATCATCCCTTGTGTCTCATTCATTTTCCTCAAGGTGGTGAAGGCGATTTCCGATCTCCATGTTCCACGGAAAGAAGAGCGGATCATTCCCTATATCTGCATCTCCTTCTGCTACCTCTGCTGCGCATACCTGCTTTTCCGCAACGCTATGCCGACATGGGTCGTCAATATGAATATCAGCGTCGCATTCGTCATCTTTACGGAATCGATCATATCGAGATTCTGGAGAATCAGCGGACACGCCTCCAGCATGGGCTTATGGGCGGGTACGATCCTCGTATCGGGCTATGCCACCTACACCAATGTATGTACCCCATTCTGCATAGTTCTTCTCATCGCCGGCGTCGTTAGCAGCGCCAGAATGTACCTGAACCGCCACACCAACGAACAGTTGCTTGTCGGATTTATCTACGGCATGCTAAGCGTAGTGTTGATCGAATGGCTGAATCCAGCCATCCTGCTCCGCTTTATATGATTTACTTAGAGATTTTCTTTCCCCTACAGATTTCCGAGAAGGGACAATATACACAAGCCGCCTGATCCTTGCACTTTCGGAAAGGTTGCTCCATCGAGAACATCTCACGTAGCAGTCTCCTCAAATTTTCCTCGATTTCACCGCATATTGTTGCCGCATTCGAAGAGGAGAGCCAAAGCTCATCGGCCTCTTTGCGGGGATTAATCAACCCCTTCTTACTGCTGACGAACATCAAATAGGGGATGACCGACTCTCCTGTCTCCTGGTAACAGATATAGGAGTAGAGCCATACCTGCATGGCATAAGCCAGGTACTTCCGATCGGAGGAGGGTTGGAAGAGCTGTTCAAAACCGCTGCTACCATCTTCGTCTTTTGACTTCTTTCCCCCACCCTTAATGATATACTTATTTTTAGGCACGGAGCCAGTCTTATAATCCACCACTTGGTATCCCGCATCGGATTTTTGCAAACGGTCTATCACGCCACCCAAATAAAAAAGTGAACCATCGACCTCAAACTGCAACCTTTTTGTCTGCTCACCGCCTACAATGGTGAATGGCGCCATTTGTATATCCATCATCAGCGCATTTTTGACGTAGGTCAATGCAGTCATCTTCATCAAAAGCTGTTGTCCCGTATAGTCACAACCTTCATGGTGGAAAAACTCACTGGCAAAGGCCTTGTCCACCTCACGCTCCAACATCACCTCATCCTTTGACCAAGCTTCAATAATCTCCTTTCCAACGACGCTTTTTCCACATGCGTTATAGATATTCTCCATTACTTTATGGACAATGAGTCCTAAGATCCGATGATCAACACTATCTTCGATATCCTCAGGTTCCCTCAACCCCTCCACATAGGAGAAATAGAATTTCATAGGACACAAAAGATATGTATTTAACATAGAGGGAGAAATCATACTTTTCCCACCCCTATTAAGGTCGTACTTGTTTTTCAGATAGTCGATCATCTCTTGTGATTTGACCACTTCGAAGCTATCTTCCCGCGCTACCTTGATTTCAGAGCGTAAATCCTTTTTGACAATGGTCACATTCTTCTCCGCCTCAACCATCAATTGCAACAAGAAGCGGCTCATTTGCCCTTTGCTGCCACCCGTGGTGGAGGAACTATAAAGGAAGGTGACCTCCTCCGCACGATGAAGAAGACGATAGAAATAGTAGGCGTAGAGTGAATTCTTATGCTCAAGGGTAGTTAGGCCAAAACCCTTCTTTAAACTATACGGAATAAACGAAGAGTCGCCGCTTGCCTTCGGCAATACGCCCTCATTGACAGAAAGCATCACCACATGCTTAAAATCCAAATTTCGCGTCTCAAGGAATCCCATGATCTGCATTCCCATGACCGGCTCGCCGGAGAAAGGAACGGAGGTAGCCGATAGCATACGCTCCAACAACTTACACATAGTCTGTATATTCACCTCCAAATCTCCCGATTTCACCAGGGAAATAAGACGATTGACAATCGTGTAGGAACGGAACAGCGCCTCTTTGTAGAGCGGATTGTATATAGCTACACTATACGCTTCTTTCGGATTGGATTGGGTGTCCTTGTATTGAATGCCGACACGCTTTAGGATATCTGCCAGCCACTCAAGCATCGACAACGTATTCGACTGTCCCTCCTCTCCTAAGAAAGAGAAAAGCAATTTCATATCCTCACTCGCCGCCACCAAATCATCTATTTTAGGGTAGAAGGTATTGTTTTTAACGATTTCATCGAAAAATTCGTTTGCGCCAGAGAAAACAATCCGGACATAGGGATTCACCAAAGTGTCTTTGATGAATCGTAGCGGCACCGTCGTGGTACGACTGCCATATACAGCCAAAATGGAGCGCATCTCTATCAATGTCTTGAGCAAGGAAAAAACAGGCGTTTGAACCAAAGGCATACCCATGGTGACATTCAACTGCTCCACATTTTCAGGAATGGCATGCAGAGAAGGCAACAACAACGATTCGTCGCAGAGCACCACAGCCATATCCGCATCACTCGCACCGCCCTCTTTCTGACTTGTTAAATATTTACTCAAATACTTCGCCTGGGCATTATTTGTGGCCGAACTAATGACCGTAAACCGTTTGGGATTTGCGGTGAATTCGTTCAAAAGATCTCTATCCAACTCGTTTTTGAACATCTCCACGTTACGCTTCATAAAGGTGGCCGCCTCGTGCTGAACACCCTGCATCTCCATATAGAAGTCATCCGTATCCCAATAAAAACAAGCCTTCTTCGCGTCGTTCAAGCGTTTGAAAAGCTCTATTTCACACTTATTCAACACATTAAAACCTACAAAAACATATTTTTTTGAAGGGAAATGAGCCATATCCAAATGTTCCACCACCTCTCGGTGCAACATACCTCCATAGGCGATGTCCTGGCTTCGCAATAGATCGCGGAAATCCTTATAAATAGGGTAAAGAGCATTCCATAACGCAGCAAACTTGCGTTTGAGAAGCGAATCATTGCCAGGAGTAAAGTGGGCGAAGAAGTGCTTCAACGCCTCCTTCTGCTCAGGCGTAAGGATCTCATCCCAATTATCTTCATAGCTGGCCAATTCGGAGATATTGTGGAAAAGCTGTTCCGCATCCACCAAGTTGTTGTCCACATCTTGGAAATCGCTGAGGATAATCTCGCCCCAAAAGTAGAAATCATCCATCGTTTCGGGGTCAGTACCCAAGGCTTCCCAATCAATATGTTTGGCATAGACCTTAAAAAGATCACAAATCAACTTCGTGTCATCCGCCACTTGCATCGTCGAACAAGACTGAAACAGGTCTTGAATCGTCATATAGGAGGGCGACCACATCGGCGTATCTGCCTCTCCCATCAGGTATTCATTAAAGAAGAGACGAGCTCGATTATTGGGGAATATAACGGTGAAACCGGCTAAATTTTCATTTTTCCGTTTCAAATCCTCCACCACAAGTTTTAAGAATGGCACCATAGAGATACAAATTAAAAGAGGGACCATAATGTCCCTCTTATCTATTATTTTTATGATCGATTAGCTTCTCACCTGACCGTTACCCTTGATGATCCACTTGTAAGTGGTAAGCTCCTCAAGCGCCATAGGTCCCCGCGCATGCATCTTTTGGGTAGAAATACCGATTTCAGCTCCCAAACCGAACTGCGCGCCATCGGTCCAAGCGGTGGAGGTATTGGTATAAACACAAGCGGCATCCACCATCAAATCGAACTGATTGATGTGCGCCTCATCCTGACTGATGATCGCTTCGCTATGTTTAGAACTGAATTGCGCGATGTGGTCCAAAGCGCCATCGAGATCTTCCACCGTCTTAATGGACATCTTGTAATCCAAAAACTCCGTTCCGAAAGAATCCGCGGTGGCATGTTCCAAAAATGGATATTTTCCCTCAAGTGCGGCGTAAGATGGCTCATCCGCATAGACGATCACATTTTTCGTAGCCAAATTTGAGCAAATGACAGGCAAATCCTGCAATCGCTTCGCATTGATAATCAAACAATCCAAAGAATTGCAAACGCTCGGACGACGTGTCTTCGCATTGAAAACCGCATCCGCTCCAATCTTCAAATCACCGGTTTCATCGATATAAATATGGCAAACACCTGCGCCTGTCTCAATCACAGGAATATGAGCATTTTCACGGACATAGTTGATCAGTCCCGCACTTCCGCGAGGAATAATCATATCCACATAACCCACCGCATTCAACAAATCCGCTGTGGACTCGCGGCCAGCAGGCAACAACGCCACAATATCCTCACAAACACCCTGTTTGCGCAAAACCGCGTGAATCGTATCCACAATCGCCTTATTGGAATTGTAGGCATCGGTTCCACCCTTCAAGATACAGGCGTTACCCGACTTCAAGCAGATGGAGAATACGTCGAAGCTAACATTCGGACGGGCCTCATAGATGACACCAATCACACCAAAAGGGACACTGATTCTTTTCAAAGCCAAACCATTAGGACGCTCAATATGTTTCAGAACCTTTCCCAATGGGGAGGGCAGACTGGCTACGTTTCTTATATCCGCGGCAATTCCCGCGATACGCTCCTTTGTCAACAACAAACGATCATACATCGGGTTGGAACGGTCCATCTTATCCAAATCCTTCTGATTCTCCGACAAAATGAAATCCGCTTGTCTCTCAGCCTCATCGGCCACCGCCAACAACACCGCGTTGATCTTCTCATCGCCCAATCCGTTCAAAGTACGGGAGGCTTTTCTAACGGCGGTAAATAACTCAGTCATTCCCATTATGAAAAAAAGTTATGTGTAAAATATTTATTGTTCAATTACAAATATACGATTTCATTCGGACACAGCATCCTTTTCAGCGCTTTTTTCGGAGCGATTCTCATAAGCGGCCAGCGTACGCAGCACGTGACAGGCAATGTAGTTGCCAAAGGTGGCTGGCATATAGGAGATCGTGCCGACAGTCGATACCTTATTCATCTCCTCCACCATCATAACAGCGTTTTCATCGGGCAATTCAGCGCTAAACACAACCTTAAAGCCCTTGCGTATGCCAAGTTTGCCAAGACGTTTGCGCACCGCTTTGGCCAACGAACAATTATAGGATTTAGAGATATCCGCCAACTGGATCTTCGTAATGTCGCTTTTCGCTCCCGCACCCATGGAGGAGATCAGAGGAATCTGCCTTTCCATCGTGTTTTGAATCAAATGAACTTTGGGGCTTAGGGTATCAATGGCGTCAACCACAAAGTCGAAATGGGCCCCATCCAGCAACTGTGGAATCAGTTCATCCTTCAAAAAACAGGTATGAATATGAAGTTTTAAATCTGGATTTATGTCTAATAGACGTTTGGCTAAAACCTCAGTCTTATCCATACCAAGGGTAGAGTGTAAGGCCACCAACTGGCGGTTAATGTTGCTTTCGTTTACTTGATCGGCATCCACAATCGAAAGTTCACCGATACCGCCTCGGACAATCATTTCCGCCGCATAGGCACCGACGCCGCCGACGCCAACCACCAACACATGTTTACTGGATAATCCGTCAACCGCTTGATCACCCAATAGTAATCTTGTACGTACTTGCCACTCTTTTCCCATCGTTTCGTAACTCTTTTGGGACAAAGTTAGCAAATTATCATCTTAGCAAAGTAACATGACCTTTAAAAGTGGTATCGGCATCAAACAAATAAATCACATACCAATAATCTTGCGAAGGCATGGGAGAACCTTCCGACGTTCCATCCCACGGACGCAAAGCCTCCTGGGAAGACCATATCCACCTACCTGTACGGTCAAACAGATCCAACTGGAATCTTCCTAAGGTATCCAATCCAGAAATCAACCACTCATCATTCACGCCATCTCCGTTAGGGGAGAAATAGTCGGGCGCCTCCAACAACACACGTTCAACCGCCTGTGGACGCACCGGTTTCTCCGGGCAGTTTCGCTGCAAATGGATAGTTGCCGCCATTTCATCGGAAATTCTGCCCAATTTATCTGTCAAACGATAGGTGACGACAAATGTTCCCGGAGCAGTATCGACAGGACAATCCACTACCAATCCATCGCCATCGGAGGATACGAAATAGGGGGCATCCAGCACCTCCACCGTCATATCACCCAACGAAACAGGAGCATTCCGATATGCATTTCTGCAAGTGAAATAATCATTGGCGACAACATTGAAAAATTGCGGTTGAAACGACTCTCCCTCACAAGGAAGCACTATGGTCGTATCATCCGCTACCGCCACGACATAGACATCCAACACGACATCCACACTGCAAACATCACCATTATACTCAAAGAGATATTTTCCCTCCGGGACCTGTTCGTAGAGCATATTACCATTGCTGCTTTGCTCCATATAAACCTCTTGGGAACAACTCCACAGAGTCGAATTGGTATCCTCCTTACGGTTATAGGGATCCAAGTTGACAGAGGCGGTCATGGTGACAGGGTCAGTCATAATCGCATGCTCTTTACAAGTTCCTGCGAATAGGGAATTGAAAGGGAACACACCAATAATCGCCGCTACATAAGAGAGCGCCTTTCTTCTATTGAAATGCATATATCGTTACTTTAAAATAGGCTCATTGACGCCCAAAATTACAGCAAATTCATCAACTATCAAAATGTACGCGGGAAAAACCCTTTTGCCCATAGACAAAAAAGGGGATGCCCATCATGGACATCCCCCAACCACTTATCTTTAAAATTACTCCTTGATAACAGTCTGCTTGTACACCTCACCACCAGCGATGATTTCGAAATGATATACACCAGCAGCGTATGCCTCCATGTTCACAACAGACGAGGCGTTCAACTTCTCATATACTTGCAATAGGCGACCCAAATTATCATAGATGAAGAGATTTACGCTCTCCGCATTCTTCACCTCCACATTCACATTATCCCGTGTTGGAACTGGATAAACCGTAACAGCCACTTGCTCGATTTCACCGATGATTTCATCTTCGACATCAGTGGCGAAGCACTCGTTGCTATTGCATACATTAGAGCTGTTGGCCTTACCTGGAGTCGGCAAATAAACCTTACCATTCTCACAATCACCGAATATGATCCAATTGCCAGATCCGTCGGCGTCGTGGCCGTAAGACTTGTTGCTTACCATCTCCATGTAATTGACATAATCCACGGATACGATGTCGTCGCCACAATCCATATTCAAACCGATAGAGGCGTTGTCCACATTCTCCAACTTGAATCCGATGTGTGAAGGGCCAAGGAAAGGCATGCCGTCCGCCCAGAATACCATACGACTCTTTGGCGCAATCTTGGTCTCCTCATATCCGTAAGGAATCATATACTTCGTCTGCTTAGCAGGTTTGTCTGTTAGATACATACCAGCTAAGTTGATCGTGTCTGAAGAGGCGTTGTAAACCTCAAACCAATCTGGATAGTTGCCGTAATCATCGGAGGTTCCTCCATTGGAGTTATTGGAAGAACAGATCTCATTGATAAAGATGTCCGGTGTCACGCAATCAGTCGTCTTCTCAAATACAGCTCTCAAAATCATATCACCCTTCACAGTAACGTTTAGGATAGGATGAGTAGAGAGATATTCACTTGGGTTAACATTGCTGTTCTCCTTCTTTACATTCACCACTGACTCCTCGAAAATAAAGGTAACATCAGAACTCTTCGCCTCATGTTGGTGTACCTCTACCGCAAAGAGGTTGGTACCCTCCTTCAAGTTCTCCTTCGGAATAATTACCCTAACGGTGGAATCGTTCGCATAAGATCCGATATATGATTGAGGATCGGTATCAGTCAAGTTACCCGTCTCGAGTTTCGTGCCATTCACATACAACGCATAACCATCATCGAATGTGATGCGGGCCACGATGGCTTGAATATCGGAAAGATCCTTGATGTTGAATGTGCTTCTGAAGTAAACGGTGGCATAGTGGTTACCCTTTTCGCCACTCTCAATGACGGTATTATACGAGGAATTGTCCTTGTCATTGTAACCCATCTTACCAGATCCCACCAACCAATCCGAATCGTCGAAACCAGCGTCCAACTTTCTCCAATCCTTAGTGGAGATACCCTCTTCGGAGGTGAAATATTTCCACTCTCTTGTATTGGTATAGCTCAAATGCGCGGTGTCAACTGACACAGGAGCTTGACTTGGGGTGGAGGTGGTTGATTCTTCACCCGACTTCCAACCCAAAAATCTATAACCAGCAGGGGCGATCGCCTCCAACTTAACCGTCTTGCCCTTAAAATACTTTGAGGTGAGACTTGAACTTGGCAACAACTCGTTGTTCATCATAATGTGTGCATCCTTAGCGGAAGACTTCACACTCAAGTTCACATAATCCTCATATTGTCCCAATTTCTTCAAATGGCTGTAGATGTAGTCCGGACGTTGCTTCGCGAACTTCAACATTTCGTTGCCTACATAGTAGTCATCCACTGACTTGCCTGAGAATGCGCAATACTCCTTGTCAACCAAATCCACGATGCTATCCCAAGTTGCCACGATATTCTCATATTTGAAGGTAGTGGATAGGTGGATCAAATACCTGTTGATGAAGCGCTCCTTAAAGGTAGGGTTCTCGATCAAATGGCTGAAAATTGTGGTCTTCCACTTGGTGTCATCCGTAAAACCGTTGTTGGTTCCATTCGCCCAATTGTAACGGCTTCCTGTTCCGGCTGCCCACTCGATCATATTGTTGCTGACTACACAGTTGTTATTATTACCCTCACCATAGAGTCCCAAACCGAAATCGGTATCAAAGGTGATCCAACGGAACTTACCGTTGTTACGGCTTCTCCAGATCTTAGAGTTGTTGCCTGGCCAGTCGGTATTCACGATGAATTGCTCGAAAATTTGGTAATCGATATACTCATCCATATCGATCATCTTAGCGGCTTGCTCGTAATAACCTTCGCTCTTAGGATCATTCTTCTCCAAGAATGAAACCATCTTATTGTATGCCTCCTTATCACCGCAAGTGGCTTGTACACCGCCCTTATTGGTAATCTCCAACACATCGATCTTATCCTCATCCAATCCATAGTTGGACTCGATATAGGCCTTGTTGGTACGCTCGCGGAGTCCCATCAAACCCGCATACGATCCATTGATGTAGTATGCGACTGGCTGGTAAGCCTGATAGTCGATATTCATCGGTTTCGCGATGGATTGCATAAATCCGTCACGGAAGCGGATGTTGCTTGCGGCATAACCATTACCACCGTTACGGAGTTGCAAAGACTTGTACTCGTTTCCAAGCTTATCGGCGAAGAAATCATACTTCAATTTAGTATTGCCCGCACCCATACGGTTACCCGCCTTGATCTTCAACGATTTCACCTCATATTGACGGGAGCAACCACCCATAATCGCCAAATCCACCTCATGGTTCAAAACCTCTTGGTCGTTCACGATGTACTCAAAGTTACCCGGACGGGTCCAATCCATGATGTAGTTCAACTTCTTGTCAGGCAAACAAGAGGTCTCCGCATGGTTGCTATAAGTACCGTCTCCATCCACATAAATACCGATCTTGGCATCATAAAAATTTGCCTTGTCGGTAACAATAGAGACGATAGGCAAGGTGAAACCGTTGCTACCACAACTCTTGTGTTTTGAATCGACAAAAATAAAAGAGCCTGTAAGGATTGGGCTGGAAATCATCCCATCCTTATAGGCTCTTGCGCGGATCACCGCGTTAGAGGATCCTACTGAGATACCTTTGTTGGCATCATAAACAGAGGAAGCCTTTGTTGGTTCCGAACCATTCGTTGTATAATAAATGGTGGCACCTTGTGTTTTGGTTTTAATTCTGACTGTAACGTCTCCGTTCTGCTGAACGCCCGGTTGAGCGCCGTCAAAATATGGCGACACGCAACGATTGTTCAAACTTGGGTAAGACTGTGTATTGGCTTTCTTAGGAGTTGGCTCCATATATCCAGCCACTCCATCGTAAATTCCGTAAGAAATATGGGTTTGGGTAGCCAAGTAAACGAATGAATCGACTACTGCGCCCGATTTATCTTTCAAAACGACGACACCGCCGTTTGAATCCAACTTGCGGGCATTCTTGCTATCCATATCAGAGCCATCGAAGCATATTACTTTGTAACCGCCCTCGGAGATGGTCAAATCCTTAACGGGCCAAGACCACTCGAATTTAACCTCATTGCTCTTATTAAATTTATAATGATCTATTTTGTAGCCATTTAAATCGACACTAGAACTAGCGCTATTTTGAAGTTCAAGCCAACCAGTATAGTTTTGGTCGACCATATAAGTTGATATATTGCACGGCATCACCTCACTCACCTTAACATCATCCTTCGCGTAGCCATTCGACATACTCGCAGCCAAAAAGGCCGCAGACGCCAGTCCGAATCGAATAAATGTTTTCATAAGCAATTCATTTTAATAACACCTAATAAGGTACTAGAGGATGTGAGCTATGTTGATTTGCGTTTTCATGGTACTCACCTGATTCCTCACCCTTGTATTGTAAACTCGATTACGAATATAGGAAAATTTTTTTATTTTCAAAAAAAAGAGTCATTTATTCGCTTGATTATTAGCAATGATACAAACTTCTTTTGATGGTGCTACTCCTCTTTTTCCTAAAAATCACAAGAAGGCGAAAATAAATACTTTGACATATGCGAAAAATAAGATTTCTTCGCGAAACATTCATAATGTGAGTTCTATACGCTCACATTGTTGAATTTATAACATAAAACAACACCCCGCTCCACAAGGAGCAAAAAGAGAGCTAAAATGGCAGAAATGAAAAACCTCGCTAAGCAAACCGCCATCTACGGGCTTAGCAGTATTGTAGGAAAATTTTTGAACTGGTGTCTGGTGCCGCTTTACACGTACGTGCTCACCAACTCCGCGGAGTATGGTATCGTGACCAACCTCTACGCCTGGACGGCACTTCTTTTGGTGCTCCTCACTTACGGTATGGAGACAGGTTTCTTCCGCTTCGCGAACAAGGACAAAGAGAGTGCCATCTCAGTATATAGCAGCGTCTTATGTTGCGTCGGCACGACCTCCCTGATCTTCGCACTCTTGGCTGTGATGTTGAGTCAACCCATCGCCAACCTATTGGGCTACGACAACCATCCTGAGTTCATCTCGATGCTATGCGTCATCGTAGCGATGGACGCCTTTGGCTGTATTCCATTTGCCTTCCTCAGATTCCAAAATCGCCCAGGACGATTCGCCATTCTGAAATTGGCGATGATTTTGGTGAATATTCTCGCCAACCTCTTCTTCTTGATCCTCTGCCCGAAAATCAACGAGGCACATCCGGAGTGGATCTCTTGGTTCTACAATCCCAATTACGGCGTAGGCTATGTATTCGTCTCCAACGTCATCTCGACTCTTTTCGTGACACTTATGCTGCTTCCCGAAATCCTAAAAGCGAAGCTGAAGGTGGATGTGGCAACGCTCAAATCTATTCTAAAATATTCACTGCCCCTTCTCATATTAGGCGTGGCGGGTATCATGAACCAGAGTCTGGACAAGATCATCTTCCCCTACCTCATTCCGGACAGAGCCTTTGCAGATGCCCAACTTGGCATCTACGGCGCCTGCTTCAAGGTCGCTATGGTGATGATGATGTTCACGCAGGCCTTCCGATACGCTTATGAACCCTTCATCTTCGCGCAGAACAAGGGCGGTGACAAGAAAGGAGAGTACGCCGACGCGATGAAATTCTTCATCATCTTCTCACTCCTTATCTTCTTGGGAATGGTCTTCTATTTGGACATCCTCAAACACCTCATCCGCAGCGATTACTGGGAGGGGCTCCGCGTGGTGCCAATCATCTTGATATCTTATCTGTTCCAAGGAATCTTCTTCAATTTGTCCTTGTGGTACAAACTGACCGACAAGACGCAATATGGCGCCTACTTCTCTATTATTGGACTGATTATCACGATATTGGTAAATGTGATATTTGTGCCTCGTTTCGGATATATGGCTTCAGCGGCGGCCTCTCTCAGCTGCTTCTTCGCCATCACACTGCTCTCCTATTTCATCGGGCAAAAGTATTATCCTATCCAATACGATTTCAAATCCATTTTCCTTTACGCTGGCGTGACGGCTCTCTTCTTCGCCATCCACACCTTCTCTCCTGCGACGGGCATTTTGCGCTATGCGCAAGACACCTTGCTGTTGATACTTTTCGTGGCATTGATAGTGAAGCGGGATTTGCCGTTGAGGGCTATTCCGGTGGTAGGAAAGTTTTTTAGGTGATAAATTTCGTACCTTAGATAAAAAATCGCTATCTTTGGCAAATATTTTAATTGGCAAATAATATTCTATAAATAATGGAAAAGATAGACGACTTAGACAAAGACATCTTAAAGATCATCACAAGAAATGCCCGTATTCCCTTCAAGGATGTGGCAGCAGAGTGTGGCGTATCACGCGCCGCTATCCACCAACGTGTTCAACACTTGGCTGATCTTGGTGTAATTATCGGATCTGGCTATCACGTCAACCCAAAGATTTTGGGTTATCAAACTTGCACCTATATCGGAGTCAAGTTGGAGAAAGGTTCCATGTATTCAGAGGTGGTACCTGAGTTCGAAAAGATTCCTGAAATCGTTGAGTGCCACTTCACCACAGGTCCTTACACCATGATGGTGAAATTGTATGCGAAGGATAACGAGCACTTGATGCAACTTTTGAATGGTAAAATCCAAAGCATCAAGGGTGTATCAGCAACTGAGACACTTATCTGCTTGGAGCAAAGTATCAAGAGAGAGTTGCCAATCTCCCTCTAAACCAAAATATTATTTTCAACAGGAGAGCTGATCTCCTGCCGGGACGATGGGAGAATGGCATGCCAGACTCCTATTTTCCTTTTATGGCAAGACGCATTCGAAATGTGTGAAAGAGTATGAACGACAATAACAACATTGTAGATAAAATCACCAAAGGGGATTACAAATATGGTTTCGTCACAGACATCGAGACCGAAGTGATCCGCAAAGGTTTGAACGAAGAGGTGGTACGCCTCATCTCCCAAAAGAAGGAGGAACCTGAATGGCTCTTGGAGTACCGTCTGAAGGCTTATCACCACTGGTTGACATTAAAGGAGCCTCATTGGGCTCACCTCTCCATTCCGGAGATCGACTACCAAGATATTTATTACTACGCGGCTCCTAAGAAGAACGCTCCCAAGAGCGAGGAGGAGATCGATCCCGAATTGCTCAAGACTTTCGACAAATTAGGTATTCCATTGGAGGAGCAAAAGCACCTTGCGGGAATGGCCGTCGATGCCGTTATGGATAGTATCTCCGTGAAGACCACCTACCGCGAGAATTTGGCAGAGTTGGGTATCATCTTCTGCTCCTTCAACGAGGCGGTGAAGAATTATCCCGATTTGGTGAAGAAATACCTCGGAACAGTCGTTCCCTACACAGACAACTATTTTGCCGCACTCAATTCCGCGGTATTCAGCGACGGTTCATTCGTCTATATTCCCAAGGGTGTCCGTTGCCCGATGGAGCTCTCCACCTACTTCCGTATCAACGCCGCCCAAACCGGACAGTTTGAGCGTACCCTGATCGTGGCGGACGACGACAGCTACGTCTCCTACTTGGAGGGTTGCACCGCTCCGATGCGTGACGAGAGCCAATTGCACGCCGCCATCGTAGAGTTGGTGGCGCACGACAGAGCGGAGATCAAATACTCCACCGTTCAGAACTGGTATCCAGGCGACAAAGAGGGTAAGGGTGGTATCTACAACTTCGTGACCAAACGCGCGCTTTGTAAGGGCATCTCCTCCAAAGTCTCTTGGACACAGGTGGAGACCGGTTCCGCCATTACTTGGAAATACCCAAGTTGCGTACTGCTCGGCGACAACTCCGTTGGCGAGTTCTACTCCGTGGCGGTCACCAACAACTACCAACAAGCCGATACAGGTACCAAGATGATCCACTTGGGTAAAAATACCAGAAGCCATATCGTTTCCAAGGGAATCTCCGCTGGATTCAGCCAAAATAGCTATCGCGGACTCGTCCGCGTCTCCAAAAACGCCGACGGCGCGAGAAACTTCTCGCAGTGCGACAGTTTGCTCTTGGGCGACAAGTGCGGTGCGCACACCTTCCCATATATGGATATCAACAATGAATCCGCCATTGTGGAACATGAGGCGACCACCTCCAAAATCAGTGAAGACCAGGTATTCTACTGCAACCAGCGCGGTATCAGCACAGAGGATGCGGTGGGGTTGATCGTGAACGGATACGCCAAGGAGGTGATCAACAAGCTGCCGATGGAATTTGCGGTGGAAGCGCAAAAACTGCTGCAAGTCTCTCTTGAAGGCTCAGTAGGATAAGATTATTAAGAATTAAGAGTTTTGAGTTTTGTATTTCTATCATTCAAAATTCATCATTCAAAATTAACAAAGCGATGTTAGAGATAAAGAATTTACATGCCAACATCAATGGCAAAGAAATTTTGAGAGGAATTAACTTGACCGTCAAAGCAGGTGAGGTTCACGCCATTATGGGACCTAACGGTTCCGGAAAGAGTACGCTTTCTTCTGTGTTGGCAGGCGACCCAACCTTCACCGTCACAGAGGGTGAGGTGATCTTCAACGGCAAAAATCTATTGGAACTCTCTCCTGAGGATCGTTCCAGAGAGGGTATCTTCCTCAGTTTCCAATATCCAGTGGAGATTCCAGGCGTAAGCATGGTGAATTTCATGCGCACCGCCGTAAACGAACATAGAAAATACAAAGGATTGGATCCGATGTCCGCTTCCGATTTCTTGAAACTCATGCGAGAGAAGAAGGAGTTGGTGGAGTTGGACAACAAATTGGCGAACCGATCGGTGAACGAAGGCTTCTCAGGCGGAGAGAAGAAGCGTAACGAAATCTTCCAGATGGCCATGTTGGAGCCAAAATTATCCATTTTGGACGAGACCGACAGCGGCTTGGATATCGATGCCCTCCGCATCGTCGCGACAGGCGTGAACAAACTGAAAAAGGCGGATAACGCCAGCATCGTCATCACCCACTACCAACGCTTGCTCGACTACATCGTGCCAGACATCGTCCATGTGCTTTACAAAGGCCAAATCGTAAAGACAGCTGGTAAGGAGTTGGCTTTGGAGTTGGAAGAGAAGGGATACGACTGGATCAAAAAGGAGTTAGGCGAATAATTAGATAGGATATGTCTGTAGAACAATCATACATAGATATATACAAGCAATACGGCGAGGTGCTGAAAAAGAACAGCGCTGCTCCAATGAATGAGTTGCGGGAAAAGGCATTCGAATCTTTCGAAAGACTGGGATTCCCTACCCGACGTCTGGAGGCTTACCAATACACCGACTTGAAGGATCTCTTCGGCGTGAACTACGGAATGAATTTGAACCGCGTCGCGCTCAAAGAGGATTTCCGCTGCGATGTACCGGGCATCAACGCCCATCTATTCTACATCGTCAACGACACCTTCTATTGCCCAGCTGAAAGCGAAAAGGCATTGTTGGAATTGCGCGCAAAGGGCGTTTCCATCGGAAGTATCAGAGAATATGCCCAAAGCAATCCATCATTGGTTTCCAAATATTACGGCAAGGCCGCAGGATGCGGTTCAGACGCATTGACCGATTTCAATACCGCCTTCGCGCAAGACGGATTCTTCCTTCACATTCCAGAGAATGTGGTCATCGAGAAACCCATTCAATTGATTTGCGTGATGTCGGGTAGCGTCCCAATGCTCGGTACTCAAAGAAACCTCATCGTTTTGGAGAGAGCCGCCCAGGCAAAACTCCTGCTCTGCGCCCATACCAAAGGAGAATTGGAGCAGCTCTCCAATCGTGTAACGGAGGTTTTTGTCGGTGAAAACGCGGTTTACGACCACTACAAACTGGAAAATACCCACGCCAAATCGGTCAGCATCGCTAAACTTTATGCGAAGCAATATACGGGTTCGGAGTTATTGGTCAACGACATTACGCTCCACAACGGGCTTACCCGCAACAATATCCAGATCGATATCGACGGAGAGCACTGCCAAACCACTCTCAGCGGTATGGCGATCGGCGACGCGAAACAGCACATCGACAACGCGACGCAGATCAACCACAACTTCCCTAACTGCAAGAGCCGCGAGCTCTACAAATATGTCTTGAATGACGAAGCGGTGGGAGCCTTCTCCGGCAAAGTGAAGGTGGCGAAGGGAGCCATCAAGACAGAGGCTTACCAGACCGACCGAAACGTCTGTATGTCGCCTAAGGCGAGAATGTACACCAAACCTCACTTGGAGATATACGCCGATGACGTGAAGTGTAGCCACGGAGCCTCAACGGGAAGAATCGATGAAACGGCACTTTTCTATCTTCGTTCAAGGGGAATCAGTGAATCGGAGGCACGCATGCTGCTGATGTTCGCTTTTGTCAGCGATGTATTGGAGAACATCCGCATCGAGGCAGTTCGAGACAAGATCAGAATGCTGGTGGAACAACGCTTCCGCGGAGAACTCTCCCGCTGCAGCAATTGCGGCGTTTGCAAGTAACGATGAAATCGACAAAAAAGAGGATATTGGCGGTTATAGTCGCCACACTGACCGTCATAGTAGGAACCTTACTGGTTTGCAACCTCTTGGTGGTGAATTATGCGAAGGGACGATGCTTTGATGAAGTGTCGGCAATCCCCCACAACAAAGTGGGACTCTTATTAGGAACCTCTCCTAAATTGAGGAATGGCTGGAACAATGTCTACTTTACCTACCGCATCAACACCACAGTAGCCCTCTACAAAGCGGGGAAGATTGATTTCATATTGGTGAGTGGCGACAACTGCAAAAAGGAGTACAACGAACCAGAGGAGATGAAAAATGCGCTTATGGCACAAGGCATTCCCGCAGAGCGGATCTTCTTGGACTATGCGGGATTCAGAACGCTCGATTCAGTGGTGAGAGCCAACAAGGTTTTCGGTCAGAACTCCTTCACCATCATCTCACAGAAATTCCACAACGAAAGGGCCCTCTACTTGGCCAAACACTACGGCATCGAGGCAGTCGCTATGAATGCAAGGGATGCTTCTGCATTTTGGGGATTCAAAACGCAGTGCCGTGAGAAGTTAGCCCGCGTCAAACTCTTTGTTGATTTATTGATTGGGAAAAAACCTAAGTTCTTGGGGGAGGAAATAGAGATAAAATAGTATTTACACTAAACGATTCCAATAAAATTGAAGGAGAGCCCGATGGACTCTCCTTTTTATTATCAGGTAGCAGTAGTTCCTCATTAATTAACAACCGATGCAAAGATAGCGGACCCTACCCGAATCCATATTGACGATTTTCCCAATTATATGTATGATTTCGTCTGGCGAAAGGGAAACTATACAAACTATTTGTCGATTTCATCGGGAAATTTCTTTCAGCGATCAATACTAATTTCACATCTAACCTTACTTCCTCATTTTAATGTTACTACACGAAAAACTTATATCCTTTCCCGTTTATTTCCAAGACATATACGCCTCTCTCTAAGTTTGAAATCTCAATAGGAGCGGTTGTTGTGTGAGTCACAACTTTACCAGCTATGTCATAGATATTGAAATCAGCATTACCCCCGCAATTTCCGACATAAAGCATCTCACCGTCGTTGTAGATGCACGGACGAACTTTCTTTTCAGGCATGCTTACCTGTAAAGCTGACGTTTCGATTTGGTTGTTCGGTTTCTCTGCTGGATGATCGTAAATCTGTGCATAAATCTTGGTTGGAAAAAGGTGTGCCGCCATCACTATAAGGCTTCCTAAAATTCTATTAATTGTTCCCATATCATTTATATCTTTATTGTTAATATTCTTGTTTCGATGTCGATTCAGGGGGACATTATTTAAGCTCGCAGATAATCTCCTGCGGATTCACAGTGATCACAAATTGCTTGCTTCCATCTCCACCAAACATGTCATTGACTATCTTGTGGGCCCAATCAGCCCAGTTGGCACGTATAAGATTCGGATCATAGATAGGAATTCCTGCCATCGTTTCAGTCTCCGTATCACCATAATTTTGGATGACATTGCCATCACGCTTTACAACCACATTGCACTTAAGAGCCCAAGGAGCCACCTCTGCCTTGTATGTATCGATATCACCCAACGTAGTCTTGATTCTAACAGTTGCCTCCTTCTCCTTGTCATCCACTTTGGTCCAAATGGTCTTGTCGAATACGGTGTTTGTTCCGTCATAATTTCCGTTGACAAGCACTGTCTCCGCGTTACCTTCGAAGTCCGTATAGTTTAACTCAATGGCGAGAGCCTTCGTGAACGCCCCAGAAACCTCCGCATGGATGGTAGCTTCCACCATGTGATTTCCCTCCAACGGATCTACTAATTCATGCTCCTCTTCCTTGTTACAATTTGTAAACGCCATTACGAATGCGACTGCGGCTGCAATCATTAAAAATGTCTTTTTCATATCACTTAATTTTTAATTGTTATTAATAATCTTTTTTGCTGTCGTCGGAGTTGTTTGTTCCCGTTGACAATGCAAAGGTAGGGCAAGCTTCAGGGGTGTGACGGACAGATGAGGAAAAGCGTGCGGACAGTTTGTGAACTTCACATTTTGTTCGTTTTCACGAATTGTACATTGGGTTAAATCGTTGGGTATAAGGTGGATATGGGAATTTAGCAGATTGATGTATCGAAAGCGAAGATAAGTGTTATATTTGTGGGAGATAAGCAAAATGAGTATTCTCTGCATCATTTGTCTTGCAAAAAAAAATGAGGAAAAATCTTTATTTCCATTGGAAAATATTGAATTTTTTTAGAAGAAAACAGGTGGAAATTGTTGTAAATCAGTCAAATATGACTTATAGGATTTAACATACAAGAAATTATATAACTTTAAAACTAAAACGAGTTATGAATTCCAAGACAGAACTTAAATCAAACAGGGAGATACTTCTCGAAACAATGGACGCGGACGTGAACACGTTCCACGAGTGGGGCGACGGATGGGAATACTGGTCCGACCTCGGCAAGGCAATCGAGGAGATGGGGAATTACATCCGTAAGTCCAGGACGCTCGTGTATGACAAGGAGAAGTTCGGAACATACCGTTTCGACCTGCTATGCGTGTACGACGGCACACTGAAGTCCATTCTGCAACCATCGGTCAGGGTTGACTTCGACTGGAACCCTTCCATGCACTGGCTGTACAATCACGCACCGAGAGTGAGAAAAGCGCTCAAGGACACGCTCGTGCCGGTTGTCAACAAGATGTTGAAATTGTTCAGCAGATTCGACAGGCTCGTCGCCAAGGCGGTACCGGGTAGATTTATGGCCCGTGTGGTGAGGTGGCAGTTGTCGGTGCTGAATGAGGGGTTCCAGAAGACATGCCTGAAGTACCCTCATGTTGTCAACGAACTCGTGAGTGATGTTGACATATACAAGGAGATAAAACCGTACGGAAACTATGTCGTCGACGGCGAGAAGATACATAACAAATATTGGAGAGAAGTATAAAATGACTACAAAGATTTAACATACAAGAAATTATATAACTTTAAAACTGGAAAAGCAACTGGGATCAATAATGCTATTGGCGACGCAAGGGCTACCAACAAACCTGCACCAGCTACTTTCATACCCAATTCATGAGTCGGGGCATAAGTGCGTCCAAAGAACTTCTTTTCATTCGTCTGGACTGCCTTATCCCCTACACTAGCCCCAAAGAACACCAACAATGCTGGCACAATTGTGGAATATGGACTATGCAGAAGATATAATCCGTCGTCTAACCCTTTCAATAAACTGAACCATGCCCTTGTCAATACGCATACATACCTTTGTCTGATGTGTCATGTTCCATACAGAACCAGTACACATTCAATGCAAGCAAAGCCATCCCAACAAACTTGAAGAGATTCAGAAACTTCCTTGCAGCCTCCTGATTTTCTTTCATTTTAATGTAAATATTTGTAATTGGAGGCAAAGGTAAGGAGAAAATGTCTTCATATATAAAACATTTTTTATTAAACGCAATAAAAATCAAAATAAAAATTATATTTTTGCAATGTCATGTTGAACAAATCAGATAAATATTTTAATATTGGGTCGATGATATTAAACGACAATGAGCAGTACCATACAGCATCTGTCCATTGTTTTTACTATTCAGTATTACAATATATGAAGTATTTACTTAACTCTATTAAAACAGAAGATAAACCTATAAGTTATTCTGAACAAGAAACGAATTCTGGAGAAAGTTCTCATGAATATATTTTTAATGAAATTTTCAATCGCATTAATTGCAATGGCCTAGCAAATTTACAAAAACTTAAAACATTAAAAGAAGATATTCGATTATTAAAAAAAGCAAGAGTTGAAGCTGACTATAAACAAACTACATATTCTCAAGAAGATTGCTTAAATTATAAAGATCTTGCAGAGAATTCAAAAAAAGCATTAAAGTACTTTTACAACGACAAACTTTAAATAAACAATTATGGACACAATAAAAGAGTACTTAAACGAAAAACTTAAAGAATTAGCATCTTCATTTAATTGGCTAAGTATAAAATATGAGTTTATTCCAAAATTCAATACGTTTTGTGTATCATACAACGTACCCAACAAAGAAAAAGACAATGAAGATTTTTACGTTCAAGCCATGATTTTGGAAGAAGATATAAATTCTAAATTTAAGGATAAATCACCACTCTTTTGTGAGAATGAACGTTTATTTTCTCTAAGTGATGATGCTATTTGCATTAATGAAACAATGGCAAAATCATTTAATTTTGACTTTTCAGAATTACACTTTGCTTTCAATGAATACAAGTTTGAGAATGAATCTTTTGAATTCATGAATAACTCTTCTGATAACCACTACGCATTAGCAGCATAAAAATGGCACATTCATCAACTTCTAGTTTTCAATTCAAAAATTACATAATCAGCAAAGCTCAATTTGAGATTGACAATGCCAATATTGGAACTGATCTTCAATTTGAGATAGAGCCAAGCGTGGAAAAAACAGACGAAAGCAGATTTGTAATCACATTAGACATTCAAGTATCAGACAGTGAAAAGCACATGAAATTTACTTTTACTATTTCAGGTTTTTTTGAGTGTACTGCAAATGACGCTAACGTTATAAATTACATGTCAGTAAATGGTCCAGCTATAATATTCCCATACATAAGAGCATATGTAACAAATATGACAGCATTAAGTGGAATTAAACCTATAATTATCCCAACATTAAATTTATCTGGATTAGGACCTAAAATAAAAGAACAAATAAAAGCACTTCTATAAACATAATAAAATAAAGAATATCAAAATAATGGACAAAGAGCGACACACAACATCGCTCTTTTTATTTTTCCTTACACCTTCATTCCCTTTCCCTTCTCCACTCTCTCCTTCAAATACCTATCATAATTCTTGAATCCAAGATTGGAATCCAGATGTGTGAACAAGTAGGAGCAGATTTCATCCTGAGATTTGTGAACTGAAATGAGTTGGCAAAGATCAGAAGCTATTTGAGTATTGTAGGAAGCCATCCAGTCACACACTTTGAGCAGTCGTTCTTCTTGCTTGAATGTGCTATCATATACCTGATTGAATTTCTGCACGGCTTGGAACAGAAGTGATGCTTTGCCATTTCGTGTTAGCATTCTGGCTTTCGTTATGGAGATGAAATCTTCGTAGTCTTTGCTCATTACCATTTTCCTTACTGATTCATCAGATACACGAAGCTGGACGTTTGTGTTAGGACAGAATAATATTGCCTCGTCTCCACGTTTCTCTATCAGCATTCCATTGTAAAGTGCTTTCGTCAGGATATCGTCTGCATTATTGGCATTTGTCATGATATCTGCAAAACGATCCATGATCATCTTTGTCTGTGCTTTATGTTTGTCCTCAGAAGAAAGGAAACGGAACATGTAATCATTAGGATTCATCCAGTTGTAATGAAGATTCTCTACACCTGCTTTTGCCGCATTAGTGTAGAATTCCAATTCTGCTTTAGGATTTAACATACAAGAAATTATATAACGTTTAAAACGTATTACGATTGGCAATGATGCAGAAGTAAAGTAGTAAAACGCATTTACTACTTTACTGCAAATTGAAATCACTGTTTTTTTCGAATAAAGCATTATATTTGTGGGAGATAAGTGAAAAGAGAATTGCCAATATCGTTTGTCTTGCAAACGAATGTTGACAATCACTTTTATCGAAAATAATGTTTTATAAAAGATTTAAGCTAAAACAATATTTATATGAAGAAATGGATTCTACTTATTGCTTTGCCACTTTGGGCATTGCTAACACTCTACTCTTGTGGAGAGTTGGAGGAAGAGGAATATCTAAATTTTGTTGAAACGGAATTATCGGTAAATTTCGAAGGAGGATCGGAGATAGTAGGTATTTCTTCTAATATTTCTTGGAATGTAATTTCATCGGCCAGTTGGTGTATGTTGGAAAACGGATCTGGCAGTGGCTCTGGTTCGCTTGTGTTGAAAATAGAGAAAAATAAAGACATTAGTGAAAGAGTTGCAAAGATAACCATCTCTGGAGGGTATGTTAAACAGGATTTGATGGTGAGGCAGTCGGGATCGATGGAAACTTTAACTGATATTCCTGAGAAGGATTCAATGTTATTATCTATCAATGTAGAGCAAGGTAAATGGTACTATTTCAAAAACGAGGAAAACCAAATTTCAGGCTATTTTTACGTAAATGAAACTTCTGGAACTGCTGGTTCAAAGGTAATAGACATTGATATCGTAAAAAACGACATTTATAAAAGAAGTGAATATGTCATAGGGGATGATGAATTCCATGCTCCTTACATGGGATGGTCGTATTCTTCTTGGAGGGGTTATGATTTTGCACAATATCCACGAAGTCAAGTGAAAGAAGCAGACGCCTCAGCGTTAATCTTCTGCTTGAATCCTGAGACTGATAGCTACACCATAACTTCCCCTACTATTGATAACAATATTAACGTTATCGGTAAGGCTACAAAGACTTTGTTTTGTGAAAAACAGCCCTTTTAATTAAATATATTATAGAACGGCAGACTTCGGTCCGCTTTTCAATAGTATTCGAATTCTCAATTCGAATTTTGGAAATGGTTATTTCATTTTATTTATTTCTGATTTAACATACAAGAAATTATATAACTTTAAAACATATAGGAGCGTTAAGTATTAATTTAAAACATTTGAGATATGAAGAAGATTATGTTCGTTTTGGTTTCTATGCTTTGTTTCACTGCTTGTGGTGATCCTGAAGATTTGGAAGATCCAACACCCGACCCCATCGAGGATATCAATAAGTTCGATAGTTACTACCTTATGACCATGGAAGGTGAGGTGCAATTTGAGGACCCTACACGTGTCGTTTATCATGGATCTTTGGACACTGCTCTTATGTCCGCCTACAAGTCTGAGATCATCAAGGCGTTCGAGTCCAATGGCGCCATAACCTACAACGAGGAAAATGGTTTCACATATTGGACTGATGATATTGAGCATATCCCTTCCAATCGTAGGGTCATGATTGCCGACTCTACCATTACCATTGAGTGTACATTTAAGATTATCGACTATAAGGGTTGTGAACCTGAGGTTCCATTTGATGGTGTAGTTATCAAGGGTGATAGTATCACATATGATCAATTGCTTGATGAGATCGATAATCATAGCTGTTATAGCGAGGAGGAGTTCAGGAAGATTAAGAGTTTGTTTCCATCTTCATCATTGAGATATATCAATGGCATTCCAGGTAGTACTCCAGGTTATGGTAGAGTGAAAAGAATTCTCTATCACGGTCGACAAGTTGATATTAAATATTGTGATATTGATTAATATTATATTCGTATAGGGTTGTAATTTAAACTAAAAGATTTAACATACAAGAAATTATATAACCTTAAAACTTAAAGGATGAGTAGGATCGATTAGGAAGGTTCCCCTTGGGACCTTCCTATATCATTTCCCTTCATGTTTATTTGTCTAAAAGTACAAATCCTCTTCTTGGGACGCGCCATCTGGATTGAAAAAGATAATGTTATATATTGGCATATAGGTCACATTGTCCTTTGTAAAGCATTTATGCTCATTAGACAATACATAAGCTTGCTTTACATTATAATCCGGAACAGCAAGAAATTTATCCAACGCACTATGGACCGTATAGTCCTTGCCTGATTTTATCTCAAGTGGCAGAGCGGAAAAAGAGTCACAATCGTCTATCAAATAGTCCACCTCCCCGATTCTCTTATTGTCGTAGTAATAGAGACGGAAGCCCTTCGACTTCAGTTCTTGCGCCACGACGGTCTCATAGACAGCCCCAAGATTTATGCTTCGAATATCCTCCAATACAGGTTTTATGTTGTTGCGATACAAGATTCCAGTAAAGATACCAACATCATTAAGATATAGTTTTAGCAAATTTTTTCCCGCGTTTTGTGAGAGCGGATAAGTAGGTTGGCTTATGGCAAAAGTTTCCAGTATAATACTGCCGCTTTTTCGAACCAGTTGCTAAGTTAAGAAAATAAAGTTT
>JAKSKV010000034.1 GCA_024401555.1 Paludibacteraceae bacterium
TGACCATCTCCTTCACCGGAAGTTATGGCAATGTGGATTGGATCCAATTGGGCGATTCGCAAAGCACAGGCATGGGTGATGTGATGGGCGAGACATCGGAGAGCGGTCTCTATGAATTATATACCATCATAGGTGGTTACATAGGTGAGGTGCGAATCCCTTGCGCTTTGGACCAACCGGTGGTGGATAGCGTATTGAGAAAAAAAGGTATTAGAACCGGTGTTTATGTGTTGGTGGATCGTCAACGCAAAAAGGCGCATAAAGTGGAATTTGTGGAATAATTATTGACGAATGGTAGGTAGAAAAATACGATTCTCCCAAGGGAAATGATTGTATTTTTATATTTATAAAGGGCGGAATATCAGTATATTCCGCCCTTTTTTGTGAATTTTGTGGCAGAAAATAATCGTGAAGATTGGTGCGATATTAATGATGGATGAAAGGATATTAATGTACCTGTTTCCCTTACAGCCTTACTTTTGCATCAAATCAAAATCAAAACATTTAAACCATGAAAGTCATTTTTAGAACAATCGCATCGTTCATGTTGTTGGCAAATGTTTCCATTGCCTCTGCGGTTACATTAAAAGTGGAATTGGGCGATAGCATTCGTCCTGTGACGCATTGCGCTTCGGGTTCCCTTTATGGTATCACGGAGAATGAACCAAGAGATATTCAAGGTCTGGTGGCTCCGTTGAAGCCACACATGTTCTGCCAACCGCCAGAGGGACAAAGTTACAACCAACACCCTTATGGAGATGGTTACATCGTGGCGAAGAGAATCAAGGATATTCCGGGTGCGGCGGTACAGATCACTTTGCCTGACCTTTTGCCGAACTGGCCCTACAAGTGGCCTGGCATCAATAGCTGGCTCAGCTCCGTGGAGAAGCAGGTCAAGAGAAGATTCAGCGAAGGGGTGGATAACATCCATAGTTACGTAATCTGGAATGAGCCAGACGGTACTTGGAACAATAACAATGGTGATATCAAATCGACGGTATGGAAACCAACTTATGAGTTGCTCCGCAAATTGGACCCTAAGACTCCTATCGTCGGTCCGTGTATCGCCTACTACCACGAACAGAGAATGAGAGAGTTCTTGAAGTATTGCAAAGAGAACAACTGTTTGCCCGATATGATCTGTTGGCACCAATGGGGTAGTGGCGGATTGGCCGGCGCTGTGAATAGTGTCCGCAAGTTGCAGCAAGAGTTGGGAATTCCTGAGCGTCCATACTGTATCAACGAATACTGTGCGGGTTCTGATGCGGAAAACCAGAAGTATGAGGGTTGTCCGGGATACTCCGTACCGTTCATCGCGAAGTTCGAGCGTTACGGCATCGAGAGCGCGACCATCTCATGGTGGCACGTGCCGCACCCAGGCCGTTTGGGCAGTTTGTTGACCGACGATGGCCAGAAGGGCGGCGGTTGGTGGCTATACAAGTGGTATGGCGATATGGAGGGATATATGTCTAAGGTGACTCCTCCAAACGATAACAGCGATGGTGTGGATGGCTTCGCGTGCGTGGATAGAGCCCACAACTGCGCAAGCATCGTTGTCGGTGGCAAGACATTGGGTACAACTGATGTGGTCATCTCAAAGATACCAGACTTCCTTAGCGGCACTGTTAGGGTTAGGGTGGAGCGTGTGACTTGGAAGAGCATCAATACCCCTGTAAATGGCACGGAATTGGTTTCCGAGTCAGATATGACTGTCAACGGAGGTACGCTTACCGTCCCTGTTAGGATCGAGAGCGAGTTGTATGGTTACCGTGTGTACATCACGCCGCTCAATGTGCCTCAAAACCCTTACAATGACAAGATGGCCACGATCCCAGGTCGTGTGGAGGCGGAACTTTTCGATGTTGCTGGCCAAGGTTTTTCTTTCTATGATAACGATGATGAAAACAAAGGTGACGCGAAGTTCCGTACCAACGAAGGGGTGGATATCGTGAAGGCTGGCGAAGGCATGGCAATCGGATATACCGAGAAGGGAGAGTGGACCGAATATACCATTGATGTGACGGAAACCAACGAGTATGACATCACAGCTAATGTCTCCAATGGAGGCGAGGTGGAGGGGTTTAAGTTGTTCCTCGATGACAAGGAGTTGACCACATCCTATACCATTCCCAAGACTTGCGACGATTGGAGCGTATATGAGGAGGTCTCTGTAGCGAAGAGTCGCATCGAAAAGGGGCAGCACATTCTGAAACTTCAGATTGCGGGAAGCTATGTCAATGTGGATTGGTTGGCTTTCACGGTTCATGATCCTACCGGTTTGGAGGATATCGATACCCTTGGCTGGGAAGATGTTGAGAACATGGCGGATGCCGAATTCTATGATATGGAGGGTATGCGCGTCAGCAGAGGTGCGTTGCAGTTGGGCAGGGCCTATATTGCGGTCACTCCACAAAACCGAAAGGGTGTGAAGTTTGTAAAATATGAAAACAGATAATATCCTAAGTTAATACGTGTTAGTTTGAATGCCCAGTTGCTGTGAAGTGACTGGGCATTTTTTCTTAGAGTCATAGGGTTGTTAGGCGGAAATCTTTGCGTACGCCTCGTTGATTTTGGCCATCATCGCCTCGCATTCCTCTTTACGGTTGGCGTTTTTCGGAAGGTCAGGATGGTGCTGTAGCGCCAATTGGTGTTCCGTACGGCAGTGTATGGTTGCCTAATAATTACGTTAGAAATATTTGAAAATAAGATTTCTCTGTTTGAAATAGTGAATGTGAAACAAGGATTTAGCAATAAGTTTAGTTATTTTTGTGTTAAATATAATTTCAAAATCAAATGTATGCGAGGAAAAGAGAAGTGTAAGATCTTAAGGGAAATCAGACAGCGTATCGCTTCGGAGAATGATATTCCATTTGTGACCAGTGAGTGTCAACACAAAGGGGAGTGTAAAGGTACTTGCCCGAAGTGTGAGGCGGAACTAAGATTCCTGGAGAGGGAGTTGGAGAAGCGTGGTAAATGGAAGATGTTGATTCCAGCGACAGGAATCGCGGCGTTATCGTTGGCATCATGCGGAGATCCTATGGAAGGGGACATTGCTTTCGATCCAATTCCGGTAGATACCACTGTCACCGACACTACGAACCCCGTGACTACGGATTATCAATTTCCGCAAGAATAGTGGTAAACATAGAGGCTCCCATTATAGGGATTGAAAGGCATCGACTGGCATCCGACGGGCAAGGAGTAACCACTTTGGTGGGCTTCTGGGGTTGTCCGTTGCAGTGCAAGTATTGCCTGAATCCTCAATCTTGGAAGGTGAAACCAACCCGTTTTTATACACCGGAGGAGCTGATGGCCATTGTCAGCATTGATCAGCTCTACTTTATGGCGACAGGGGGTGGTGTTACTTTCGGGGGCGGGGAGCCGTTGCTCTATTCCGACTTTGTCGTAGCTTTTCGAGCGCTCTGCGGTGAAACGTGGAATCTTTCCGTGGAGACATCTCTGAATGTCCCGACATCCCAATTGGAGAAAATCTTTCCTGCGGTGAACCACTTCATTGTGGATTTAAAGGAGTCAAACGAGTCGATTTACCGTTCATATACAGGCAAGGGGAACCAGCAGGTCATCGACAACCTAAATTGGCTTTTGGCGCATTTGGCAGTGGAAAATATAACCGTTAAGTTGCCTCATATCCCAGGGTACAATACAGCGGACGATGTGGCGGCCAGCGAGGCTTGGCTGAAGGAGTTGGGAATCTTTCGGATAGACCATCTCACCTATCGTACCGATGAACATATCAAGAAGGTCTAGTGAAGAGACGTTAGGCGGAAATCTTTGCGTACGCCTCGTTGATTTTGGCCATCATCGCCTCGCATTCCTCCTTACGGTTCGCGTTTTTCGGAAGGTCAGGATGGTGCTGTAGCGCCAATTGGATGTTTCCTACGGCAATGTACGGTTGCCAAATAATTACGTTAGAAATATTTGAAAGTAAAAAAGAAATCGTACCTTTGTTTAAAATAGTGAATGTGAAACAAGTTATATAGTAATAAGATTAATATTATGGGTGGTGATTGAGTGAAATATGGAGTGGTTAAAGAAGTATTGGTTAAACTTGCTTAATATTTCAGCAAGTTTGTGTTCTATTGCAAGTATTCTTCTTCTTTTGTTTGCTGATAAAGACAAAGCCTTATTAGCGTTGGTTTTTGTTGTTATTTTTCTAAGTGCTGTTTTAGTTGTCATCATAGTTGGAATCTTCAGATTTACAAAGAAGGAGAATGTTGAGGATTTTAAAATAGTAACTATATCTGCATCCTATGAAACATTCGACAAAAGTAAGGCAGAATATAATGTCTATAAGGTTATTCAATCGAAGGTGGCTTGCTTGACAACAGTCAAACAGCAATTTAAGTGGACAGGAACAAATCAGCCTGAATTGTCTTCAGATTTTCAGGATATAAAAAAAATAAATGTTCTGAATGATGAGGAAGCCTACGATAATGTAATTTTAGGCATTAGGAATCCTATTTTATATAATGGAACAACGACAATTCATTTAAAGGCTAAATTGGATGATTATGATGGCAAATCTAAACCTCTATTAAGTCAAAGGATTGAGTTCCCCGTTGATTTGGCAAGGTTAAGGGTTGTCTTAAGGGACAAATCGGATTCGTTTGACAAAGTTGCGTATTTAGAAAAACGGAAAATCAAGTGTTCCCCATTAACTTCTGATTATAAGATTGTTGAGTCTATATCTTTTGACAAGGCAAGTAAGAGTTACAGTTATAATTTGATTAATCCTGAAGTGGGTTATATATATCGAATTAGATGGGAAAAATAGTACGAAAGTAGTTTGCTTTTTTAGTTGCTTTAGGATATTTATATTGTTGTCCATTTTTAAACATTACCACTAATCTTCGCATACGCCTCGTTGATTTTGGCCATCATCGCCTCGCATTCCTCCTTACGGTTCGCGTTTTTCGGAAGGTCAGGATGGTGCTGTAGCGCCAATTGGTGATAAGCCCTCTTCACCTCTTCAGGAGAGGCGTTCTCGGATAAGCCCAACAAATTGTAGTAGGGCTTTAGGTAGTTAATGGAGTTACTGTAGCTCCTTCTCTCTTGGTGGTCGGTATGGTAGGAGTAGGAGTCGAACTCCGTGCGCAACGGCTGAAAACGTTGGTTGAAATAGTTGATCCAATGTTCGTTGAAATTGGCTCCTTTCATGATCGTTTGCAACAACTTCCATTCATCATTTTTGATGCCGTCTTCTGTGGCTGCCAACTTAAAGAATAGGGTAACTATACTCTTCCATGTTCCGGTTTCTTGTTTTCTGATATATGCGAAAGCTTCTGCCAAAGTCTTATCCAACGATGGATTGTCCAAGAAGGGAATGGCGTCGTCGCTATAGGTCTCTTTTAAAATATCTACTTGATTCGCTCGGGCGGAGGGGTTGAGTTGCGTGATTTGCCGTATGATCACGGAGAGATAGACGCCCTCCTTTTTGTAGTGTTTATATTTACGCACATATCTACGCAAACGGGTATCCCAGAAGTATGAGAAATAGTTTCTCTTTACCCTTTTTGCCGAAGTGTCAAAATATATTAACAATGGCGCAAGGATAATAACGATGATCGAGGCGATGAAGTTGAATATTCTATAGTATGTGATCTTTCTCATAGCTATTATTCATAAATAGTGGCTACAATTTTTCTTGCACCCCCTGCTGCGCGGAATTCGCAGAGATAAATGCCCTGCCAAGTACCCAAGTTGAGTCTGCCATTCGTGATGGGGATGTTGAGGCTCACACCAAAGAGGGAACTCTTCGCATGGGCGGGCATATCGTCATCTCCTTCCAAAGTATGGTCGTAGAAGGGTTGGTTCTCAGGAACCATCTTATTGAGGATCTTCTCCATGTCACTGCGCACATCCGGATCCGCGTTCTCGTTGATGGAGAGGGCGCAAGAGGTGTGCTTCACAAATAGATTCAATAGGCCTGTTTTAGGCAATGGGGGCAGTTGCTCCAAGATTTCTCTGGTGACAAGGTGGCAGCCCCTGCGTTTGGCCGACAGTGCGAATTCTACTTGTTGTATCATGGTGGATGGCTCTAATCGTCAAGATTTCCTCCTTGGGCGAATCTGCGCCACTTTTCGATGAGTTGGCGGAAATCATCGGGCCATTCAGAGTCGAAATAGAGCTCTTCGCCAGTGGTAGGGTGGACAAAGCCCAAGGTCTTGGCGTGGAGAGCTTGCCTTGGGCAAATCTCCAAGCAGTTCTTCACGAATTGTTTGTATTTAGCGGTGGTGTTGCCGCGTAGAATTTCCTTGCCGCCATAGCGTTCATCCGCAAAGAGGGTGTGTCCGATGTGTTTCATGTGGACACGTATTTGGTGGGTACGGCCTGTCTCCAATCTACACTCCACGAGGGTAACGTAGCCGAAACGCTCCAATACACGGTAGTGTGTCACCGCATGTTTGGCATTGGGATTTTCACCTTCGGGGAAGACGGTGAAGAGCATACGATCCTTCGGGTCGCGGCCCAGGTCACCTGTGATGGTTCCTTCATCCTCCACGATATTTCCCCAAACCAAGGCATTGTAGAGTCGCTTGGTCGTTTTATTGAAAAATTGTTTGCCCAAATGGGTCTTCGCATCCTCGTTCTTGGCGATGACCAATAGGCCGGAGGTGTCTTTGTCGATGCGGTGGACCAGTCCCAATCGGGGGTCATCCACATTGAAATCAGGGTTGTCCTTGAGATACCAAGCCAATGCGTTGAGCAGGGTGCCTTGGAAGTTGCCGAAACCTGGATGCACCACCATACCTGGTTGTTTGTTGACCAATACGACATCCTTGTCCTCATAGACGACGTTGATAGGAATATCCTGTGGGATGATCTCAAAGTCTGATGGTGGGTAGGAGAGCATAACGGATATCACATCCAATGGCTTCACGCGGTAGTTGGATTTTACGGGATTACCGTTGACGAGAATGCACTTCGCGTCGGCCGCATCCTGGATACGGTTGCGGGAGATGTTGGACATGATATTCACCAGATACTTGTCGATACGGACCAACGAGTGCCCCTTTTCGACCGTAAACCGGAAGTGTTCGTGGAACTGTCCGTCGCCTCCCAATTCGGCGCCGCCTTCTCCCTCCTCGTTCTCTAAATCTTCAAGTGTCTCCTCTGCGATCATTTGAACAACTCCTCTTCTTCCGTCTTAGCCTCTGATGGATTCTCCTCGTTGTAGTAGATCTCCTCTGGAGTCTCTAACAATGAGAGATCTTTGGTCATATAGAGTTTGATGGCGCTACCCATGCTTACCTTAGCTTCCGTAACGGGTTCTTGCTTGTAAACGACATATTGAGCCTTCTCGTCTTCGTCGATAGGTTGTTCGTTGTAGATGACCGTACCGATGTTTAGGAAAGAGGTGTGGGCCATGTTGGTGGCGCGTTCCAAGGTGAGCTTTCTGAAACTTGGCACCTCGCACAACTCGTTGTTCAATCCTCTTCCGACGAATAGCGTGACAGCGGATCCCTCTGGGATGCGCGCGCCCACTTCCAACGGCATATTCTTCTGTTTCACATATTGCACCAAGTCTTTGAACTCCGAAGTGACATAGACGATGCTATCCACCTTGATTCCGACCGAACGGAGCATGGATTCAGCTTGTCTGAGGGAGTATTCGCGGACATCAGGCACAGTCACTTTTCTGACGGTGGAGGAGTTGACGATAAGGTAGATCGTTCTTCCCGCCTTGATTTTATCGCCCGCTTTCGGAGTCTGTTCGACGATGGAGCCCAATGTTTTACCCTTCACATAGATGGAGTCCACCACAGATGCTTTCAGGGATTGTTTGCTCAACAGCAACGCAGCCTCATCCGTCGTCATGCCGGAGAGATCGGGCACGGGGAATTCCTGTCCGTGGTTGGTATAGGAGTCCAACCAAGAAAAGACCGCCTTGTAGATGATGACAACAAGCAAAAGAGCCGCTACAATACTGATAGTGTAAGGGTTGATGAATATTTTCTTCGCATCTATTTTCATAAGACAGAATATCGTTTTAAATATAATTTCTACAAATGTACGATAATTTTTGGGACTTACTGCCCGTTACCAAAACTTATTCTGTCCCTCGTTGTACTCGAAGCCGCCTTCCGCCAATTTGGCCACCAACTCCTCTCGGTTGATATCCATGGAGTCGCAAAGTTCATCCAACGAACTGTACTCATCCCGTAATTTCATGTTGACGAAGCTGAGCAGCATGCTGATGTTTTCTGGCAATTGTTCCATTGTATGGTGTTGTTTTATTGTTAATGGATAAAAAACAAAGGCGCACCTGAAAGATGCGCCCTATTCCTTCTTTGTTTCGAGAAAGATTATCGTCTTGTAGTGTACTCGTCAGAAACAGTCAATTTCTTTCTTCCGTGTGCTCTACGAGATGCCAATACTCTGCGTCCGTTAGCAGTCTCCATTCTTGAACGGAAACCATGCTTGTTCTTTCTCTTTCTGATTGATGGTTGAAATGTTCTTTTCATTGCCGTGTATTTTTATTATTATTTTTATTTCTTTTATTTTCTACATCCAATTTCGGATTGCAAAGATAGTGGTTTTCTCCGATATATCAAATTGTTAATAACTTTTTTTGCGAAAAAACTCACTTTCCACGAAGGATGTCGCTGATCTTGTTGATAATCAAACTGTTGTCTATATTGTTGAGGCATGCGTAATCGCCTCTTCTGCAAGGCTCCTTACCGTAAATGGAACAAGGACGGCAAGGAAGATCGAGTTGCACCGCATGGTCGGGATGCTGTCCGTAGCCATAAAATCCGGCGAATGGGTGGGTGGCGCCCCAGATAGAGACAACCGGTGTCCGCACCAAAGAGGCGAGGTGCATATTGGCGGAGTCCATGGAGAGAAGCACATCGCAGTGATTTAGAATCTGTAACTCCTCCATCAGTGTGAATTTGCCTGCGAGGGATAGGGTATGAGGGTATCGGGCTACCCAACCGTCGAATACTTCGCTCTCCTTCTTCCCTCCACCGAAGAGGAGTATTTGTGTATCCTCCTGGGCGGCGAAGTGGGCGATGACCGCCTCCGTCTTCTCCAGGGGAAGAATTTTTCCCTTGTGCTGTGCGAATGGTGCCATTGCCACTCTTTTCGCATAACTATTCGCACCTATCTCCTTCTCGAGCTGAGTAGGGAGAGGGGCCGATTTGTCGATTAGCCCGTCGAAATCGATTTGGAAAGGGTAGCCAGCCTTCTCGAAGACCTCCAAGTAGCGTTGGATGGAGCTCTTGAGCTGTTTTTTCTCTTTGTTGTCCGCCGATACGAGTCTCTTCTTCTCGCTGCGACCCTTGTCGATGACAAACACTGGTTTGCCTGATGCGCGGAGGATAGTTCTGAGGATTTTGCTACGCAGGACGTCGTGCAGGTCAACCATTTTCTCGAAGCGATAATTGCGTCTTAAATGGTTGAAGAGCTTCACCATACCGAAGGTGCCCTTGTAGGTTTGTTTCGTGTCAACTGGCACAAAGGTGACGCGCTCCATTCCCTCAAAGAGGGTGGAGAGGCGGGGTGTTGATAGCATAATCACCCCTATGTTGGGGTAGGCTTGAAGAAAAGAGGCAATAACGGGGACCGTCATTGCCACATCTCCCATAGCGGAAAGCCTCATTACCAAAAGGTTCTTCTCCACCATTGCGCTATTATTTCTTTCCGTAAAGGATCGGATTGAGGTTCGGATCGTTGTACATCTTCATTTGCTTGTACACCTTCATGTAGCGGTCGCCGTTCTCTATATCCTTGATGAGCTGGTCGATCGCGGAGGAGAGATCCTCGCGTTGCTCCAAAAGAACATCCAATTTCTTTTGGCAAGCGGCTTTGTGTTCAGCTGAGACATCGGTTCTCTCCACCTCGTTGCGCATGTGATAAATTTTGAGTGCGAGGATGGAAAGGCGGTCGATTGCCCATGCGGGGCTCTCGGTATTGATGACAGCGGATGGTTTTACCTTCACGCTGGCATATTTCTCCAGAAAATAACTGTCGATTCTCTCCACCAAGTCAGTTCTGTCTTGGTTGGACTTGTCGATTCTACGCTTGATGGCCAAAGCCTCAACGGGGTCGATTTCCGGGTTTCTGATGATATCCTCGAGGTGCCATTGTACGGTGTCGATCCAGTTTTTGAGATAAAGAACGCTCTCGATGGTTTGTGCCTTGAATGGGTTGACCATAACTGCGTCCACATCATCTGTTTTGTGGTAATCGACAATGACTCCGTCGAATAACTTGTTTGCGTCTTGACTGAAACTCATATTGTTTGGGTATTACAATATTTTTGCTACATATTTTAGGCAAAGATAGGAAAAAAATGGAAAAGTGTAAAGTGATGACGCCTAATCGTGATGAAAGAAAAGAGGGATACCCGTATGGATACCCCTCTCATGAATCTTATGGAACAATATTATTGCTCGGTTGGATAACCAGCTTTTACCCAAGCGTCGTAACCGCCATCCAAAAGGGTGACCTTGTCGCTTCCGTATTTGCAAGCCAATTGGCCAGGAACCGCGTTACCGTTGATACCCCAACCCTTGTCTGCGCCATAAACGAAAATCTCTGAATTGAGGTCAGCCTCCTCCATCACCATCTTCACGTAAGGGCAGTTGCCTTGCACGCCGTCGAGATCCTTATTGGTAACAGGGATGTTGATAGCGTCAGGAATGTGACCTTTGGCGAACTCGTCAGCAGAACGGTAATCGATTACCACAAAATGGTTTTGCGTATTTTGCATACCTGCCTTGAAATTAGCAGCCGAAGCCTTCACGTGGTCGCAAAGATCGCTCTTGCCGTCGCCACCGCATGAATCACAGCTTGTCATACTAACCGCCATAGCGGCAGCGAAAATAAATTTGAATCCTAAATTTCTCATGGGTTTATCTCCTATTATATGAATACATTAAATTTTAGCGTATGTGCAAATATAGGGAAAATTATTGATTATCATTTGTTTTGCGCAAATTTTATTTGTGCGTCACATTGACCTTTTGTGTTTCGGGGAGTGTGGCGTTGCGGATTTCCACCTGTTCCACTACATTTTGCGCCAGATCAGCGAAACATTTTCCTGTAATGGAATCGGGGTCGCATGCCACCGGTTTTCCACTGTCTCCACCGTCGCAGATGCTCTGCACGATCGGAATCTGGCCCAACAATTTCACGCCCATCTCTTCTGCCAATCTTTTGCATCCCTCTTTGCCGAAGATGTAATATTTGTTGTTAGGAAGTTCGGCGGGAGTGAACCATGCCATGTTCTCCACCAGGCCCAAAATAGGCACGTTGACCTTCTCTCCGGTAAACATGCTGATGCCTTTGCGGGCATCGGCCAAAGCCACCTCTTGCGGGGTGCTGACCACGATGGCGCCTGTGATGGCAAGCGTTTGCACCAAGGTCAAGTGAATATCGCTGGTGCCGGGTGGAAGATCGAGGATGAAGTAGTCCAACTCGCCCCAATTGGCGTCGGAGATAAGCTGTTTCAAGGCATTGCTAGCCATGCCACCTCTCCAAAGCACTGCGTTTTGCGGATCGACAAAGAAGCCGATGGAGAGCATTTTCACGCCGTACTTCTCTTCCGGGCGGATAAGTTCACGGCCGTCAACTGGCTCCAAATAGGGCCTTGCATCCTCCAATCCGAACATTTTAGGAACAGAGGGGCCGAAGATATCCGCATCCAACAATCCCACCTTATAGCCGGCATTTGCCAACGCTACGGCAAGGTTGGAGGAGACGGTTGACTTTCCGACACCACCCTTACCGGATGATACGGCGATGATATTCTTCACTTGTGGCAACAACTTATCTGGTTGTGCGGGAATCTGCGTCTTGTAGTTGACGCTGATATTGCCCACAATCTCCGCCTCGGCGCCCACATAGGTGAGGATGGCCTGCTCGGCGGCCTTCACCAAGGATTTGGCGAAGGGGTCGCCCTGCTTTTCCAAAAGGAGGGAGAAGGAGATTTTATTGCCTTCGATTCGTATGTTGTCGTCCACCATCTCTGATGAGACGATATCCTTTCCGGTTCCTGGATAGCGCACATGTTTCAGCGCATCCAATATCAGTTGGGGATAAAAAGCCATAATTATTTGTTTAATTCATTCTCGATAATATCCGTCATCACATCCTTGATGTCCAAACCTGCGGCGCGTACCTGTTGCGGAATGAAACTGGTGGCGGTCATACCTGGCGTGGTGTTCACCTCAAGGAGATTGATCACATCGCCCTCTGTGATGATGTAATCCACGCGGATGATACCTTTCGCTCCGATGAGGTCATAGATCATGCCAGTGAGACGTTGCACACGATCTGTCACCAATTTGGACAATCTAGCTGGGGTGATCTCCTCCACAGCGCCATTGTATTTGGCGTCGGTGTCGAAGAACTCGTTCTTGCTGACCACCTCTGTGATGGGGAACACAATCGCCTTGTTCTTTGTCTTATAGGCACCACAGGTGATCTCTGTACCCTTCATAAATGATTCGATGATCACTTGGTCGCTCTCCACCAAGGCTGCTTCCACCGCTTTCACGATTCCGTCGGCGCTCTTCACCTTAGAGGTGCCATAGCTACTGCCACCGCCATTAGGTTTCACGAAGATAGGCATACCCAACTCCTCCTCGATGGCTTGCGGATTGATCTTATCGCCCTTGTTGATGAGTACAGACTTGGCGATAGGTATTTGGAATTGGTGAAGATACTTATTGCAGAAATACTTGTTGAAGGTAAGGGCTGCCGCCAAAACGCCGCAACAAGAATAGGGGATGCGAAGAAGATCGAAATAACCTTGGAGTTTACCATCCTCGCCCGGTACGCCGTGAATGGTGATATAGGCGAAATCGAAGTTCACATGATCTCCCTTTTTATTGATGAAAGAGAAGTCGTTCTTGTCGATAGGGAACTTCTCCCCCTCGCATTCCACTTCCCACTTGGTTCCAACGATGGTCACGATGTAAAGGTCGTATCTCTCCTTGTCGATGAAGGAGTAAAGACCTGCCGCGCTTCTGAGGGAGACCTCCAATTCGGATTGGTCGCCACCTGCTACGATTGCAATTTTCTTTTTCATGAATCTATTTCACTAATTTTTTACAAAAGTAATCTTTATGGAGAAAAAAGGAAACGGAATAGGTCAGTTTTCTGCCTATTCCGTCTCTCTATATTACGATTGAATTTATTTCGCGTAGTTATCCACATGGGTGAAATCACCCTTGTCGATGTCGTGGTAGATGCTGATGTCGTCGTGCTCAAGGAAGAATTCGAATTGGGCATCGTCGATAACGTTGCTAACCAGTCCTATCACATTCTTGAAATCCGCATTGCGTTTGAGCAGTTCCAAAGTTTCTGACTTTGTGAGGTATAGACAGAGCCTACCATCCTCCTTCTTCACCAGATAGTAGGGAGCGTATTGGTCACACATCAAGTATTCATTGGAGATGATGATGCGGGTAGGGTTGGACTCGATGGTGTAGCCACCAGCCTTCTTCACGTAGTTGTAACCCCTTTCGTGTGTTTCGATGTAGTAGATAGAATCCTCTGTGATGTAGATGTGGGAAGGAAGGAACCATTTCTCCAAATTGGCTTGCATCTTTTTTTGCATGCTCTCCACGCCGGGAACCGCTCCATGATTGATATAGCAATTCACCTCCTTAGCGCCCCAACCGCCGATGATATCTTCCTTCTTGACATCCTCCTCCGAGATGCCTGGTAACTCCTCTTCGTTCTTCTTGCAACAAGTGAGAAGCGGGAAGATGAGGGCAAATAGTAGTAATCTAGTTTTCATGACTTCAAGTAGTTTTAAAGAAAAGGGAGAAGATTACTCCTCCCCTCCAAATTCCATTAGATATGCCTTGATGAAAGCGTCGAGGTCTCCGTCCATGACCGCCTGCACATTGGATGTCTGGTAGTCGGTACGGTGGTCCTTCACCCTTCGGTCGTCAAACACGTAACTTCTGATCTGGGAACCCCATTCGATCTTTTTCTTGCCGGCTTCGATTTTAGCGGTCTCCGCGCGGCGCTTCTCCAACTCGATTTCGTAGAGTTGTGAGCGCAAAAGTCGTAAAGCATTCTCCTTATTTTTCGGTTGGTCACGAGTCTCCGTATTCTCGATCACGATCTCATCGTCCTGGTCGGTCAATACATTGTGGAACTTATAGTGCAAACGCACACCTGATTCCACCTTGTTGACGTTCTGTCCACCCGCACCGCTGGAACGGAAGGTATCCCATGAGATGCCCGCAGGGTTAACGTAGATTTCGATGGAGTCGTCCACCAGTGGTACGACAAAGACGGATGTGAAGGAGGTCATACGCTTACCTTGTGCGTTGAATGGCGACACGCGCACCAAACGGTGTACACCGTTTTCGCTCTTCAAATAACCGTAGGCGAAGTCACCCTCCACCTTGATGGTGACCGATTTGATGCCCGCCTCATCACCATCGAGCAAGTTGGCGATCTCTGTTTTATACCCCTTGGATTCGCACCAGCGTAGGTACATACGCATCAACATGTCTCCCCAGTCTTGAGCCTCCGTTCCGCCGGCGCCCGCCACGATTTTCAGGACGGCGCCCATCTTATCCTCCTCTTTGCGGAGCATATTTTGGAGTTCCAGTTTTTCGGTAAGGTCGATGGCGTGCGCATAGGCGTCGTCCACCTCCGCTTCGGTCACAGCCTCCTCTTTGTAAAAGTCGAAGGATAGTTGAAGCTCTTCGGCTGCCGCCTTCACCTCATTGTAACCATCCACCCACTTTTTGATATCCTTGATCTTTTTCATCTGCGCCTCTGCCGCCTTTTGGTCGTCCCAAAAGCCAGGCGCCTGTGTTCTCAGTTCCTCTTCCTCGATTTGAACTAACTTCGCATCGATGTCAAAGATACCTCCTCAACGCGTCCTCGCGTTCCAACACATTCTTGAGTTGGTCTATTGTTATCATAGGTAATTATGAATTTAGAATGGATTAACTTTATTACTTCACACCGATGAGCGGAGTGCTTTTGTCGCCCGCCATGTAGGTTGGCAACTTTCCGTCCCACTTTTCGATCGCGTATTGGCGAACGAGTAGTTCGTTGAGTGATTGGGCCACCACGCGGTTGTAGTATGCCTCACCGTCACCCTTGATCTTCAAAGCGTTGGCCTCACCTTGAGCCTTGGCGATCTCGATTTTAGCGTTGGCCTCCGCCTCTTTCACCTTGTTCTCCGCCTTCAAGGCATTTTGTACCGCCTCGTTCTTGGCGTTGATGGCTTGAGCCAAAGAGTTAGGAGGGGTGATTTGGGAGGTGAACTCCTCTACGACAAATCCCTCGTTGGAGAGTGATTGCTCCAATCTCTTGCGTACCTCGTTCTCGAAACCTCCACGGTTGGCCATTAATGAGTCGGAGGTGTATTGGTTGGCGCATGTACGGTATGCCTCGTAGATGCAGGTGCGGATGTAACCATCCTCGATGTCACGGAGCGACTTTCTGTACTTGACGAATACCTTCTCGGCCATATCTGGGTTGAGGCGATAGGCGATGGTTGGATCCATGGTGAAGGTACTTGCGTCCTTTGCGTTCACTGAGAATGGCTCGTAGGTCTTACGTTGAACGTAGATAGGGTACTCGAATACATTTTGGGTGATAGGGTTATACCATACCCAACCTTTACAAGTACCGATGACGCCACCTCTCTTGTCATCATCGCTTGACCATTTGTAGAATTTCAAACCTACGGATCCAGAGTCGATGGTGGTACAGCTGTTGCCTAAAACGATTAGGAGAAGGATTCCGATTACGACTGGAACTGTCAATGATTTCAAGAACCCTGGGATTCCGCTGTTGTTTAAATCTTCAGTCGAGATGCTGAATGAGTTTCTGTTATTTGCCATGTGTTTATTACTTGCCATAGTTTGAAATTAAATATACATATTCTCTATTGCTTGCTCATAGTGTTGGTTGATCACCTTTCTCTTGAGTTTCAAGGTGAGGGTCAACTCGCCGTTGTCAGGCGTGAAGGGTTGTGCCAAAAGGGTGAATTTCTTCACCTGCTCGTAGGCGGCCAGCTCCTTTTGGGCTTGTTGTATTCTCGCCTCGATGAACTCGACGATCTTAGGATTTTGGATCAACTCCTCGCGAGAGTTGAACTTGATCTTCGCAGCTTCGGCGTAAGCCTCCAATGCGGGGAAGGCAGGTACGATGAGTGCGGATACATATTTGCGTTGGTCGCCGATGATGGCGGCTTGTTCGATGTACTTGTCCACGCAGAGGCAGTTCTCCACCTGTTGAGGCGCCACATATTTACCGTTGGATGTCTTGTATAGCTCTTTGATACGCTCGCGGATCACCAATCGGCCCTTCTCGGTCAGGTAACCGGCGTCACCGGTTCTGAACCATCCGTCAACGAAACTCTCCGCATTCGCTTGTGGCTTGTTGTAGTATCCTTCGGTAATGGTCTTTCCTCTCAATAGGATCTCGTCGTTCTCGCCGATTTTCACCTCTACCTCAGGCATTACGTCGCCGGCCGACTCCACCTCGTAGTCGCGGTTGTATGGGTTGTAGCAGGATACGGTGGCACAAGACTCGGTCAGACCGTAGCCGACGCAGATATTGAGGCCGACGCTGTGCAGGAAGATGTTCACGTCGTTGGAGAGCGCCGCTCCGGCGGTAGGGAAGAATCTTCCGTTGTCCAATCCGATCACCTTTTTCAACACCTTGAAAAGGGTGTTGCTATAGATCCAGTATTGGAAGGCCAATAGGGTAGGCACCTTCTTGTCGTAGCGTCTGTATTCAAGGTTGCGCTCCCTTCCGATACGGATGGCGCGGCGCATTAACTTCTGCATGAATGGAGAGAAGGAGTCGATTTTATCGTTCACGCCGATATAAACCTTCTCCCAGAATCGGGGAACGGCGCACATCATGGTAGGTCTTACCTCCTTGATGATGGTTTGGATCTCCTTCGGATTCTTGTTGATATATACGACTACGTTGTTGTGTATGCAAAAATAGGTCCAAGCGCGCTCGAAGATGTGGCTGAGTGGCAAGAAGCAGACGGATGTGTCCTTATCCGTGATGTTCGTTAACCTCAGATTGTGGATCTTGATGACTTGTTGGTAATTGCACTGCTTGATGATCACACCCTTAGGTTCTCCGGTGGTGCCGGAGGTGTAGATGAGGGTAGCGATGTCGTCCATGGAGAGATTTTGTTGACGCTCCGCCAAAATTTCGGACGCCTTAGCAGACTCATGTCCATGTTTCATGAAATCCTCGAGAGAGAGAGCCGCATCCACGCCCTTTAATTGGATGGATGGATCGATAGCGACGATTTTTTTGAGGAATTGGGATTGTTGGAGCACCTCTACGGCGCAGTCGTACTGGTACTGTTCACCTGCGAAGATGAGAGAGATCTCGGCGTCGTTGATGATGTAGTCAATCTGAGCGGCGGATGAGGTAGCGTACATCGGTACAGAAGTACATTTCACTGCCAAGACCGCCAAGTCGATGGCTACGATATCCGTCATGTTTTGTGAGAAGATGGCGATGCGGTCATTCTCCTTGACACCCATCTCGATCAACGATTTAGCGATGACTTCCACTTGTTGCGACAATTCGCCCCAAGTGATTGATTCCCAATGCCCGTTTTGGTCGTTTCTTTTCTTCAAAACGGTTCTGTTCGCGTATTTTTTCGCCTTTTCGAAAGCGAGCTTTCCTAAATGGATTGGTTCTTCCATCATTTGTTTGTATTTGTGGTAAGGGGTTAACCCTCTTCCGTATTTTGTCCTTTCTTGGTCTTCAACTCCTTCTGGAATTCTGGATCTTCGGTCAACTTGTAATAAGCGATCCGGGAGGCCATCTGTTGCGACTCCTTTTTGGAGTAGCCAGTGCCGAAGCCTCCATGTTTGTGGTTGATGATGACTTCTGTCTTAAAGATGATGTTGTGGTTGTCGTCCTTCGATTCCTCCACGACCTTATAATCAATGCGAAGATGTCTCTTTTGGCACCATTCGATGAGTTTGGATTTGTAGTCGTGGTCGCTGTTCAATTCCACCGACATATCCAAATAATCCTTCATGATGTGGTGCTCCCAGTAGTAATAACTGAATTCAAATCCTTTGTCCAAATAGATGGCACCCATCAACGCCTCCAGCGCGTTTCCGTTCACATTGAAGTTATGGGTTTTGTTCAAGGCGGAAGATTTCACCAATTTCTGTAGGTTCATCTTTTCCGCCACCCTGTTTAGGGTGCCGCGTTGCACGAGTTTGACGCGCATATTGGTCAGTTCCCCCTCGTTGGCCTCTCTGTACCGTTTGTAGAGAATATCGGAAACGATGGTCTCGATAACGGCGTCACCGAGGTATTCCAGTCTTTCGTTGGATTTTGACTCCCGTTCTTTCTTGGATAAGATGGATTTGTGGGAGAGTGCGACAGTGTAATACTCTAATGTGTGGGGTGTGAAGCCTAACTGCTTCTGGATGACCAAATAGCCCTCCTTCGGTTTAACCCAAAGAAGTCTAAACCGGTTCAGCGCTTCTTTTATGAGGAATTTAACCTTCAAACTTCTTGAATATGATGGTTGCGTTATGACCACCGAATCCGAATGTGTTGGACATTGCGGCCCTTACCTCCCTCTTCTTCGCTTGGTTGAAAGTGAAGTCCAGGTTGTAATCGATGTCTGGGTCCTTGTCCTCCTCGTCATGGTTGATGGTCGGAGGTACGATGCCCTCCTTGATAGCTAAGATGCTGGCGATCGCCTCGATGGCGCCGGTACCGCCCAAGAGGTGTCCGGTCATGGATTTGGTGGAGCTTAAACTCATCTTGTAGGCGTGGTCGCCGAATACTTTCAAGATGGCCTTCACCTCGGAGACGTCACCCACTGGTGTGGATGTTCCGTGCATGTTGATGTAATCGATCTCCTCTGGTTTCATTCCAGCGTCTTCCAACGCTCTTTCCATTACTAAGACGGCACCCTCTCCGTCGGGGTGGGTGGCTGTCATGTGGTAAGCGTCGGCGGATGCGCCGATACCAACAACCTCCGCATATATTTTCGCGCCGCGTTTGATGGCGTGCTCGTACTCCTCGAAGATGAGGCTTCCAGCGCCTTCACCCATTACGAATCCATCTCTGGATTTGCTGAACGGACGGGACGCGTGTTGCGGATCATCGTTTCTCGTAGAGAGCGCGTGCATGGCGTTGAATCCTCCGATACCGCTTCGGGTAACGGCTGTCTCCACACCTCCTGTGATCATCACATCCGCTCTGCCCAGTCGAATTTGGTCGAATGCGACGCTCAATGCATGTGTCGATGACGCACAAGCGGATACGGTACCGAAATTCGGACCACGGAACTTGTACATCATCGAAATATGTCCGGCCGCCATATCGGCGATCATTCTCGTGATGTAAAACGGATTAAATTTTCCACAGGATTGGAATTCTTCAAAGCCTAACTCCAAAGAGGTGATGCCTCCAATGCCGGAGGAGAAAATCACGCCACCTCTGTTGGTGTCTAATTTCTCTAAATCAAAATTGGCGTCGTCCATACTCTGTTTCGCCGCTACCATGGCGAGTTGGACGTGTCTGTCGTACTTTCTTGCCTCCTTCTTCTCGAAGTGATCCAATGGATCGAAATTCTTCACCTCGCAGGCGAACTGGGTACGGAAATTAGTAGCGTCAAAGAGCGTAATGGGAGCGGCACCGCTCACGCCATTAAGTAAAGCGTTCCAATATGATGGAACATCATTTCCAACTGGTGTAATCGCACCAACTCCCGTTATTACAACTCTTCTAAAATTCATAGCAGAACTTTAACTATGATTTATTTCAATTGACCTTCGATCAACTCGATTGCCTCGCCTACTGTAGTAATCTTCTCAGTTTGATCGTCTGAAATGGTGATTCCGAACTCCTTCTCGAACTCCATGATCAACTCAACAGTATCCAATGAATCAGCACCCAAATCGTTGGTGAAGCTTGCCTCGTTGGTTACCTCGTTCTCATCTACACCCAATTTCTCTACGATAATAGATTTTACTTTTTGTGCTACTTCTGACATAATCTTAATTTTTTAGTTAATAATTTATGTGTTAAATTTGCGGTGCAAAGAAACACAATATTTGCGACATAGCGTGTGGTTATTTCGATAAAAAATGCGAAAAATTGCACAAATTGCCCCGAATGTGTATCTTTTTTTACCTTTTCAAACTAATTGCAAAGTTATATGAAGAAAAATTTGGCCATTTTCGCCTCTGGATCAGGATCGAATGCCGAAAATATCATTACTTATTTTTCGGGGAATAAAAATGTAAACTTTCCTTTTATATTATGTAATAAGGAGGATGCCTATGTGAAAGTCCGTGCTGAAAGATTGGGAATTCCTTTCAGGTATTTCACCAAAGAGGAGTGGAAAGATGGCACGGTGATGGGCTGGTTGCGTGAGGCCAATATTGATTATATCATTTTGGCGGGTTTCTTGCTGAAAGTGCCTAATGAGATGATCGAGGCCTATCCGAATAAGATCGTGAACATCCATCCTGCTTTGTTGCCAAAGTATGGAGGCAAGGGAATGTATGGTATGCATGTCCACGAGGCGGTCGTGGCGGCTGGCGAGAAGGAGAGTGGCATCACCATCCACTATGTGAATGAGAACTTGGATGCGGGTCAGATTATCTTCCAGGCGAAGGTGAAGGTGACTCCTACTGATACCCCGGATGATGTGGCGCACAACGTCCACGCCTTGGAGTATGAGTATTTCCCTCAGGTGATCGCGCAGGTGATTGGGGAGAAATAGTTGATATAGACCTAAAAACAAAACAGCAGAAGTCTTCGCTTTCGTGCGAGTCTTCTGCTGTTATTATTTTTACCAAATCACAAAATCACTCCTCTGTCTCCTTGTAAGGATGCTTCTTGGCATATTCGTAGTCCTCTTCGGTGATGACGTAGCGGTACTCGTAGTGTTCGGATTGGCCGATTCTGGAGTAGTTCTGGATATTGCCTAACATGCTTCTCTCCTTGTTTTGGAAGCAATCATATTTGATGGTGTCGTCAAATACCATGAAAATTTTTTCATAACAAGAAATTTTAAGTGAATAACTACATTTACTTAACGGATAGGCGGCCGCTTTATTTTATCGTCCCTTCGACTCCGCTCAGGGATTGAAGCACTGGACGTTGGCTGAGCGGAGTCGAAGCCAGTGGACGAGGTACAGTTAGGGAATCATTGAATGTGTTGTATTTCGTCGTATGTTTCATGTGTTCCTATTCACGATCCATATTCCATTCTTTTTTGCACCCTTTCGAGAAATAACACCAAGTTTTTGAAGAATGGCTATATCTCTTTTGATTGTTGCATCACTAACATCCAAACTCGTTGCTATACTAGATCTGCTCAATCCACCATTTTTTTGTAACAAATCCAATATTATCATCTGACGGTCAGTTAATTTTATTGGGTCATTTATTGGGTCGTTTATTGGGTCATTTATTGGGTCATTTGAAAAATCCTTGAAACGAGAAACAGCGGAGGCTAGGAGAATAAAGTCATGTTTCGTGTATCTGATCGGACTGCTACCCATCTCTTCCATTTCACGGCACATTCTATCTACACCTTCGCCAAATTCCTTGACATACTTGTAGGCTTTCAAATAGGCTGCGATTCTTTGGTTTCTGGAGAAATGAGTGTGGCGGATATTGTCTGTTCTTACTCTTCCTGGCAAACCTCCAGGACTTTCTACTACCAAACGATCATCAAAGAGTTTAACCTGTATCTCTGTGCCGACTATGGAATAATCTCTATGACAGCAAGCATTGACGATCATCTCCTGAAGCACAAAGTCTGGATATTCCTTGTCGGTCGTAAACTTGGCATCAGGAGCGAGGTAGGTATGCTCCTTTATCTGGGTTCCAAGGTACTCCACGGCTTTTTCTATCTGTTGATGGATTGTCCCTGTGAAGGTTTTGTCTTTGATGACATTCATCTGGGCTCCAACTTTTTCGTCCGTTCCATCAAAACGAATGAAACGGACTTGGGCTCTCGGAAGGAAGTTTTGTGGATTCTTTCCGAAGAGTAGCAATGTGACCGCAGTAGGGAAGAGCTCTCCATTTTGTTCTGCCAAATAACCATGGTTCTCTTTGAGGAAATCCATGGCTTTTTTCCCATAACCTAAGATGTCGCAATACTCTTGTACGAGATTCATGTCAACATCATCCATTTTTGCTCCACGGATATATGTGGATTCGTAAGACATCAATCCCTTGTCGCTCATCAATGCGAATCGATCCTCGAAAGAGAGTTTCTTGCTGCTATCTCCTATGCGTAGATATACTTCGTCATTCTGTGTGACATGAACTTTGTCGCTTGCGTCAATATGGAATACAAGCACATGATTGTCTTTACCCTCAAAATCTTTGCATGGTATCAATTCTGCTCGAACGGGAACTGACGGCATACAAAAATCGAATGGCACTTTTTGTATCTCGTTAAGTTTCTGTACCTCAGCATCGATACCTTCTACACGTCTGGTTTTGTCAGAAACACCAATGACCACATCACCACCATCGGCGTTGGCCATTGCTGTGATGATGATTGCTAAAGCTTTAGGTTCAATCTTGATACTCTTTCGGTCGAATGTTTGGCACTCTTCCTTTTCTAATATCTCTTGTATGGTCATACTCCTATAGTATTTCTGATATGCATTTACTTCGCCTCCTCAAAAATTGTCTTCATACCCTTGATCTTCTCCCCTCGGATTTTAGCGAGCAAACTATTTAATTTGGAACGCTTGACGGTAGCGAAGGAGGATTGCTCCTTGACCTCTATTCTGCCTAAATCCTCTTTATCCAACTCTCCCTTTTTGATGAGGAAGCCCGCAATGTCGCCCTTGCTCAGTTTGTCGCGTTTGCCCTTGCCGATGTAGAGCGAAGCCCACTCTGATGGTTGAGGCTTGGCGCACACCTCCGGCAGTTCGAAATCTGCCAATGTTTCATCCGCGAGGAAATCCGGCAGACGCTCTTCTCCGTGGAGGATGATATAGGCGTTTCCATCCGCGTACATACGGGCGGTACGGCCGTTGCGGTGGGTGTATGACTCCTTATTGATCGGGAGGTGATAGTGGACAACATTCTGGATTTCAGGAATGTCCAGACCTCTGGAGGCCAAATCGGTGGAGACCAACAGGTAGGAGGTGCCGTTCCGGAATTGGAAGAGCGACTTCTCGCGGTCCACCTGCTCCATGCCGCCGTGGAACATCTTGCAGTCCAATTTATTCTTCTTCAAATAGGTGGCGATGCGCTCCACCGACTCTCTGTAATTGCAGAAAATCAGGGTGGGTCGGTTGCCGATGGTGCAGACCAATTTTTGTAAGGTCTCCAATTTATCCTTGATAGGGGATTGTACCTTGTAAACCGTCAGTTCGCGCAAAGTTTCGGTATTTCCCAGGAAATCGAGCGACATCGGGTGGTGTATCTTGGTGAAAGCGGGGATCTCCTCCATCCTGGTGGCGGAGAGCAGCATTCGCTTTTTGATGCCTGTCAGTTGGGTGATGACCGCCTCCATCTCCGCTTGGAAGCCCAATTCGAGCGATTTGTCGAATTCGTCCAAAATGAGGAACTTCACGGTAGAGGGGTCAAAACTCTCTTGCTTGATATGGTCCAATATTCTTCCTGGCGTACCGACCACGAGTGCGGGGCGGGTGGCCAAGGCATTCTTCTCCATGTCAAAGGCGTGGCCGCCATAGCAGCAGGTCGCCTTCAACTCGCTTTTCAGTGAGCGGAACACCTCCTCGATCTGGATTGCCAGTTCTCGCGAAGGGGCGATGACCATCGCTTGGATACCATTGAAATCCTGTTTCATCTGCTTCAGCAAAGGGAGCAGAAAGGCGAGTGTCTTACCCGAACCTGTGGGGGAGAGGAGGATCACGTCGCGGCCCGATTCGTTGGCGCGGAGAGAGGCTTGCTGCATCTCGTTGAGTTCGTTGATGCCGATGGATTGAAGGGCGGATGTAATGATATCTGACATATTATAGAAGTTTATTATATACTGACATAAGGTTGCGGGCGATGGCTTCGTCCGTGAATTTTTGTGCGTGGGAGAGTCCTTGGGCGATCATCTCCTGCCGCACATCTTCGTGTTGCAGCACGTTGATGAGCGTCTCCGCCAACTCTTCCGCATTGTGGCAATCCACATATTTCGCCGCGTCTCCACCCGTTTCTCGGAAGCAACTTCCTTCGCTGGTGACCACTGGGGTACCCATGGTGAGCGACTCTAAAATAGGGATGCCGAACCCCTCAAAAAGGGAGGGATAGACAAAGACTGTGGCCAGTTTGTAGAGGGTAGGCAACGCACTGGTTGGCAAGGCATTCAAGAAAATCACGCGCTCCTCCAGTCCATATTGATGGATAAGTTCATCCAAATGTTTTTTGTATTCGGATGGTCGGCCTACGATTACCAAAGGAAGATCCAATTGCGGATGACGCATGGCCTCTAAGATCAATTCGTGGTTCTTTCTGCGTTCGATGGCGCAGATGATCAGCATGAAATCCTTGGGTAAACCATATTGCTCGCGGACCTTCTCCAAACTCTCTTGGCTGACAGGTTGGTGGAAGACAGGGTTGCAACCTTGGTACACCACCTCAATGCGTGACTCGTCCTCGTGCATGAATTCGATGAGGTCACGCTTGGTCTCTTCGCTGATGGCGATCACCTTGTCGGCCGTTTTGCAACCATGGGTATATTTCTTTTTAAAGGAATATCGGTCAAAGAGCGGGAAAAGTTCTGGATTTTTCAGGAAAATCAAATCGTGCATCGTGACCACTCTTCTGGCCCTTGTTTTTTCTATGCCGTAGGGCAATTCATGGCTTAGTCCGTGGTAAATGTCTAAGTCTAAGCGTTTTATATCGTCGCAAATGTTCCAAGTCCGCCATACGGAGGAGAGGATTTTGTAGGAAAGTAGGCCGTGGGGCCTCTCTACCGATGCGCACGCCTCGTTGTATGACCACACAATGGATTCGTTGATTTTAGGCGTGAATAGGGCATAGTGGTGTTGTGGACACTGCTCTGACAAGAGTCGGATGGTGTCTCGGCTATAATTACCCAAACCACGGCTGTTGCAGAAAGCCCTCTTCGCGTCGAATCCTATCTTCATGTCAACTTCATGCCAAAGGTTTGATGGTGACTTCGCGCTCTCCGTTTGCCTTCTCTTGGATAGAGACGCACATGGCGTCAGCGGGTAGGAGCTCTTCGATCATTTCCGGCCACTCCACGAAGCAGACATTGCCGCTGTAAAAGTAATCCTCGTAGCCGAAATCGTAGGCCTCCTCCACCTTGTTGATGCGGTAGAAGTCGAAATGATAGACGGGTTTACCCTTGCCATCGGTATATTCATTCACGATGGCGAAAGTGGGGCTGTTGATCACGTCCTTCACCCCTAACTCTTCGCATATAGCGCGTATAAAGGTGGTTTTTCCCGCTCCCATGGATCCATAGAAGAGGTAAATCTTATGATCGTCCATTTGGGCGACAAACTCTTTCGCCGCCTCACCAATAGAGGCTAAATCTTTAATAATCATTGCCTAACCCTATATAGTTTTGTTTTTCTGTTATCTAATGAATGCCACCTTTGTCACCATCTTCGCGCTTCCGTCGTCTTGGGTGGCATAGATGTAATAGACACCTGTATCGACGCGTCTGCCGTTCAGGTTCTTGCCATCCCAGATGTAGGTTCCTCCATTGGAGCGACCTTGGTGGATGATTCTTCCTTCTGCGTCGGAGATGCGGACAAGGCTATTCTCCAAGAGTCCGTTGATGGTGATGTCGCCCTCAAATGTCTCGCGGACAGGATTTGGATAGACATAGACATCTTTGTAGGTCTCCTTTCCCTGGGTGGCGTCGGATTGGTAAAGGAAGAGCGCGTTGGCGGTTGCCACATAGAGTTCTCCCGTCTCGTTGTTGATGGCCAAATCCAGGATGGCGTTGGAGTTGAAAGGAGAGTTCTCCGTAGTGAAGTGTTGGATGGTCTCCTTGCCGTCTGGCGAGAGAAGATAGAGGCCAGAGGAGTTGGTGCCAATCCATTTTCTATTGTTTCCGTCGATGACAATGGCGTTGATCTGTTCATTTTCGAGCAGATAGTCGGCATAGTTGGCATTATCCTCGCGGGTGATTTTGATACGGTCGATGATGAAGTCGCTGTTGAACACCTTGGATGGATCGCTGATTAGGAAGGGGCCCTTGTCGGTTCCTATCCAAATCGTGCCGTCGTTCGCCTCCGCGATGCATCTGAATGTCATTGGGGTGATCACGTGACCATCCTTATCCTTGAGGTTCGTGATGAATTTGGTCTTGTCGTCTCGCTCATTGAACGGTGTATTGTTGAGGTTGGCGCAGAAAATACCTGGGTTCTTACGTGGAAGTAGTACCCACATGTAGCCCTTACTGTCCAAGAAGACCTCCTTGATGGTCTCTTGGTCTTGTAGTTCCGGATATTGGAGTGTCTCCCACTTCTTGTCGGCGGTATAGATGACAATTGGGTTTTGGGAGAACATATTGGCCATCCAGAGGTTACCATTCTTGTCGTAGGTCAGTCCATCCAAGATTACCATGATCCAGTAGGGGGTCAGTGGGCTGTTCAAGTCGGTGTAATGGTTGACGAGTTGATACCCTTGAAACTCGAATAGGCCTTGCCAAGAGGCGGCGAAAAGGTGTTGTGGATCGTTGGGATCCACGATGACATCCAACACATCCACAAAGTGCCTGTCATGGATGATGGCGGTGTCCATTCCCATCTCGGTGAGGATGGACCAGTTGTTATCTTCGAAAAATTGGACTACACCCGGCGTGTTCATCGCCAAATCGAACGGTCCACCACTACCCGTGATCAGCTTACCTCCCTGAAACTTCACAAAAGCCGCGATGGTGGAGTATGGTCCTGTCGGAATGTATCGGTTTTGGTGTTGTCCCTCTTTGTCGTACAGATGGAGCAGTGTCTGTCCATCAGTTTGGTGGTTGTTTGCCCAAAATCCCTTTCCTTGCGGGTCGTTGATGACGCATGTGGCGTTCACGATTGGCAGGGTGGCGCTATGCTTGAACGCTTTGTCGAAGAGGGCGAGCGAGTCTTGGTAGCAGACGATGATCCTCTCCTCGTCAGTGAGGATTTGATTGGCCCCCTCCACCGCTACGACTGGAACGATGGCGGTGTCCATTCGGTAGATGGCCTGCTCGCCAATGAGCAAAAGTTGGTTGTCGAAAGAGCGGATATCGCTTGCGGCGACCGTGCGGGGTATTTCGATAGGGTCCCATTTGGTGAAATCCGCCAAATTCTTCTCTTTTTGTGAGGCGCGGCGGATGCCGTTGGTGGTCTTCGCATAGATGGAATCGTGGCAGAAGACCAAATTGGTGACCGTCAGGTATTCTCCTTTGTTGCCGATGATATAGGTGTCGGTGACCTCTCCTTTGCTCACGTCAACCACCATAATACCAAATCCGCAAGCGAAGTAGGCATACTTTCCTTGAATGGTGATGTTGTAAATCTTCTTACTTCCCACTTCGGAATTCTTCAAATCCGGCACGTTCACCACATTGTATCCGCTGAGTAGGTCGATGTTGCAGTTGTCGTAGGCGATGACTAAACTCTCCTGGTTATCGCAATAGGCGATATGGGAGATGTTACCGTCAGAGAGTCCGCTCAGTTTGGTGTAGGTCTCGATGCTCTCGTATGTCTTGTCCACAGAGAAGAGGTTGCCGTCGCTTAGCGCGTAAACCTTCTCTTTGGATTGCGCGATTTGGCTTACATTATTGTAATTGAAGAATGACTGCCAACTTCCCATTTCGACACGGGCGTACGTCTCGGTGGCGCATAGGAGCACGCAAAGAATGAATAATGCCTTGAAGATTTTTACCATAAGATAAAAATGAATTAAATTTTTATTTTGCCCCGTTCAAGAATTTGATCAACTCCTCCACCGCTCTGCCTCGGTGGCTGATGCTATTCTTCTCCTCCATGGTGAGCTCAGAGAAGGAACAGTCATATCCATCGGGTTGGAAGACAGGATCGTAGCCGAATCCGCCGTTTCCGTGACGTTCCGTCAGGATGGTTCCGGTGACGATGCCTTCGAAGAAGTATTCCTTATCTTCTAAGAATAACGAAATAACTGTCCTAAATCTTGCGCGACGGTTCGATTTATTTTTCAATTCAGCCAATAATTTATCGATATTGGCCTCGGAATCCTTGGCAGGGCCCGCATATCTGGCAGAAAAGACGCCTGGTGCGCCATCCAAAGCCTCCACTTCCAAGCCTGTATCGTCCGCGAAGCAGTTGCAGTGATATTTATCGTGGAGATAGTGAGATTTTTGGCTCGCATTACCTTGTAGGGTATCCGAAGTCTCTGGAATTTCCTCCGTGCAACCAATTTCAGAAAGGGTACGGATGGAAAACAATCCATTTAACTTATTTCGCACCTCTTCTACCTTGTGCGCGTTGTTTGTAGCAAATACTAAGTCTTTCATTTTATGCTCTCTTTTATGGTACAAATCTAATTAAAAATGCGCAAAAAATGGCGATTTCACCGAAAGTTTTCGCATTTGTAACAAAATTACCCCTAAGATGAAACATAGTTCATACCTGGCTCCTATGGAATCGTATTACATTTGCAATGCAAAAACGAAATGAATTATAGATTTCGTTGTCAGGAAACATTTATACTTTAAAATAGGCGACCACAATCACTCTGTGAAGAGTTAGTTGTGGTTTTTTTGTTTATGCTTTTCGCACCGCATTTCTCAGTGCGTCCACCAATAACCCTTTTATTTTTAATCCTTTTTCTATTAGGTATATAAACCTATTATAATTCTTCGTATTTTTGCATCGGCAAAAATATACAAATTTTCGCGATGGCAAATAATTTTGAAATGATTGCCAAGACCTTCCAAGGATTGGAAGAGGTATTGGCAAAGGAGTTGATTGATCTGGGAGCAGATCAAGTAGAGATCATCACAAGAGGCGTTCGCTTCTTTGGTGACAAAGAGTTAATGTATAAGGCGAACTTCCGATGCCGTACCGCTTTGCGCATCTTGAAGCCAATTCATCAATTCACCGCAACGGATGCTGATGAGGTCTATAACATCATTAAGTCTATGGATTGGTCTCAATATCTGAACACGAAGAAGACCTTCGCGATCGATGCTGTTGTTCACTCCGATAACTTCCGTCACTCCAAATTCCTTGCCTATAAAGCAAAAGACGCTATCGCGGATTACTTCATGGAGAAGTTTGGCGAGAGACCTTCCGTCCGTATCAAGAATCCAGATGTACAATTGAATATCCACGTCAACCAGGATCTCTGCACCCTTTCGTTGGATAGTTCCGGTGAGCCTTTGTTTATGAGAGGTTACAAGGTGGAGCAGACCGAAGCCCCTATCAACGAGGTCTTGGCGGCAGGTATGTTGATGTTGGCCGGTTGGGATGGTCAGACCGACTTTATGGATCCGATGTGTGGATCGGGTACCATCGCCATTGAGGCTGCTATGATGGCTTTGAACATTGCTCCTGGTATTTATAGAAAAGGTTTTGCCTTCGAGAAATGGCCTGATTTCGACTCCGCTATCTTGGAGGATCTCTACAACGACGAGTCCCAAGAACGTGAGTTCAACCATAAGATTTACGCATCCGATATCTCGTCGGCAGCTTTGCGTATCGCGACAGAGAATGTGAAGAGTGCCGGACTTGCGAAGTATATCGAGTTAAAGCATTTGCCGTTCCAAGGATGCGAGCGTCCGGAGAATGAGACGATGATTATGTTCAACCCACCATACGGTGAGCGTTTGAAGCCAGTGGAGATGGATAAACTCTACGAGGAGATCGGTACCAAGTTGAAGCACGACTTCACCGATATGTCCGCATGGATCATCACGGTGCCTTCTGAGACGACTGACCGCATTGGACTTAGGCCATCTGTGAAAATTCCTTTGCTCAATGGTTCCATCGAGTGTGAGTTCCGCAAGTATGAGATGTTCAAGGGTAGAAGAAACGATTTCTTGCGTGAGCGCAACGAAGGTCAAGAGGCTACTCCTGTTGAAGATAAGAGAGAGAGACGCAAACCTGCTACCCCAGAGAGCGATAGCCGCAAGACGACTAGTCCGATCCGGGAGGATGGCTCTTTCGTGAGATTGGAGGAGGATACTTGGAGACGTAGTTCCAAGAGTGAGGATGAGCAGAGTGAATACCAACGCCGCAGACACGAGGCTTTCGAGAAGGAGCGTGAGTATCAAGAGCGGAAATCGGCCAGAGAGGCTGCTGAGAAGGAGCGTGGCGAGCGTCGTCCGTTCAACCGTGAGAGAGGTGAGGGTAGAAGAGATTTCCCAAAGAGAGATGACCGACGTGATGATCGTAGAGGCGGTGGATTCAGACGCGACAATGAGGAGCGTGGCGAACGTCGTTTCGATAGAGACAACCGTGAGAGACGCGGCGGTTTTGGTGGCAGAAGAGATGATGACCGCAACAATGATAGAAAGCCATTCAGACGTCGTGACGATGATTCACGCGGTAGAGGTGGCCGCGAAGGTCGTGGCGGCAGAGGTGGTTTCACCGGTGGTCGCCGATTCGACAAGACGGAGGATTAATAGTTTATAGGAAATATTTTCAAGGAAGGGAAACGCAGGAGTGTGTTTCCCTTTTTTATGGTTGAAATTTTATTGAGGTATAATATATTAGCTATTTTCTTGTTTTTTTACGAAGGATTTATTTTTTTTGCACAAAAAGGTTAATATATTAGTCGTTATGCAGTGGAGTAAGTTAATTAGGGAGCGAAGAAAAAGCATTGGTGTAACACAAGAGCAGTTGGCTGATGTGGCGGATATCAGTTTGAGTTATTTGAAACTGATTGAACAGGGAAAGACCAATCCGACGCTTCAAGTAATTGAGAAGATCTTGGATTGTTTGGGAATGGAACTCGCTGTGAATTTAAAGACTAGTTTATTGCCTTACACCGAATAAAATCGATTAGCGAATGCGACAAGCCATTGTAAATGTAAATAAGGTTCCTGCGGGTATTTTGCAAGAAACTGAAGAGGGTAAATATTGCTTTCAGTACATGGCGGCGTATCTCCAGGATAGGGATTCATTCCCTGTATCCGTCACACTTCCCAAGCGTCGTGAAGCTTATTATAGTGACCATCTATTCCCTTGTTTCTTTAATCTATTAAGTGAAGGGGCAAACAAGAAGGTTCAGTGTACTGCACTTCATATCGATGCGGACGACTACTTTGGTTTGCTATTAGCTACTGCACAGACTGATACTATTGGGTTTCTTACATTTACACCTTGCGAATAATGATGAAAGATATATTGATCGATCGAATGCCAGTCCCGTTTGATACGGATATCGTGTATAAACCGGTATCCTATGTGGATAATGTAAAGCACGTTTCCATTTCGGGTGTCCAGGAGAAGTTGTTTGCCGTTGTGGAAAATGGGAAGCTTCGTTTGGCAGAAGATGGAGAGCAGAGCGTGTATATTATAAAACCTGCTCCTCAAAATCTTGCTTTGCTAAATTTGCAGGATATGCCAGCCAATGAATATCTTACGATGCAGATTGCATCAAAGGTGTTTGGCATAGACACTGCGATTTGTGGGATGATACGTTTAGCGGATGGCCATTTGGCGTATATAGTAAGACGCTTTGATGTCTCTGGACAAGGGAAATTGGCACAAGAAGATGTCTGTACGCTTCTTGGTAGATCTGCTAAAACGCATGGTAGTGACTATAAGTACCGAGGTAGTTATTTGGAGGTCGCTAATGTATTGCGACAGACACTTCCGCTTTGGCGTTTCGACATGCAAAGATTTGTGAAACTGGTAGTTTTTAACTATCTGTTTTCGAATGGAGACGCCCATCTTAAGAATTTCTCTATTCTGCGGGACAAGGATCAATTCAGACTATCACCATCGTATGATTTGTTGAACACCTCGTTGCATATTTCCGATAGTGATTTTGCATTGGACAAGGGGTTGGGATTGCCCCTAGAGCACACATCTGATGTCTTTGACAAAAGTGGACATCCAACCATTGTTGATTTCCGTAATTTTGCAAAATTGTGTGGTTTGACAGAAAAGCAAATCGCGGATACCTTAGCTCCCTTTGCAAATGAACAGTCAAATGTACAAGAGTTGTGTGAGTCATCTTTATTGTCTAATAAGTGCAAACGGATGTTCATGAGAACATATCGGGAGAGGTTGGCGCGTTTCTGTCGAGGAATATAAACGAACGATTTTTATTTATGAACGTCTGATTTTGAAATTTAGATGACTACAATTAGGGGACCGCTGTTCACTCCTTTCTTTGCGGGAATGGTAATAGACTATGTTATGATTAGTCCGTCTAATAGTTCTTCATTGAAATATTTTACCCAAGTCTGATAGGTGTCTTGGGCGGACTGCATGGTTCCGACAAGGAAGCCTGGTGTGGTCTTGAATTCCTTGAGTCCACGATAGTAGTATAGTTTGTGGTTGTCATCAATTACAAAGGGTAGAATGTTGTTGCGGAGGCATTCTCTGAAAAGAATGAGTCGTCCGACACGTCCGTTTCCGTCTTGGAATGGATGGATGTTCTCGAAACGCCAATGGTATTCAGCCAAGGTTTGTATATTTTGTATTGTCTGTTTGTTGTACCAATCCTCCAATTCATTCATCCGTTGTTGAACCTCTTCTGGGCGAGCGGTCTCTTGTCCTCCGACCTCATTCGCCAACTTTTTGTATGCTCCTACGTTAGAATAGGTTTTTTGCGCATCGGCGGTACCGCTCTTAAGGATGCGGTGGAATTCACGGATGATTTCTTGTGAGAGCGGTGATGAAATGGTGCGAAGTAGGTAATCGAAAGCCACGAAGTGGTTGGTTGTCTCAATGATGTCGTCCACGGGCACTGCCTCTTGATCTTTGAATCCGATGGTACGGGTTTCAAAGATTAAGCGTGTTTGTTCCTCTGTCAATTTAGATCCTTCGATACGGTTGGAATTGTATGCCAGTTGTACCTGTGTTTTGTGATAGATGCCCCCCTTACGGTGAGATTCCATCTCTTCGACGAGGAATGAGGTGAGTTTGTTTGGCATAAGCGAATTACTAATTATGCGGTATCACTAGTGTCCACTAAAAAATAGTGGACGGTTAAAAATTAAAATTATCAAAT
>JAKSKV010000035.1 GCA_024401555.1 Paludibacteraceae bacterium
TTGCAGGCTTTTTCTCTCCCTGCTCTTCGATGAGTTTCTTGCACTCCTCTACGGTTAGCTCAGCGGGTACCGCTGTCTTTGGTATCTTGTAGTTGGCGCCGTTGTAGGCGATGTATGGACCGAATCGGCCATTGCAGATCTCGATGCCTTCCGCCTCGAATACCTTGATGAATTTATTGCGCTCTTGCTCGCGCTTCTCCTCGATCAGTTCGATGGCCCGCTCTGGAGAGATCTCCATAGGGTCGTCTGTCTTTTTCAAGGAGAAATATTTGCCGTCATGTTTCACGTATGCGCCAAATCGGCCTACGCCCACACTCATCATCTTTGATTCGTACTCTCCCAAATCGCGAGGCAACTTGAAGAGTTCCATCGCCTCCTCCAAAGTGATGGTTTCAATGGATTGGTTCTTTCTAAGGGAGGCGAAGCGAGGCTTCTCCTCATCCTCTGCGGTGCCGACTTGGACCACTGGGCCAAAACGACCGATTTTAGCTGAAACCGGTTTGCCAGAGACTGGATCTGTTCCAAGGATGCGTTCTCCCACCTTTCTCTCCGACATCTTGCCAGAATCCTCCACCATTGGGTGGAAATGCTTGTAGAAGGTGTCGATGGTGGAGGTCCACTCCACGCTTCCCTCGGCTACATCGTCGAACTCCTTCTCCACGTTGGCGGTGAAGTTGTACTCCATGATGTCTGGGAAATATTCGATCAAGAAGTCGTTTACCACGATACCTGTGTCGGTAGGGAAGAGCTTGGCGCGCTCCGTTCCGTAAACTTCCGTCTCGGTTTTCTCTGTGATCTTGTTGTTTTGTAGAATGATGGTCTCGTAATTTCTGGTGGTACCCTCTTTGTCTCCACGTTCCACATAACCTCTGTTTTGGATGGTGGTGACGGTGGTCGCGTAGGTGGATGGACGGCCGATGCCCAAATCCTCCATCTTCTTCACAAGGCTCGCCTCGGTGTATCTTGGCGGACGTTGTGTGAAACGCTCTACCGCTTGGGCCGATTGACATTGCAGTTTTGCGCCGACAGCTAAGTTAGGAAGCAATGCGCCCTCCTCTTGGTCGGCGTCGTCGTCGGATGATTCCATGTAAACCTTTAGGAATCCGTCGAATTTCAATACCTCACCCTCTGCCATAAAGTGGCGCTTCTCGCCTGAAACATCCACAGTGATGATGGTTTTTTCCAATTCCGCATCTGCCATTTGAGAGGCGATGGTTCGCTTCCAGATGAGTTCGTACAAGCGTTTCTCTTGTGCGGTACCCTCAATGGTGTGGTTGCTGATATAGGTTGGACGAATCGCCTCGTGGGCCTCTTGGGCGCCCTTAGCCTTCGTTTGGTATTGTCTGACCTTCACGTAGCTCTCGCCAGCCATATTCATGATCTCCTCTTTTGCGGTGCCGAGCGCCAAGTTGGATAGGTTGACGGAGTCGGTACGCATATAGGTGATCTTTCCGGACTCGTAGAGTCGTTGCGCCACCATCATGGTCTGTGATACGGAAAATCCCAACTTTCTGGATGCCTCTTGCTGGAGCGTAGAGGTGGTGAAAGGAGGTGCCGGGCTCTTCTTCGCCGGCTTCTTCTCTATGTTTTTGATGGAGAACTGGGCGTTTTTGCAACGCTCCAAAAATGCGATGGTCTCCTCTTTTGTTTTCAATCTTTCAGAAAGTTCGGTGTGGAGGATCGCCTCTTTGCCCTCCGTGTCGACAACGGTAAAGACCGCTTGCACGCGGAAGGAGGCCTCCGCCTCGAATTTTTGGATCTCACGCTCTCTATCGACAATCAATCTTACGGTGACGGATTGTACGCGTCCCGCAGAGAGGGATGGCTTCACTTTCCTCCACAAAATAGGGGAGAGTTCGAAACCTACGATACGGTCCAAAACGCGGCGGGCCTGTTGCGCACAGACAAGGTTGTCGTCGATGTCGCGCGGATGCTCGATGGCGTGGAGGATTGCCTCTTTCGTAATCTCGTGAAATACAATTCTTCTGGTCTTATCTTTTTGCAAACCAAGCACTTGGTATAGGTGCCAAGCGATTGCCTCTCCCTCGCGGTCCTCATCGGATGCGAGCCAAACAATCTCAGATTCTTTCGCTTTCTTCTTCAACTCGGTCACCAACGCTTTTTTATCCGCTGGTATTTCGTAGTCTGGTTCGAAGTTATGTTCGATGTCTATGCCTATGCCCTTCTTCTTTAGATCGCGAATGTGTCCGAAACTGGACAATACGGTGTAATCTTTGCCTAAAAACTTCTCTATGGTTTTGGCCTTTGCGGGGGACTCGACAATAACTAAATTTTTCTGCATAATTATCTTTTGAATTTCGAAATCGGGGGCAAAGATACAAATTAATTATGAATTATGAATTTTGAAATTTTATTTAAGGATTGAATTATTCTGAACCTGTGCAACGAATAGGCGTAGGTTTGTGTTTCCTTTGCATTGTCATTCAATGATGATGGATTCGTGATTGTTGATGATATGGCCGTGTAAAAATCACGGACGGAGTGTGAATAATCGGGAATTTTTTTTAAATTTGTCCCAATATCTAACTTTAAAAATATTTATTGAAAATGGCAGAAGTAATTCAACCATCCAGTGACAAGCTAAAAGCTTTGCAACTTGCGATGGAAAAGATTGAAAAAGACCATGGAAAAGGTACCATCATGAAGATGGGCGACAGTAAAGTGGAAGAAATACCTGTAATTTCAACTGGTTCTATTGGCTTGGACCTTGCGTTGGGTGTCGGCGGATACCCAAGGGGAAGAGTCATTGAGATATTTGGTCCGGAATCATCAGGTAAGACCACCCTCGCTATCCATGCGATCGCTGAGGCGCAGAGAAATGGCGGTATCGCCGCAATCATTGATGCGGAGCACGCTTTCGACCGTTTCTATGCGGAGAAGTTGGGCGTGGATGTCAACAACCTTTTGATTTCCCAACCAGACAATGGTGAGCAGGCTTTGGAGATTGCCGATCAATTGATCCGTTCTTCGGCTTTGGACATCGTAGTGATTGACTCTGTGGCGGCTTTGACGCCAAAGGCGGAGATCGAGGGCGACATGGGAGACTCGAAGATGGGCTTGCAGGCTCGTTTGATGTCCCAAGCGCTCAGAAAATTGACAGGTACCATCAACAAGACTAATACCACTTGTATCTTCATCAACCAATTGAGAGAGAAGATCGGCGTTATGTTCGGAAATCCTGAGACGACTACCGGTGGTAACGCCTTGAAGTTCTATGCGTCGGTCCGTTTGGATATTCGAAAGACAGGACAATTGAAGGACGGCGAGAATGTGATTGGTAACCAAACGAGAGTGAAAATTGTTAAGAACAAAGTGGCGCCTCCATTCAGAAAGGCTGAGTTCGACATCATGTTCGGAGAGGGAATCTCGAAGATCGGTGAGTTGATTGACATGGGCGTTGAGTTCGGTATCATCAAGAAGAGCGGTTCTTGGTTCAGCTATGGAGAGACCAAGTTGGCACAAGGACGCGACGCTACGAAGGATTTGCTTCGCGACAATCCTGAGTTGGCGGATGAGATCGAAGTCAAGGTGCGTGAGGCGGCAAAAAAGGCCAATGCGTAGTAAATGGGACAGATCGTAAAGACTGAAATTTATGAGGAGTGGGCAGTCCTTGTGGGACTGATCACTCCTTTGCAAAAAGAGCAAAAAGCGAAAGAGTATATGGATGAGTTGGCCTTCCTTGCGGAGACGGCTGGCGCTCATCCCGTGAAAACTTTTTTCCAAAAAGTGGATGGTCCGAATTCCAATACCTTCGTCGGACCAGGTAAGTTGGAGGAGATCCGTGATTACATCAAGGAGCAGGAGGAGAGTGAACATCCCATCGGATTGGTTCTCTTCGATGACGAGTTGTCTCCTAAACAGCTTCGTAATATCGAGAAGGAGCTTTGCGTGAAGGTCTTGGACCGAACCAGTTTGATCCTTGACATCTTCGCCAAGAGGGCACAGACCTCCCATGCGAAGACACAGGTGGAATTGGCGCAGTATCGTTATCTCTTGCCTCGATTGACTGGTATGTGGACCCACTTGGAGCGTCAACGAGGAGGTATCGGTATGCGTGGTCCGGGTGAGACGCAGATCGAGACCGACCGACGTATCATCCTTACCAAAATCTCTTTGCTCAAAGAGGAGTTAATCCATATCGACCAACAGAAAACGACGCAACGCAAGAACCGAGGGAAAATGGTGCGTGTCGCCTTGGTGGGCTACACCAATGTGGGTAAATCGACCATTATGAACGCCATCAGTAAGTCGGATGTCTTTGCGGAGAATAAACTTTTCGCCACCTTGGATACCACGGTGCGGAAGGTTACCATAGAGAATTTACCGTTCCTTTTGACCGATACGGTAGGATTCATCCGTAAGTTGCCACACGATTTGGTGGAGTCGTTCAAATCAACGTTGGACGAGGTGCGCGAGGCGGATCTTTTGGTGCATGTGGTGGATATCTCCCATCCGACCTTCGAAGATCAGATTGCTGTGGTGGAGAAGACCTTGAAGGATATCAATTCGGCGGATAAGCCGACCATCATTGTCTTCAATAAAATAGACGCCTTCACCTATACACCGAAGGAGGAGGATGATTTGACGCCGATGACGAGGGAGAATATCAGCCTCGACGAGTTGAAAAAGACGTGGATGTCGAAGATGCAGGAGAACTGTATATTCATATCTGCGAAGGACAAGACCAATTTCGAGGAGTTGAAGGAGTTGCTTTATAAGCGCGTGAAGGAGATTCATGTGACAAGATTCCCTTACAATGACTTTATTTATCAGATGTACGATGATAATGCGGAAGAGGTGGAGTGACGCTCCATCTCTTTTGTGTTTTATATACTAATACAAATTTTATAAGCAGAAGATACAATGGCACAATATAGAAATTTGACCTCATCCGAAATCGAGACGATGATTGCGCAGGGGTGCAATGCGGAAAATTGGGATGATGTGAAGGTAGTGGAAGGTTTTGATCCGAAAAGGGTACGGGAGACGATTTTCTCCGGTAAAATCCGTTTGGGCCTCTTCGAAAAATCCCACACTTTGGAGGGCGGAGTAGTCCGCCATTCGGGAATCACCCATGCCACTTTGCATAATTGCGTGGTGGGGGATAATGTCTATATCGGACGTGTGGCCAACTATATCGCCAATTATGAAATCTGCGACGATTCTTACATCGAGAATGTGGATGTGATGACCGTGGTGGGCAAAAGCACCTTCGGAAATGGCACACAGGTGGCCGCCTTGAATGAGGGTGGTGGACGTGAGGTGCCTATCTATGATCACCTCTCCGCTCAGGTGGCTTATTTGATCGCCTTGTACCGCCACAGACCTGTGTTGGTGAAGAACTTGTGCGATTTGATCAACGACTATGCGGAGAAAAACGCCTCTGAAATGGGACGTGTCGGAAAGCATGTCTCTATCCGTAATTGCGGAAAGATCAGAAATGTGAAGTTTGGTGATTATACGGTGGCGGAAGGTTGTGCCGAACTCTTGAACGGTAGCGTCAACGGAAACCAAGAGGCGCCTGTCCGTTTGGGTGTCCGCGTCATGGCGCGTGATTTCATCATCTCCTCTGGAAGTGAAATCGATGAGGGTGCGATGATCGACCGTTGCTTTGTGGGCCAGGCGTGCCAAATCGGCAAGCAATACTCCGCGACGGATACCTTGTTCTTCTCTAACTGTCAGGGATTCCACGGCGAGGCGGCTTCTGTATTCGCGGGTCCATTCACGGTGACGCACCACAAGTCCAGTTTGCTGATTGCGGGTATGTTCTCCTTTATGAATGCGGGGTCCGGCAGCAACCAAAGTAACCATATGTATAAGTTGGGCCCTATTCACCAGGGAATCGTGGAGCGTGGTTCCAAGACCACCAGCGACTCTTATGTGTTGTGGCCAGCCAAGATCGGTGCCTTCTCGTTGATCATGGGACGTCATACCAGCCATCCCGATACGACCGATCTCCCATTCTCTTATCTGATAGAGAATTCCAACGAAACGCTTTTGGTGCCAGCCGCCAATTTGCGAAGTGTGGGAACGGTGCGTGATGCACAAAAGTGGCCGAAGCGTGACCGTAGAAAGGATCCGAACAAATTGGATCAGATCAATTTTAACCTGTTAAGCCCATACACCATTCAGAAGATGATGAATGGTATCGAGGCGTTGGAGTCGTTGCAGAAACTCTCTGGAGAAGAGTGCGACCGCTACTATTACCACAACACCAGGATCAAGCGTACCTCCCTTTTGAAGGGTATCAAACTATACGATACGGCTATCGTGAAATTCTTGGGTAACTCAATCATTAAGAGATTGGAGGAGACCAAGTTTAAGAGCATCGACGAGATTCGTGAGCGCCTGAAACCAGACTTGAAGGATGGCTTGGGTGAGTGGTTGGATATCTCCGGATTGATCGCGCCGAAGCATCTGGTGGGCGATATATTGGACCGTGTGGAGAACAACCAGTACAAGAGCGTGGATGAGGTCTTGGAGGATTTCATCGGGTTGCATAAAAACTACTACACCTTGGAGTGGACTTGGGCCGCCGAGAAGATCGAGAAGCGTTTGGGCAAGAAGATCGATGAGATCACGGTGCAGGACATCATCTCTTTGGTGGAGGCGTGGAAGAGTGCTGTTATTTCATTGGATAAGACGCTTTACGAGGATGCCAAGAAGGAGTTCACCCTTACGGTTCAGACCGGTTTCGGTGTGGATGGAGGCGATCTTCGTCGTCAGAAGGACTTCGAGAATGTGCGTGGCGCTTTCGACAAGAATACCTTTGTCGTGGAGGTGTTGAAGCATATCGAGGTGAAGGAGGCGCTCGGTAATGAGTTGATCGATAGAATCAAAAATGTGAAGTGATGGCGGGAAACAAGGATATCATAGAGGTCGAGACGGGCACTTACTTCCCTATTGCGGTGGTAGGTATCGGATTTGTCGCCATTGTGTGGGCGCTGGCCATATTTTTTGTGAAACTCCATTATGTCTTGACGGTGGATATATTTAAACCCTGGTCAAGGATTTTGTTGGAATTCGTCACGGATGATCTTCCCTGGATGATTCTCCTAACGATGGTGGGGCTGGTCTTGATGTTTATGCGCAAGATCACCTGCTTTGATCCCTCTACGAAGATGTATAGGCGTGGCATGCGACTCTTCTCGTTTAGGGCGGGCGAGTGGCACCCTCTTTTGTTGGATAATTGCGCCTACCTCTCGTTCCAACGCTATAAGATGAATATCGATTATACCTTTGGTGGCTTGCTGAATAAGCATGTGGATGAATATGTCTATGACTTGAGGTTTGTTAAGAAGGATGGCACCTTCGAATCGTTCGTCTCTGCCAGTACCTTTCAGGCCGTTGCCCAGATTGTTAAATTGGGCAATCTGTTGGGAAAACTTTATGGACTTCCCTTCTCCGACTATGTGAAGCAGGCGTTGATGAAGAAAAAAGTGGTGGATTTTACCGATGGTGAAGATTGGCCTACTCTCTGATACCCACGCTTGTTGGGACGATCGTTATGCGAAGTATTTTGCCTCGTGTGACGAGATTTGGCATGCTGGTGATATCGGTGGTTTGCCGCTCTATGAGCAGTTGGAGGGTTTGGGAAAGAGGTTGCGTGCCGTTTGTGGTAATATAGACGGACAAGATCTTCGTCGCTTTCTGAAGAAGGTGGAGTATTTCCGTTGTGAAGAAGTGGATGTTCTGATGACGCACATTGGCGGATATCCGGGCAAGTATGCTCCTGGCATGACGAAACTCTTTGCCGAGACTCATCCTAAATTGTTTGTCTGCGGACATTCCCATATCCTCAAGGCGCAATTCGATCCGACAAGACAGATGCTCTGTCTGAATCCTGGCGCTGCGGGAACTTTTGGTTTCCATAAGGTGCGGACCTTGATGCGCTTTGTCATTGATGGGGCGGATATCAAGGATTTGGAGGTGATAGAGTTGAATTAAAAAATTAAGAACTACTTCCGTAATGAAAGAGCAATTCAAACCCGGCACGATGATATACCCCGTGCCAGCCGCAATGATCTCTTGTGGCAACTGCGAGGAGGAGTACAACATCTTTACGGCAAGTTGGACCGGAACCGTCTGTACGGATCCGCCGATGTGCTATGTCTCCATCCGTCCCAGTCGTCACTCCTACGATATCATCAAACGAAACGGGGAGTTTGTCATCAATCTCACCAACGAGGCATTGGCCCGTGCTACCGACTGGTGTGGTGTGAGATCGGGTAGGGATTTCAATAAGTTCAAGGAGATGAAATTGACGCCAGCCAAAACACAGGTGATCAACAGTGTGATCATTGAGGAGTCTCCTCTTTCGATCGAGTGCAAGGTGGAGCAAATCATTCCGTTAGGTTCCCACGATATGTTTTTGGCCAGGGTGGTGAATGTGCAAGCCGACCGTAAGTATTTGGATCCTGAAACGGGTGCCTTCAAACTATCTGACGCAAAGCTGATTGCCTACAACCATGGCCATTACTACAAATTGGGCGAACTGATCGGTAAATTCGGTTGGTCGGTGCAGAAGAAGGAAACGAAGAGGAAGAAGAGGTGATTTCACCTCTTCTTCCCCTATATGGATTTGATTTCCGTCGGCGTTAATCCGGTGATATTGGCAATAAGATCGATGGATAATCCGTTCTTTTTCATCGCTCGAACTGTTTGATGAATGGCTTCGGTTTTACCCTTGGCTCTTCCCTCAGCCAATCCTTCAGCCAATCCTTCAGCTCTTCCCTCAGCCAATCCTTTTTCTTTGCCCTCTGCCAGACCTTTCGCCAAGCCCTCTTCATGACCCTTCGCCATTCCAATCTCAAAGCCATACTCTTTCATGTCGATCTCATCCTCTAATTTCTTCATGCAGGCTTCGTAGAGATCGATTTCTTCGTCTGAGAGTGCGGCGGACTCCGCTTTCTTCAGCAGCTTTAGCAGTCCTTCGTCTGCTCTTTCATATACTGATGGGCTAATTCTATCCATATTGCCTAAGTTTTTAAACATTTCCAACCATATATTCTTGGTGTTAATCTCAGCTTCGTCGAATTGGAAGTGTGGCAAAGATAGAAAAAATTTATGAATTCGATCCCACGATTCAGTCAGGTCATCTCTGTCGTACTCGCTTGTTCTGGTAACTGCTTTGGAGAATTGTCCGTTGGATTCTCCCATGATGAAGATTCCGATGATCGGGTCGATGTCCTTCTCCCGCTTGTTCCACTTGTCTCCCCGTTTTATCTGCCTTCTCATCAGTTGGTAGGTGTAGTAGGCGGCTCTGGTCTTAAAATACTTTTGGGCGCTGTTTTGCATTTCAACGAGAACCGTCTCTCCGTTTTCAGTGGTACAGAGAAGATCGAAGCAGACGCCCCGTTCTCCTCGGCTCTCTTTGGGCATCTCCACGTTCTCGTATTTAACACTGGTGATTTTGTCGATTTCTCCCTCCAAAATCGCATTTAAAAATGATTTCATGATGACTTCGTCTTGCATGCAATGCTTGAATGCGAAGTCACACTTCAGGTCGATGTACTTTTTCATCATTGTTGAAATTTGCAAAATAAAACATTGTAGATAACTTGTTGTAATTTGGGACAAAGATAATAAAAATATTAATATATGTAATATTTACACTAAATATTATAGGTTTCATTATTGAAAATTAAATTTGTTCCAATTGTGTGAATCGAATCAGTTTCCTTATCTTTGTGAAAAGAATGCATTGTTATAAGTAATTATAAATATTGTATTGAACCGTGACTAACAAAGATTTTTGGACATCTGTCAAGAAAATATCATCAATACGCTTAGCGTAAAGGTGTGGAGGCAATCGTAATATAACTAACGAAGTAGTAATTAAATAATACGAAACAGAAATAATTTAAATTAACATATTATAAATCATAGCGTTTGCTATTTATTCGGTATCATTCTGAAACGTGAGAAATTTTAGATAAATGTAATTGCTCGAATAAGTCAGTAAATGCCTGCGTCGTGTGGCGTGGGCTTGACTTATCTGTAATTACGGGCAATCTCACGGCCTCAGAATGTGGATAATGTTGAGTCCACGTTCTTTATGGTCAAAAGGATTGCTCGTTAACACTGAAAATAGATAAGCGAGCGCACAACAACGTAGGCTAATGGCGGCAAAAAGTATTGAAGAGAAAATCGAGGACATTGCAAAAAAACAACTCGATAAATTTGGTGTGCAATACCACATAAAAACCGATAATATAAACACAGAAATAGACCACGCATTACAAAGTGCTGAGTCAAAATCTGGTGGTCAAGGTGGAAATTACCCTGATATAAAGTGTTTGATTCAACTTCCAAGTAGTCAGCAGTATGTTCCTGTGATGATAGAAGTGAAGGGAACAAAAGGTGATTTTGAAAAGTTGGAGAATGGTGAAGTTCATAATCAAGACGATAATGGTAAACCGCTTTACAAACATATAAAGAAATACGCAGTAAATGGAGCCGTGCATTATTCCGAAGCTATTGCACGAATTTCTAAATCTTATAGCGAGGTTATTGCTATTGGATTTAATGGCTATGAATCGGGTAGTACTATAAACACAGAGATGGGTGTTTATTTTGTGAGCAAAGCAAATATGTATTGCCCCAAAAAGATTGATGACTACACCGACTTTTCTTTCCTAAAATCAGAAAACCTATCTGCTCTTGAAACTAAACTAAAAAACATTCTCCTTTCAGAAGATGAGAAAGAACGTCAGACTCGTGAGTTAGAAGATCGTATCGAAAATACCCTCCAAGAACTTAATCAAGATATGCGTGATAAAATGCGTGTGTCGGAACCCAAAGACCGTCTTAAACTTGTTTGTGCATTAATTATGGCGGCTCTTGGCGTAGAGGGTAAAGTTCCTCCTCTTGAGATTGAGGATTTGAAAGGTCTGCAGACAGAGGAAGACCATGATGGAGCAATTATTTTGAGAAAGATTAAAGTGTTCTTGAATGAGAAGCATATCCCACAAGAAAAGCTCGACAATATATATTCGCTCTACAAAGGAATACTGAATGATGCACTTTATTATAAGTCTAATAATGGTGAAAGTACCATAAAGACAGCCTTTATTTATGTGAAGGAAGAAATTATGCCAATCTTCACTATGGGTGAGGAAGTGCATATTGACTTTACAGGAAAGCTGCTCAATGTGTTGACTGGCTGGATTACGGAGCGTGCAAGCGATGATGAAAAGAATGATGTTGTGCTTACTCCACGCTATGTTACAGAACTGATGGCGAGACTTTGTAAGGTAAACAAAGACAGCTATGTTTGGGACTGGGCGACAGGTAGTGCAGGTTTCCTTGTCTCTGCCATGAAGTTGATGATTGATGATGCTAATAAAACAATACAAAGCGAAGATGCGCGAAAAGCCAAGATTGCAAAGATTAAAGTGGATCAGCTGCTTGGTATTGAGCTTAGACAAGATATTTATGTGCTTGCCGTGCTTAATATGATTCTGATGAAAGATGGTTCAAGTCACATCTTGAATAAAGATTCTCTAAAAGAATACAACGGAAAATATGAGCAAGGAATGAACAAAGATGATGAATTCCCTGCCGATGTGTTCCTTCTAAACCCACCGTATTCAGCGGAAGGTAAAGGTTTTGTCTTTGTAGAAAAGGCTTTGAACAGAATGAACAAAGGTCGTGCGGCTGTGATTATTCAGGAAAATGCGGGAGGCGGAAAAGGTGATGGCTTTACGAAAAAGATTTTGGAACACAGCACATTGTTGGCTTCTATCCGTATGCCAATAGATTTGTTCATAGGCAAATCAAGTGTGCAGACTGCAATCTATTTGTTCGAGGTGGGAACTCCGCACGATGTAGAAAGCCTTGTTACGTTCGTTGACTTCAGCAATGACGGATACGCCCGACAGAATCGCAAGAAATCAAATTCTAAAGTGAATTTGAAAGATGTTGATTATGTGAAGGATAGATATGCCGAGTTGGTTGATATAGTGCTTAATCGCAAGACAAAGACGAGTTATTATACAGAAGCGAACGGACTTGTAGTGAAAGACTCCATTTCACTTGAAGGCAACGACTGGACATTTAACCAGCACCGTAAGATTGACACAATGCCAACCGAGGCAGATTTCCGTAAGACTGTTTCGGACTATTTGAGTTGGAAACTTTCGACTATCATCAAGGAGGACTCTGCAAATTTTCAGTAAGCCCTCGTTTGAAGAACCTCAAAGATGATTTTGAGGCAGACGGGGGTGTTTGGAAAGAGTGGAGAATTGGGGATTTGTTTTTGTTGAAATCTAATCCTCAGTTAGACAAAGATAATTTTGTCTTTTCTGAGAATGCCAAGTATCCTTATTTTACAAGGACAGTTTTTAACAATGGAATATTTGGTGACGTAGAATTCTTTGATAATGAACATTTAATAAAAGGAAATAGTATCGCTGTCGGAATGATGGGAATGCAGTTCTTTTATATGCGTAATGATTTTTACGCAGGACAATTTACAAAAACTGTATATCCTAAATTCTTTGGATTTAATGAAAATATAGCTTTATATTTTATATCGTTGTTAAATAGATTCCAAAAAAAGTATTTAGGAGTCTTAGTTAGAAATTTTGAGGATGCTTTTTACAATACACATGTAACTCTTCCTACATTCAATAACGAGCCATCCTATTCCTACATGGAACAATACATCACCTTGTTAGAAGAAGAAAAGATGCTTCAAGTGGATAAGTTCCTTAAAGATTCGGGATTGAATGACACCGCACTTACCGCCGAAGAAATAGCCGCATTAGAAAAATTTAGAAACGGGGAGGTTAAGTTTGAGGAGAGGAAGATTGGGGATTTGTTTACATTAAAAGCAATCAAACAAGCAAAATCCCAATCATTGATACCAGAAGATTCTAATGGCGTACCCTATATCGTTCAGTCAACAAAAAATAACATGTATAAAATGCATGTTAATGAAAAATGGTTGATTGATAACAATGAATCACCTGTTGAAGGGAATGCGATAGTCCTAGGTGTTACATTGCCTGCAGTTTCGTATCAGCCTTATAAATTCGGTGCAAGTCAGGTAATTGTAGCTCGAGCAAATTTTCTACAGGAATCAATAGGATTGTTTATTGTACCTATGTTGAAGAGACTCATGACACAATTTTCTTATTCGAAGAAACCAGGTATGAAAATCTATAATGATATGGTTTTGTCATTTCCTGTTGATACATCTGGCTCCATCGACTACTCCTTTATGCAACACTTTATATCGGCACAAGAGAAGTTGGTGGTGAAAGGTGTGGTTAAGTATAAGGATGAAATGTTTAATGCCAAAGGAAAAACATATATGGTTGGTTTTGATAGTTCCGATATGGCGGCAGAAGTGATAAATACTGATTGATAAAGCGTAAACTAAAAGGGCATCCCTGAAAAGAGATGCCCTTCGTTATTTGTGAGAAACTAAGAGTTGACTTCGTCGAACTTAGCGGTTCTTTGTTTACAATACTTCCAACTCCTCCAACTTCGCAAAACGCTCGCAGTAGTAGCATTGCAACAGGGATTTACTCTTCTCGATGATCCTGAATTTGGATGCCATAGGCTCGTTGTTGGTGATGCATTTCGGATTGCGGCATTTTACGATGCCGATGAGTTCCTCAGGCAATTGCAAAACCATTTTCTCGCTCACCTCGTAATCCTTGATGATGTTGATCTTCGCGGAGGGGGCAGCGACAGCGATTTTGTTCACCTCCGCTTGGGTGAAGTATTTGTCAGCCACCTTGATGATGGCCTTCTTTCCCAAACGTTTGCTCTCCAAGTTGTAGCCGAAGGTCACCTGGTTGTTGATGTGCTCCAATCCGAGGATGGAGATCACCTTGAACAACTTCTCGGAAGGTATGTGGTCGATGACGGTACCATTCTTGATGGCAGCCACCTCTAATTTCTTTGATGCTTTTTCCATGCTCATATCGTATTATAGGCCTAACAAATCGCAGATGACCGCTTGACGGGCGAATACACCGTTGCGGGCCTGCTCGAAATAGTATGCTTTCTCGTTGCAGTCAACATCTTGGTCGATCTCATTCACCCTTGGAAGCGGGTGGAGGATACGCATGGTTGGCTTGGTGTTGTCCAACATCTTGTTGCGAAGTGTGTAAATGTCCTTCACACGCTCATATTCGAAGAGGTCGGTGAAACGCTCCTTTTGCACGCGGGTCATGTAGAGAATGTCGCAATCCGCGATGTTCGCCTCGCTTAGTTCGCTGTGCTCCTCGAATTTGATGTTGTGTTCCTTGCAGAAGATCTTGTACTCGTCTGGCATCTTCAACTCATCGGGTGCGATGAAGGAGAAGGTTGGGTTGAAATGGTACATCGCCATGATCAAGGAGTGGACGGTACGGCCATATTTCAAATCACCCACCATGCAGATCTTCAGGTTTTCCAACTTGCCTTGCGTCTTCTTGATGGAGTAGAGGTCAAGCATGGTCTGGGTAGGGTGTTGGTTGGCGCCATCGCCCGCATTCACTACTGGAACGCTTGAAACCTCGGAGGCGTAGCGTGCGGCACCCTCGATCGGGTTACGCATCACGATGAGGTCCGCGTAGTTGCTGACCATTTTGATGGTGTCCTTCAAGGTCTCGCCCTTGGTGCCGCTGGTGGTTGATTTGTCTGCGAAACCGATGACACGGCCGCCCAAGCGGTTCACTGCTGTCTCAAAACTGAGTCTGGTGCGTGTGGAAGGCTCGAAGAATAGGGTAGCGACTACCTTGCCGTCGAGGATTTTTTGGTTCGGATTCTTCTCGAATTCAGCTGCCTTCTCCAAAATTTGGAGGATCTTCTCTTTCGAGTAATCCGTGATGGATACTAAACTTTTGTTTGCCATAGCATTTATGTTTTTTCAAAAAAAAACCAATGCGAGCCAAATCGCATTGGTTTCCCTTATTGTTTTCTATGATCGTTTTGTTATTCCCATATCATTAGGTTTTCACTATGCAAATTTAGTGCAAAAAAATAAATTTTGGTGGCGTTGGATTGAAAATTTTTTTCGGACATTTTATATGTTTTTTTATCGTGATCGGGTAAAATCTTTTATAAATGTTAAAAAATGTGGCATTATTTCTTTGTAAATGAAAATGATTATATATCTTTACATTTACGTAGTTTCTAAACCTATGTGCGCTTGTTTATGAAGGCGGAGATTTGAATGAAACTGCAAATGAATTTGAAACAAAGTATTAGAAAAGAATTTTATTATATGGTGAAACATTTACTACGGGTGAACTACACCTGTTTGGCAATGCTTTTGTCTTTGTTGTTGATCGGTCACCAATCCGTTTGGGCGGATGGTTCCAAAGATATGTATCCAAGTGACTATTATGCCCGTTATGGGGTCACTTCCGGCTCTGCTGGAGATTACCGCGCCTGCTTGCTCAGCGGTATCACCTCGTCGGGATCGGATCCCGATGTGGCGGCTCCATTTCCCACATTCGGAACAATAAAGGTCTATGCCAAGGCGGGTGAACACATCTATGTGGCATCAAGTGCCATGAAGGTGAAAAATGCTTTGACGAGGGAGTCGTACGGTAGAATCGACTGGCGTGCGCCAAACGGTAAGAGCGGAAGCGTGACCAATGTGCGTAGAGGTGGCTTGATCGCCAACCGCGCCCAAGAGTTGGCTGGTCCGAACATCAATGGTTCCACCAGAGGGTATAACGCCTACCAAATCACGGTGGCTGCCGATCAGGAGGGTGTGTGGGAGATCGACTTCATCGGTGCGACCACCAAATTGGATTTCTCCTCCGAGACCACTTCGAACCATCGGATCGAATCGTGGACGGAGGATCAAAACCTGCCGTATATCAACGCATTTGACGTTTCCGTCTCCAATAAGGAAGATAATGCGTTTATTCCCGGCCGTGTCTATGCGAATGTCTTGAATCTTTTGATGCCATCCGCTTATGGAGGCACCAACTATAACTGCGAATGGTACACTACCCTGTATGTCTTGACCAATACCGGTTATTTGTACGAGGTGAAACCCAATGGCCAGAACGGACACTTCTCTACCTTCTTCGCCAACAACAAGGGTGTGCAAATCAATCCGGAAGGATGGGTGACCGATAACTCGGACTTCTCTGCTTCCAAGGCTTTGGGATGCTACGGCGGTTTGCCCGCTTATGCGAGCCTTACCAGTGAATTGACTGGTAATCAGTTTAAAAATCAAAGGGTTCCGACTTTTGATCCTCGTCGTCCTGATAGGAGATCCACCCGTGTGATCGACGGAGAGGAGAGGGTGACGGATGACATCACCCATAAAATATTCTTTACCAAACCAGCCTCCGATCTTCCTGCCAGCGCACGGGCTGTCTATGGCAAGCAGGTGGTGGAGACATGGCTTTTGTCCGATCTGAATGCAAAGGATACGCCGACTTTGACCAATTTGAACATTGTCGGTAAGGAGAGCAACAAGAAGGGAATCATGGGCCCTGAGGGTGTCAATCTCTTCTTCGAGGCCAATGCGGCGGGCGACTACCTCTTGGAGATGACTTTTGGCGAGGGATACACCAACAGAACATTCGCCGGTGTCTGCCAAAAGGGAGAGAATGTGATCGAGTGGGATGGCAAGGACGGTGCTGGCAGAATGGTGCCGGTGGTCGATATTGTCTTGGCAGGAAAGTTGAAGACCGCGGAGATCCACTTTCCGTTCTTCGATTTGGAAAATAATAAAAAGGGATTGATCCTTAATCAATTGTCGGCAGATTGGTCGGCAGTCGAGCGTGATACGATCTACTGGGATGATTCTAAACTGGGTGTCGCCAAAGGTGCGGCTGAGGATGCCTTGGATATGACCAAGGGAACGAAATCCCCAGGACATATTTGGTTGAATAGGCAATCCGACCGCGGTAACAACCGTATCATCGATACTTGGACCTATGCGCAAGGTGCGAGTGGCGAGACGCAAAGTCTCTCCGCCCTCTCCCTATACATTGATTTGTCGGTCAATTCCGTTAATTGCGATGCGACTTCCACCCATGTGGGAGAAGAGATTTCCTATACGATGGAGATTGAGAACCGTGCGGTGGGTGAATACACTTTCAAGGGAGAATCCGTCCAAGTTAGTGCGGATGCCGATAGCGCCTCGTTTGGCGTTTGGTTCGCCGATGGAGGTTTTCATATGACGCAAGTGGAACTGGTAAGTTCGGATGATCCGACTTGTGCGGTGAAACGGCAACCTTCGGGTGACGAATTCGGCATGGGTTACATCTCTTTGAAGAATGGCAAACGCGCAACTGTCCGTGTGAAGGGCTATGTGGATGCGAAAATGGCCCACCAAAAGGTGCAACCATTGGGCTTTGTGATGCGCCCGGGTGATTTCTTCGAGATCGACGCCAACAACCTCGCTTCCGATGGAATGCCTTTGGATCCCGCTGCCGAGTATGAGGGTATGAGCCATAATAACTTGGTGGAGGTCGCTACTCCGCTCTTTGTCTTGAACAGCGCTCCTGAACCAGGATCGGACGATGCGTTGGTGGCTGCTGGCCAAACGATAGAGGGCAATCTTTTGTCCAACGATATGGATCCGGATCAAGACGCGATGACCATAATAGGTTGTAGTTTGAATGGAACACCGCTGTCGTTGGGTGTCGCGAATGATATCTACCAAGCCTCCGTTTTGTGCGGATCTTTGTTGGTGAAGGGTGACGGATCCTACGCCTTTACCGCCCATGGCGATTACAGTGGCCAGGTGCCTGATATCGACTACGAGGTGAGCGATCAGTTCGCGGAAAGCGGTGCCATTGCGACAACGGATTTGACTCCTGGCGTGAGCGCCTCCTCTCTTGCTATTCAGGTCTTGCCAAACCATAGTCCGACGGTGTCACCTACTGAAGTCTTGATCCATAGGACGGGTGAAGAGACACTTTTGCCGATCGTTATCAACGATGAGGATGGTGACGAATTGACCGTTACCCTAGAAGGGGAAGATAAGGCACTGTTCGAAGTGCGCGGCGATAGCCTCTATTATGTGGGTGCTGCCGTGAGCGGTCTCACCGTTTATCAGGTGACCGTGGTGGTGGCTGATGGCGTAAAGACACCTGTGTCTGTCCCAGTGAAGGTGAGTGTGAGCGAAAATCAGGTTCCTACTTTGACGCCTACAAATATCAACATACGTGCGAAGAGGAGAACTGCCTCCAGCTATTTATTGCCTATTAGGATTTCAGATCCGGACGGTGATAAAATCACCAGTGTCGTGCTATCCGGAAGTTCTGAATTCAGTGAGGTGGATGGCTACATCTACTTCAATGCGACCACCACGAATACCAATGCATTGGGTGACCATAACTACACGATCTATGTCACCTTGACGGACGAACTGGGAGCCTCTTCCTCCGCCATCCGCGTGAATGTGACGGTAAGCGTGGTCTCTGCTGATATCTCACCGAGTGGCGCTTATGCCGTGGCAGACGATATCTATTATGGAGAGCCTCTTTTGAACGCCTTTACCCGAGGTGCGGAAGTGGAGGGCGAGTGGTTGATGAAGCGTAGCTCTTCCGTCTATTACGAGGACGACGCGATTCTTCCTGTCGGCTCTTATACCTTCGATTTGTTGTTCAATCCTTCGCAAGGCAATTACCGTGCGGAAGAGGTGCGTGAGGTCTCTTTCAATGTCTTGCCGAGGGCAATCACCTTGCAGTCGGAGTCTGCTTCGAAGATCTACGACGGAACAGCGTTGTCCGCCCCAACTGTGAACCTGGTGGAGGGCAGCTTGGTGGGCGATGACCATTTCCTTTATTCCAATTTCGCCTCGCTGACCAAGACGGGAAGCAAGGAGAATACCTTTGACGTCACGCCGGCCGCCGGTATGGCCGTCTCCAATTATGAGGTGACCAAGAAATATGGTACACTGATGGTGGAGAAGCGTGTGATTCAGGATTACGAAATCACTTTGGACGCCAACAGTTTCAAGTATGATGGTACACTGAAACAGCCGACCGTTACGTTGACAAAGGATGGAGAAACATTGGACGAGTCGCTTTATACGGTCTCGTATAAATACAATAAGGATGCTTCTGATACCGCTTTGGTGATTATCTCTGGGGTGGAGAATGAAAATGTCGAGTTGCGGAGTGATTCCGCTCGCTTCTCGATCACCAAGAGAAGGGTTGTTTTCGAATCGGGCAGTTGCGAGAAGGAGTACGATGGGGAACCTTTAGTCTGCAAGCAAATTAAATCCATCAGTGGCGATGGCGTGGCGGATGGGGATACCTATACGGTGAACTATACTGCGTCGATTACCGAAGTGGGAAGCGCCAAGAATACGATCAGTGTCCAATTCGAGGGTAATAACTATGTGGTATTCCTTTCCTATGGAACATTGACCGTGACGCCTAAAAGCGTGACGTTGACCGATGAGAACATTGTCTGGAGCGATAACTCCTTTGTTTATGACAAGACGGCGCATTGTCCGACTGCGACTATCACGGTGGATGGCGTAACGCTCGTTCCTGACGTGGATTATACCATTTCTTGCGAGAATAATGTGAAGGTGGGTGACGCTACGGTGACAGTGACCGCCCTTACGGGTGGAAATTGCCATTTCACGGCGTATGAGACCACTTTGCCGATTACCCCAGCCACAATCCGTGTGACGGAGAAGCGCGTGGCCGCAAAGGAGTATGATGCTCTTTTGAATGCGGTGGTGGCGGTGGATGACTTTGAGGGTCTCTATGGTGGCGACCAAGTTGGAGTGGCTGCGACTGGCGTCTTTGCGGATGCGAATGCCGGAGAACACAAGCAAGTTACCATTTCCTACGAATTGACGGGTGACGATAAGGCAAACTACCAATTGACGCCTGCCTCCGAAATGTTTGACGAGGGTGTCATTACGGCCAAGGAGGTTTCCCTTGTATGGGATGAGCCAATCGAATTCACCTACGATGGCACACCGAAGCATGTGAGTGCGTCCGTGGTCGGAACAGTGGGCGACGAGTCTGTGCATGTGATCTCCTATACGGGCGACCAGAATGTGGTTGCGGTCGGACACTACACGACAACTGCTGCCACATTGGATAGCGATAATTATCGTTTGCCTTCGGATGCGACGGTGGCATGGGAGATCAAGAAGATTACAGAAAAGCCGAATATTACCCTCTCAGGAGCTCCGTTCGTTTATGATGGAACAGCCCATCAGCCAAGCGTGACGGTCAAGGTGGGTGAGACGGTGGTGGATGCCTCCGACTATGCGGTGGAATACAAGAACAACGTGAATGCGGGCGATACCGCCATGGTGATTGTCTCCGCTTTGGCGGGTGATGAGCATGTCTATTCATTTGATCAGGATACGGTTTACTTCTCTATTTCGAAGAGAGCCGTCGCTTATACTTCTCCTTCCGCTTCCAAAGAGTTCGATGGAACGCCATTGACAGAGGCCTCTTGTTCTCCTGATGACGCCTCGTCGGTCTTGGCGGGTGATGAGCCTACCATTACTTATACAGGTAGTCAGACCAACGTGGGTGTTAGTCCGAATACTTTTGAGGTCGTTTTCGAGCCAGACAATTATGAGGTGACTTACCATTATGGCACATTGACTGTGACACCAAAGGATATCGTTTTGGCGGAGACCGATGTGGTCTGGGACGAGACCGAGTTCATCTATGATGGTCAAGAACATTGCCCAACCTCCACCATTACAGTGGGTGGATTGGTGCTACGCCCGGATGAGGATTATGCGATATTCTGTACCAACAATGTGAATGTGGGAACTGATATGGCCCACATCGCGATTCGTTCCGCATCGGGAGGTAACTTCGAGTTTACTGACTACGAGGTGAACTTCTCCATTTTGCCTCGCAAGATCAGTGTCAAAGACTCGTTTGTGGAGTCCAAGGTTTATGATGGCACGACATCCGCCTCGGTTGTGGTGACGGCCATAGATAATGCGGTGGCCGGTGACGATATCGCTATTGAGGCCTCCGCTGAGTTTGAAAATGAACAAGCTGGAGCGTCTAAAACGGTCGCTATCCAATATAGCCTATCTGGTGATGCGAAAGCCAACTATGAGTTATTATACGATGCGGCTACCTATACGGCAGGAGAAATTACGCCAAGAGGTGTGACGCTTGTTTGGAGCGAGGCTTCATTGCCGTTTAACGGAAATACACAAAGTGTTGAGGCGACGGTCGTTACCGATTTGGAAGGTGCCGTTGTACATGTAGTTGACTACAAGGACAATTCCGCTGCGGCGGTCGGAACCTATACGGCGAAGGCCTTGACCTTAGACAATACGAACTTCCAGTTGCCTGAGAACGACTCTTTGGTATGGCAAATTACCGAAATCGAGATCCACCCAACCTGGTATGCGGTTGACGGAATCTATGGTACGGTGGTGTTGGGTGACAATCCGAAGGTGACCTTGGATCAACCATTGGCGGGTACTCTCCTTTACAAAGTGGATGGGGTCTCTTTCGCGGAGGGCGATCTTTTGCCTGCAGGCTCCCACGTGGTGAGCGCACTCTTCCGTGTGGAGGCTGGGTTTGATATCGATTGTGGCAGTCGGACAATTACGGTGAAGAAGATGACGCAGGAAAAACCTGTCATCACGCCTATTGCGGAGAGTCTTGCGGGTATGAACGACGGTAAGATGATCGGCTTGATGGTCGGCATGGAGGTGCGTGGCGAATCGGGAGATTTCTTCGCTGTAGAGGATGCCGATCAACTGTTCGCTCCTGGTACCTACGCTGTCAGATGGGCGGGCGATGACTACAAGGAGGCATCGGAATCCGCCATCGTGGTGATCCTTCCTGGCATTGCGGAGTTCCAGGTGTCGCTCTCTTCCGTTGATGAGCAGATGGGAACAGTGATTGGCGCTGGCAGTTATGCCCACCATAGCGAGGTGACCATAGAGGCTACGGCGATGGAGGGATACCATTTCGATGCTTGGAACGGTACAATTACCGCGAACCCATACACTTTCGTCTTGGAACAAGACACCACATTTGTGGCCAGCTTCTCTTCGAATAGTTATACATTGACGTTGAAGAGCGATGGCGCAGTCTTGAAAAGCATGGAGGTGCATTATGGCGAAGTAGTCACCTTGGCGCAATTGGATACGACGCCGACCAAGAACGGATATGAATTTGCGGGTTGGAATCAGACATTCCCTCTCACCATTGGCGCAGAAGATGTCGTGGTTGAGGCGAAGTGGAACAAAAAAACGTACCTCTTGACGCTTGAAGCGGAGCATGGTGCGATTGCCGGTGAGTTTACCAATCCGGTGCCATATATGAATGTTGTGGTGATTACCGCTGTTCCAGATGAGGGCTACCATTTCGTCATGTGGAAGGATGGTCAAACGGAGGAGGAGCGAGTGGTGAGAATTGTCTGTGATACGACGATGATCGCACTGTTTGAACCAAATCAATATCAATTGTCTTTGATGGATGACGATATGCTTTTGAAGACAATGTCTGTTACTTTCGGTGAGGAGGTCACTGCAAGCGTCTTGGATTATGTCCCAGAAAAGGAGGGATATGATTTTGAGGGATGGTTGCCTGAACTTCCTATGGTGATGGGTGCTGCGGACACCGAGTTGCAGGCACAATGGAGCAAGAAGAACTACCATGTCACTGTGAAGACCGAGCATGCGACGGTGGATGAATTCACCTCTCCGGTTCCATTCGAATCCTCTTTGGAGTTGAATGTGCGACCAGCGGATGGCTATCATTTTGCCTCGTGGAGTGATGGGTCTTTGGAGAATCCTCGCCATATAGTTGTTGTGAAGGATACCGTGTTGGAGGCTATGGTGGCGCCTAATGAATACACCTTGTCGCTCATGGATGAGGATAGGGTTTTGAAGAATTTGGTGGTTGCTTATGGCGAATCGGTGACCGATGTCTTGGTTGACTACGTTCCTGAGAAAACGGGCTATCAATTTGTTGGATGGACCCCTCGATTACCGATGGTGATGGGGGCTGCCGATGACACATTGGTGGCTGAGTGGGGTAAACGATTGTTCCAAATCACGCTTGATACGATAGGTGCACCAGGTAGGGTAGAGACTGATTTTGAGAACCCGATTCCTTTCGAGACAGTCATCTCTATGACCGCTGTTCCGAATGTTGGCTATCATTTTGTCGCATGGAGCGATGGGGAGACACAAGCCGACCGTAAGATGGTTGTGGTGAAGAATGATACGCTGGCGCCTCGTTTCGGACGGAATGAGGTGGAGGTGTTGGTGGTCAATTTGGATGAGGTGGTGAAACGCATCCCTGTACTATATGGCGACAGCGTTACGGAGTCCATGATCGGCCTCTCTTTGGAGCGTGAAGGATATGATTTCGTGGGGTGGCAACCTGCCTTGCCTCTTGTGGCAGGTGCGGAGAATGTGACGGTTGAGGCGGTATGGTCATTGAAGAAGATAGAGCTGACCATTCCTACCGTTGAACATGGTGCTATCTCCTCCGACTTCCAAAATCCAGTCTCTTATGGTGATACAATCAGCTTGACGGCTGTTCCAGATGAGGGCTACCATTTCGTATTCTGGGGAGACGGTGAAGAGTCCAATCCACGAAAGATAGTGGTCGTGGATGATACAGTGCCTACTCCGATCTTTGAGAGAAACCAATATGATTTGTATCTCTTGGCGGATGGCGATACTTTGGATGTGATCCCTATGATGTATGGTGATACCCTTACCGAAAATATGGTGGGTGTGACGCCGACCAAGAGGGGATACGAATTCGTGGGCTGGTTGCCTGAATTGCCGCTTGTTATCGGAGCGGAAGATCTCTCTATCGAGGCGCAGTGGCGTATAAAGACCTTTGAGATCACAATGGATAGTATCTTTGAACATGGAAAGATAACATTCGAATATGACGAACCGATTGAGTATGGCGACACGATCACCATTACCGCCGTTCCGAATGAGGGATATCACTTCCAGTCGTGGTCGGACGGCCGCCGCGGTAATCCGCGTGAGGTGGTGGTCAAGAGCGACACCTTCTTCATTCCTCTATTCGCTTTGAACTCCTACACCTTGATGGTCATGAACGAGGCGGATACCATGAGGATTTATAACTTCCTCTATGGCGATACTGTCCGTCATGAGATTCTGGATCGTTTGATGCCAACCAAGGTGGGGCACGATTTCATCGGTTGGGATGTGCAATTGCCGCTCTTTATGCCTGCGCATGACACGGTGATTCGAGCACAGTACATTCCGAAGATCTATACCGTCATCACGAAAATCAATGGTAATGTGGGTAAGGTGATCGGCGAGGGAGACTATGACTACGGCACGACTGCGGAGTTGACCGCAGTGCCTAACCGAGGCTACCACTTCGTCTCTTGGGGCGATGGAGATACCACCACTTCTATCCGATTCACCGTCTCTTGCGACACCATCGTTTCCGCGTTGTTCGCCAAGGATGTCGATGAGATGATGGTCGATACATTGTTGATTCCTGCTTTGGGATATTGTCCAGGCACGGAGGATGTGATGCGTTATACCTTGTTGACTTCCGAAGCACCGACGGAGTACCGAATCATTTATGATGATGAGGCTAAGGCTGCTGGATTTGAGGATATTGATTTCTCTCCGATTATGGCGGATAATGAGGTCCGTGTGGTTATCCCAGATTGTCCTGCCCATATCTATAAAGCGAAGGTTCAGTTCCGCAACGCTTATGGTTCGTTGACTCCGATCTTCGATGTGGATGTGAGGGTGAATTTGTCAAGCGATTTCATCATCGACATTTGGTCGGATGTGGTATCGGCCGTCAATTTAGAGAGCCGATTTGTGGAGTACCAATGGTTCCATAATGATGTGAAGGTGGGTGGTGCCAATATGCCTTACTACTGCGAAAAGCAGGGATTGACCGGCAACTATTACATGGAGGTGGTCACCACGGAGGGAGAACATCTACGCACTTGTAAGAAGTGGTTCAACAACGCCGCCAACACGACACTCTCTGTCTATCCTAATCCAACCGAAGGTATCGCTACCGTGGAGTTGAGTGTGGATAATGGTAATACGCATAATCTGAAGGTGACCAATTCGCAAGGTGTTACGGTCTATACCACCACCTTCTCTGGAAGAAAGATTCAAGTTGATTTCGGTAGATTCGTCTCTGGCACATATATCGTGGATGTGGATGGATTGACCGTGAAGGAGATAAGAAGATAAAAGAGCAAAATGATGAGAGATATGAGGATATATAAGGGATTGATATTGTTGATGTTGATGGCCTGTCCGTTTATGGGACAAGCCCAACTGACTATGTATGATTTCTATTTGGATGTGACAGCGGGTGGCGGTTTGCATGCTATCCAATATTCACCCGAAGGAGGAGACCATACCCCAGGTTTTGGCTCGGAATTGAAATTGGCTTACCGCCGTCCGATCAATGAACGATGGTGCGTGAGCGGAGGGTTGGGCTTTAGTTGGTACAACGGCCGATCCTTTTATGAGGATCTTCGCCTCTCCCGAGCTGCGGTGGATGCGCAAAATGGGGAGCCGTATGAGTATAGAGTGATCTTCACCAATTGGAAGGAGAAACAACACATCGCCAATTTGGAGATTCCTTTGATGGCCTCTTACCACTATCCGATCAATCCGAAGTGGAACCTTTCCGCCGCCGCTGGATTGAAACTCTTTTTCCCTATCTCCAATAACTTTAAGATTACGGATGGTACATTGCAGACCAAGGGATATTTCGAGCATCTGACCAATATAGAGTACGAGAACTTGCCGCAACACGGTTTCTTTACCAAGGATGATTGCGAAGGCAAGGCCACGCTTCGTAAGGTGGGAGCGGCCGCCGCTGTTGATTTGGGCGCTTATCGATCGTTCAAACATAGCGATATGAGCCTCTATATGGGACTCTATTTCGGATATGGATTCACCAATTTGGCGAAAGAACATAGCACGCTTTTCGATGGAACCGATTACGTGGGTGTGGTGTCTTCCGACCGTATCGACAAGGCGCACCTTATCTCCGCAGGTATCAAGGCGGGTATCAGTTTCGGATTCCCTCGCATCTATCCTTTGCCTGAAATACAGCATGAATTGGCGATGGAAGATGAGAACTTCGCCTTTATCTTAGCAGGCGAGATCGAGAAATTCGAGGATAGCGAGGTGGAGGATGTGCTTCGTATCGCCCGTGAATTAGCGGCAGCCGAGGAGGCCCGTAAGGCAAGGGAGTTGGCTGAGGTCAAGGAGGTCGTGAAGTGGCTGAACAAGAATGTGAAGGTGGAGTTCAAGTTGGGAGAGGCGGTTGTTCAGATGAATGATGAGATCCAATCCTACATCAATGATTTGACTCACTATATTAAGACGACACCGGGCCGTAATGTCATCATTTGGGGCCATACCTGTAACTTGGGTACAGAGGCGAAGAATATTGAATTGGGTATGCAACGCTCCGAGGCGATGCGTAAGTTGCTGATACAGGCGGGTTGTCCGATTAACCGTGTCATGGCTCGAAGCAAAGGATCTTCCGAACCATTGGTGCCTAATACTTGTGAGGCGAACCGTCGCCAGAATAGACGTATTGAAATTGTTGTGAAATAATATTCTTGATAATTAATAGACTTGTAGAGACGTGGAATGCCGCGTCTCTACTTTTTTTGTGATGTTGGTAAGCATCCGTCTAGAAAAAATCCATATTGGACGCGTACATTTCAACTAACCCAAACATCAGTATATTGTCTCAATTTCGGACATCATTATTGGCACATCTAAATGTATTGAGTCTGTGGTGGTTTCATAAATAGGCCTAACAACTTTAGCCTTTGGATTTTTCTCTGCCGCATATTCATAATCTGAAACTTCTTCCGCATTGGTTATTTCACTCTTTAAATAGGTTCCCTTCTCTAAATCGATTTCTGTACTCGTCAGAGTTTCTGTAATCCAGCCTGCACTTTCATCTCTAAAACTATTTATCAATGTGTAATCTCCATTTTCATATTTAAATTCATACCCCCAAAAACCATATCTACCATGTGAATAGTCGATGTGTAGTATTCCATTTTTCTCATAATACTCCAACTCGGGAGCATAATATATACCCCCATCTTCATTTTCGGAATAGAAACAATCTAAATTGTAAGATTTGATGCACAACGTCTTCCCTTGTTTTGCTAATACCACATAGCCTCTGGGATTACGGTCAACCATAGTGCCAGTTATATTGGGCTCATAGTTGTTTTTGTCTGTCAAACGGATCATTACAAACTTATGGTCGGAAGGTGATTTCATTATTTCCTCATAAGAGGTTTCTTTGTCGAACACGTAGTTCTTGGGTAACATGGCATGAAGTTCACGATTAGAAGAACAGCTCATCCTTCTGAACTTAATAGAATCCTTTTCTTTCAACTCCAAGCCCACGAGTTTTGCCACTTCTGCTTGCTGGCCTGTGATTGCAAATGCGGTCACACAAAGCAATAATCCAGTAATAGAACTTACAAATTTTTTCATGGTGATAATTCCGTGAATAAATTAGGTGTCTTCAACGTAGCCACCTACGTTGATATTTATAACTACAAATGTAACAAATATTTGTTAAAGGTTATTAAAACAGCTGTGGAATAGGATAAAACGGCTATATTTGATCTGAAAACGGTAATCAATGTGTGTTTTGTTTACTGGCTATATAATCACTAAATATCGGTTATAATATGGGTGAGGAAAATAGAAATGAAGTCGATCTTCTGAAAGATCAGTGCAAAATAGAGAATCAATGCCTTTATATTCCAGAAGGCACGAAAATTATTCCTGAAAAGTGTTTTCACGGCGACCAAAGTTTCCAAACCATCCATTTCCCCGATTCGTTGGAGGAGATAAAAATGTATGCCTTCGATGGTTGTGATGAATTGAGACGTGTCGTTTTGCCGCCCTCTTTGAAAAAAATGGGGCAAGATGCCTTCTGCGATTGTGAGCGTCTTGAGAGCGTTCAGTTGTCGGATGGATTGGAAGAGATACGCTATCACACGTTTAGTGGTTGCCGTTGTCTGAAAAAGGTGGTTTTCGGCAATGGATTGAAGAAGATCGGAGAGGAGGCTTTTCGTGGTTGTGTAGCCTTAAATGACATTGTATTACCTAATCAATTGAAAGAGATAGGGGAGCGGTGTTTCGCTGGTTGTGAATCGCTCACCAAGATCAATATTGGTAATGAGTTAGACTTGGTGTCGGGTGAAGCCTTCGCTGAATGTTCCAAACTGGCGGAGGTTGAGGCGGATGGTTTGCAGTATGCTCCCTTCCAGATGGATGTGTTCAAGGATACTCTTCTCCTGAATAAGAAACGGGAAAACAATGAAATGCTGATTATTGGCCATACGGTGGTGGATGGCAGATTTTGTAGCGGAGAGGTGACTATCCCTGACGGCATTTGGCAAATCGGCCCCGGTGCCTTTTTGGATTGTGCGGGAATGAGACGGATCCATATTCCATCGTCCGTAAAGGCGATTGATTATAAAGCTTTCCAGGGTTGTGTTCTGTTGGATGAGGTGAAGTTGCCACCTGAGTTGGCGTCTCTTTCCGAAAATGTTTTCAGGGATTGCTATTCGTTGAGACAGCTGGAATTGCCCGCAAAATTCGGGAAGGTTTGGGAAGGTGCGTTCGATGAAACCCCTTGGTTGGAAGCGCAACGACAGGAGGGTCGGCCGATTATCATTGGTGATACTTTTTATGATGGAAAAAGCTGTAAAGGCTCTGTTTGTGTGGAGGGTGTCTCCTCTATTGCGGGCGGTGCCTTCAAGGAGAATCATGATTTGACAACGGTGACGGTAGGTGAGAGTGTGAAATCCATTGGCGCTTCCGCTTTTGAACGATGTCTTAATTTGAAGAGCGTCTCTTTGCCCTCTCATTTGGATGAGATAGGTGCGCGATGTTTTTCCCACTGCTACTCTTTGGAACGGTTGGAAATACCCGAAGGTGTGGAAGATATAGGTCAGGAGATGTTTTTCGCCTGTGGATCGTTGCGTGAGCTTAAATTGCCTTCGACCATCAAAAATGTTTATTTTAAAGCCTTTTACTGTTGCCCTCGATTGAAGAGACCGTCTTTCTCCGACGATGTCTATATCGCCTATCATGCCATTTATTGCATGGAGGATGAGTATTCCTCCTTGCCTACACAGGAGACGGCACGAACCGTCTTGATGGATGAGTTGATCAATAGGGAGGAACCTCCTACTTGGGAGATGTTGGAATGCCGAGGGGTTGCTGTCGCGAATAAGGCCTATTGTGGTAGAGCGGATTTGACGGAGATCGTTATTCCTGAAGGGGTGAGAATCATCGGAGAAGAAGCATTTAGAGACTGCTCTAATCTTAAAAAAGTGGTGCTGCCGGATAGCGTTGAAATTATTGGTAAAAACGCGTTTGCCTCTACGGACATTGAAGAGTTGACCTTCCCGAAAAATTTGAAGTATATACTTCGTTCGGCATTTGCGGGATGTCGCTTGAAACGGGCGGATTTGCCTGATGGCTTGCAATATATTGGCGACTACGCTTTCAAGAGATCCGATTTGACGCAAGTGTATGTTCCAACTTCTGTGACAGATTTGGGGTATGGCGCATTCAGCGAATGCGAACGTTTGGCAACCGTGAGAATGATGTGCTCCGCCAAAGAAGAGTGGGGGTATTTCAGTGGATGCCATCGGTTGATTTCCTTTGTGAGTGCTGGTATGACGATCAATCCTCGTGATTTTGAGGGGACCGCTTTGTTGCGTCAGCCTTGCGATGAGGTGGGTGATTTCCTGATACGCTCAGGTTGTGTGTGTGAGGTGAAAAAGAAAACTTTGCCATCCGTGGTGGAGATCCCAGAGGGCGTCTTCTCTATTGGCGTGGAGGTCTTCAAAGGACATGAAGAAATCAAGGAGGTGCGTTTGCCGGACTCTTTGTGCGCGATAGGTAGAGGTGCTTTTTGTGGTTGTACCCAATTGGAGAAGATCAATATGCCTGAAAATTTGCGGGAGATAGGTGCCGAAGCCTTCTCGAAGTGCGGGTTTAAGCGGTTTGACTGGCCAGCGAGTGTCACCACCATGCATCGTCACATCTTCCTCTCCTGCCATTCCCTACAAGAGATTACTTTGCCGGATACTTTGCGCGTCATAGAATCGGAACCTTTTGGGGAAACTGCTCTCCACGACATTGTATTGCCTAAGAGTGTTGTTAAGTTTGGCAGATTAAAGGGGTTCCATGGTGAGGCATATCGCAAAGGTGAGACACTTACGATCCTCAATGATCAATATGATTGGCGGTTGGAAGATGATGAGGTTGCGGCGGTTGCGTGTCCAAACGATTTGCCCGATTATATTTTGTGGCGAGGCGATGTTTCTCAGTTCCCTGACATCCATGATCAATTCAAATTGTTGCAGGGATATGCGAGGGGATTGGAACTCGGATTCGAATATGGTGAGGCGTGCGATGCGAGAAATGCTCGTTTGATTAAGGATTTCCATCAAGATTATTCGTCGCTCTATCGCGGTTTCTCCAACACCTGCCTTGTGTTTCTGACGATTCTAAATATGATCCTTCACATTGTCTTCTATCCCTATATTTGGATAAAAGAGATGGGACATATGTTCAGTACAGTGCATGAGCCATCCTATTTCTTTGATGCCATCATCAAAAGATGGCGCAAACGTCTAGATCGTCCACATCGGTTTATGGAGGTTGCTTCTGATGCGATGCTCCGCTACTTGGCAAAAGAAATGGCTGACTAAGTGGAATGCCCCCTACAATCGGTCACCCATCAATTCTTATATTGATATTGAGTTCCCAAAAACACGATAAGAAACAATGGCACGAAAATAATATATGACACCACAGATATCCAATTCGACGGAAGAAGCGTGGAAGCCCATATACCCAACCCTATGCCACCAATAAGGAAAATAATGCAAACTATCTTTTCAAGTGTATATCCAACGGAGAATGGTAAATTTTCCAAAAGACGAGTAAAACTCATTCCCAAATACCAGAATAGATATCCTGCTATCGCCGAGGATACAATTCCCAACAAAATACGCATCCCCATTTCCTTATGTTCCAAGGCGCAGTAAATGCCTATTGCCGGTATTGCCACAAAAAACAACGTCTGCAAAAAATCAGCAATAAAATTAGATCTTCTGTTTAGGATCGCCGCTATAAGAGCAGCCAAAAGAGTTAGTATAATAAAAATTGCTCCTGCCATCTTTTATGTTAAACTAAAACTTAAAAATCGATGAAGTGCAACTTCGCGCAAGTGCCTTTTTTCGAGATTGATTCAAAACCTAGTCAAATAACATTTCAAGATCCAACGTAAGGAATTCTTCTATACTAAGTGCTCCCGACCCAACAACAAAAGCCATTTTGGGAGAGAACTTTTTATTAAAGATTGCGATACCTTCGTTAGTCGTGCGTCGTCCACTTTTTACTTCTATCGCTATCAAGACTCCCTTTTTTTCTAATACGAAATCAACCTCCTGATTATCCTCGCGCCAATAGAATACCTTATAGCCATATTCTTCTGCATTTCCGACAAGATAGGCTCCGACTGCAGATTCCACCCAACGACCCCAACGTTTGAAATCTGTAAATTCTTTCTCGAATCCACGCCCTGTATTCGCACTCAGAAGTGCAGTGTTGAACACTTGGTATTTGGGTATGGAATTGAATTTTCGAGCATTGTCGTTGGCATACTTGTACAGTTTTGTTACCGCTTGACAATCGCTTAGTAGATCTATATAGTTAGACAAGGTTGTCACATTACCGGCGTCATTCAGCTGACCTAACATTTTTGTTAATGAAAGTATCTCCCCAGAATAATCACATGATAGTTCAAACAATTGTTTAAGCAACGCAGGCTTATATATCGTCGTGGTCATAAGAATATCTTTTGAGACGACGGGATCAATTATTGAGTCTTTGATGTAATCTCGCCAACGTTTCTCGTTTTGTATGTATTTTGCTCCCTGTGGATAGCCTCCATAATAGATGTATTGATTGATGTCGAACCCGAATGCGTCTCTCATCTCGTCAAACGACCAGTGTCCCATGCGTGTCAGTTCGTATCTGCCTGCCAAAGACTCCGTCAACCCTTTTTTTATAAGTAGACGCGAGGAACCCAACAAAATGACTTTTATGTTAATCTTGTTACGAGTATCGCTGTCCCATTCCTTCTTTACAAATTCGCTCCAATTGTTTAGCTTTTGAATCTCATCAATCACAATAAGAAACTCATTGTATCTACGCACTTGCATTATACTCCTTGCGTTTGTCCAGATTGACGATATCCATTCCGGATTATTAGGATCAACACTATCGGCAGTCTCCGACAAGAACGGCATCTCAATATCATCAAGCACTTGACCAACGACGGTTGTTTTGCCAACCTGACGAGGACCTGCAATCACTTGGATGGCAGAACGCTCTTCATTGATCCTTTCTTTAATTATATGGTAATATTTGCGTTGATACATAATCTATTCACTCAGAAATTTCAATTTTCAAAGTAAGAAATTTTACTCAAAACTTCCAAATATTTTACTCAATTCTTGATTGGATTTTACTCAAAACATCGTAATGTTTTACTCAATTCTAACGTTTATTCAACCGTTGACATGGTGTCGTCAGAAATTATATTGTAGGGGCAATCCCTTGTGGTTGCCTAATACATCTGATTTTTTAAAGTGTAGGATTAAGTTGAAATTATAATGCTCGAATCTTTTGACTTATTATAAATCTTGTGATAATAGTGAAGTGATTTGCCATTCAAGTATAATATGTGATTTGACTAGTCCTAAATAACCGTTACAGTTTTAGACTTAGTTTATCATAGGACA
>JAKSKV010000036.1 GCA_024401555.1 Paludibacteraceae bacterium
GCATACAGCAGGGTATGGAGCGAGGCATACAGCAGGGTATGGAGCGAGGCATACAACAGGGTATGGAGCGAGGCATTCAACAAGGAATGGAACGAGGCATTCAACAAGGAATAGAGCAGGGTATGCAAAAAGGATCCTTCGAAAAAGCCATTCAAATCGCTATTGTGATGCTGGAACAAGGTGAACCGATTGAGAAGGTGATGATGTATTCTGGACTATCTCTTGCTGAGATAGAGCGTGTCATGCGGTAGATTTCGATGGATATTAGATGAAAACAGAAGGGTTGCACCATCCGATGCAACCCTTTGTCGTTTATTGTGGGTAATATGCATTGCCTTTTTGCTGGCTTGTGAATGCAATAGGGCGTATGCAATACGCCCTACTTTACCTCAAGGTTGAAAGAGATTGTGTACTCGTTATTTACAGTACCCGTGATGACCGCATTTCCTGCCGCAAGCGTCTTTACAGTCATTTGGACCTTGTTGTTATCGGTCTCATCCTCGTAGTCTGCGGAGATGGTAGCGATTGTCTCATCGGAGCTTGTCCAAACGATTTGTCTGAGGACTGTGCTGTCGTAGAATGACAACTCATTTCCCTCGCTGTCTTGAAGACGGAAGGTGAATTGCTTCTTTTTGATGTTGAATGAGAAGGTGTCGCCATTCTTCAAGTTGTTCTCGAAAGAGGTAGATGCGAAAGTAGCGCCATCAAAGAAGTTCATCACCATCTCAACACCCTTGTTGTCGGAGTCTGGACCATTCTCTTTCCAAATAGTATTGAATTGTGCGGTGGTGAGTTGAAGCTTCAAGACGTTGCTTTGGTTACCGCAGAAGATATCATTGAGGTTAGCGTTCTTTCTGATATCCAAAGTGTCCAAGTTGTTCTTGTAGCACATGATGGAGGTCAACGCTGTGTTTTGGGTGATGTCAAGTTTGGAGATCTTGTTGTTGTCGCAAGCGAGTTCTCTCAATTTCGACAAAGGCTTCACGTCGATTTCAGTCAATTGATTGTCGCTGACAGTCAACTCCTCCAAGTTGGTGAAGTAGTTAAGACCTGCCAAAGAGGTGATCTTCTTACCTGACAAATCCAATACTTTTGCGTTCAACGCCTCCTTAGGGTCGATGCCGTCATCGCCGTTGGTGTTGATATTAGGGTCTGCGACCAATGCCTTCAAAAAGTTAGGGTCTGCGATTTCGATGTTCTCGATAACCTTCACAGCGCAAGAGTCCTTCTTGCTTCCGCCCAAAGAGATGGCGTAAACATAGGTGGACCCCTTTCCTAAACCAATTACTGTACCTGTGCTGTTAACGGTGACTACAGCGTTGTCTCCGCTCTTCCAATCGATACCCAATGTGTCAGCGTTGGCAGGGAGGATAGTGGCGGATAGAACAAAGTTCTCGCCCTTGAAAATAGTGGTGTCGTGCAAATTCAAAGTGACGCTCTCCACTGGGATTTTTGGCTTCGGGTCAGCCGCATTCTTGTCGTCGTCGTGCTTACAAGAGACGAACATGGTAGGCAATGCCAAAGTGGCTGCCATCGCCATTCTAAATACTTTTGTTGTGTTCATTTATATGTTAATTTAATTATTAATGATTTCGTAAACCTAATTGTATGCCAATCATATACGCAATATTAATCTAAGAAGAACCACTCCTCTTGCTACAAAGAGAAAAAACTATTCCCTTAATAAAAGGCAAAGATAATATCTTTTATAGAAATCTTTATATGCTGAACAAGTTAATGTTTGCAAAAATCTAAAAATAGGGGAGATATGTGGGGGAAAAGATGAGAAAAAGCCTCCCAATTAAGTTTTTTTTATATATTTGCGGGGATATAGTGTATTACCATTATTACAACTGTGCTGGGAAAACAACACGTTGTGAAATAGATTTATAAAGATTGAACCATGAATAAATTCGTTAGAATTTTTTTAGGAGTATGTATGTCGTGCGTATGCTTTGTGTCTCATGTACAAGGTCAAGGCCAGAACATACCATATAATCCGTCTGTGTTTATCAAGATAGATATTAATTCCGGAAATCCGGCATTCCCTTATCCTCAGTTCAAGGAGTATAAGGTGGGTAAAACTTTGGCTAAATACAACGCTGAAGGTGTTACTCATGCGGATATGGAAAAGACAGGTCGTGAGGCATATGAAATTATGTCCCACAGATGTAGATATTCCAAGACTTCCCAGGGAGGTGTGAAGTATATCAGTTTCAACGATCCGACTGTGCCAGCGTCAACACATGCGCCACACTGTTCGGAGGGTGACGGTTATATGCTTTTGATGTCCGCTATTTTTGCGGATCAACCTACCTTCAATGGCCTTTGGATGTGGATCCATGACTATAAAATCCCTAAAGTGGAAAGATATTTTAATGGTGAAACATTCCTTCCTAATTATGAGTTTAGTCCAGGTTTGCCTTTGTGTTATACCGATGAGACAAAGATTGATCCCAACGAGGGATCCGCTACCGACGGTGATGATGATATCGCGTTGGCCGTTCTAATCGCCTACAAACAATGGGGTGAATGGATGATGCAGGATGGAAAGCCAGTTTTGGATAGCAAGGGCAATCCTATCTCTTATAAAAAGATTGCGCAGGATTTCTTGGCGGCTTACGTTGATACATTTATGATTACCTCTGTAAATGGAGATGGCTCTATTTACCATGGAGGCCATACCAGTGGTGATATTGGTATCGATGGATATGTGCATGGTGGTAACAAGGGTGGAGATATGACCCAGTGGCGTCAAACACAGAAGGATTATCCTTTTGTCACACCCAATTGTAATTTAAGTACACCAGATGCCTATGCGGATTATATCGCTCCAGCGTATTACAATGAATTCGCTAAATTCTTGGAAGAGGAGGGTGAAGGAACCGATTGGCAAATCAATCAGTATAAGAGAGGTGAGGCTTCGTCGGATTGGTTGATTGGTCAGGCGTATAAAAAGGGAATGATCGCATCGGCTGGTAAGTTCTCTTTTGAATATGGTGATGATGCGAATGTATCCTTTACTCAGTTCAGTGAGGGTGAGGACTTCCGTTTTGTCTTGCGTACCCTTATAAATTATATGTGGCATGGTAATCCTGAGACGACTTGGGATCCAGTTGCCCATCAACCCAAGGCTGGAGGAAATACGTTTGAGAAGGATATGGCAGACCGAATGGCCGAGTTTTTGAAAGAGCCTTGGTCTGGTTATGGCAATAAAGCGCCTGGCGATCTTCACGGACAATGTGTGCAGATGGGTGCGGCTCCCGATCCTGGTCAGCCTTATTGGAAAGGAGTTTGTAATATCATGCAGTCGTATAATGCGGACAAAACGCCTATGGGATCAGGTGCATCTCCTGCTCCATACACATTAGGCGCAAGTGCCGCCGCTGCTGTTTGTTCAGGTGATTTGGATTTGATTGCCGATATGTATCGTCAATCCGAGATCACTTGGGATGGTACCAATAAAGCATGTACTTGGGATTCAGAGGAGCGTTACATTGGAAATACGCCAGAATATTTCCATGGATTCTACCGTTGTTGGGGACTTTTGACCCATTCGGGAAACCTTCATGCTCCACAGGATATGAAGAGAGAGGCCAATGTAAAGGTCTATATGTCTGTGGATAAAACCTATGCCTACGTTGACGATCTGATTGAATATAATGTACAGTTCCGAAACTATGGTTCCGCTGACGCTAAGGATGTGAAGATTGTCACTGAGTTGGATCCAAACTACGAGGTAGTTTCCATAAAAAGAGGAAAGGGAAGTGTAGAAGGTGGAAAAATCACTTGGAATGTCGGAGAGATTCCAGGTTTCAAAACTGGAGGTCTTGATGCGACGATAGATTCCGTGACTTTTGTCGTTGCGGTAAAGGATACGCTTAATCCACGTATTTGTTTGACAAGTACAATCAGTGGATCCAACTTCGAGGATTGGACTAGTAATGAGTATCCAAACCATGCGACCTATACCATGGAGCGAAACTGCGTGGATATCGTACCAAACAGAACCCTTCAAATGACGAAGAAGGCTTCAAGAAAAATTTTGAATCCTAATGATGCTGTGACTTTCACGGTTGAGTTTGAGAACAAATCATTGGGTGAGGCCTCTTGGTTGAATGGTGGACGTAACCATGTCCGTTTGTCGTATGCGAACTATATTTCTGGGACAGAGATGTTCCAGGGTTATCGTTTCTGGAATGATGCTTACGAGGCATATATCAATCCTGGCAATTATAGAGTCTCTTACTTTATGTATGATGCGGCGGCTATGGGATTGTATTCAGATAAAAATCCGACAGGTTGGGATTTCACATTGAATAATGCCAATGACTGTTATAAGTATTTGTTGAATCATACGCCAGACACCATCTCGTTCCATTATCAACGTGTTCCTTCTGGAGAAGATGAACATGGAAAGTGGAACCAACGTTTGATGGTACAGTTCGCGGATTTCACTATGGCACCATCTTCTTATACTTTCAATAAGATTGCGGAGCGTCCAGAGAGTCCGACCGCTGTGCCTGGAGCCAATAACTTCTACTCTTTGCATAAGGGTGTGGGTGGTCCTACTTTTATCAGAACACAGTTGAGAAGTAATCCTCACCTTGCTATGGCTGGAAAGGTAAAAGATGACTGGTCTTATGAGAAACTGGAGACAAAGGAGCGTCCAATGGATATGCAGACTTCCGCACTTTATTTGTTGACGCCATGTTATGCCGATGTCGATAATCTTGGTTATGATGTAGACGTTCACGCGAGAAACGTTTGCTACACGGGAGATATCGATATGACCACTTATGACCGAATGTTGGTGGAGGAGTTTGATGGTTATACGTGGCGAAGAATCCTAGGACGTGCTCCGCTTCCTGGTCGTGAATGTATGAATGTGACCATCATCGACACAATCCCTTACGAACTCGAATTCCATCATTGGGTGGATAGTACCGCGTTGAAAAACGAGAAGGGTGAAAAAATCCAAGCTACCTATACACCAGCCCCTGCGGGAACCAAAGCATTTAGTGGTATCGTCAAATGGACAGCGCCTAGTATGCTTGTGGGCGAGAAGGATAAGTTGGTATATGTTTGTGTGGCAAGGGATTTAGGATGCCCTGATATAGAGGACACCTATTATTCAAATGTGGCATGGATTTCGTCTGAAACCGACTCTCCGGATTCTTCCCGTGTCGATTTGATGACCACTTGCGCGGAGATTCCTCCAGTAGGAGATGAACAGGAGTCTTTGTTCAAGAGCGCGGACAAACAGGCTGCCAATATTGGAGAGACGGTGGACTATAAGTTGAAGTATATTAACAATACAGGAACCCATGTGGAGATGGACTGTAAGTCAACTGAGGGGTGGAAAGTTCTTGGAGGAAGTACATTGCCATCTATAAATGGTGGATACATTTTGATGAATACGGAATCATCGAATTTGTTCGCCCCTGAATATTCTTATGGAAACAATGGAGATGTATATCTCCAATTAGACCATTGTACGGATGCGATCACCAATACTTGGGTCGTATTACGATGGACAAGCGGTACACCTGGTGAGGCTAACTTCAAGGGTGCCGCGGTGAAGATTACGCCTCATGCTTCCTTGTCTAATACCTTCAAGTGTGAAGTTTATGACAATGGAAAATGTATTGCGAAAGAGGGTGATGGAGAGGATCTAATCATTTACCCTGGCGACGGAGAGAATCCTGAATTTAAGTTCACATTCGTGGATGACCATTTGTTCATGTATATCAACAATGCGGAAGAAGAGTGGGTGGATGTGATGAAGGATTGGAAGGGAATGTCCGCTACGGGCCCTGGTTACTTTGGTATGTATGTGAAGGGCAAGACCAATTCGGCGCCTCACTTGACCAAGTTCGTGACAGACCTTGATTATGCGTTCAATGTTACTTTGTATGACCAACTTCCTGAGGAACTTGGATCTATGACTGCTATTTCAGACAATGGTAAGTTGGATGAGGCCAAGAATTACATCACATGGCCTACCGTCGCTACAACTGTTGAAACGGCGATCGCTCCTAACGATTCTGTTGTCCGTACATATACAGCGGAGGTTTTGACTTGTGTTGACAAGTACATTACCAATATGGGTATTGCCACTGTCTATGGTTTGGATACCTTGAAGGTCTTGAACACAATTGAGTGTGGTGCGACAGAGTGTCTTTTGACCTCGGTTCTCGTCACTGAGGATAAGGCCAAGATCTGTGAGGGTGATTCCACCGTGCTCCGAGCCGATGTGGAGGGAGAGGGAAGTTTCCTTTACACCTATTACTTGGATGGTAAAAAACTGGCCCAAAGCAAGTATGATACATTGGTGATCAAGCAGTCGGGTAGCTATCACGTTGTAGTGAGCGATCCATCCAATGCGGATTGTTTTGTGGAGAGTGATAAGGTGGCTCTGAAAGTCATCGGAAAGCCGGAGTCCATAGAGTTGACGGTGGGAACCTTTTGTAGAAATGTCTCTTACTCAGAATCGGCTGAATACAAAAAGGCTCAATTGGTCATCACGGGTCTTAAATTGATCGGACTTGGCTTTGAGTGGTACGATTCGGAGGGTAATGTCCTTTCTGGTATGCCTAATCCGGATGATGAGGAGGCAACCGGTGATTATACTTACTACTATAGAACCATCTCCAATGGTTGTTACAGTGATTCGACCAAGGCAACCTTCACCATTGCGGATACTGTAACCATTGACCTAAAGGATGTGACCATCTGTGCGGGTCAAGAGGCGACCATTACCGCTCCGGAGGATCCTTCATACACCTATTTGTGGAGCGACAATTCTACGGATGCCTCGCTTACCACTTCGACCGCAGGCGTATATGGGGTGAAGGTGACCAATCCTAAGGGTTGCGTCTCCCGCTCCTCATCAACCGTTACCGTGGCTGATGAACTCGTGGTGGATTTAGGTCAGGATACGACTATTTGTAGTGCTAACCTACCGCTTGTATTGGATGCCACTACAAGTTACGACACCTACGAGTGGACGGACGGATCGACTGAATCAACTTTGAACGTTACTGAATCGGGTGAGTACGAAGTGAAGGTAACCCAAGGAACTTGTTCGGGTTCTGGTAAGATCTCCGTTACGGTATCTCCTTCCCCTGAGTTGGATGGAACCTTCAAGGCAACCTATTTGGTGAGCGACACCACATCGACTGGTGTTTTCGACAAGGCAATCACTGAAAATGATGCGAATACCTTGAAGAAGGAGCCAGGTATCCAATATGTTTGGTACGATAAGAACGAGAAGAAGTTATCTGATGAACCTATCCCGGCTGTTCCGGCAGAGGGTAATTCGGAGGAGACCTATTATGTGAAGGCAATCAACGAAGAGGGTTGCGAGAGTGAGTTGAAGGAGATAATCGTCAGTGTGATCAGTTCTCCAATGCCATCGGCTGAGGATGTGAACTATTGCGTGAATGATGATTCGAAACCTTTGGAGGCTACCGCCACCGATAACGGATCCGTTACTTCGTGGACATTGACATGGTATGACGCTGAGAATAATAAGTTGGCGGAGGCGCCAAAACCATCCACAGATGAGGCAGGTAAAACAGTTTACTATGTATCGCAAACCGATCCGGATGGTGTTGAGGGTGCCAAGAAAGCAGTAACCGTAACAGTATATGCCCTCCCTGAGTTGAAGCCAATTATGGCGTTCAAGAGAAGCTGCGATGAGCCAATTTTGCTCAATCCGCTCTTTGAGGAGCAAACAGGTGTAGAGAAGTTCTATGTCACCTTCTTCGATTCAGATGATGAAGATATGACTTCGGTAAACTGCATCGATTGTGATGAGGATGTTTATGCTACTACCAGCGGTACCTACCGTGCGTTGGCTTCCTATCGTCCTGTTGAAGGATTGAGGTGTGTGTCTGAAAAGAGTCCGATCGAGATCACTGTCGATAGAATCGAGGATTTGAAGGTGGAGGGTTCTCCTACCATCTGTCCTTATGACAAGGTGATTTTGACTGCCTCAGCTACCAGCAAGGGCAGCGCTTTGGAATACGAGTGGAGCGGAGCTGCCACCAGCGATGAGGCGGAGGTCTCGTTGACCGATCGGGATGGTACTTACGGTAAGGTTTATAGCTTTGATTTAACCGTCTCTGCAGGCGTTTGTGAGTATGACACCACTGTGAAGGTAACCGTTGGACGCGGACAACTTACCGGTGCGCTCTTCGCGAATGGCGAGCAAACCAAGGAGTATCGTTCTTGTGGAGATGAGGCGATCAAGCTCTCGACTACTCATGAAGGTACTGATTTTGTATGGACCACTTACGATGGAGATGTAGTGGGAGAGGGAACCTCCGTGGAGGTTTCTCCTGAGACCACTACCACTTATATCGTCACGTTTACCAATAAATGCGAGACCTCCGATACGATTGAGGTACATTTCTTCCCATTCTCGGTTGCCGCTGAGTTTGAGAAGTTGGATCTCTCCATTTGTGAAGGAGAGTCGGCATCCGGAAAGTTGATCTTGAATGGATATGATCCGTCAATGCCTGGTTCCTACATCAAGTGGTTCTTAGACGACAAACAGTTAACTGAGTGGGATGACAAATCTGAGATTACACTCCCTTCCGCTTCTACGAAAGATGGTGGTACCTATACCTTTGAGGCCAGCAATGGTATTTGTGTGGCGAAGGTTGAAGGTGATGTCACATCAGCCAAGTTAGAAGTGAAACCATTCGTCACTTATACCTATGATCAGACTGTTACGGTCGTAAGAGGCGAAGATGTTGAATTGTCTATTGCGCAAGTTAATCCAACCAATGCCGTCGCTGCCTGGGTGGGTGATTCCCATCAAGGCGAAGGTAACCCTTATACGGTACCTTCTGTTGAAGCTGATGAACGATTTAGTTTAACCGTTTCCGCTGATGGCTACTGTGATGTGGAGGGTTCTGTTCAAGTATTGGTGGATGCGAAGGTGGTTATTGAAGTTGCGGCCGAGACTGAAGTCATCTGTGAGGGTGATGAGGCGATTCTTAAGGCTGATACTACTGGAACCGGAAAATTGTTGACACCGTCCGCATATAAACTCAATTGGTATGCTTGTGACGAGAGTGGCGATTGCCAACAGCTCTCTGCTACGGGACTCACCTTGAAGCATAAGCCTGCCGCAAATACCTCGTATTATGCCGAAGTGGTTTATGGAAATCAAACCGTGGCGAGCGAGAAGGTGGCCGTGTCGGTTATTGCGCCACTCCCTTATGAGGTGACCACTGGCGCTGTCTCTTGCTCCGGTGAGGATGTGGAGGTGAAGGTGAATGTCGACGCCTCTTCCGATTACGAGATCACTTGGGAGGATGGTACCAAGGGAGACGTGATGCGTGTCGCTCCAGAGAAGAATACGACCTACTCCTTTACCATTACCCAACAGGGTATCTGTCCTGTGACCGACCAAGTAGAGGTCGCAGTAAAGGAGAAGCCTTCGATCGAAATGGATCGTGAAACCCAGATTTGCGACGGAAACGGTGTGGATTTCAATCCAACTGTTTCGGGTGATGATATCCTCTCTTACAAGTGGACCGATCCGAATGGTTTGTTGGTGGCTTCCACCAAGAAGTTGAGTGTCGAGTCGCCAGAATCCGGCAACTACACATTGACGGTCGTTACCGAGTCTTGTGGCGAGGCTACAGCCTCCCAAGAGGTGAAGAAGATTCCGTTGCCAGAGTTGATGGTGGATTCGATTGGTATCAACAGTCGTTTGATTAGCGCATCTGGTCAATCCGCTCAATTTGAGTATCGTGTGGATAATGGAACTTGGAGTACGCAAGATGTCTATGAAAATCTTATGTATGATATCCTCCATACCGCTTATGCGCGTGATGATAATGGCTGTGTAGGATCCTTGGCCTTCTTGGTGCCTTCTCCTCCAATCTTTATCCCTGAGTACTTCACGCCAGGTAGTGACGGAAAGAATGATACATGGGATTTGACCACTATCTTGGATGCTTATCCAAATTCACAAGTAACCATATACGACCGTTACGGAAAGGTCGTGGCAAAGATGGACGGTGACAATGAGGAGTGGGATGGTACTTACAATGGCAACCCATTGCCATCCACCGATTACTGGTACCAAATCTACGTTCCGGAGATTAGAAAGAACTTTACAGGTCACTTCACGCTGATTAGATCTAAGTAGGTGATGTGTAATGGTTGATGTTTAGGAAGAGATGCTTCGGTGTCTCTTCCTTTTTTTCTTTCCATTCGTCTATAAATCTTACCGACTCATCGATTCTGTTTTCTGCAGTGGTAGCCTTTTATTATGTTTGTATCGTCAAAATTTGGTAGATATTTAAACGCAAATCATAGTAGTTATAGGATAGATTTTATGTTGTCTTTGTGTGTTTTAATTCTTCTATCCTAGTCGCCTATCATCTTAGCGGTTGATAGGCATCTTATACAAAAAGGAACGAGCTATGCCCGTTCCTTTTTTGTTTGAGTTTTTTATGTTTAACCAAGAGGCGATTACTTGCAGATGACCACCTTTTGTATATCTTTTGATTTGATGATGTAGTTATTGCCTGTGAAGCCAGCTTCACGCAATCGATCGGATATCTCCTTGTTGGAGGCGTTGTCGATGGTGATGCTTCCCAGTTCAACACCATTCATATTGAATACGGCGACCTCCACGGGGAAGTTAATTTTGTTGTTGATGTTGACAATGCTGGTCGTGTTGTCGCCTAAGAAGTGGATCCAGTCAAGGTTGGCGTAAGCGCCGGTCAAGACCACTTTGAGGATGTGTTCACCCTCTGCCATCTCCGTGGTTTTACCTTTGATGATTGTGTAGGTATCCCAATCCTCGGTGTTTGGCACCTCTATCACGTCGGATATCTGTTTTTCATCCAAATACATTTGGAATCCGGAGTTGTCAAGTCCACTGGCCACTCTGGCCTCAAAATCGTAGCTTTTTTGCTCCTCGACATTGATGGTGTACTCCATCCATTCGCCCTTATTGGTGTAGCCGATGGCGTATCCCTCGTCGTTGGTGACGATATCGACACGATCCTCGCGGTAAGCCTTCCCTTGATTCTCTTTGTCGTCGTCATAGTAGGCTCTGTTTTGACCCCCCTCGTCGTAGTCCTCAAACTCGATCTTGCCAGGCACTTTGTGTGGTATGCCGCCGTAAGGTGTTTGCGGAACGATTACCGCATTGGTGGTGAAGTACCAGTAGTCAAAATCAAAGAGTTCGGTATTGTTGGCGCCCTTGAATACGAAGAAGAGGTCGTGTTTGCCGATCGTGTTGTTTACCTCGCATTCAATCTCCTTCCAGGTTCCGTTGGTGTTGGTGACGTTCATCTTTCCGATCAATTCGCCATCTTGTTTGTCCAAATGGATTTCGATGGTGGCATTGTTGCGGCTATTTACGCTCGCGGTAAAGACATCGGCTCCCATATCGCCGAAATCGACGCAACGCACTTTGATGTAGTCATTGTTGTGAATCTTTGTGATATAGACGCCGTTGTTGTTTTTGCCTGCGTCCAATCCGTAGCTGTATGCTTTGGTCTCCGCCTCGACACGCTTGAATGGATCCAAATAGTGGATAGGCTCCACTACACCAATGTTGCTCATGGTCATCTTTGGAATGGTTCCATCAGCGTTCCATTTAAACTCCTCTATAGCGGTGGAACGTGCGAAACCGCCTCCCCCTGGGAGCCTTTGATTGTGGTAGAAGAAGAAGTTCCTGCCTTTGAACTCGATCAATCCTGAGTGGTTGGTGAAAGCAGCTCCTTGTTGGTTCTTGTCCATGATGATGCCCTTCCATTCCCACGGACCTGTTGGGCTGTTGCTCCAAGAGTAGGAGATGCACTCAGGCACGCCGTGTGAGGCGTAGATCATGTAATATTTATTCCCGTGCTTGTGGATCCATGGACCCTCTGTGTATTTTGAAGCCTCTCCGTTCGGTGCGAAACCTCGGCTCATATCGGTTACTTGAATAGCGTTTGCGCCTCCCTTGAAAGAGATCATGTCGTCATTCAATTTCGCATAGTACAACTTAGGATTACCCCAGTAAAGGTAAGCTTGTCCGTCGTCATCGATCCAAACGGTTGGGTCGATGTAGTCCCAGTTCGGACCAGCCAAGTGGTTGTTGCCTGTCGCATTTTTAAAAGGTCCTTCCGGACGATCCGCAACTGCTACATTGATGGCGCGGCCGCCTCGGGTGGATTCTACGGTCACATAGTAGTAATATTTGCCGTTGCGGCGGATACATTGCGCCGCCCAGTCTCCCGAAACCTTGGCGTTGGGGAAATCGTCATGCGATAGGATAATGGTACCTCGGTCTGTCCAGTTCACCATATCCGTGGAAGAGGAGACCCTCCATCCGTTCATGGTAAAGAAGTCACCACCTTGGTCGTTGCCGGTGTAGACGAATACGGTATCGTCGATCACCACTGGCGCAGGGTCTGGCGAAAAATAGGTTTGAATGATGGGGTTGTCTGCCCATGCCAAGGAGGAGCATATTCCCATCGCAACTCCGAAGGCCAATTTTTTAGATGTGTTATTCATGACAATCGTATAAGATTAGGTTTATTTTCATATTACAAAAATAGTTTTCAGGGAGAAGAATGTATGGGATAATTGTAGCAAGGTGTGAGAAAATAGTGTCAAATGAAAGAATTCATAGTGTGTGGTGTGTAGTATTATATTGGACTAACTTGTTGATCCTGTTGAGTTTGAGGGTGAATATGTGTTGTTAAACATAGTTTTTTATGCAATTTATGGTGGATTTACGGCAGTTTTATTATATTTGTATTCGATTACAGTGAAAGTAGATAGTATAAGGTTTAATTCTTAAAGCAGATGTTGTTTTAACTGAGTGAAGAACTCGGTTTTTTGTGGTTAATTTATGATTGGTTCCTTTAAAAACAAATTGATGGCGTCGGTGGCGCTGTCCATTTTTTCAGTTAGTGTTGCTTGGAGTGTTGTTGAGACGACGGAGTCCACAATTGTCATCGACGTTCCTTCTCATGAACATACGTATGTGAGTGATACGATTGTTCACCCAACGTGTACTTCAGATGGTACTATCGAGAGGGTATGTACAAAGTGTGGAGTGGTAAGTAATACCATAACGATCCGTCATGGAGGTCACGTTCCTGCATCTGAATCGTCCGTCTCTGAAGCTACGTGCGAAGAGGAGGGTGTAGAATCTGTCGTGTGTTCTCGTTGTGGTATAGTCATCAACGAAAAGCATTATCCTGCATTGGGTCATGATTTGAAGCGAGTGGTCGTCGAGGCTACTTGCGAAGAGATCGGTTATGAACGTGAGGTGTGTTCACGTTGTGGCGTTATCAAGAGCGAAAAGCATTATCCTTCGTTGGGTCACGATTATAAGGATATGGAGGAGGAACCAGCCACTTGTACCAAGATGGGTTCTTTGTTGAGAGTCTGCTCAACATGTGGTAAGGAGTCGCATTGGAATATAGTGGCATTGGGTCATGATATGGTGAGAGAGGTGGTTGAAGCGACTTGCACAGAGGTCGGTTATGACCGTGAGGTATGTTCACGTTGTGGTGTTATCAAGAGTGATAAACTCTATCCTGCTACGGGACATACATATAAGTTGATGTCAACCAAACCTGCTACTTGCACCGTGGACGGTTATCAAACCTACGTTTGCTCCGTTTGTAAAGATGCTTACAGCGAACCGATCGCAGCTACCGGACATAATTATAAATTGATGGGTGTCAAACCAGCGACCTGTACCGAGGCTGGCCATAGTAGCTATATTTGCTCCGCTTGTAAAGATTCTTATAGTGAGCCGATTGCGGCTACTGGCCATAGCTATAAATTAACATCCGAAGAGGCGGTGACTTGTACTGAGGATGGATTGAGAAGCTATACTTGTTCCTTGTGTGAGGATAGTTACGACGAAGCGGTCAAGGCTACGGGACATACATATAAGTTGATGTCAACCAAACCTGCTACTTGCACCGTGGACGGTTATCAAACCTACGTTTGCTCCGTTTGTAAAGATGCTTACAGCGAACCGATCGCAGCTACCGGACATAATTATAAATTGATGGGTGTCAAACCAGCGACCTGTACCGAGGCTGGCCATAGTAGCTATATTTGCTCCGCTTGTAAAGATTCTTATAGTGAGCCGATTGCGGCTACTGGCCATAGCTATAAATTAACATCCGAAGAGGCGGCGACTTGTACTGAGGATGGTTTGAGAAGCTATACCTGTTCTGCGTGTGAGGATAGTTACGATGAGCCGGTTACGGCCAAGGGTCATAACTTTGAGGTGATATCCAGCGTAGAGCCTACGTGTACAAAAGATGGAATGAATAGTTTTTTATGCCTCTCATGTTCTTTTAATTTTACTGAAACGTTCAAAGCGTTGGGACACGATTTTATGCGATTAAAGGAGGTTGAGCCGACTTGTGATATGCCAGGTTACGATGCTTACGCTTGTGGAAGATGCGATGAATCTTATGAGGAGGAGATCCCAGCGGAGGGACATGATTATAAGACTACGACGGTTCTACCTTCTTTCTGTTGTGATGGTGCCGATATCAGTGAGTGCACGAAGTGTCCGTCCGTTCTTTCTCTTAATCCTACTCCTCAGTTAAGGTCTGCAAGATTTGTGGGTGTGATTCAAATCAATGAGGTGATGCCGTGCAATATCTCCACTATGTATAATCGGGAGAATTATAACTTCTCTGGCTATGTGGAGTTTTATAATTCTTCGGATCAGGCGATTAGTTTGAAAGGTGCTGTCTTGAAACATTACGGAGCCGATTCTAAAAGCGTTGTTGACTACGATAACCTGAAGTGGTTATGGGAAATTGACACCGATATCAATATCCCTGCGAACGGTTATACTCTTGTTTGGATGGACCAAACCTCCCAAGAGAATCCTGAAAAGTACCATTCTCCCTATAAATTGGATGCGGATGGTGGCGCTTTGGAATTGTATGCCGGGGAAAGTAGTCTTGATAGGATTGTGTATGGAAAGATGGATGCCCACATATCCTATGGACGTTGGAATGAATCTATTTCATCGGGATATATGGAGCCAACTCCTGGCAAAGAAAACAAGGAGGGTGTGAGAGATATCTCGAAAAATCGTTGTGGACGGCCATCATTTAGTGTGAAGCCAGGTGTTATGAAGGAGCCAGTTAGTTTGACCCTTTCCACCACTACTCAGGGGGCGGCTATTTACTACACATTGGATAATACGGAGCCCTCACTTGAGAATGGTTTGCTATATACCGAACCCATTGAAGTGACGGAAAATATAAATGTCAGGGCAATTGCTTGCAAGACAGGTTATCTACCTAGTAAAATCCTAACGGGATCTTATATCTTTATGGATGAAAATCATTCGAAATGTGGTGGATTCACGGTTCCTATCGTCTCTATTACTATGGATGAAGCTTATTATAGTGATGATGTGTTGGGAATGTTCGTAGTGGGTAAGAATGGTGTCAAAGGAGAGAAGAGTTGCTCAAGTACCCCATCTTATAAAAGTTTCGCTAACTACCATCGAGATTGGAAACGACCAGTGAATTTTGAGTTCATCGTTGACGGCAATCAGGTGGTTTCTCAGGAGGCGGAGGCCGCTATTGAGGGAGGCTGTTCCCGTGGAGAGCGGATCAAATCCTACTCTATAAAGACTTCCAAGAAAACGGGAACCAAAAACTATGGTTATAAATTTTATGACTCTTGGAACATCTCGAATTATGCTAACTTGCACTTGAGAAACGGTGGTACAGCTTATGGATGTTTGCCGTTCAGAGATGGTTTAATGCAAACCTTCGCGCATGGTATGAATATCGATTATCAGGGCAGTATGCCTGTCGCCTATTATCGTAATGGTAAATATGTGCATTTGATGACCCTTAATGAGCGTATGAATGCGGATTATGTGAAGGCACATTATGGTTATGACGATGATGAGATCGACTTGATCTCTTTAGGAGACCAAAAGGGTGTTGAGGCATCCAAGGGTACAAAAGAGGCTTACGATGAATTGGTAAGCTATTTGACCGATAATAATCCTAATAACCCAGGTTATTTTGAGGGCGCTTGTGAGAGAATGGATATGGATGAGTATATCGATTATCAGATTTTCCAACAGTTCATTGTCAATACGGACTGGCCGGGAAATAATACCAAGTTGTGGAGGGCCAAAGAGAATGGGCGCTTCCGTTGGATGCTCTATGATACAGACTTTGGTTTTGGTTTGTGTGATTATGATTGGCTCAGTAGCTCATCAACGAATATGATCCAATGGTGTCAAGGTGGAAGTCAGTGGGCGAATAATCAATCGTGGATGGTGGAGATTTTTAAATCATTGTCCGCCAACAAGGAGTTTGAGAAAAAGTTCACAACCAGATATCTGATCAACCTGACCGATCGTTTCTCAGAAGAGAATATCAACAAAGTGTTTGATGACTATACGGATTTAGTGAGCGGTGAGTATTGCGCCTATTATGGCAAGGATGTCGCGGAAGAATCAAGTTTTAAAAAGATGAGAGAATTCGCTCTGCAGCGTCCTAAGAATATCTTGGAACATTTGAAAAAGTATGTGGGAGGAACTGCTGCTGTAGATCTAACGCTTACATCCAGTGAGCCTGGAGCGGTTTTCACTTTGAACGGAGAGAACATTTCCTCTTCGTATAAAGGAAAGTACATCGCTGGATATGGTTTTGATATTGTGGTCTATCCGCCAAGTGGTTATCAACTTGAGAAATGGGAATTCTCCGACAAGTCGGGTGTGAAGATTACAGATGGTGGTACTGCGGCAGATGCCTATATGCCAGGTCTCCTTTCTGGTGTGTTGTCGAAGTCTATGACCATTAAGGCGATCTTTAAGAAGAGTGATGTGGAGCTTCCTACTTTGGTTATCAATGAGATTTGCGCAAGTAGCGACGAATTGTCCGGAAATGTGGACGATTATAATAGTTATCCAGATTGGATCGAGGTCTACAACTATGGCGCCAAGGATGTCAACTTGTCTGGATTCCGCTTCTCTCTTCCTAATAGTTTAAAGTCCTCAGATCTCCCTTGGGATGCTGATAACCTTGTTATCAAAGCGGGAGAACATAAACTCCTTTGGGCGAAGGGTGACAAGACATTGGGTTCAAACTATTTGGATTTCAAGTTGAGTAATGGTGCAAACGCTTATAAACTTTGTCTCTCTGTCCCCGTTGGCGACTCATACGAGAATGTGGATTGTATCACTTATGTAGGTCACGAGACAAACGCCTCTTATGGTAGAAAGTCAGATGGTGGTGAAGAGATGACAGTTTTTGGTATCTGTGACGACAACCTCACTTTTGCGGCAACGCCAGGCGCATCCAACGGATCCGTTTGTGAGCACTATACGGTGGATGCAGAAGATGTGGAATACTTGTCAGAACTTACCCTCTATCCTAATCCGGCTTCCGATTATCTGAATTTGGCGACCGAAGAGCAAGTACTCTCCTATAAGATTTATGATATGAGTGGATGTATGCTCCGTTATGAGTTGGGTGATGAAAAATCCATTTCTGTGGAGGATTTGAACGTGGGATTCTATATGATTGAGGTGGAAACGGTGAACGATGTATACCGCACTAAATTCTTGAAGGAATAATCGGCCACAAGGGGCCTACGGTATGTAGAGACGCGATTAATCGCGTCTCTACGTTTTTTCATTATATTTGCAGATGTTATTTATCAGAAGACCCCATGAATAGATTATTCCATACAATCATCATTTTATTATTGGACATTTGTGCCCTTTCCGCAGTCTCCTATCGTTCCGCGGAGACCATCGAATACATTGAACGCTATCACAAGACCGCTATTCGGGAGATGTATCTCTATAATATTCCTGCCAGCATCACTCTGGCGCAAGGTATTTTGGAGTCGGGTAGTGGACGCAGTGATCTGGCTATCCGTGCGAACAATCACTTCGGCATTAAGTGCAGCGATGGTTACAATGGGAAAACCTACCATAAGGATGATGATAAGAAGCATGATTGTTTCCGTGTCTATAATTCCCCTGATGAGTCGTTCCGCGACCATTCGCTCTTTTTGCAAAGGCCACACTATGCGGATCTTTTCAAGTTGCGCATCACCGATTACAAGGGGTGGGCCAAAGGACTCAAGAAGGCTGGTTATGCGACCAATCCGAAATATCCCGATCTCTTGATTGAGGTGATCGAACAGAACTATCTGGATATCTACGACCGCAATCCAGAGCAGTTCTTGTTGCGGGATGGTTCTGATCCCTACGATAAAAAGAAGGTGCTTAGGGAAAAGGAGCGGAAAGAGGAGGAGCGTCGTGAAGCGGAGAAACGTGAGTTGAAACGTAAGGAGCAGGAGAAGCGCGAACTGCAGAGGCAAGAGCAGGAGCGAAAGGAGAAGCTTGAGAAACAACGCAAAGAGTCGAAAAAAGATAACACCAAAGGTTCCGACAAAATCAATGGTGTGAAATATTTTGTAGTGAAGCAGGGTGATACCTTCTATGGCCTTTCCAAAAGAGCGGGTATCTCTGTTGAGAAGCTCAAATCCTACAACGATTTCTCTTCGAACTACGTTTTGAAAGCGGGCGAGAAGGTATTTATCCAACCGAAGAAAAAGTTGGGCGCCACCGCACACCATAAGATTGCGCCAGGAGAGACTTGGCACTCCATTTCGCAGAAATACGCTATCCAACTCTCTGCCCTCAAGACGATGAACAAGAAGGTGAAGTTCAAGGTGGGGGCGAAGTTGAGGTTGAAGTGATTTATATTCAACGAGCGGTTCCTAATTTGGAGTGTAGTTCTGATAGATGCGCTCTAATGGGATAGTTTTGATGAATGAAATTTTTTGTATATTTGTAAAAAGAAAAATCTATGGTTTATGGCAGCAAAAGAATTTATTAAAAACAGTAAAAGGGCGGATAGTCAGCCTAAGGAGAAAACTAAGAAGGGTAGGTTCGATGATTATTGGAAATCAATGGGAACCAATAGATGGTATATTGACCATAAAGCCCTGATGAAATGAATCGATATTTGTTAGATACCAATATTCTTGGTTATTTGTTCGGTGACGTCGATTGTTTGTCTCCTAAAGTATTTGGCATTTTGAATGACGTGGAATCATTGTTGTATACCAACACAATATGTGTCGGAGAGTTAATTCATTTGGTAAAGACTAAGAAATTAAGATACCCCCGTACATAAACATAGTGAGATGTACGGGGGTATTTCTTATCTGTTTTTCAGATCCTTCTGCATCCAAAGCAATCGGTCGTGTACGAAGTCCTTTAAGATCTTCATGGTCGCTTGGTAGTCCTCTACGGTTTTGGAAGGTGTTGTTGGCGTGGTGTTGCCTCCACCTCCCCAACCGCCGAAGCCGCCTCCCCAGCCGCCAAATCCACCGAATCCTCCACCACCTCCAGCAGAGTAACCGACACTATTCGCTGTGGATGAGAGGGCAAGTAAATCCGTGTTGAGGTCGATGTATCCCATGATGTCGTCCATGTGGTCCACCATATCGTTCACTCTCTCCAATACCAAGTCACGGAACTCCTTTTGCTTTAAGAAGAGTAAAAACCAGTTGGTGCCTGTGGATTGTTCCTTCTCTCCGATGTAGTAGCCTTCGGGCTGATTGAGCCAAGCGTAGTCGACTCCGCCGCCACCGCCAAATCCGCCGAAGCCTCCAAATCCACCACCTCCGCCGAACATACTCTCAAAAGGATTGCCGCCAAAGGCCAAATCGAAATCCCAGATAGGACCCATTTTGATGATACCGTCCTCCATGATATGGCAGTAGGTGCTGGTATACATGTTGCCGTCATAGTCCTTACTCAACTCCTTGATGACATACCAATCGGCGAAGCTTGGTAAATCAATCAGCCTCTTTACCTCGTTCCAGTTACCGCCGTAGAGTGCGTTCTCCAGGGCGTCCAACTTTCCTTTGACGTAACGTAGCTCTTCGCTGCCATCCGCCACCTCCGGGTGCTTCACATTGAAATAGTTGTTGCTTCGGGCTCCCTTGATTTGCCCACGGCCGTCCTTGAGGTCCGCCTCCACGAGGTATTTGCCTGGAAGACGCTCGTCGCTGATTTTGGCCTGTTCGCAGAAGTAGTAATTGCCACGGTGTTTGCCGTTATAGACAAACTCGATGTTAAAGCCGCTAGGCGCCCAATCCGCTGTGGTGTATCGTTTCGCCAAGTAGTTGGCCAGTTCGTTACGGAAGAATGAGGCGTCATAGTAGTTGGCCATCAATACCCATCGTTTGTGTTCCAGCATGCCGAGCACCTCGCTCTTTTTGTTCTGTTTGATGGCGTATGGACGCTTGTCGTTGATGCTCCAAGTGGAGTTGCCTCGTCCCTTCATCTGCACTTTATCGCTGCCCGCATCGTAGTCGATAGATCCATCTTTGCGGTACATGGTCATGGTGACACCGTCGGTCCAACGATCTTTGGTATTCACGTCCGTGTTGTTGGGTGTATTCATATAGAGAACGGGCAATCCGCTGTTGTGGATATCCACCGTGTATGTCCTGACATTTCCGGAGGAGGAGAGAACCTTCATTTTGACAGGATGTAGGTAGTTCACCTTGGTGGAGCCACTCTTGATGTTCTCTCCATCCACAAATAGGGTAGCGCCTGAAGAGGTTTGGATCGTGGCGATTAGATTGAAATCCACCAAGTAGGGAACGAAGATGGTAATCTTGTCTCCCTCAATTGTCGCCTTGTAGTCACTGAGAAGGGCTGAGCCGTTTTGGGAACTTTTGAGGGTGAATTCCGTGATGTCGTTGTTGCCCTGTCTCTCCGTTTGGGCCAGTTTCGCGTCGTTGGCGAAGCGGATGGATAGCCAGTCAAGTCGGTTGTTCATCCACTTCGTGATCTCTTCACAGGCGTTGCTTTGTCTTTTTTCAGCCTCAGTTGAAGCGATGTTGTGCCACAAAGCGGCGTCCCCTTGGTAGGAGAGTAGCTCCTCTTCGCGCATCGTTGAGAGCTCTGCGCTCAATTGGGAGAGCTCTTCCTTCATCTCCTCGAACCGTTGAGCGACGAGGGAGACGAATTCTTTGTTTTGAAAAAGTTCCCTGAACCAACCCTCGTTCCGAAGGAGAAAACCCTCCGTTGGGGCTTTGTTATTGCCTAAGAAATCCTCCAAAGAGGCAATCGGCCCCATTACTAGTTTGTTGTTCTCGTCAATGGTGACGTAACCGTTGGATTGAAGCGCTTCACTATTGCCGCAGATTTCGTTGAGCAAATACCAATCCACGAAACTATTGACATCCACCATACCCTTGTAGTCGGAGAATTTTCCGCCATACAATTTCTTCTCAAAGGCCTCAAGGGTTTGGACGAGTGGTGTCATGGAGGCATCGTCCGGATCCACCACCTTGAAGGTGAGGCCAGATTGCTGCGTTGTGAAGTGCGGGTCCGTGGCATCTGCCTCTTCTGTGATCTCAAGTAGTGTGCCTCCCTTGATACGACCCTCGCTGATGCGTGGTTCCTCGCACAAAAGATAGTTGCCTAGGTAGTTGCCGTTCACGATCAACTCCACGGGTTGCTCCATGGGGGTCCAGTTAAGATTACTCCAAGTTCTGGCAAGTAGGAACCCGATCCTACTGCGTAATAGGGAGGCGTCGTCGTTGTTGGCCTGCAGATTGAAACGCTTGCCCTTGGACATGCCAAGAAGAACACTCTTCTTCTCTAATTTTAAACCATAGGAGCGTTTGCGGGCTTGTGAATATTTGCCCCCCTTGTATTTGACGGAAAGATTGCCCTTGACATCCAATGTATGGTCACTCTCTCGTATCTCCATCTCGGCTTGATCCGTCCAGTTGGACGAGATTGCCCCTTGTTTGGGGGTGGTGAGCTGAATTACAGGCAACCCTGAATTGATTACCTGGATGGTGTAGGATTTCACCTCGCCACTACTCGCCACGACTTTGTAGGTGAACGCTTTGCGGCAATCCACTGAGGTTACGCCACTCTTTTGGAGGCTTTTCTCCACATAGACCTCGCCAGGAGTGGAGAAGGAGAGCCTCAAGGACGACTGGTCCGTGAGGTAGGGGACGAATAGGGTGAATCCATTCTCTGTCTTCACACCTTCCACATCGGCCAATACTTTGCCGTCGTTCGCCTCGCTGGTGAGATAGACCCGTTTCAGCGCATTGCCCTCCACCGCCTTCTCCGAAGCGGATAGATCCCTCTTTTGGTAGGAGAAGGTGATCTTGTCAATCTCATTGATCGGATAGTTCAAATCAATAAACTGGTTCTCTTTGCCATAACGGACGGAGTCTATATGGTCCCAGTCAAACTGCGTCTCTCCCACTTGCACCTCCTTCTCTGCCCATATAGGGGAGGATGCTGTTAGAAGAAGTAATAATGGTAATATATTGTGTCTCATTGTTTTAAATGTTAGAATTTTAGATTATCCTTCATCCAGGCAAGACGGTTTTGTAGCCATTGGATCAATCGCTCTACCTCTTCGTCATAGAGCGGAGTGACGCTTTCTATCGTCTCGTCATGTGCGCCCAAGGTGTGCCACACCATCTCATTTCCTGCCACAGAAAGACGGACGCTCTCTGCGCAACTACGTACAATCTTCTCTATCTCGGAATCTTTTCCTGTGAGTTCCGCCAATTGCTTCTTCACCAATGATTTGAACTCGTCGTTCTTCAGCAAGTGGCTGAACCAAGGGGAATCTGTTAGGATGGAATTCTTGTAACCATCGCCATATTCGCCGCCCATTGTCTTGCTCATATCCCAGATCGGACCTGGGGTGAGAACGCCCTCTTCCGAGAGGGTCAAGTAGCCGTTGGAGGTCATCGCCTCCTCGTTCTTGACCAACTCGTTGAAGAGGAACCAACTTGCGAAATTGGATAAATCTACATGTTTCTGATAGCCTGTTTTGTCAGCGAGGAGATCGTTCTCCATATCATCAATGATGCGCTGGGAACGTAGGAGCATTGTGCCCGCTGCGCCTGTCTCTGGATCCCTCATCGCAAAGTATAGTCCGCTTTGGGCGGCCCGGAACGCATCTTCCTCGCCCTCTTCCTCTAGGGATAGGATCTGTCCTGCGGAGACTCTTCCCTCCGCCACACGGATTTGCTCCACCAAGGTGTAACTACCTGCGTATTGACCATTCAGGATCAGTTCGATTGGTTTGTAATGCGGTGTCCATTCGAAGTCGAAGAGTCGCTCGGCGATGTCGAAGGCGACACTGGAGCGAATCATCGTCTTGTCGTAGGCGTTGGGCAACAAGACCCATCGCTTGCCTGCTGGAAGTCCCAGCATGGCACTCTTTTGCGATAACTTGAGGTTGTATGCGTTCTTTAGACTTTGTTTATAGTGGTTGCCCCTCCCCTTGATATTCACATCGGAACTGGTGAAGCAGACCTTGCCCTTTTCATCCTTCATAGTGATGGATCCCGTCACCCACGCCCCGTCAAAGGATTCGTTGACCTTACATTCCAGGATGGGAAGTGATGAGTTGACCACTGAAAGATGATAGGTGCGGATGTCGCCATTGAAGGCCACCACCTTGATCTCTCCCTGCTCGGAGAGGTCGCAACCTGCTCCGCTCTCGATTTGTTTGCCGTTGAGAAAAACATAACTGCCTGTAGTCTCAAATTCCAACTTCAAGTTGGAACGGTCGGCTATGTTGGGTAATACGAGTGTTATGGTAGTGTTTGGGATATAAATGTGGATATCCTGGGAGAGACCGTTGTTCTCTTTGGAAGAGAAAGCAATGGATTGTAAAATATTGTAACTCTGAGGTTTGTCCGCTTGCTTGAGATTCACTTCGCTTGCCTGGATGACTTGGATGGGCTCCAACAAACCCTCTTGTTTTGAATAGGATAGGGTCATATGGTGCGATGTCTCATTGTCGGAAAGCGTATCCACTGTGGTGAGCGGAAAGGTGAGGGTGGTGCCATCCTTCTTGTGTATGGTCACTTGGCTCTGTGCGAATGCGTTGCCTGCGAAGAGGAGAGCCAATGCTCCGAAAATTGCTTGCTGTTTCATCTCTTCACGAATTTAAAGGTTTGACCATCCACGATGAGCAGATAGGTGGCGGCGGGAAGTGCCGACACATTGAATGATACCTCGTCGCTGCGCTCCTCTTGGGATACGGAGAGGCTACGACCATTTAGATCGGTCAGTGAGACTGACTGAAAGTTGGAGACTCCCTTGACGGTGATGAACTCCGTTGTTGGGTTAGGGTAAAGAGCGACCGCATCGTTCATCGTCTGGGCGATGTCGCTGGTGGGCACCGCTTGGGCGAATGTGATCCGCTCCACATTGGAGAGTGCGAACTCTCCCTTCAAGGAGGTGCTCTCAATGATAAGATGCTCTCCCTGCGTCCAATACTTTGGCGTTCCGCTTAAGGCGAAAACCATTTCTCTTTTTTCATCTACGGGATTGTTGAGTGACACGATGAGGGACTTCACGCTCTCCTGCGCGAAACCACATTGGGTGATGCCCACGACAAACTGCACCAACAACCACCTCTTACTTGCATAATTCATGGTGTTGTTTTATGAAAACTATTATAAACGAATAACTTAAACTATATATCTTTAACACTGTACGAGAAACAATTCACATTGGTTCTTCGTTCATCCACGTCGGCAAATGTAATTAATTTTCAATTACAATGAATCTTTTGGTTGTTTTAAACAACGAAATCCTCCTTTTTTTATGTCAAAATTCACTTTTCATAAGTGAAATTAAATCGTGCGATAAAAACTTTTCCGTGTGTATATATGTGTGAAATAGAGAAAATAGCCCTAATAACCAACGATTTTCCTAGATTTATTTGGTTTTTAGCGCAACTTGAACTATATTCGCGGTGTTAGAAGATTCGTGAAGGGGACTCTAGGTCCCCTATTTTATTGTCTTTAAGAGAATGATTGAGGAGAAACTTATAAAAGAAATAGTCGAGGAATACATTGCGGGATCTGCCTACTTCCTAGTGGATGTGAAGGTGGATAAGAGCAACAGTATCTTGGTGGAGGTGGATTCCAAGGAGTCGGTCTCTATTGACTATTGCGTGGATTTGTCCCGTCATATCGAATCCAAGTTGGACCGAGACGTGGAGGATTTTGAGTTGGAGGTCGGTTCCGCTGGTCTTACCTCTCCTTTCAAGGTGTTGCAACAATACCAAAAGTATGAGGGAAACGATGTGGAGGTGCAACTCTCCAATGGTCCGAAACATACAGGAAAATTAGTGAATGTGACGGCTGAAAATTTCGGTCTCGAGACCACCAAGAAGGTGAAGAAAGAGGGCGAGAAGAAAAAAGTGGAGGTGACAGAGGTGTTGACCTTCGCGTATGATCAAGTAAAATATACAAAATATTTAATAACGTTTAAATAATTATGGCAAAGCAAGAATCAATTAGTTTGAGCGATACTTTTGCGGAGTTCAAAGAATTGAAGAACATCGACAGAAGCACAATGATTAGCGTTTTGGAGGAGTCTTTCCGTAGCGTGATATCAAAGATGTTCGGTACCGATGAGAATTATGACGTGATCATCAACCCGGACAAAGGTGACTTTGAGATTTATAGAAATAGAACTGTTGTGGAAGATGCTGATTTGGAAGATTCTAATGTGCAGATTCCTCTTTCAGAGGCTCGTCAAATTGTAAGTGACATTGAGGTTGGAGAGGATGTGACCGATAAGGTCGATTTCGCCTCTTTCGGTCGTCGCGCGATTTTGAATCTTCGCCAAACATTGGCTTCAAAGATTCTTGATTTGCAAAAAGATACGCTTTACAACAAGTACAAAGAGAAGATCGGTAACATTGTTGTGGGTGAGGTTTACCAAGTTTGGAAGAAAGAGGTCCTTTTGTTGGACGAGGATGGCAACGAGATGCTCTTGCCTAAGACAGAGCAGATCCCTTCTGATTTCTATCGCAAGGGTGATACGGTCCGCGCCGTTGTTGCGAAGGTGGACAACCAAAACAACAACCCTAAGATCATCCTTTCCAGAACATCTCCGCTCTTCTTGCAACGTTTGTTCGAGTTGGAGGTTCCTGAGATCAACGACGGTTTGATTACGATCCGCCGTATCGCGCGTATCCCTGGCGACCGCGCGAAGGTGGCAGTCGAGTCTTACGACGATCGTATCGATCCAGTAGGCGCTTGCGTCGGTATGAAGGGCGCCCGTATCCACGGTATCGTCCGTGAGCTTCGTAACGAGAACATTGATGTGATCAATTATACGAACAATATCTCTTTGTTCATCTCCAGAGCGTTGAGCCCAGCGAGAATCTCCTCTATTCGTTTGTTCGAGGAGCACAAGCGCGCTGAGGTGTTCTTGCGTCCTGAGGAGGTTTCTTTGGCTATCGGTAAGGGCGGTATGAACATCCGTTTGGCTTGTATGCTTACGGATTACCAAATCGAGGTGTTCCGCGAGTTGCCTGGTGGACAAGATGAGGAGGATATCTATTTGGATGAGTTCCTTGATGAGATCGACTCTTGGATCATCGACATCTTGAAGGGTATCGGTTGCGATACCGCTAAGGATGTGTTGAAGATCTCCCGTGAGGAGTTGATCAATCGCACTGACCTCGAGGAGGAGACAGTGGACGAGGTGCTTGGCATCTTGCGCGCTGAGTTCGAGGACGTTGAGTCTGAGAACGGAGAAACCTCTTCTGAGGAGTAATAAGCGGCCGGCTTTGTCCGGCTTGCCTTTCGTGACGTGATAATTATACAGTAAATAACTAAAAACGATATATGTCTATACGATTAAGTAAAATAGCGAAAGAGTTGAATGTGGGTGTCTCCACAGTCGTGGACTTTCTGTCTAAGAAAGGCTTTAATGTTGATGGTGAGGATCTAAATGCTAAGTTGTCGGATGACGAAGAGAGCCTTTTGCGTGCCGAGTTCGATAAGGATTCGAAGCAAAAGATCGATGCTGAGAAGCTCAGTCAAAACCGTACCACGAAGAATAATCGCGGAAGCGTTCAAATCGAGGGATTTGAGGCTGAGGCGAAGAAGGAACCAGAACCAGCCGTCACCTCTTTGCATGCGGACAAGAAGGTGAATATCAAGGTGGTCAGCAAGATAGACCTTGATAGTCTCAATAAGAAGCCATCCTCGGCTCCCGCTGAGAAGGAGGCTCCTGCCGCTAAGCCTGCACAAAAGGCTGAGGTGACTGCTCCAGCAGAAAACAAAACCAGTGACGAACCTAAGGAAACAAAAGTTGAGACACCAGCTCCTAAGGTGGAGGTTACCCAACCCGCTACTGCTGAATCGAATGGACAAAGTGAAGAACCTGCCAAGACAGAGGTATTCTCTCTCTCGTCAACGGAGAAGAAACCAACTGTCAATGTGATCGGTAAGATTGATTTGGATTCATTGAACCAAAAGACCCGTCCGGGTAAGAAGTCAAAAGAGGAGCGCAAGAAGGAGCGTGAACAACGCAACAGCAAGCCTGGCTTCAACAAACCAGAGGGACAAAAGGGTGGAAACGGTGAAATGAGTGACGAGGATCACAAGAAAAAGCGTAAACGTATCCAACAAAACCGTGTCGATATCGCTGAGTTTAAGGGCGGTAACGGCGACGGAAAGGGTAATAACAATAACCGTAACAACGGCAACAATAACAACGGAGGAGACAAGGGCGGCAAGAAGAACTTCAATAAGCAGAAGCCAATCGTGAAGCCTGAGGTTGATGACGAGGAGGTACAAAAACAAATTAAGGAGACTTTGGCCCGCTTGACCAGCAAGGGACAAAAGACCAAGGGATCCAAGCACCGTCGCGACAAGCGTGAATTGCAGAACCAACGTATGTTGGAGCAAGAGGAGCAAGAGCGTTTGGAGCAAAGCAAGTTGAAGATCACGGAGTTCGTTACCGTCAGCGAGTTGGCTACCATGATGGCTGTTCCTGTCACACAAGTTATCGGTACTTGTATGAACTTCGGCTTGATGGTATCCATCAACCAACGTTTGGATGCCGAGACCATTAATATTGTGGCTGAGGAGTTCGGTTTTGAGACTGAATATGTCAGCGCCGAGGTGGTTGCCGCTATCCAAGAGGAGGCGGATGCCGAGGAGGATTTGGTATCTCGTCCACCAATTGTGACCGTCATGGGTCACGTTGACCACGGTAAGACCTCTTTGTTGGACTATATCCGTAAGACCAATGTGATTGCCGGTGAGGCGGGTGGTATCACCCAGCACATCGGTGCCTACAATGTGACATTGAACGATGGTCAGCAAATCACCTTCTTGGATACGCCAGGTCACGAGGCGTTTACCGCTATGCGTGCCCGTGGTGCGAAGGTGACCGATATCGCGATCATCATCGTCGCAGCCGATGACGATGTGATGCCGCAAACCATTGAGGCGATCAACCACGCATCTGTGGCTGGTGTGCCTATCGTATTCGCAATCAATAAGATTGATAAACCAACCGCTAACCCTGACAAGATCAAGGAGGCGTTGGCCAATATGAACTACTTGGTGGAAGAGTGGGGTGGTAAGTACCAATCCCAAGATATCGCTGCCAAGAAGGGTACTGGTGTGGAGGAGTTGATGGAGAAGGTGCTTCTCGAGGCCGAGATGCTTGATTTGAAGGCAAATCCTAACCGTCGTGCTGTCGGTTCCATCATCGAGTCTCAGTTGGATAAGGGTCGTGGATATGTATCCACCGTTTTGGTCAGCAACGGTACACTCCGTGTGGGTGATGTCGTGGTGGCAGGTACGAACTTCGGTCGTATCAAGGCGATGTTCAACGAGCGTAACCAACGTATCAAGGAAGCCAAGCCTTCTGAACCTGCTGTTATCTTGGGTCTTAACGGAGCCCCTCAAGCAGGTGATAACTTCAATGTATTTGAAACAGAACAGGAAGCGCGTGAAATCGCTAACAAACGTGAACAGTTGCAACGTGAGCAAGGCTTGCGTACCACTAAGCACTTGACACTCGAGGAGATTGCCCGTCGTCGTGCGTTGGGTAACTTCCAAGAGATGAATATCATTGTAAAGGCCGATGTGGATGGTTCAGCAGAGGCGTTGAAAGACTCTTTGGAGCGTCTTTCTACCGAGGAGTTCGCGGTCAATGTCATCCACAAGGCGGTCGGTCAGATTTCCGAGTCGGATGTGATGTTGGCGGCAACAGCCGATGCGATCATCGTCGGATTCCAAGTACGTCCGTCCCAAGCGGCCCGCCGTATTGCGGAGAACGAGGGTGTGGATATCCGTTTGTACTCAATCATCTACGACGCGATCGAGCAGATGAAGGACGCTATGGTCGGTATGCTCTCTCCAGAGTACAAGGAGGAGATTGTGGGTACTGCCGAGATCCAAGAGACCTTCAAGATCAGCAAGGTGGGTACTATCGCGGGTTGTATCGTGCGTGACGGTAAGATCAAGCGTGGTAACAAGGTTCGTGTCATCCGTGACGGTATTGTGGTATTTACCGGTGAATTGGCCTCTTTGAAGCGTTTCAAGGATGATGTGAAGGAGGTTGCTAACGGTTACGAGTGCGGTTTGAACGTTGCTAACTACAATGATATCCAAGTCGGCGACTTGGTGGAGAGTTTCGAACAAGTTGAGGTGAAGAGGACATTGTAATGTCTTCTTCGCTTCGTTATCATAAAGAAAAGTGACGACATGCTACTACTTGACTTGATATTGCTTATTATCCTCGTCTATTATGGCGTGGTAAAGGGTATTAGAAAGGGTTTCGTGATGGAACTCTCTGGTTTGGTGGGTATCATTGTAGCACTCTACTTGGCGAAGAATTATTCTGTGGAGATAGCCGGATGGTTTGGCTCCACGTTTGATATTGAGGCTGCTACTTCTCCGGTGGTGGCCTTTGTCTTGACCATGGTTTTGGCCTTGGTAGGTGTCCATTTCTTAGCGATTATCATCAGCAAGTTCTTGAATGTGGTGATGTTAGGATGGCTGAATAAGCTTTTAGGCGCCGTATTCTCGTTTGTGAAGGTGTTGTTGGTCTTGAGCGCTATGATCCATTCTTTCGATATTTTTAATTCGAAGGTGGAGATCCTTTCGGAGGAGACACTCAATCAATCAAGGCTCTATTATCCTATTAAGATAGTAGCAGATACAGTCTTGCCGGCCTTCAATTTGGAGGATATCGTGAAGAACTGGAAGGAATTCAGTGATAAAAAGGAGACATCGGATTCCCCATCCGCCGATGCTATGGTGATGGACGGTGTCAGAGAGTAATCACGCAGTTGTTATAATCTATGAAATTTAAAGTTATCGCCTTTGCGGCGCTCTGTATGGCCTGGATGGGATGTCAATCCTCCGAGGCACCCAATAATCAAGAGATGAAAAAGCAGGATATTGCCCTTTTAGGGAAAGAGGATGCCTTCCAATTGATAGGCAAGGAGTGGATGTTGATCACTGCAGGTGATTCCACAAGTTACAATACGATGACCGCCTCTTGGGGTGGAATCGGATGGTTGTGGAACAAGCCAGTGGCCTTCATCTTTGTCCGTCCTGAACGCTATACCCACGAATTCATCGAGAAAAATGATCGTCTTTCCCTCTCTTTCTTTTCAGAGGATTATAAACCCGCGTTGCAGATCTGCGGAACAAAGTCTGGTAGGGATGGAGACAAGGTGAAGGAGGCGGGACTCTCTCCTAAATCGTTGGAATCGGGTGTGATGACCTTTGATGAGGCTCGTATGGTATTGGATTGCAAGAAGTTGTTCAAGACTGAGATGACGGATTCCGCGTTTATTGATAAGGAGTTGCTTGCGCGTTGGTACAGTGAGAAGCCAGGTGGTGGACTCCATACGATTTATGTTGTGGAGATTGAGAGTGTCTATGCGAAATAATGGTGATCAGCGTTCGAAAGGGCGATGATTTTTTTTACAATAGGTTGACAATATTTTTTGAGTATTTATTTTATGTTACATTCTATCATTCCATACATTATTCAGGCAGTAGTGACAATAGGTCTCTTTGTTGTCATTATGAGAAATTTGCATATCAATGGACCTGGAGGAGGAATAATCATTATTATCTGCTGTCTCTTAGTAAGTGTTGCGTCTGTTATCGTTTATGGCCTCTATGTCTCCTCGTCACCCGATGTCTCTTGGCGTTGGGGAACAGCTGTTTGTGCGTTCATTATGCCTTTTGTGGAGATGATTGCCTTTGTCATTCTTTTTGAGGTTTTCTTAGTGGCGTTTGAATTGATCTCATTCTTATTCAATAAGTTCATGAAATAAATTCAATTATGAGGCATTGTGTAAAGGATGACAAAGGATATTTCCAGGAATAATTAAAATTCTAAAATAGACAATCATGGTAAAAAAACTGGATGCGTTTAATAGGGCGTATGCAATACTCCCTGGTGATGGGTGCGGTTTGGGTAATGCATGCATCTATTTTATCTTACCAGACGCCGAGATTGAGGTGACGGTGCAGGATGAGTTGATTGGATAGTTTTTAAGTGGTTAAATATGAATAAAATGGTTATAATAGTTGCTTTGGTGGTAGTCGGCCTGCTATTG
>JAKSKV010000037.1 GCA_024401555.1 Paludibacteraceae bacterium
CTATAATTCAATTAATTCAAAGAGCCTTTTGCGATTTTTAGTGGACAGTAATGAATTATTCTGTAAATTCAATTATTGTTCCTGTTGCAACACAATACACTTCTCTAATTATTCCTGCAGCCCACAATCTGTTAGACTCTCTTACGTTTATATTAATCAACGCTTGAGAACCCTTTAGGTTAGCAGACTTAGTCATCTCGGCAATTGCGTTTGCTTGCAGGTTTTTCTTCTGCAAACCACCAAAACACAAAACATAACGAGTCGAGACCTCTCCTTGAGCTTGCCCAATAATCTTGTAGTTGTTTTTTGACAAGACAACACTTGTTTGGTTTTGATTTTGATTCTTAATCAAGTTTGATGCTGTTCCCATACAACTTGACATTACTAGCACTAATAAAGTGCTTAACAATAATAAAAGTTTTTTCATATCGTAAAAAATTAAGTTATAAAATGATCATCTAAAACCTCGGCAATTAACGTCGAGAATAAGCCTATCATCAATACAAAGCACAACCAAATCGGGTGAAAAATAAATACCCTCAAATCAATATTACGGCCGACTAAATCAATGACAGCATCAAGTAAAAAATAGATTATAAGAGCCAAAACATTTAACTCTACTGTCACCAAGGCAAAAAGTAATACTCTCCTTAATGCTTTTGATTTAATCCATATGCTTTTCATACTCACAAAATTACTATTGTACAAACAAATGGACAGACAAATCAGTCTCTATTAAGAGACATGTGTCAAATATGATACAATAGACTATTATTGTTGAGACCTTTCCTGATGTTTTTTTGACAGGTCAGCAAAAAAGTCGTATTGTAGGATCTCGGAAATTTTCATCAACAAACCAGTATCCAAACTTGCCTGTTCAAACACATCTCTATAGACGTTGGTTCTTCTGATTCCTAATTTATCAGCAAAAAGCTTTACAGACATATTTCGTTCCTTGAGTTTGCCTTTTATATGTTGTCCAATTAACAAATCCACTTTCCCTCAGATTGTCTATTAGGTTCCAAAATAGACCTTAATCAAAACAAAAAGCGTGGAACCACTTGTTACTCGTTCCACACTTCGAGGCTCTGGCAAACCCATTCAGTCAAAACGAGCAACGCAAGAGTCCACGCCATATGAACAACCATAAATAAATGGATGCATACAACAACGCAGACATCTACCGTTGCTTTGTCTTTGACCGAATTAGAAACTGCCAGATTTCGAAGTGTCAAAACAGAGCGCTTAGTAAACGCCTTTATAAAAACAAAAAAACTACAGACCTCATGAAATTCAAGTCTATAGATATAGCACAAAATTATGAATTATAAAATACAAATCCAAATTTCACATTTGTTTGATATTTACCCCTCACTCTGAGAATCACTTCCTTGAAATTAACAAAAAAACTTATTCAAGTGATTTACGACACACACTAGACGATTTATCTCAATAGCATCATATTATTCGACTTTCGGGCGAAAAACATGTCTTTTTGATTTTCGCCTGATAAAATAAAAAATTTCTTAACTAAAAAGGGCCGCCCTCATCCCTGAGAACAGCCCCTACAATTATGAGAGTTCTTAAATCAATATGCTTGCTCATGAACGCCTTTCACGGCACGGCCGCTTGGCTCGTTCATCTTCTTCCAAGCCGCATCCCACTCCAGGGCAATTGCGGTGGAACATGCTACAGATGCCTCGTGAGGAACACTCTTAGCCGCACTTGCGCTTGGGAAGTGCTCCTCAAAAATGGTTCTGTAGTAATACTCCTCCTTGTTCATCGGAGTGTTGATTGGGAAGCGCTCAGCCGCATGTGCCATCATCTCGTCGGTAACAGCCTCGCTGGTGATTTGCTTCAAAGTGTCGATCCATGAGTAACCTACACCGTCGCTGAATTGCTCCTTCTGTCTCCAAGCCACGCTGGCTGGAAGCATATCCTCGAAGCCCTCTCTGACGATCTTCTTCTCCATAGTGGAACCTGGACACATCTTCGCTTCAGGATTTTGACGCATCGCAACATCCAAAAACTCCTTGTCAAGGAATGGCACACGACCCTCGACACCCCACGCAGCCAAGCTCTTGTTGGCGCGCAAGCAGTCGTACAAATAGAGCTTGCCAAGTTTGCGAACCGTCTCTTTGTGGAACTCCTCCGCAGATGGCGCCTTGTGGAAATACAAGTAACCACCGAAGATCTCATCAGCTCCCTCACCCGAAAGCACCATCTTGATACCCATGCTCTTGATGACACGGGCCAAAAGATACATTGGTGTAGAGGCACGGACAGTTGTCACATCGTATGTTTCGATATAGTAAATCACATCACGAATCGCGTCAATACCCTCTTGAATCGTGTAGTTCACCTCGTGGTGAACCGTACCAATGAAGTCGGCCACCTCTTTGGCCTTCGCCAAATCAGGCGCACCCTTCAAACCGACAGCGAAAGAGTGTAGACGTGGCCACCACGCCTCATTCTTATCATCGCTCTCAACACGTTTTGCGGCATATTTCATGGTAATAGCGCTGATGACACTACTGTCAAGACCTCCGGAAAGCAACACACCGTAAGGAACGTCACTCATCAACTGACGCTTTACAGCAGCCTCCAATGCGGTCTTCACCTCCTGAGAAGAGGAAGTGTTATTCTTCACCGCATCGTACTCCATCCAATCTCTCTTATAGTAAGGCTTCATCACGCCCTCTTTGCTGTAGTAATAGTGACCTGGCAAGAATGGCTCGTACTCCTCGCAGAATCCCTCCAAACCCTTCAACTCACTGGCCACATACAAAGTTCCGTCCGCATCATGACCGATGTACAAAGGAATAACACCTATCGGGTCACGGGCAATCAAGAACTCGTCCTTCTCCTCATCATAGAGGGCGAAGGCGAAGATACCGCTCAAATCCTCCAAGAAGTCAATACCCTTCTCAGCGTAAAGCGCCAAGATACTCTCGCAGTCACTTCCGGTTTGGAACTGGTAATCGCTGCGACGGCGAATCTCCTTGTGGTTGTAGATCTCACCATTGACAGCCAGAATATGCTTGCCATCTGGAGAGATAAGCGGTTGACCACCTGAAAGCGGATCCACAATAGAGAGACGCTCATGAGCCAAAATCGCGGTTTTACCACAATAAACACCCGACCAATCCGGACCACGGTGTCTTAATTTCTGGGACATACGCAACGCCTTTTCACGAAGCGCCTTCGTGTCACCCTGTATGTTGAATATACCTGCAATGCTACACATAATCTAAAAATTTAAGGTTCTTATGTTTAAGGGTTATATCGTGGAGACGTAGTCCCCTACGTCTCCACAAAACCAATAAACTAAAAATATTACTTAGATGACAAATACTTGTCGACAGAGGCAGCGATCTTACGACCACTTGCGATAGCACGTACAACAAGGCTAGCGCCTGAAGCGGCATCACCTGCCACAAAGACATTAGACGGGAAGGTTGGTTGTTCGGGTTTGATGAATCCCATCGCCAAGAAGACGATATCCGCCTCGATGATCTCCTTCTTTCCATCCAACTTCATGATTGGACGTCCACCCTCTGGATTTGGCTCCCAGATAACACCCTCGACCTCAACTTGCTTTACACAGCCTTTACCATCACCGATGAATTGGTTGGTGTTGAGCAACCAACGGCGGTCGCAACCCTCCTCGTGTGAAGAGGTAGTCTTGAGGATCACTGGCCAGTTTGGCCATGGTGTGCTATCGTTGTGTCCTACTGGTGGCTTTGGCATGATCTCGATTTGAGTCACACTGACAGCTCCCTGACGGTGAGCGGTACCGATACAGTCACTACCTGTATCACCACCACCGATGACAAGCACCTTCTTACCCTTGCAGTTTACCAACTCCTCAGGTTTGAACTTCATACCTGCTAATACTCTATTTTGTTGTGAAAGCAACTCCAATGCAAGGTGGATTCCCTTCAACTCACGACCTGGCGCCTTCAAATCACGCGCTTGTGGCGTACCTGTGGCGATGACGTAAGCATCGAATCCCTCAGGCAACTTATCTGCCGCGATATCTTGGTTGTAAAGGAACTTAACACCCTCTTGCTCCATCACATTGATACGACGGTCGATAATCTGCTTGTTGAGCTTGAAGTTTGGAATACCATATCTCATCAAACCACCGGCAGCTTCATTCTTCTCGAATACAGTCACCTCATAACCCATGTAGTTGAGTTGGTTGGCGGCAGCCAATCCGGCAGGACCCGCTCCGATGACAGCGACACGCTTGCCGTTGCGGGTTGGATGTTCGATGGTCACATATCCCTCTTGGAAGGCACGCTCAGCGATGGAACATTCGTTCTCACGGTTGGTAACCGCCTCGCCAGTCGTGTGGTAGAGGACACAAGCCTTCTCGCAAAGCGCTGGACAGATACGTCCAGTGAACTCAGGGAAGTCATTGGTCTTCTTCAACAACTTGTAAGCAGTCTCCCACTCACCGCGATAGATGGCGTCGTTCCATTCAGGATCCTTGTTGCCGAGTGGGCATGCCCAATGGCAGAAGGGCACACCACAATCCATACAACGACTCGCCTGCTCTTGGCGGTCACGTGTGTTCAATGTTTGTTCAACCTCTCCAAAATCGTGGATACGGTCGTTTATAGGTCGATAACCTGCCTCTTTACGAGGGACGGTCAAAAATGCTTTTGGATTTCCCATAATCTTAATCTCCTAATAATTTTACAATTAATAGTCTCTTGCGATGTCCGCAATCTTCTCTTGCAATCTCTTCATCTTCTCTTCTTGGAGAACTCTCTTGTATTCGATAGGAACGACTACGACGAACTCCTCGACATATTTGTTCCAATCGTCCAACATTCTTCCCGCAAGGGCTGAACCTGTGTAGAGATAATGTTTACGGATCAACTCCTTCAACTCTTTGCGTTGGCTATCCTCTTCGAGCAAGTTGATCTCAACCATATCCATGTTACAGAAATAGTCGAATGTGTGTTTCTTGTCCCAGACATAAGCCACACCACCAGACATACCAGCGGCGAAGTTTCTACCTGTCTCACCCAAGACTACCACACGACCACCTGTCATGTACTCGCAGCAGTGGTCACCTGCACCCTCGATCACCGCAGTGGCACCTGAGTTACGTACACCGAAGCGCTCTCCTACTCGTCCATTGACGTACAACTCACCAGTTGTCGCACCATAAAGACCCGTATTACCAGCGATGATGTTATCCTCAGCCACATAACCAGAGTTGGCTCTTTGTGGAGGAAGGATAGAGATACGGCCACCGGAAAGACCCTTTCCGAAGTAGTCATTACATTCACCCTCCAACTTGATGTTCACACCCTTCACGGCGAAAGCACCAAATGATTGTCCAGCTGAACCTTTGTACTTGATATTAATTGTAGAATCCGGAAGACCTGCCTCACCATACTTCTTGGCGATGACGCCTGAAAGCATTGTACAAGCGGCACGGTCTGTATTCTTGATTGTATAATCCAAATTAACTTCCTCTTTCTTCTCGATGGCGGCAGCGGCAGCCTTGATGATCTCCTCATCCTTGACGCCCTCCACCTTCGTGAACTCGCTGCGGTCCCAGTAAAGCGGCTTGTCGCTCTCACACTTGTACAACAAGCGTCCGAAATCGATAGTGGCTTGCTTAGAATTTGGATCCATTGGCTTCACATCGAGAAGGTCTGAACGACCGATGATCTCCTTCAATGACTTAGCACCGATCTCTGCCAAATACTCACGGACATGCTCCGCAAGGAAGGTGAAGAAGTTCACTACATAATCGGCCTTGCCCAAGAATCTTGCGCGCAAACGCTCATCTTGTGTCGCCACACCGACAGGACATGTATTGGTATTACATTTACGCATCATCACACAACCAAGGACGATGAGCGGCAATGTACCGAATCCGAACTCATCCGCACCGAGCATCGCCATAGCGACAACGTCTCTTGCGGTCTTGATTTGACCATCGGTCTGCAAACGTACTTGACCACGAAGACCATTCAACACCAATGTCTGTTGCGTCTCGGCCAAACCGATCTCAGGGCTGATACCCGCAAAACGCATTGAACTTACTGGAGATGCACCAGTACCTCCCTCCGCACCTGAGATGACAATGAGGTCTGCCTTTGCCTTCGCCACACCGGCGGCGATTGTACCAACACCACTCTCGGCAACGAGTTTCACGCTGACAGCAGCGGTAGGGTTCACATTCTTCAAGTCGAAGATCAACTGTGCCAAATCCTCGATTGAATAGATATCGTGGTGAGGTGGAGGTGAAATCAAAGAGATTCCAGGGATTGCGTTACGAGTCTTCGCGATGATTTGGTTCACCTTGAAGCCTGGCAATTGTCCACCCTCACCTGGCTTAGCACCTTGCGCCACCTTGATTTGGATCTCCTCCGCATTGACCAAATATTCAGCGGTAACACCGAAACGACCGCTGGCGATTTGCTTGATCTTAGATGAAAGTGATACACCGTCCACCTCAGTATGGTAGCGGTCATTGTCTTCACCACCCTCACCGGTATTACTTCTAGCGCCCAACTTATTCATCGCAAGGGCCAAGGCCTCATGCGCCTCGATGCTCAACGCACCGAATGACATGGCTGCTGAAACGAAGTGTTTTACAATGCTCTCTACTGGTTCAACTTGCTCTACTGGAATAGAAGCACCCAATTTCTTGAAAGTGAAGAAGTCACGAATGAAGATTGGCTTTTGCTTGTCATCCACCATAGACTCCCACTCCTTGAACTTCTTGTATGATCCCAAACGGGTTGCGATCTGAAGGTTAGCGATGGTCTCAGGGTTCCAAGCGTGCTCGATACCATCCTTACGATAGTTGAACAGACCATTATTTGGCAACTCATCCATCACAGCTGGCTTGAAGGCTGCCTCGTGCAAACGTGCGGCATCCTGTGCGATCTCCTTGAGACCGATACCACCGATGGAAGAGATCTCTGTTCCGAAGTACTTTCTCAACAAGTTCTCTGACAAACCGATGCTCTCGAAAATCTTCGCGCCACGGTAAGAACGGATAGTGGAGATACCCATCTTTGACATGATCTTCTTAAGACCCTTATCCACTGCCTTGATGTAGTTCTTCTCAGCAGTAGCATATTCCTCTTGGATCTTGTGCTTCTTCACAAGGTCGTCGATGACCGCGAATGTCATGTAAGGGCAGATTGCGCTGGCACCATAGCCAAGCAACAAGGCCGCGTGCATCACCTCTCTGATCTCACCGCTCTCTACGATAAGCGCTGTTTGTACACGCTTTTGCACGCTGATCAAATAGTGGTGAACCGCACTGACAGCCAACAATGAAGGAATGGCAGCATGCTTTGTATCCACGTCACGGTCGGAAAGGATGATGTAGTTGACGCCCTCCTCGACACTCTTCTCAGCCTCTTTGCAGAGAGCGTCGAGCGCATTCTGCAATCCAGACTCACCCTTTGCTACATCGAATACAGTGGACAACTTGCGAGTGACGAATCCCTTGTATCTAATATTACAAAGTATATCCAACTCAGTGTTCGTAAGCACTGGTTGTGGCAAACGAACCATCTTACAGTTACTCTCGTCTGGCGTCAAGATACCGCTTCCCACGCGACCGATGTACTCAGTCAATGACATCACCAACTCCTCACGGATTGGGTCGATGGCAGGGTTGGTCACCTGTGCGAACTGTTGACGGAAATAGTTGAAGAATACTTGTGGTTTATCGCTGATCACCGCAAGCGGCGTATCGTTACCCATGGCGGCAACTGGCTCTTGTCCAGTCGTACACATAGGGACGAGTGTCTTGTCGATATCCTCTTGACCAAATCCGAAGTGGATCAACTTTCTGTCATAGTTCTCCACCGCATTGCTCACGTGGCGACCACTCTTCAAGCTCTCCAATTGGATACGGTTGGTTGACAACCATTGACGATATGGATGTTCCTTCGCCAATTTCTCTTTGATCTCACCATCGTAGTAGATCTTGCCCTCTTGGGTATCGATCAAAAGGATCTTACCTGGCTGCAAACGACCCTTGCTTACCACGTCGCCTGGCTCGAAGTCCATCACACCTACCTCACTGGCAACCACCATCATACCACTCTTGGTGATGGTGTAACGTGAAGGGCGAAGACCATTACGGTCCAACATACCTCCCGCGAAACGTCCGTCGGAGAACATCAAAGCGGCAGGACCATCCCATGGCTCCATCAAGATGGAATAATACTCATAGAATGCCTTCAACTCTTCCGAGATAGGGTTTTTATCGTTGAATGATTCTGGAACGAGGATGGCCATCGCTTGAGGCAAGCTCATGCCGCTCATTACCAAAAACTCAAATACGTTATCCAAAGAAGCGGAGTCACTCATACCCTCTTGAAGGATAGGACGAATATCCTTGATATCACCCAATACAGGGGATGAAAGGACACTCTCACGAGCCTGCATCCAACCACGGTTACCACGTACGGTATTGATCTCACCGTTGTGGCAAAGGTAACGGAATGGCTGAGCCAACTTCCACTTAGGGAATGTATTGGTTGAGAAACGGGAGTGTACCAACGCCAAACCACTGGTGAAGTTTGGATGGCTCAAATCATCGAAGTAACGACGAAGCTGGCCGCTGGTCAACATTCCCTTGTAAATAATATTCTTGCTTGAAAGGGAACAAATGTAGAAGTCCTCGTGATCAATGCGATTCTCGATTCTCTTACGAACCTTGTAAAGAATCTGCTCGAACTTATCCACATCAGCCTCACTAACACCTGTTACGAAAATTTGCTTGATATCTGGCTCCACCTCATGAGCGGCCTTACCAAGTGCCTCTGGATGAGTTGGAACTTCACGCATATGCATAATAGAGAGACCTTCACGCTCCACCTCGTCGATCATCACCGACAAGATGTTCTTTTGGATCTCGGCATCCTTAGGCATGAATACAAGACCTGTACCATATCTACCCTTCTCAGGGACTGGGATACCATTCAACAAAATGAACTCGTGAGGTATTTGAATCAAGATACCTGCACCATCACCGGTCTTATCACGCGTCTCTGCGCCACGGTGTTCCATGTTCTCTAGCACATGAAGTGCGTTGTCAACCAACTCATGGCTCTTTCCACCATGGATGTTGACCACCATACCTACGCCACATGCGTCATGTTCGTAGGCTGAACTGTACAATCCTTTTTCCATAATCTCTATATCTTTTATCCTCTTTATCCTCTATTCTTTAATCTCTCCATCGCCTCGATGCAATCTTCACGTTTGCCGAAGGCGGTCAAGCGGACGTAACCCTCTCCGGATGGTCCGAATCCCACACCTGGCGTGCAGACCAAACCAGCGGTATAAAGCAACTCTTCGAAGAATTTCCAAGAAGAGGTGCCATTCGGTGTCTTTACCCACAAATAAGGAGCATTGGCACCGCCGAATACCTTCATGCCCATACTCCTCAACTGCTCGCCCATCAAAGCGGCGTTACCCATATAGTAATCAACGACCTTCTTCACCTGCTCTTTTCCTTCAGGTGTGTAGATCGCGGCGGCGCCACGTTGGGAAATGTAACTTGCACCGTTGAATTTAGTCGCTTGACGACGCTCCCAAAGACGGTTCAAAGAGACCTTCTCGTTACCATCAATGGTAGAGGCCATCACCTCTTTAGGGATGACGGTGTAACCACAACGCACACCAGTGAATCCCGCAGTCTTAGAGTATGAACGGAACTCGATGGCGCATTTTTTCGCACCGCGGATCTCATAAATAGTATGAGGGATCTTGTCATCTTGGATGTATGATTCATAAGCTGAATCGAAGAAGATGATGGAATCGTTCTTCAACGCATAATCCACCCATTTCTTCAATTGCTCTTTGGTCAAAACCGTACCCGTCGGATTGTTCGGGTAGCAGAGGTAGATCATATCCACACGCTCGCTTGGCAATTGTGGCTCAAAACCGTTCTCCTCCGTGGTTGGCATATAGGTGATCATATTCCACTTGCCGTCCGAGAAGGTTCCTCCACGTCCGATCATTGCGTTGGAATCGATATATACAGGGTAAACCGGGTCGGTCACCGCCACGGTGTTGTCCCAACGGACGATATCGCCGATGTTACCAATATCACTCTTCGCGCCATCGCTGATGAATACTTCGGATGAATCAATATGAACACCGCGGCTCAAATAATCGTGCTTGACAATCGCCTCACGCAAGAAATCGTAACCGTGCTCAGGACCATAACCACGGAAAGTGCTTGAGTCCGCCATCTCATCCACCGCATCGTGCATCGCCTTGATGACTGCGGGACAAAGGGGCTGCGTAACATCTCCGATTCCCAAACTGATGACACGCTCCTTGGGATGTGTCAATTTAAAAGCGTTCACCTTCTTCGCGATATCCGAAAAAAGATAACTCTCTGTCAGTCTAAGAAAATATTCATTTACTAACGCCATAACTTCCTCTTTTTTAGTTTTATCGTTTTGTAATAAATTTTGTGCAAGTTTACTACTTTTTGTTCGAATAAGCATAATTTTAGTGTCATTATGATAGTGTTTTTGAGCTTATATTTTAATTTGTAATAAATTAACCGTTTTTGCTTACAGATTGTAAGTATATCTTTCCCCGTAGTTCCGTATCGTAATTTTTTTAAAAATCAAAATAACATAATGACACGGTTTCAAGGCATAATTTTTACATTCTGACATTTAAACAATGCATATTTTGACAAATTGTCAAAATTTTTAGTTCGGTTTTTGTGACATTATGATAGCAAAAGTAACAAAAACGAATTATTTTGACACAAAACAACCCATTATTCACTACACTAAATTAAAACTGAACATCTACCACAATAGAATCAAGGCTTTCCCACGGACCTCTTGGATTACTTATGAAATATTTTTATTACATTTGTCCACTATAAAATCATATTGTCATGAATATTAAACAGATTCTAGCCACCTTCGTCATCCAAATTTTCTCCCTTAGTGCCCTAGCCGCCTCCGACCACGCCCAAGCGATTTCGGAATACCTGGGGAAGAAAGACATTCCTAATATATATAAGGAGTTCGCCCAATGGAAAGCGGAGGAACCCAACTCTCCCAACGTGGAGGATACATGGGCATGGTACTACATCAACGTCAGTTATTCCAAGGATATCAAAATAGAGGAACAGAGACCTACCCACACTGAGGACTATATGGAAATCATAGGCAAGGAAAAGAGCGAATTCCTCTACGTGGATGTGCAAATCTACTGCGACTCCGTCAAAAAAGGTCTAGACATCATCAACCAAACGATTTCGAAATTCCCCGACCACATTGATTTGTATTCGACCAAAGCGGCACTCATCTCCGCACAATTGGAAAGGAACACCCACGATAGCGCTTTAAAACATGGCATCGATCTCCACACGGGAAAGAATGATATGAGCGAAGAGCAACGCTACAACTATATCATCCAGAAAGCCCTCACCCACCCTAAGAAAGTGGGAGACGAATCGGTGCTCGTTGATCTGGAAGGACAACTCATCGCCACATTCTCTTCTTTGCTAGACCGCTCTCTGATCAACAAGAACAACTGGTATGACCTTTACGACAAGAAATTGGAGAAGGGAGAAGAGCAATTAATCGAGGTGTTGCAAACAGGATTTACCGTATTATATGAAGAGGCGAAATTCGACGCGGCCTCTCAATTGAACAACAAATATCTCTCCGTTTATCCCAAGCATGAATATTTCATGACCAATAAGGCGTTAATAGAGGTGGCCCATAAAGATTACGATTCAGCGTTGAAATCTTTCAAGGCGTTGCACAAAAAATTCCCGAAAGACGATATCATCTCATTTAGTCTCGCGCAAATGTACCAGGTGACAGGCGATGCGAAAATGGCCGACAAACTCTTCAATTCACTTTCAAAATCTTCCAATAAGAACATTGCGGAACGGGCCAAAAGGATGATTAATAAGGGGGCCGTAGGGGAATAGAGCACCGCCTTATCTCTAAACAGGAGAGCCCAACAACGAAAAAAAGCGCTCCACACAATCTCCATACCAAACGATTTTGTAAATTTGCAAAAAAATTACATTTTCCGATTTAGTAGGGCTTGCGCCCTACGCTGAGGGATTTTGCGCTATTAATATATTGACCAATGGATTTCAACTACGCTGGACTGCTCATCGGATTAGCGACCTTTTTAATAATAGGTCTATTCCACCCGCTCGTCATCAAGGGCGAATACTACTTTGGCGTAAAGTGCTGGTGGGCTTTCCTCATCTGCGGTATCATCGGAACGGTTTTGTCCATTGTAGTAACCAATCAAATCATCTCTATCCTATTAGGCGTTTTCGCCTTCTCCTGCTTCTGGAGCATCAAGGAGGTCTTTGACCAGAGGAAACGGGTTGAGAAGGGTTGGTTCCCAAAAAGAGAGAAGAAATAATTAATCACATATTAAAATATACCAATTATGGCTATTATCAAACCTTTTAAGGGCATCCGCCCTCCCAAAAATTTGGTAGAGAAGGTAGAGAGCCGCCCTTACGACGTCCTCGACTCTGAGGAGGCTCGCGCGGAGGCTGGCGACAACGAGATGTCGCTCTATCACATCATCAAACCAGAAATCGATTTCCCAGTAGGTACCAGTGAATATGACCCTCGCGTTTACGAGAAGGCTGCCGAGAATTTCCAAAAATTCCAAGACAAGGGATGGTTGGTACAAGACGAGAAGGAGATGTACTACATCTACGCCCAAACCATGAACGGCAAGACACAATACGGTCTTGTGATCGGCGCTTACGTGGACGACTATATGACAGGCGTCATCAAGAAGCACGAGTTGACCCGCCGCGACAAGGAGGAGGATCGTATGAAGCACGTCCGCGTGAACAACGCTAACATCGAGCCTGTATTCTTCGCTTACCCAGACAACACCACATTGGAGGCATTGGTAAAGAAGTACACCGTAAAGGAGCCTGAGTACAAGTTCATCGCCCCAATCGACGGTTTCGGACACCAATTCTGGTTGATCGACAACGACAGCGATATCAAGACAGTTACCGAGGAGTTCGGTAAGATGAAGGCTTTGTACATCGCCGACGGTCACCACCGTTCAGCTGCCGCTGCCTTGGTAGGAGACGAGAAGCGCAAGCAAAACCCTAACCACAAAGGCGACGAGGAGTACAACTACTTCATGGCTGTTGCTTTCCCTGCCAGCCAATTGACCATCCTCGACTACAATCGTGTCATCAAGGATTTGAACGGTATGAGCAGCGAGCAATTCTTGGAGGCGCTCTCCAAGAACTTTACCGTAGAGAAGAAGGGCGAGGCTGAGTATAAGCCACAAGAGCTCCACGAGTTCTCCCTCTACTTAGACAAGAACTGGTACAGCTTGAAGGCAAAGAAGGGCACCTACAACGACCAAGATCCTATCGGCGTATTGGATGTGGATATCTCCAGCCGTTTGATCCTCGACGAGATCCTTGGCATCAAGGACCTTCGTTCCGACAAGCGCATCGACTTCGTCGGCGGTCTCCGCGGATTGAAGGAGCTCAAGAGACGTGTGGACAATGGCGAGATGCGCACCGCATTGGCATTGTATCCAGTCTCTATGCAACAAATCATGGATATCGCGGATAGCGGCAACATCATGCCTCCAAAGGCTACATGGTTCGAACCTAAGTTGCGTTCAGGTTTGATTATCCACAAGTTGTCTTAACGAAAATATAAAAGACATCATAACGAAGGCGGATCACAATGGTCCGCCTTTCGTGTTTATCAAAAGAGCAAGTGATAAAACTTTCCCCATTATTCCATAAGGAATTTTCGTAACAGAATTGTTTGTATTCCTTCTTCATTCGACAGTGTTGCAGTAGGGTCCATTGTGATTACAAATTTGGGGTAATTGTCTTGAATAAGTCTCAAATTCCCATATTCTCGCTCGTAAGTCTCTTCGGATGATATGGCTTTGCTGACTTGATAATACCTTAAGTCATCCCCCCTCTTTGCCACAAAATCAACTTCCTTCCCATTCAACTGGCCCACATAAACATCATACCCAAGTTGCTTCAGATGTAGGTATACTAAGTTCTCCATAATCTTCTCCACATCAAAACTTCTTTTGTTTCTGCACAGATAGTTTCTAATGCCTATATCCTCAAAATAGTATTTTTCCTGTTGCTCAAATACTTTTTTCCCTTTTATATCGTAACGTTCCACTTTGTCTATTAGATACGTTTCGCATAGATATCCCATATATTCGGATATGGTGTTAGCGGTAACAGCAGAAGCATCGTTTTTCAGAAATTTTGCAATGGAGTTAGGAGAAAACAGTTTTCCGCAATTTTCTGCAATAAAGCCTGCTAGGTTATTCAGTAAATTCACATTCCTTATCTTATGACGAGTAAGGATATCTTTTACAAAGATGGTGTTGTATATATCGCCTAAGTAATCTGTGCGGGATCTCTCGTCCGACAAGGGTATTTTATGTAGGAACGGTAGCCCTCCCCATTTCATATACTCGACGAAAGACTCTTCGTTTTCTGAAAGTTGATAGAATTCCAGAAATTCTTCGTAGCTTAACCCATAGATCTTAGTAGAGGTATGACGCCCAGCGAATAGGGTGGCAATCTCACTTGAGAGCAAATAAGCGTTACTTCCTGTTACGATTACGTCAAAATCATCTTGTTTAGCCCAAAAACGTAACGTTTTTTCAAATGCATCGATCTCTTGCACTTCGTCTATCAATAGATAATTGTGTTTTGAACTTGACCTTTTTCCTTTTATAAATTCGTTAAGGTCGAACGAATTCCTTATTGATGAGAAATCGGGGTCTTCCATGTCAATAAATATGACGTTCCCTTGCATCTCAAAATCCGTAGAAAGACGTTTTAATATGATGCTTTTCCCCGCTCTACGATGACCGACAAGCACAATGGCATTGCCCTTCCCCATCGCTCTTTTTACACTAGATTCGTATTTTTCTCTGATAATAATACTCATATACCAAACTATTTGGGACAAAAATAATCAAAAAGTTCTTTCTATAAAACGAACTTTATCGAAAATCACAAAAAGTTCTTTCTATAAAACGAACTTATGGAGCCCATTGCTATATTTAAATCGTATTCACTATTATTCAAACATAAAGTATAATAGAGTCTATTTACTCAAAATTACTTACCTTTGCAACCAAATATCAACCCCAAACAAGGGAAGGATTACTCATGGAGAATAAATCGAGAGTAGGGAAGGCAGTTTTAAACATGAAGGTGAACTTGGCGGTCTCCGCCATCTCCATCATCGTCTCTTTCTTCTCCAGGAAGATCTTCCTGGATCAATTGGGCGACGAATTCATCGGACTCGCCACCACAGTCAACAGCCTATTGGCCTTCTTGAATTTGGCCGAGCTGGGCGTGGGCGCCTCCATCGCCTACTTTCTCTACAAGCCGCTTTTCGACAAAGACCGTGAGAAGATCAACGAGATCATCTCCATCATGGCCTACCTCTACCGCAATATCGGTATATTCATCCTCTGTGCGGGTGTGATCTTCTCGCTCTTCCTTCCGCTCATCTTCCAAGGGACTACACAGAGTTGGTTCGTCATCTACTACTGCTTCTACGCCCAACTATTCTGCTCGCTGATCGGATATTTCATCAACTACAAAGCCAATACCATCTTCAACGCCGACCAACGCCAATACTTTGTGAACGGCTACTTCCAAGTTACCCAAATCCTATGCGTCCTCCTTCAGATGGCATTGGCCCTCTATACAGGCAGTTACTTCATCTACATTACCCTCACCCTCCTCTTCGCTATCCTGAACAGCCTCTTGCTGAACAGACAGTTCGACAAGGTCTATCCATGGGTGGAGGCGAACTACCAAAGGGGAAAGGGGGCCATCAAGCATCACCAGGAGATCATCCAATACGTCAAAAAGGTATTTGTCCACCAAATCGGCGGATTCATCAACAATAGCGTGATGCCCATCATCGTGTTCGCATACGCCTCCCTCTCGGTGGTGACCTTCTACGGCAATTACACACTTCTAAACAGCAAAGTGAGCCAGTTGATCAACGCGGCACTCTCAGGCACCAGCGCCGGCATCGGCAACCTCATCGCCGAGGGCAACCGCGAGCGCATCTATCGCTGCTACAAGGAACTATATGCCATTAAGTTTTTCGTGGTCACCTACCTTTCGCTCTGCCTCCTCTTCCTAAGTTCCGACTTCATCGCGGTATGGTTGGGGGAATCGTATGTACTCCCACCGTTGCTCGTCTTCTTGATCTGCGCGGACTTCTGCCTCAACCTTCTACGGAACACCACCGACCAATACCTGGACGGATATGGATTGAAGGCCGACATTTGGGTGCCGATCTGCCGCATTATCTCCCTACTGGCAGTCGTGGCCGCAGGAAAGGTATGGGGTCTAGCGGGACTGCTGGCGGTTCCGGTGTTGGTACAGCTATGCCTGATGCATGTATGGAAACCCTACTATCTCTATAGCCAAGGTTTCAAGATGCGTTTTCCCCATTATCTCACCCTCCTGGCAGGTAACATCATCCCCTTCGTCATCGCTTACTTCCTCTCTCGGAAGACACTTCTCCTCATGGGAATCTCCGAGGATGTGGCCACCACATGGCAGGCGTTCCTCATCAAGGCCTCGGCATTCAGCGTTATCCTACTGATAACCTCCGCTCTACTCTCCTATGGTTGTTCGGAGGGCATCCGACTATTTGTCGAACGAATGAAAGGCAGATTTAGAAACTAACTATTAACGGCTATACGATAAGCAAATATGTCCACATACAAATACACCGTCATCATTCCCCATTACAACATCCCGCAACTCTTGATGAGATGCCTTGCCTCAATCCCCGTCAGAGAGGAGATCCAAGTGGTCGTAGTGGATGATTGTAGCCCAAACGGAGAGAACTTTCCGGAGATCTATCCGGCCCTGAAGCGGCCTCATCTTACCTATTTGAGGACATCACAAGGTGGCAGCGCAGGCCGTGCGAGAAATCTCGGATTGGCCCATGCGAAGGGAGATTGGGTGACATTTATGGATGCCGACGACCTCTTCGTGGAGGGTATGTTCGAAGTGGTCGAGAAGAACCTGGACGAGGAGGCGGACGTGGTTTTCTTCAACGCCATAAGCGTAATGAGCGATAACTTGTCGCAACCAGCGGACAGGAACTACTACGCCCCATTTTTCGAACAATACCAAATCGATAAGTCCGAAACCGATCTTAGATATAATTTTCAAGCGCTTTGGGGGAAATTCTTCAAACGCTCCTTTATCGAAGCGCACCACATCGCCTGCGACACGACCCGCTACTCCAACGATGTGCGATTCTCCTTCCTGGCAGGTATCTACGCCCAAAAGATCAGCGTATCGAAAGATCCGCTCTACATCGTCACCCAAAGAGAGGGTTCTTTGGCAGCCAGCCAGTTCTCCAGCATCACCGTATCCTTGGAGGAGTGCCAAAGTAGATTGAATGTCTGCCTCGGCATCGACCGTCTGGCCCGACGACACCACATCTCCCTCTCCCCCGAATTACCCCTCTCCCACTCCTTGACGATGCGGCGCCAATACCCTAAGCACTATCTTCGGATGATGGCGAAACTACCATTGTCCCATCCGCAACTCTTTGGGAAATTTCTAAAAAGAGACTTCCAAACGGTGGCAAGGAAACTTCGGCAGTAGTACATCGGAGGACCAATACCGACCACACAGCCCCTCAAACATCGCCCTATAACATTGATTTTTAGTAAAAAACAAGGAAAATATCCACCCATCAAGAAAAAAGAGGGGCAATTATAAATGGTTTATAACAGAAAATAACATAAATTTGCACTCAAAATCACGAGAGGAAAAATAGCCCCAATCCTTTGTGGTTTATGGTAAACGGGGCAATTATTGTCTATTTTAAATTATTTAAAATGAAGAAATTGATTTTGATGGCCACTGCCCTTTTCAGCATGGCTACTGCTGCGTTCGCTATTGAGCAAGGTGATGACAATGGTTTCGGATTGAAGTTGAATGTTGGTTTCGTTAGCAACGACAAATTCGGCCACACACGTCTTGAGGGTTCTAAGGAGCTTTTGTCAAGCGAATTGGAATCAAGAAAGAACACTCCTATGTTCGGCTTGGGAATGGACACTCGTTGGTACGTTGCCACTCCAGGTAAGTTCGGTATCGCTGTAAGCGCTCGTTGGTTGGATTTCTCTTTCGGAATGAGCAAGTGCTATAGTGATTTCGCTGGCGAGAAGGTGTTGCTTCTCAAGGGTAATACAATCAAGGCAGACTTCTTGATGCCAGGTGTAATCGGTACTTACTATTTGGGCGACGATATGGCTGCTGACGTATTCTACAGCTTCGGTCCAAGCTTGGGCTTCCAAAACTTCAAGTTCGCTGATGATCATCTTGAGACAGCTTACGAAACAGTAGCTAAGAAGTTGGGCCACGACATCGACGACGTTGATGCAGAGTTCGGTCTTTCTCAATACCTTGGCGCCGCATTCCGTTACAAGGTTTTCCAAGTCGGTTTTGAGTACAACTTCGCTAAGTTGAAGGCTATGGACTGGTTTGAGGAGGATGATGACGAAGAGGTGATGGACAAGTTCTTTGGCGACATCCTTACCTACAGAAGAAGAAACAACTTCCGTATCTTCATCGGTTTCAAGTTCTAATCTGAAATCAAGGCAACATACAAGAAAGGCGAGCCACTATGTGACTCGCCTTTCTTTATGGTTCGGGTTGCTCAATCAGCAACGCTATACTAACCGCAATCTACCATTTTCCGCTCCTCCCGCCTGAAAACAATGCGGTTCGCCGTCAATACCAAGGTGCCCGTGATGATCCAAGAGATCGGATAGACAATCATCAAGGAGGAGAAGTCTGGGTGGGTAGGACAATAGAACTTGATCCATCCAATGCGTAAAACACAGGTGCCGAAGATCGTCAGCAAAGCAGGTAAACTGGAGTATCCCAATCCCCGCAACGAGGCGGCGGATATCTCATAACTGCACGCGATCCACTGCCAGAAGAGAATAATCTCCATTCGTATAAAGGCATATTCAAATACCGCTTCATCCGAGGTGAATAGCCCAATCGCCCAACGCTCCTGCCAAACGAAGAACATATTACAGACGCCACACCCTACGACACTCAACCACATAGCGTGCCAGAAAACTTTTCGACAGCGATCCATCTGCCCTGCACCATGGTTCTGACCAGTAAAGGTGGTTGTGGCCGCCACAAAGGCACCGATGATGTAGTAACAATAGTGCTCATAATTGAGCGCCGCCGCCGACCCCGCCACCGCTATCGCGCCAAAACCATTGATGGAGGCCTGGATAAAGACATTGGCGAAAGAGAATACCATACTCTGCACACCAGCGGGAATACCGATGCGCAACATCTCAGACAACTCGCTCCGAAAGATCCTCGCCTTGGACAAACGGAAAGAGATGGAGCCCGATTCGTTGCCCAACAAAAAGAGCACGAGAGCGGCGGCCACCACATTGCCCAAAACCGTACCGATCGCCACACCTAAAACATCGAAGTGGAAAGCAAGCACCAACACCAGATTGACAACCACATTGACCAAACCGCCAATCATAAGACAATAGAGCGGACGCTTCGTGTCTCCTACGCTACGGAAGATGGCTGAGGTGAAGTTGAACAACATAATGGCTGGCATACCTAAGAAATAGACTCTAAGGTAGAGAACAGACAGATCGATCACATCGGAAGGTGTCTGCATCGCCTCCAAGATGACGCGGGCCAGGGATACCCCAATGACCAACAAGAGGAGACCACTCACCACAGAGACCGCAAGGGCCGTGGAGATGGCTCGTTTCATACCCGCTTTATCCTGCTTGCCGATGTAACGGGAGATGACCACATTCGCACCCACTGAAATGCCCACAAAGAGGTTGATCATCAGGTTGATCAGCGAACCGTTGCTTCCCACCGCCGCCAAAGCTTGGGGAGAAGAGAACTTTCCCACCACCGCCACATCCACAGAGTTGAACAGCTGCTGCAGAATACTGCTGGCGGCCACAGGCAACGCGAACGCTATGATCTTGCCCAACAAAGGGCCATTCAACATATCTATCCTACGACTCATCTATATCGTAATTTCAAAGAAGGGGAAGATCGCTCCTCCCCTTCTATCTTAACGCTACTGCTAATTAATCATTCATCTCCTCTATCTCAAATCCCACCTGCTTCAAGTGTTCCCAGAACTCTGGATAGGACTTGGTCACCACCATTGGATGGTTGATCAATACAGAACCCTTCACCATCGCCAACGGTGCGAAGGCCATCGCCATACGGTGATCCTCATAGGTCTCCACAATAGGTTGCCCAGCAGGCTGACAACGCTCACCTGTCCAAGCCAATTTGCCCTCGGCAGGCTCTGTCAAAACATAACCAAACTTAGCACATTCATTCTTCAAAGCAGCGATACGGTCGGTCTCCTTGATCTTCAGGGATTGCACCCCAGAGAATTCAAAAGGAATCTCCAAAGCGCAACAGGTCACCACCAAGGTCTGCGCCAAATCGGGCTGCTCCACAAAATCATATTCCATACGTTTGATCACCTCGCCCGCACGCTTCAAAGTGACACCCTCACCCTCGAAAGTGGTAGTGATACCCAATGGCTCGAAGATACGGCGCACTGCGCTATCGCCTTGGAAACTCACCTCTCTCAAGTAAGGCAATTCAATCTTGCATTGCTTGGAGAGCGCCGCCATCTCGTACCAATAGGAGGAGGCGGACCAGTCAGCCTCAACGACATAGTCACTCTTCACGTATTGTTGAGGCTTCACCTTGATGATATTGCCCTCCCACTTGGATTCGATACCCATCTCACGCATCATCCCCAAGGTCATACGGATATATGGGACGGAGACGATATTGCCAGAGAGTTCCAAAGTGAGACCCTCCTTCATCGTAGGCGCCACCATCAAGATAGCCGAAATATATTGGCTGCTTACACCACCATCCAAAACGATATGGCCACCCTTCAACTGGGTACCTCGAATATGCAACGGCGGAAAACCTTCATTCTCCTCATACTCAATCTCCGCACCCAAAGCACGCAACGCCTCCACCAATACACCGATTGGACGCTGTTTCATACGCTCACTGCCCGTAATGTGCCAATCGCCGGGGCGGGCAGCCAAATAGGCAGTGGAGAAACGCATGGAGGTACCTGCCGCTCCCACGTCGAAGTGGTTATCTTTGGAATCCAAAGCACGTACCAACACATCGGTATCGTCGCATTTCGCCAAGTTGCGGATACTGCGGTCGAAACGACCGACCGCACCCATGATCAAAGCACGGTTGCTGATACTCTTAGAGGCTGGCAAAGCAATCTTATCTTCTAATCCGCGGCTTGGTGCGGTTATCTTGTACATCATAATTCCTAATTCTTTTCTTTCGTGAATATTACATACCCCCAATTACATACCCATGGTGTCGCGGTAGAAGTCGAGCGACTCGAAAATATCCTTTTTCTCGACTGAGGTATTGATGCGGATATCACCGATACCGCCCAATAGGGTAAAGAGGATACGACCGTCACCTTCATTCTTCTTGTCGTGCGTCATCAATTCGTACAACAAATCGTACTCTTTGCAAGTAATATAGAGCGATCCATAATTCTCCTTGATCAAGTTAATCGCCTGATAGAACTCCTCCTTAGGGAATCCGACCAATTTGTAGGAGAGATACAATTCGGAGATCATACCCCAAGCCACCGCATAACCATGCAACTTGGTGTCATTCTGTTGAATAGCGTAGCTCTCGAAAGCGTGTCCCACCGTGTGTCCGAAGTTCAACGCCTTGCGGATGCCCTTCTCTGTTGGATCCACCTTCACCACCTCACGCTTCACATTGATGGACTCCTCCACCAAAGCAGGCAATGTGTCGTAATCCACATGGTCCAAATCATACGAGGTAATATGGTTCCACACCTCACGGTTGGAGATCAAACCATGCTTGATCATCTCAGCATAACCGGAGAGGAAGTTCTCTTTGTCCAACGTGCGGAGGAAGTTCACATCAATCAAAACCGATTGAGAGGAGTTAATCACACCGATCTCATTCTTCAATCCTCCGAAGTTGATACCGGTCTTACCGCCTACCGCAGCGTCGATAGTACCCAACAAAGTGGTAGGAATATTGATGTAATCCATACCACGCTTGAAGGTCGAAGCGGCGAAACCACCCAAATCAGTCACCATACCACCACCCAAGTTGATCATCAAAGATTTGCGGGTAGCACCATGGCTACACAAATGTTGCCAAACGGAGGCCAACGCCTCCAAACTCTTATTGTCGTCACCCGCCTTGATACAGATCACATGATCCTCAGGGATGCCCATACCAGCCAACTTTGGCAGGCAGAGGCGTTGGGTGTTTTCATCCACCAACACGAAAATGGAACTCTTGGAACGGGTTCCCAACTCTTCAGGCAAAATGGTCTCCAATTTGCCCAACTTGATAACTTGCTCGTTATTCATATATCTAATCAATTATTATTTCCTTCACATTTACATCCCATGGATCGCTTGGCACTTTTGGCACAAATTGTTCGGGGAAGCAGATGCCGATGCGTCGCGCCTTGAGTTGCGGCAAGAGGCGGTCGTAATATCCCTTCCCTCTGCCAAGACGATGTCCCTCCACATCGAATCCGACACCCGGCACCACCACCAAATCAATGGTGTCGTAATCTGTCACCAACTCGCCTACCGGCTCCTGAATATCAAAACTGCCTAACCGCAGACGCTCCTTCCCTTCGTAGCGCCGTACTTCCAACTTGTCGCCCACCACCACGGGTAATAGAATGCGTTTCTCCGCACTCCATTTCTCCACGAAATCATGTGTCATCACCTCGTCGGGAAGCGACCAAAACATCAGCACACTCTGGGCGGAACGAAAGTACTTGTTGCGCTCCAAAGAGGCCAATACACGCTCCGAGCGCTTCCGCTTCTGCTCTTCTGACAGGGCCTTCACCGCCGCCTTGATTTCCTTTCTCAATGCCACCTTTTCAATGCTCATCGTTTCACCATTTTAAGTGTCTCCACATGCGATTCGAACATCAATCGGATAAGATAGAGTCCTGATGCGTAAGGGGTATCCACCCTGAGCGGAGAGGCGCCGCACGCCACCTCCTTCACATCCATCTTCTCTCCACGGATGTTATATATTTCGTAAGACATTAACTGCTCTTCCTTAGGATATGCGATCCATGCACAATCCGTTACTGGATTGGTCAACAGCGAGGCGACACCCTCATCCGCGATATGGTCCTTGGTCGCGACCACGCCACACCCCACCTGCACCTCCGGCTCTATGAAGAGTGCGGTCGGATAGGGATAATAGGGGTGATGCCCCTCAAACGGATGCCAGACTCCCCCGTCGTTATAAAAGGCGCTATTTCGCTTTCTATCCATACCATCGGTATGGCAGAGGGCGAACGTAGTCTCAGCCATATTGTCCAACTTCACACCAATGAAGAGGATGGAGTCCACCACGATCGGCTCCTGCAGACGGAAGTAGTTATCCCGCAAAGACCAATCACCGACAGCCGTCTCCTTAAACTGATTGAAACGCATGACATACTCAGTGGCCGACAATCGGATCCGCTCCTCCGTCACCACATCGCCAGGCAAGGAATCCCCTCTATAAACACGGAGAGAGACCTCATCCCGCTCTGAATAGGTCCCCTCATAGGCCATAAAATGGATACCATACAAGACTGACTTCTCCGCCCCTAACGAGAAACGCTCGGCGTACTCGTCAATGCCTGCAGAATTGTGTCCTGCCGCATACTGCTCGTGACGTGCCATGCTATGGATCTCATCCGCCTCTTCCCAATTGGTCAGACGGCGGCAAGGATTCTCGTTAGCCTCCATACCCTCCACCCGCTGTGTTTGGGTATGATCGGGGTCCAATAGGTCGCCCAATCCCTCCGGCCATGCAATACGCATCGCCCAATAGGTGTCATAACCAGGCGAACTGCACGATTCACTGGTAGCTCCCCCCGAAAGGGAGCCCAAGACCAAGCCTGACTCATCGAAAAGCGCAGCTCCTGATGATCCACCCTCCATGATGCCTAACTCCCAATTTTCAACCCACCAATGCTTATTAGGTAGGAATAGGTCGTTATAGTCGAAACTATCGATATGGATATCATCCTCCTCCACCGATATCTTCAACATATCGCTGCATGCGTGGTGCAAACTATAAAAGGGGCCTTGTGGTTGCTCCGTCAGATTCCATCCCGCATAATAGACGCGATAATCCAACGGCGGGCGATCGCTCAAACGCAATACCATGGCATCCGAAGTGACCAAAGCGAATGCGACATTCGCACCCGCCACGCTCATCTCAGTCGTTCCCTTCACACCGCCCAAACAATGAGGCTTCTCGTAGTTGAAAAAGAATACACTTCGCTCCGCCTTTTCAGGGACGAAACTATCGTGACGGTCAAAAAAACAGTGGGTAGAGGTGATCAGATAGGGGGTCCCGTCGTGACGGACATTGTTGATCATGTTGCCGGAACAGAATGTCGTGCCGTCGATGATATAGAGCACGGAACTACGCATTTGCAATTCATGTCCCTCCACCTCACAGGCATCCACCTGGCAACCAGCAGATGTATCGTAAGTGGGCAATTTGCGCAATCCCACATAATCGTGGTTCACACTTCCGAGCCTCAACTTGGTATCGCTCTCCGCCGGCATAATCAACTCCACCACCACTTCGTCTCCCGTCACGGGTGCGGTTGCCAAAACACCAGACGGAGAGTTATTCTCCGACGTGAATGAACCCAACACCACGCTTCGGTCAGGATTGTAAAGGAACAATCGGGAGCGATTGTCCAATTGGTATTCGTCAAAGATGATATTCAAAGAGTAAGCCCCTTCGGAAACAATGTGGAGACGCCACACCTGGGTACCATCCGCCAAACGATAGAGCACGCCGGAATTCTCCGGTGTAAAATCCACCTGAAAAGCGTAGGCAAAACGCTCCGCACCGCAACGCATCACCTGCTTGGCCGATTGCGTACGGATCTCAGCCGTATCAATAGAAGGCAACACTACCCGCTCATCCGACATCGCCCTTAACGCGCTCTCGCCCAACCGCCAAGGCATTGGATTCCCTCCATGGCTGATCTGCGCATTCAGCCCGAAAGGAGAGAGAATGAGCAACAAGAGTATCAGTGACTTGAACAGACGCATAGGGTTCCTAATTTGTATAAGTCAAATAGAAAAAGATAGGGGGATTTCCCCAGTAGGTTATATTGAAGCACCTTATCCGCATAGGTAAAGAGCGTCGCACAGAGCGACACCAGACCGCTACGCTCCAAGGATCGGTAGTAGCGCAACAGCTTCACGCTATCCGCGAAGCCATCCCTGTCCGCCACCTTACCGTAGATGGCCCATAGGTTATGCACCGAGTTACGGCTCTTCTCTAAGAAGACCGCTGAATTATCATATCCCAAATGCAACAAAGGATTATCGATGTGTGTCACCTTGACGCCCGCCTCTTTGAGGGAGATGCCGAAGAAGGTGTCCTCGTGGCCGTAACCTTTGAGCGACTCATCGAACCTCACCTGCTTGAATATGGACTTCTTGATAAGGAAATTAAACGTTGAAAATGAGTCGTTGGGCCGACGGTTCCGTGTGGCAGCGCTACGCTCCTCACGCTTCTTGCCATACTTCCAACGAAGCGTATAGGCATCTGATATGGGTTGTTCCTCGTACCGGTATCCGCCCACCACCACATCGTGGCCCTCCATTTGAATATATTTCTCCAAAAAATCGGGGCTATACGGCAAAACGTCGCAATCCATAAAGAGCAGGTAGTCGTAAAAGGCCTCGTCCGCCAATTTGTTGCGGATAACGGAACGCCCTACATTCTTCTCCAACCCGATGAAACGGACACCTTCCAATTCGCACAACCGGCTGTTCGCCTCTTTGTAACGGGTAGAGGCATCATCCATCAACAATATCTCGAATTGACAATCCGCACGAAGCGCTTGGGCACGCAACTCATTGACAAGCGGCGTGACATTTTGATTGTAAATGGGTATGCAGATGGAGAGTTCCATAACGATATTCTTTAATTTTACAAATATACAAAATAGTGGCGAATTATCTTAAATTTGCACCTTGATTAACATGGTTTAAGTATGAACATAGAGATAGAACGTAAGTTTTTGGTAAAAAACGATGATTGGAAGCGTTTGGCGGAGCCTGTTTACTATCGCCAAGCCTATTTGAACGAACCGAAAGGCAACACCGTGCGCGTGCGCGTCGAGGGCGATAAGGCCAAGTTGACCATCAAGGGGAAAGCCAATAATATTTCACGCATCGAAATAGAGTACGACATCCCTATGGAGGATGCCCAAGCACTCTTCTCCTTGGCGAAAACGCCTTCTGTGGAGAAGTTCAGGCGAAAGATCCCTTTCGGTGGCAACATTTGGGAGGTAGATGAATTCTTAGGTGATAACCAGGGGCTCGTGGTGGCTGAAATCGAACTGAAATCGGAGGATCAACCCTTCGAAAAGCCTGATTGGATCGGCGAGGAGGTTTCCCACGATAGGCGATACACCAATTCGAATTTGGCGAACATGCCATACAGCATGTGGAAGAAATAGAAAAAAAACAAACCGCGGAAGTTCAAACTCCCGCGGTTTATCCTAATCAGAGGAAATCTACCCGCAATCTCATCTATTTCTCTACTTGTAAACAGCACGTATGGTAAAACCACTATTCGGCCTTGCAAACCCCGATTTTTCCTCTAAATATCTATATATATCAAGTAGCATATAGGTTGAACCTGCGTTTGATGGTAAATAGGTTGCACTCCAATAATATCCATATACTCCCTCGTTGCTCCACGCGATCGATTCTCGGAATCCTGCCAATGGGAAGAATATAAAATTATCATTCAGATTACTAATACAAATCAATCCCTTAACACCCCTCAAGGTGGCTTCCTTAAAGGTACAGTTATCCACTAATTCAAGGAATTGTTCACGAGTAGGAATGGCATGACCTGCACCCCACGCCGTGGTTACCGCATCGTATTTCGCCGTCAAATTCCCAGCCGTGTCGATTACATTATTTTCTAATAATTCGTCATAGGAAACCTTATTCCACATCCATTCAGATTCACCGAACTCTGTTCTATCAGAGACCTCTCCCCATGCGTAAAAGTTACCATTCTCACTTGAACTTGACGCGCCCAAATTAGCCGTGGCCCAAAGCGTTCCGCTCGGCAACTTTAAATCCACATATTCATGTCCATCTATCATCCTGTTGACCGGCGCCTCATCAACTATCACTACACAAGAAACCTCATTGCCTTTATATTTACCCGTGACGACACACTCACCTTTTGAAAGGAATTGGACCATGCCATTCTTGACGAGAGCCACTTGTTCGTCAGAACTACTCCACTCTACTTTGGAAACTGAAACATCAGAAACAAAACGAAGAGAGAAATCAGGAGAAAGAGCCACACCTCTTACCGTATCGTAACCAATGGCTATGTCATGTGCGTTTACAGTCACATCACACGACACTATTTGATCCCCCAACTTCCCTGTGATGGTACAAACACCCTTGTCAAGAGCAAAGACCATTCCGCTCTTTACAATTGCAACTGTTTCATCAGAAGACAACCACTCAACATCAGAAACCCTCACCGCTCTCTCAGGCAATGATGTATATCCCAACGAGACTGGACCATTCCCTTCTGTCATTGTTATGGATTGTTTATCGATAGATATGACAACACCCTCCGCTATAGGTTTCTTTCTCACTGGACGAATGAGTCCTGCACCTTCCCTTACCAACTCCTCTATATAGCAAGTATCCCTGTCAATGCGGAACGCATTGGCGTAGTACACCGAACCAGACGTAATTGAACTGGTCCAATATTTCTCGTAAGAAGTGAGAAACAAATATTTATTATTAGGACCCTTGAACAAAGCACCTTGACAATCATTCACCTTTATGTACCTGACTTTGCACTCTTTAAATAACTCCTCGAATTCTTGTTGGTTTGGCATTCGCCACTCTTTTCCTAATTTAACTGTTGCGGCATCATACTCGCCAGTTAGTTCAAAATAATCATCTATCACACCCTTTTGATACAAAGAGGTAGTGGAAACTCTATAGAAAGAATAATTATTTGTCCAGAACGTAATTTTGTCTGCAACCTCACCCCACGCATATTTTAACCCAGGATTCTCAATATCCAATGCGGAGATATTTCGAGTTGCCCACAAAGTGCCACTTGGAAGTCCTAAGTCAACATATTCCTCATCAGAAAGAACATAATCTTCTTTTTCAACCTTTACTTTGCAAGTAACCTCCCTCATCTTATAGTATCCTGAGATGAGGCACTCACCAGCACCTACCGGTGTTACGATTCCATTCTTAACCACTGCCACCTTCTCATCCGAAGAGCTCCATCTCACCCTTGAGACAGGTACAGAACCAGTCGGAAAACAAGAAAATCCTAAAGAAACAGGGGAATCTATGTCCATCAATATCAAGTCAGTTTGATCAATAGCGATTAGTGTATCTTGCGCATTATTCTTCACATTCAAAACGGGTCGTATAACAGCCCCAATGTATTTACTATGCGAATAGACACCAAACCACTGTCCCCAATACGATGATGCACATAATGCCATCTCCTCTGACACCCAATCGTCAGAATCAATAGCAGAGGATGTCCAATAGTAATGATCCTCAGGATTTTGTTTTTCCGCTTCATCATAACCGCCAGAAGAGGGTAAGAACAATGTGTTCCCATTATATCCAGTTATAAGCACACCCTTTTGATTATTCAGGGTGGTCCAAGCAAATTTTAAAGAAAGAAGTTCGTCGAATTCCTTCGATGTAGGCATCCTCCAAAATTTACCCCAAGACGTAGTTGCGGCATCATAACCACTTTTTAAAGTATAATTTTCATCCACAACGCCCATCTCCATCATAACTTCCATATCTTTCTCATACCACGCACTATTCCCTTTGGAAAAAACAGGTTTACTGCCAGCCTCTCCCCATGCGTAATATGAGCCGCATTTCTCTGGCAATGTTGATCCTAAATTAGTTGTCGCCCAAAGCGTTCCACTTGGGAGCCCTAAGTCAACATAGTCGTGCCCTTTCAAATCAGCTACCGTAACAACACACGAAATTTCGCGGCTTTTGTACTTTCCCGTAATTATACAATTACCATAATTTCGGGATGTAACCACACCTGATTCCACCTCCGCGATCTTATTGTCGGATGATGTCCAACTTAAGTCCTCCATTTTCACATCTCCATCAGGGTGACAAAGAAACGATAGCGTGTCCGAAACATTTAGTTGAGTTAAAAGTAAATGTTTCACCTTCATCATTGGCTCTAAGGCAATGCTATCCACCTCCGACGTCGGTGTTTGGTTAATCATCACACCATCCTTAAATTGCAAAAGGCTTCCCTCAGCTCGATAACCATGCGATGCCGCCTCTCGAGAGTCCTCCACCCGAATACTATCTACGTCAGAGAGACTCGTCTTCTTTGAAATCTCTCCTTTGTTATAATAATATATATATTCTTGCGCACTTATTTGGGAAGAAACAAACAGCGTGGCTATCAAGACTAGAATAGCCGAAACAGTTCTTTTGTATTCCATCTTCATCACTTACTCTTTTTGTTAAACTTCGCATATTTTCCATCCACACCCACGATATACATTCCGTCTGGCAATGACGATACATCAATGCGATTGCCTATAACACATTTCACTACACATCCACTCATATCAGTGATAGTCACAGGAAGATTATCTTCCACACCCGATATAATCAATAATTCTGTCACAGGATTAGGATATAGGTTCATCCCATTGGCACTTGTGGCACTTACATACGACAGTTCTGACTTGTCACTGAAAACCAACGTTTTTATTTGGTCCACTCTTTCACCGTCCTTCATGTTAGCAGACATCGACAAACTATTCACATCATGAACTATTGAAACATTTTGAACAGTTGTCAACTCTACAGTCTTTTCATCACCATCGGCAGAAAGCAGCACGATCTTAGTAGCAGATAGCGGCATGCCACAAAGAACGAGCGAAGCTAATATAACCCATTGTTTACGCTTAAAATTTCCCATATTGGTGTTTTGCGGGTTCTTAATTGACTTTTCACCCATCTGAACCCCTTAAATCAGGCAAAAAGCAACATCTACTATCTTGTTTGTATAATCAAAATGCAAAAATATAAAAATTATCGATAGATAGTGAAACGATACACCAATTCGAATTTGGCGAACATGCCGTTTACGAAATGGGAGAAGTAACCACTATTCTGCCACAAGCGGAGTGGGAATAGCCTTTGTGACAAAATAGTGTACTATTTGCAAACACTCCAAGACTTTAATAATTTTCGCCGCACGTTCAGGTTGATTCTTTAGTCTTTTGAAATCTTTCTTAAATTGTCCAGTATAATATAGTTCCTTCATATCACTCCAAAAGTTTCATCAAATCGCTGGCCCGTTCAACTTTCTCCAATCCCACATTGTTTTCGGCATCACGCATCGCCCTCTTCGTAAGTTCATTGGGCTCTTCCTGTACCTTTTCCATCAAAAGACACTCGACGTAATTATTGAGACTTCGATTCGCCGCCTTCGCTTTCGCTCTTATGATCTCCAACAACTCTTTATCCAAACGAAAAGTAGTTGTTACTTTAACTGTTGATTCCATAACGATATATGTTTAACATCACTTTGATTGCAAATATAATGCATTTCTTCCTCCTCGCAAAACGACGGGGCAAATTCAGGGAGTGAACTGCGGTCCACTCCCTGAATTCAAAAATTCCAGGCGAAAAAATTCGAAAACTCTCGACTTCCTCGTTTCACCTTGGATGTAGTTTCCCCAAAAAACATTAAATTTGCATACCGCATCATTACTGTCCACTAAAAATCGCAAAAGGCTCTTTGAATTAATTGAATTATAG
>JAKSKV010000038.1 GCA_024401555.1 Paludibacteraceae bacterium
CTGGCTTACCATCCTTAGCGATCACATAAGACTTGTTCATCTCCAAGTCGTCGATACGCTCGATAGGGCTGATTACGGCTGCCGTACCACATGCGCCAGCCTCCTCCATCGTTTCCAACTCCTCGATAGGAATCTGACGACGCTCCACCTTCAAACCGAGATCTTCAGCCAACTGCATCAAGCTACGGTTGGTGATGGAAGGAAGGATGGATGATGACTTAGGAGTGATGTAAGTATTGTTCTTAATACCGAAGAAATTTGCGGCACCCGCCTCATCGATATACTTTTTCTCTTTTGCATCCAAATAGAACTCACAAGAGTAACCCAAATCGTGGGCCTTCTTGTTTGCCAAGAGGCTTGCGGCGTAGTTACCACCCACCTTGTAGATACCAGTTCCGAGAGGAGCTGAACGGTCGAACTCACGAATGACCACGTATGGATTGGCAGCGAAACCGCCCTTGAAATATGGACCTACTGGTGTCACGAAGATAATGAAAAGATACTCGTTAGCAGGGTGAACACCTACTTGGGCGCCCGTACCGATCAAAAGCGGACGGATATAAAGGGAAGCGCCACTCTCGTAAGGAGGCAAGAATCTCTCGTTAGCCTTCACTACTCTCTTGACCATCTCGCAGAACTTCTCGGTTGGAAGCTCTGGCATCAAGATACCGCGGCAAGTAGATTGCATACGCTCCGCATTAGCCTCCATACGGAAGATACGGATCTTACCATCCTTGCAACGATAAGCCTTCAAACCCTCGAAAGCCTCTTGTCCATAGTGGAGACAAGTAGCGGCCATGTGAAGATTAATGGTCTCTTCGGAGCTCATCTCAATCTCTCCCCACGCACCATCTCTGTAGTAGCAACGAACATTGTAGTCGGTCTTCATGTATCCGAACTTTAGGTTCGCCCAATCCAAATTCAAATCTGACATAATCTATATTGTTTTGTTATTTCCAAAAATCTTTCAAAGATAGTAATTTTAAGGTCTAATTGTTCCAAGAAGAGGAAAAATCATCGCAAACTTCTCGTCCAAAGGATCAACCATTCGCATGATGCGTGAATTTAGGCCATAAACTCCACTCTTTCGACGACCAGGCGTCCGACGCCCAGCCCAAAAGGTGAACCATCAACGTCACCACCCCCACGATAACCAAGAGGCTCACGACGGATACGATGTTGACGCGTCTCCGCATCTTCTCATCCCCTTCCACATACCCCTTTATCATCGTTCGGTTGATGTAGTTGCCGCAAAAAACGACATCTAAGAGGGTACCAATGCCCGGCACCAAGCCCATCAGCAAATCCACAAAGGCGACACCCAACACTGCCACCGTCAAACGCAACGAACGGACCACGAAGAGCGACAAATAGACATAGGTCAAGGCCAACAGTCCGGAAAGCACATCACCGACGGTCTCCAGGAAACCCAGCACAGCGTCGGCCACATCAAAGCCGAAGGCACCCTTGATCAGCGTCTTATAAAGGGAATTCCGTTCAATCTCCTCTCTGCGTAGCTGATCACGCTCACGTTCCTTCAAGGCACGTTGTTTCGCCCGCTCCTGCCGGCGTATCTGCCGCTCCGAGTCGAAACCGAACTGTTTCCTTGTCTGCTCTCGCCTCAAATTAGACATATCAAATCTCTATCTGTTTTTTTCCTGACAAAATATCGTCGAAATCCTGTGGTGTCAAATGCGCCTCCTCCATTCCGGCCAAATCGATCAAGGCTTTGCGCAGATCCTCCTTATCGACCGCCACGTTGGCACGTTTCATCACCTCTTGCAAAGCATCGCTTTGTTGGTTCAACTCCGACATTACGGACTGGAATTCACGCTTCATACGCTCCATTTCCATACGATAGACCGCATCAGTCAACTGCGACTTCATATTATCAGTCTGCATATAGCTCCAATTCTTCAAAAGTTCAGAGGCCTTATCCACCGTGGCAGCCATTTGACCAGATTCCTCGCCCGCCGACGACAATCCGAAATCCTGCATAATGGAGTGGGATATCTCCCCTCCACTATTCTTGAGTTCTTCGGCAAGATCACTCACAAAGCCTCGCAGGCCGTTCTCTATCTCCTCCGTGAGCGGCGCAATGCTCTCCAAACGAGCAGGCACCACCACATCCAGCAACGAATCGTCCAATCGGCTCTCGGCTATCTTCTTTCCCGCCTGCAACAACGTCACGATGTTTTTCAGATGCTTCAAAGCGACCATCTTCTGAGCTGGGGTGCACTTGATTTTCTCCCTGATCATCCGATTCAATTCAAGCAGACGCTCTTTGCAAGCGGCATACTCACTTTTATCTCTCTCCAACTGCTCGCTATGGGCGTTCTTATCCTCCTTGCCTTCGGATAGGTCCATCACAGCCTCTTCATAACCATTGACCAAAGCGCCATCCTGCGCCTCCCACTCCAGGAGTCTGCGGCCGTAATTCTTCTGCGCCACGCCGAAGGTGAAGAAGCGTTTCAGAGCGCCCGGTTCAACCGGTTTACGGGAGGATGCCTGCGTGTATTTCTCCTTTTGGGCATCCAGCATCCCCTGCAATTCAGTGATCTGATGATCAAACATCGCAATATTCTCATGGTGGTCGCAGACGCTCTGCTCCAAGGCTTTCATTCGCTTCAACAAGGCGTCACGCTCCTTCACCAGAGGTTCCACCTCGCCCGAATAGAGTGTATCCAGCAAGCCCTTCATATCTGCCGACATCACCTCGTCGCACCTTCTCGAGAAGGTTGCCGCACGGGGAATATAGAGATCGTTCATCACCTTATGGATCTTCATCAAACGCATCATATCGCCGTCCAACTGGTGGCGGTCACGCTTGACGCTCGCCTCAAACTTCACATACTCCTTCTTCATTTGGGTAGTCTTTTCCTGAGCGCTCAACCAATGGTTGAGATAGGAGACCACACCCATCGCCAACGAACCATACACGCCCCCCTTGACGCTTGCCGCACCTCTGCCCATCTTCAGCCACAAAGGCACCTGGCTCATCGTCGCACTGTAATGGGAGGCGATCTCGCCCAAAAGCAATGTACAGTTTTGGGATAGCTTATCAAATTCCAGCTGGGCGCTCTGCTGCATAGAGGCGGCGTCCAAATATTTCACACCATCGAAATCAAACAACTGGGGCGCCACCACACGTATGGAGTCGCCAAACACATCCACCAACGCATTGGCATACTGCATAAAACGAGCGTTGACATCGCTACGCAACTCCACGAAATCGTGGATATCGCCACGCACGCCACTCTCGGCCGCCTGATAGCACTCCACCATCTTCCCGTAATTCTGCATCAAAGCGGAGCTCTTCGTCTTCACCTCCTCTATACCCGAAGTACCCTGCAACCACTTGCTCAAAGCGGCGGCATCCTGCGCCAACTCCAACTTCAAGACATCAGAGATCTTCTGCCTTGCCTCGTCCAACCAGTGGCTCGAATCGGAGAGATCCTTCTCCACAATGGCTACCGCCTGCTCCGTTTCGCCCTTGCCCAGACGGATGTTCAGCTCATATTGATCCACCACACTCTTATCACCCCCATTGGTCGATATGGCCCAACGGATAGACTCCGGCTTTCCCAAGGCCTCATACGCGCGATAAACCAAGCCACTGAGTTCCGCGCCGTCGGCACACTCCACCTTATATTTTTCTTTGAGGATATAGGCGACATCCGCCCGTGAAATCATCTCCTTTTTAGCGAATTGCTCCTCCGCTATGGATTTCACATAACCATATACACGTTGCTCGTTTTCCATGATCATCAACTATTATTGATTCAACCATAATTGCATATAACAAAGATAGGGAAAACGAGGAAACAGACAAAAGTTTGACACGTTAAGGAAATAAAAAAAAGACGAGACCGAAGCCTCGTCCTTTCCTTATCATCAGACGGTAAGATTATTTCTTTCCGTTGCTTTGGTACAAATAACGCTTGATGCTCTTCTTTGGAGTCTTCTCAAACTCGTTCGGATAGAGACGAACCTCTGTGACTTGCTCGTAATTGGCCACCATTTGGTTGTATTTCTTGCGGTTTTCCTCCATGATCTCCATCACACGTTTCTCGTCGATATGGTTCTCGTCCATCAACTTGAAGTCTGGGTAAACCAAGGCCATCAGACCCTTCTCGCCCTCAATCACCAAGCACTCGGAAACGTATGGCATATTGTTGATCTTCGCCTCCAAAGCCTCTGGATAGATGTTTTGTCCGGAAGGACCTAAAATCATAGTCTTACAACGTCCCTTGATGAACAAGTTGTTGTGCTTGTCCAATGTACCAAGGTCACCCGTGTGCAACCAGCCTTCCTTATCGATCACATTGGCGGTGGTTTCAGGATCTTTATAATAACCACCCATGACGTTTTGTCCCTTTACGAGGATCTCACCTACGACATTCTCTTGGTCTTCAGAATCAATTCTAACATCCAAGTTAGGAAGCGTGACACCTACTGACTTCGCAACAAAACGATCCAAATCCACAAAACTGATCAACGGAGAGCACTCTGTCATACCATATCCCACGCAGAATGGGAACTTGATCTTCTTAAGCGAAGCCTCAATATCTGCATTCAACGGTGCGCCACCGACAACCACTTGCTTGAATTGGCCACCAAACAACTGGATCAACTTCTCGCGAACCTCAGGATATACCTTTGTCTCTAACTGGTCTTGAGACATCTCAGCCTCAGCCTTAACAATGATCGGTTCTGCCACAGCGCGGAAAATCTTCTCCACCACCAAAGGCACCGTAAAGATCACGCTTGGACGAATCTCGCTGAACGCCTTGACCAAGACATTTGGAGCCGGAAGCTTGTTGAGGAAAGTAATATGAGCACCATTGGAGACTTGGGAAAGGAAGTCCAAAGTACATCCGTAAGTGTGAGCGAGTGGCAAGAAGGTCAAAATCTTGTTGCCCTTCTTCGACAAACCTACCTCCTCGATGAATCCGATGTTACCGGTGATATTGTCGATCAACTGCAGCACACCCTTGCTGAAGCCAGTAGTACCAGAGGTATAGTTGATAGAGAATACCTCGCCAGGTGCCTTGTCAGCATAAACCACATCGGCAGGAGTCATACCCTTAGGGTACTTCTTGTCCAACTCCGTGCGCAAAGATTGAGGCTCCAACGGGAAGGCATATTGCTCTCTTTGGAAAAGACAAGTCTTATCCGAATAGCAGAACACAGCCTTTACGTTCTTGATGTTTTCTTCCAAGATTTGATCCTTGAAATTATCGCTCACGAAGAGCAACGATGACTCGGAATGGTTCACAATGTGGTGAATATCATCCACAGGGAAGTTTTGGAGAATAGGCACGATGATTGCGCCGTATGATACTGCGGAGAGGAATACGATACCCCACTCTGGCGTATTCTTTCCGACCAAAGCGATCTTGTCGTCTGGCTTGATACCCATCTCGCGATAGAGGATGTGCATCTTCTCGATAGCAGCAGCTATATCTTTGTAATTGTACGTAAATCCTGATACATAATCCGTTAATGCGGGCTCCTCCCAATTCTCGCGAATCGAACGCTCCAACATCTGATTGAACCTTCCTTCGTAATGTTTCATTTTGAACTAATAATTAGCGGGGACTCCTTTTCTTTCCCCTTGTTTTATAAAAAAAATACCACAAATACTATTTAAACAAAGGCACCTTAAACAATGACATCTGAAACAATGACATTACGCCTTTTCGTAAAGATACCTTTTGATGGACTTCTTAGGTGTCTTCTCAAACTCTGTCGGATGAATGATGATCGCAGTCAGACGCTCATAAGCGGCCAATTGCTCATTCAAACTTTTCCGATGAGTCTCCATCACGACATCCAGATCCTTCGTTTGGACACCCATCTCATCCATAGCGGCAGAATCCGGATAGACCAGAGCCACCAACTTTTCGTTTCGCATCATGACAATGCTTTCGGAGATGAACGGTAAATTATTCAATTTCGCCTCAATCTCCTCCGGATAGATATTTTGACCAGAAGGACCCAAAATCATGGTTTTGGAACGTCCTTTGATGTAAAGGAAGCCCTGCTCGTCCATGACACCAATATCACCCGTTCTCATCCAGCCATCCGCCGTAAAGGTTTCAGCCGTAGCCTCCTCGTTTTTATAATAACCCTTCATCACGTTTCTTCCCCTCACCTGAATCTCGCCAGGAACATTCTTCGGATCGGCGGAATCGATTCGCATCTCCATACCCGTGATCACACGTCCTGTGGAATGTGGGGAGTAGGTATCACAACCCTCAAAACTGATGAGCGGGCCACACTCAGTCATACCGTATCCCACCGAGAAAGGGAACTTTATCTTCAAGAGGAAATCCTCCACCTCACGGTTAATCGGTGCTCCGCCAATCACCATCTGGCAGAACTCGCCTCCAAACGTCTTCACCAACGCATTGCGAATCTCCGCATACACCCGACCGGAAAGGATCGGAATATTGGTGATCAACCGCATAGAGGTCTTGTTCAACTTAGGTAATATATTGTTCTTATATATCTTCTCAATAATCAAAGGGACCGTAAAGATAGCGGTTGGCTTCACCTCCTCCATCGCCTTCAGCAACACCTTCGGACTAGGAATCTTCGTCAAGAAGGTGATGTGGGCGCCATAAGCGATCTGCGCCAAGAAATCAAAGGCACAACCATAAGCGTGCGCCAATGGCAAGAAGGTCAAAATGCGATATCCTCTGCCCACCAAATTGGTCTCTCCCGCGAAATCCAGATTGCCACAGAGATTCTCTCCCGTCAGCATCACGCCCTTGCTATACCCAGTCGTTCCAGAGGTATAGTTGAGAACCGCCAACTCCTCGTCATCCTTTTGGGCATATTTGACATCCTCCTTACGAAGGCCATTCGGATACCGCTCCGCATAGCAGGTCGGCAACTGTTTCATCATCGCCTGCACCGTCTCCCCTGGCGCTTGATAGACGCACCTGAAATCCGTAATGGAGAAGACACCTCGGACGTTCTGCATCTTCTCCTCCTCCAAGTTCTCCCACTGGTTGTCACTCAAGAATAACAATTTGGATTCAGAATGGTTGACGATATGCATCACATCGTTGGGATGGAAATCCTGCAAAATAGGGACAATCACCGCTCCATAGGTGATAGTCGCCAAAAAAGTGATCGCCCATTGAGGCGTATTTCTACCCACCAACGCCACTTTGTCATTTGGCTGAATGTGCATCTGTTCAAAAAGGAGGTGGAGCTTAGCAATCTCCTCACCCACTTGCTGATAGGTATAAGAACTCTTTGAGACATAATCAGTCATGGCAGGCAACTCCCAGAATTCAGGGATCGCCTTCTCAAAGTAACGGATAAAACCATTGGCCATAATACTCACTTCTAATTATTTTGTGCAAATATAAATACATTTTGCACAATCCGCCAAATATTGTGCCGTAAAAATTGCACAAAATATATAAGATTGTGAATTACAACATTTCAAATGAAACTAAATCAAGTAGGCACAAACAAAAAAAAACGGCCATGGTCACCCACAGCCGTTCTATACGATCTTCAATATACAATCAATAATTTCTTTCTCCGAATATATAGGTTCCAATGCGAACCATGGTACTTCCCTCCTCCAAAGCGATGCGGTAATCTCCGGACATTCCCATGGAGAGTTCCCTGAACCAAGGGGCATATTTCGCCTTCACCTCATCATAAAGCGAGCGAAGGATTTTGAATTCCGAACGGATAGCGGCGTCATCATCCACATGGGAAGCCATTCCCATGATACCCACCACTCGAACATGCTCGTATCGTCGATCCGCCCCCTCCGAGAAGAAACGCAAGACATCTTCAGGGGAGAAGCCGAACTTACTCTCCTCACGCGCCACATGGACCTCCAAAAGGCAATCCACCGTGCGTCCGCACAGAGCGGCTTGCTTATCAATCTCCGCCAACAGGTGCTCCGTATCCACGCCATGGATCAGCGTGACAAAGGGAACCAACTGTTTGACCTTATTGGTCTGAAGATGTCCTATAAAATGCCACTCTATATCGGCAGGCAACTGATCCTTCTTGGCAACCACCTCCTGCACCCTACTCTCGCCGAAAAGGCGCTGACCTGCGTCGTACGCCTCCCGAATAGCCTCAACAGGGTGAAACTTAGAGACGGCCAACAAGCGGGCGCCAGCCGGCATGGATGAGTTCAATTCTATGATGCGATCTTTAATCATCAAGCAGGCACTGTATAATGCAAAATATCGGCGATAGCCGTCTCTGTCATACTTGCGATATCACAATCAGAGATGATATCCTTCAAGCCATCCTTCAGATTTTTGAAGGCCTCCTCCATATCATCGGCATGCACCAAGTTGACAGTGGTGATTTTCTTCTCCTTTGCGGAAACCTCGTCGATGGAGGTATAGGTCACCTTGCACTTGAACCACTTCTCGCACTCCAAATCCTCGGCGAAGATATCAGCGATCTTCACGTGTTTGATTCCATCAATCGTGAAAATTCCATTCTCGTAGCTAGAAGCGAAAGGGGTAATCTCTTCGGTCACGCGTTTTTCAGCCTCCGTAAAAGAGAGCGCATCTACCAAATAGATATCAGACATCTTTTTTATCTTGCCAGAATCATCTTGCTTACTATAGGAAACCTTGCATTCAAACCAATAATTCATAATTCAATTCTTTTATATATTATACGCCCATACGTGTTTGGAACATGTATGGGACGCATAATATTGTTTTTATCAATAAATAGGGTTAGGCGATAACGCCCAACTTCTTGCCAACTGCACCAATCTTCTCCAATGCGATGGCCACTTGATCCTCGGTATGGGTAGCCATCAACGAGAAGCGTACCAAAGTATCGTTAGAAGGAACCGCAGGGCTTACCACCGGATTGACGAATATTCCCTCCTCGAAGAGCAACTTGGTGAACAAGAATGTCTTCTCATTATCACGGATGAAGAGTGGAATAATCGGCGTCTCGGTGTGTCCGATCTCGAATCCCAAGTTTCTGAAACCTTCCAAAGCCATCTTCGTGATTTTCCAGAGGTGTTCCATTCTCTCAGGCTCGCTCTTCATGATCTCAAGGGCAGCCAAAGCGGAAGCGGTTGCCGCTGGCGTGATACTTGCACTGAAAATGTAAGGTCTTGCATTGTGGCGAAGGAAATTAATGACAGAAGCGTCCGCCGCACAAAATCCTCCGATAGAGGCAAGCGACTTACTGAACGTTCCCATGATGACATCCACTTCCTTGGATAACCCGAAGTGGTCGCAGATACCGCGTCCTTGCTTTCCGAAGACACCCAAACTATGGGCCTCGTCCACATAGACATTCGCGTCATACTTTTTACACAACGCCACGATCTCCGGCAACTTGGTCACGTCACCTTCCATACTGAAGACACCATCCACAACGATCAACTTCACCTTGTCAGGCTCACATTGTTGGAGCTTCTTCTCCAACGATTCCATGTCATTGTGTTTAAACTTTAAGGTCTTAGAAAAAGACATTTGCTTACCGGCCATGATAGAAGCATGGTCCAATTCATCAAAAATCAAATAGTCCTCACGACCCGTCAACATGGAAACCACACCCATGTTCACATTGAAACCAGCAGAGAAGATCAACGCATCATCCTTCCCAACGAACTCAGCCAACTTTTTCTCCAACTCCACGTGGATATCCAAAGTTCCGTTCAAGAAACGTGATCCGGCACAACCAGAACCATATTTCTTCGTCGCTTCGATGGCAGCCTCCTTGATTTTAGGATGGTTGGTCAATCCAAGATAGCTATTGGAACCGAACATCAAGACCTTTTTTCCGTCGATGATCACTTCGGTATCCTGCTCGCTCTGAATCTCTCTGAAGTAAGGGTAAACACCAAGCGCCTTTACTTTTTGAGGCTCGGTGTACTTAGATAATTTCTCTTGTAATAAACCCATCTCTTTATTTTATACAAAATTTTGGCAAAGATAAACATTTTTTTACAATTACACCCTATTACGAAAGACAAGTGAAAAATATATACTTAATACCACAAGTATAATACATCGGAATTCTATGCACAAAAAAAGGGAACAACCAAATGGCCGCCCCCTTTTCTCTTATCAGGAATGAATTATTTCTTGTTCTTCAACATCACATTGGTGTAAACATTGTCGCCCACTTGGATGCGCAAAGCATATTGACCAGGAGCCAAAGAAGAGGCATTGAAGTTATAAACGTGTTGGCCGGCAGCCAACTGCTCGCTCATGAAGTTCTTCAACACACGTCCGTTCATATCCAACATATCCACGCTCACCTTAGCGTCTGCGCCCATAGAGAACGCCAAATGGATGCTCTCCTTGAATGGATTTGGAGATGCCAAATAGTTGAACTCGGCATTGTACTCAAACTCGCCTGCCACAGGAGCAGCCTTTACAGCATCGTTCTCGTAAACGGCAGGAGTCTCCATATACATCTCGCCGAACTTTCCACCACACTTGCAACCGCTATCTGAAGAAGTCTCGCTCTCCACAACGATAAGCACTGGGTAACGAGCACCCTCTGCGAAGTATTGGTAACGGGTTGTGTTGATCTTGTAGTTGGTCTTTCCGAACATTTGGGTGTAGTTTTTAGAAACCTTCACACGCAAAACATTGCGATAAGTGTTTCCATCAGGCAAAACCAAAGTTCCCCAAGCGTCAGCGGTAGTGATATAGTTTCCATCAATATACGAAGCCTCACCATTGTTCGGTGTATATGTTCCAACCATTGTGCCCACCTTGGTATCTTGGTATGAGAATGGGAACATCAAGTCAACGATTGGCTCCTCAAACTCGATCTTCGAGTTAGGGGTAACCATACCGAAGTATCTCTTCTCAGACTTTGTGATCTCGAAAAGGGTATGCTTGGTACCACCCTCATCGCAGCTCAAACGATATCCCTCTTGACCAACCGCATTCATATCCTCTTGTTGGTCGATGTACATATCCTTGAGTACCTTTGCCTTCGAGAAGTCCCAGTATTGATTAGCGCCAGCCTCACCTTGCGCTTGATATTCGATTTGCTTCATATTGCGGTAATCACCGATACGTAGCTGATTAGCCTTATACGACAAGGTGTATTGCGCAAAACAACCAGCCGCGAAAAGCATTGCTGCAGTCAATGTAAATAGTTTCTTCATTTCCGTAATATTTAAATGTGTTAATAACGGGGTAAAATTAATGATTTCTTCGGATATATACTTATTAAATAATGTAAAAAAAAGCAAACAGGAGAATTTAAGCTATAACATATTGATTTTCAACCGTTCATATCTCCATCCTGTTCCTTTTTTATATGGGGCAATCCAATCTGGTAACGCACCGCCACAATTCTCGTCAACGCAACGCTAAGGGCGCTCAGCAACTGTACAAAAATCATATCCAGACCGACCTTTGCGCAAACATAATAGACCAAACCACCTATCAAGCAGGCGACCGCATAGATCTCTTTTCTGAAAATCAGCGGGATTTCGTTGATAAAAATGTCACGGAACACACCACCAGCCGCACCCGTGATGCCACCCATCACGATCGCCACCCAAAAATCGTAGCCTGCCGCCAAAGTCTTCTCGATGCCCACCACCGTAAAGAGCGCCAGACCAATGGTGTCGAAAATAAAAAAGGTGATATTCAAGCGAACCAGGTATTTGCGGAAAAGCATCACGAAGAGAAGCGCTGCTCCCGACCATATCAGATAATTGGCATTCTGCATCCAGAAAGGGGTGGCGTCGATACAAAGGTCGCGAATGGTTCCTCCGCCAATGGCGGTCACCAACCCTACCACATAGGCACCAAAAAGATCGAAATCCTTCTTCGCCGCCAAGCGGATTCCGCTAATGGCGAAGGCGAAGGTACCCACATACTCGATGACCTCTACCAACCCGATCATTGCTCATCCAAAGATATGGTGTGTTTCATCAACACGCCGACCTCCTTCTTCAATTTTCCGACCTCTTCCTTCAGCGCCTCAAGACGCTTCACCACCTCGTACTGGCGGTTCACCCGTTTCGGATCGGACAAGGCGCTTTTCGCCCCTTTCACCGTCAGTCCCTTCTGTTTCAGGAGGAACTGGATCCGACGGGCCTCCTCCACATCCTCTACCGTGTACAACCGCTTTCCGCTGTTGTTCCGGCGGGGAGACAACGAGGCGAACTCGCCCTCCCAGTAACGCAGGGTGGACGCCTCAACGCCCAACATCTCGGCCACTTCATTGATTTTATAGTATCGTTTCTCCTCGTTCATAAGGTGCGCAAGATTAGTCGAAGATATTTCCGTTATTAGAGACGATCTGAATCATCTCGTCATACTGCTCAGGAGAGAGGTCCATGTAGTAATAGTTACGGGGATCCACCACTTTGTCTTTATAACGCACCTCGTAATGAACGTGCGGACCAGTGGATTTTCCTGTGTTACCCATATAAGCGATCACCTCGCCTCTGGCCACATGGGTACCCACCTTAATTTTTTTCGCAAAATTATGCAAGTGGCCATACAACGTCTTATAGCCGTAGCCATGGTCCACAATCACGGTGTTTCCATAGCCTTGCATCCAGCCTCGGAACTCGATCACGCCCTTTCCAGTAGCGAAAATATCGGTGCCGATCTCGCCGGAGAAATCCATGCCTGCATGGAACTTAGGCGTCTTGTAGATAGGGTCGATACGGTAGCCGTAACCTGAGGCCATACGTTTCAGATTTTTGTTCATCACAGGTTGGATGGCAGGGATGCAAAGGAGCATATCCTCTTTGTTGCGGGCCAAATTCACCACCTCATCGAAAGAGGTGGACTGGACATAGAGTTGTCTGCGAATCTTAGCCATCGTCTCCGCCGTCTTGGCGGCTACCTCCGAACAGGAACGCAACTCCTTGTATTTTTCCTGATAGTCCGTGCCCATACGGATACTTCGCTCCACTGGCTCTGCCTGCACGATCAAACGGTAAAGATTGTCATCTCTTTGACGAATATCGTCCAAAACATTCTGCACATCCGCCAATTGGGCATTCAACATTTCATACTTATCCTCCATCATCGCCAGTTCACTCTTCAACCGCTTCTCCTTTGGAGAATCCAAGAAAAGTGCGAAGACGACAAAGCACGCCAAGCCAGCGAAGACACTGGTGAACAGGTGTGAAAGGGCCCATTTCGCCCAATGACGAATGGTATTATCCACTCGCTCGAAAGAGAGTGTTTTAGGGTTGAATTGATATCTCGCTTTTGCCATATTATCTTTTACTTACCGACCTTTTGGAGAGCCAACTCCCCTCTGAAACGATAATTTTAAAACTCACCTTAAATAAAATGCATCGGCAAAGATAGTTTTTTTGTTGGAAATGTGCTACTTTTGCACCATTGAATAATAATAGACAAGATGTTAACAGCTAAAGAAATCCGCAAATCGTTCACCGACTTCTTCGCTTCTAAGGGACATACCATCGTTCCTTCTGCGCCAATGGTGGTGAAAAACGACCCCACATTGATGTTCACCAATGCGGGAATGAATCAATTCAAAGATATTTTCTTAGGTAACGCACCCCGCAAATACCCTCGTGTCGCGGACTCGCAAAAGTGTCTTCGCGTCAGTGGTAAGCACAACGACTTGGAAGAGGTAGGTTTAGACACTTACCACCACACCATGTTCGAGATGTTGGGCAACTGGTCTTTTGGCGATTACTTCAAGAAAGAGGCAATTTCTTGGGCTTGGGAATATTTGGTGGATGTTTTGAAGCTTGACCCAAACCGTCTTTACGCTACCGTTTTCGAGGGAAGCAAAGAGGACAACCTCGGCAGAGACGACGAGGCGGCTGAGATCTGGGCGCAATTCTTGCCAAAGGAGCGCATCATCAACGGTAATAAGCATGACAACTTCTGGGAGATGGGTGACACAGGACCTTGTGGCCCATGTTCAGAGATCCATATTGACCTCCGCGACGATGAGGAGCGCGCAAAAGTTCCCGGCGTGGAGTTGGTCAACAAAGACAATCCGCAAGTAATCGAGATCTGGAACAACGTGTTCATGCAGTTCAACCGCAAAGCGGACGGCTCTTTGGAGTCACTTCCCGCAAAGCACGTCGATACAGGTATGGGATTCGAGCGTCTTTGCATGGCATTGCAAGGAAAGAAATCCAACTACGACACAGACGTATTCCAACCAATCATCAAGGAGATCGGTAAGATCTGCGGTTGCGAGTATGGCAAGAAGAGAGAGACTGACATCGCGATGCGCGTAATCGCCGACCACATCAGAACCATCTCCTTCTCCATTACCGACGGACAACTCCCTTCCAATGCGAAGGCAGGTTACGTCATCCGTAGAATTTTGCGCCGTGCGGTCCGTTACGGATACACCTTCCTTGGACAACGCTCAGCGTTCATGTATAAATTATTGCCTGCCCTCATCGACAGCATGGGCGAGGCTTACCCTGAATTGATCGCTCAACAATCATTGGTTGAGAAGGTGATCAAGGAGGAGGAGGAGTCATTCCTCCGCACTTTGGAAACTGGCATCCGCCTTTTGGACAAGGTCATGGCAGAGACCAAGGCCGCAGGCAAGAGCGAAATATCCGGCAAGGATGGTTTCACATTGTACGACACCTTCGGATTCCCATTAGACTTGACAGAGTTGATCCTCCGCGAAAATGGCATGAGTGTCAACGAAGAGGAGTTCAACCAAGAGATGCAAAAGCAAAAGGAGCGCGCCCGCAACGCCGCTGCCGTAGAGACAGGCGACTGGGTACAATTGCGCGAGGGTGAATCGGAGTTTGTTGGCTACGATTTGCTATCTTGCGACACGGAAATCCTCCGATACAGAAAGATCAAACAAAAGAACGCAGAGTTCTACCAAATCGTTTTGAGCAGAACCCCATTCTACGCAGAGATGGGTGGACAAGTAGGTGATTCAGGTATTTTGAAATCCGACGATGAGTGCATTGAAATCATCGACACCAAGAAGGAGAACAACTTGAGCGTACACATCGCCAAGAAGATGCCAGCCAACTTGAACGCCACTTTCGTTGCTGAGGTAAATACAGAACGTCGCGAGCAAATCGCTTGCAACCACACCGCAACCCACTTGTTGGATTACGCTTTGCGCCAAGTATTGGGTACACACGTGGAGCAAAAGGGATCTTACGTATCTCCAGACGCTTTGCGTTTCGACTTCTCCCACTTCCAAAAGGTGACTGACGAGGAGTTGAGAAAGGCCGAGAAGTTGGCCAATGCGATGGTCCGCCAAAACATCGCCTTGGAGGAGCACAGAGAGATGCCTATCGAGGATGCGCGCAATATGGGTGCGATTGCCTTGTTCGGTGAGAAATATGGAGATGCGGTACGCGTCATCAAATATGGTCCATCCATCGAGCTTTGCGGTGGAACACACGTGAAGTCAACGGGTGAGATCGGTTTCATCCGCATTCTTTCAGAGTCATCCGTTTCCGCAGGTGTCCGTCGTATCGAGGCTGTCTCAGGCGTGAAGGCTGAGGAGTATTTGGATTCATTGCAAGATACTTTGCGTGACGTGAAGGTTCTCTTCAACAATGCGCCAAATTTGGTTCAATCCATCAAGAAGTCTTTGGAGGAGAACGCTGCCATGAAGAAGCAAGTGGAGCAATTCATCCAAGAGAAGGTAATCATCCTCCGCGACAAGTTGATTGGCGAGGCACAAACCAAGAATGGCAACAAGCTTATCGTCCTCAAGGGCGAGTTCGAGGCAGACCTTGTCAGATCTGTTGCTTTCCAAATCCGCAACGTGGTAAGCGAGAAGCTCATATTCATCGGTGCAACCGCTAACCAAGGCAAACCAGCCATCACATTGGCTTTGTCCGATGATTTGGTCGCAGGCGGATTGAACGCTACCCAGTTGGTTCGTGACGCAGCCAAAGAGATCAAGGGAGGCGGCGGAGGCCAACCATTCTTCGCACAAGCCGGTGGTAAGGACGCAGACGGACTAAACCGCGCGCTCGACTGTTTATTGAACAAATTCTAATATCACGATAAACACAACCTGTGGGAGGAGCAACGACCTGTTGCTCCTCTTTTTTTATTTCCCCTAAAAAGCGTACCTTTGCGCCATCAACAAAAAAATATCCATCATGATAAACTATAACATTTTTGGTTCAAAGATAAAGCATACTGATTCCAACAACTTCTTCTTAATGTCAGGTCCTTGCGTCATCGAGGGAGAGGAGATGGCTTTCAGAATCGCAGAGCACCTTGTTTCCCTATCAGACAAATACAAAATCCCTTATATATTCAAGGGCTCCTACAAGAAGGCCAATCGTTCGAAGGTGGACTCTTTCACTGGCATCGGCAACGAGAAGGCGTTGGAGATCCTCCGCAAAGTTGGCGAGCACTTCGACATCCCCGTGGTAACAGACATCCACACCGAAGAGGAGGCTGCGCTTGCCGCTCAATACGTTGATGTGCTTCAGATTCCGGCATTCCTTTGCCGCCAGACCGACCTCTTGGTGGCGGCGGGCAAAACAGGCAAGGTGGTGAATATCAAGAAGGGACAATTCTTATCCCCTGCGGCAATGTCTTTCGCGGCGGAGAAGGTGCGCAGCACTGGCAACGACAAGATCATCTTGACCGACCGCGGGACAAGCTTCGGATACCAAGACCTCATCGTGGACTTCCGAGGCATTCCTCAGATGCAGCAATGCGGCTTCCCTGCCGTATTGGATGCAACCCACTCGCTTCAACAACCTAACCAGACCTGCGGTGTCTCAGGCGGAAACCCTGAGATGATCGAGACCATCGCCAAAGCGGGTATCGCAGTCGGTGCGGACGGACTCTTCATGGAGACTCACTTCGACCCCGCCCATGCGAAATCTGACGGTGCCAACATGCTCAACATCAACTTAATGGATGGACTTTTGGCGAAATTGGTTCGTATCCGTCAAGCTATTCTATAAGAGAAGAGATGGGAGGAGTGGCAAGCATCATAGATTATTTCAAAGGGTATATTCCCTTTTATAGGCGCAACCTCAAATTGGCCATACCAGTCATGTTGGCCCAATTAGGACAGGGAACCGTCCAACTGGCCGACACCATTATGGTCGGACAGCTCGGTAAAGTGGATTTGGCCGCCGTATCTTTCGGCGGAGCGGCGTTCTTCGTGGGATTCGCAGCTGCTCTTGGATTGACGTTCGGATCGACGCCATTAATTGGCACAGAATATGCCGCAGGCAACCACAAAAAGGTATCAACCATATTCCAGAACTCCATTTTATTCAATGTGATGGTCACAGTCGTCATGGGGCTGTTGTTGACCATTCTATACTTAAACATGGGGAATTTAGGGCAACCCGAAGAGGTGGTTCCTTTAGCGAAGTCCTACTTCCTCATTTTACTCTCTTCCCTACCCTTCGTCTTGCTGTTCCAAGCCTTCCGTCAATTCATGGATGGCGTGGGCAACACGAAGTATGCCATGATTGTCACGGTCATCGGCAACGCATTGAATATTCTTCTCAACTGGATACTCATTTTCGGCAAATGCGGAGCGCCACACATGGGCTTGGAGGGCGCCGCCTATGCGACACTGATTTCCAGGGTACTGATGTGCGTGGCCTTCATCATTTTGGTGATGAACAAACAGCCCTTCTCACACTACTTCAAGGATTTCGGATGGAACAAATTCTCCAGACAAGAACTTCTTAGTCTGACAAAGATCAGCACGCCTATCGGCCTACAAATGTTTTTGGAGACCTTTGGCATGAACGTAGCGGTGATGTTCGTGGGCATGTGCGGAACTGTCGCTTTGGCGAGCCACCAAATCGCCATCACCATATCAGCCATCACCTGGATGGTCAGCTGCGGCATCGCATCCGCCACCACCATCCGCGTCAGTCATCAGATCGGCGCAGGGGATTTTATCGCCATGCGCAAGGCGGGCATCGCCTCCATGCATTTAGTGCTAACCTTCATGGCGATGTGTTCCGTCGTCATCATATTGTTCAGACATGAAATCGCCTCCGTCTTCACTCAAGAGGAGGATGTGATAGATTTGGCAGCCATATTATTAATCATGACAGGCATCTATCAAATGGCGGATGGCTTGCAAACCGTTATCATCGGTGCGCTACGGGGCATGAAGAATGTCATCACCCCCATGGTGGTGGCTTTTATCTGCTACATTGTCGTCACCATCTCCGTGAGTTATTTCTGCGGCATATACCTCGGTTGGGGAGCAGCAGGCATCTGGTTCGCCTACATACTGGAATTATATTTGGCCTCTCTACTACTGATTATCAGATTCAGAAAAGATGTCAGAAAATTCTTAGCTCTTAAATGACTTCGCTGAACTTATGTTTCTTAATTCTTAACTCTTAATTCTTAATTATTTACTATCTTTGCAGAAAATTGAGAGCTTTAACGTATTTCCTCTTATAACTAAATACTATGTCAAGAACTGAAAATGAATTGGAGGGGGTAACCCTATTAGGCGACAAGAAGACGGTTTATCCGACCGACTATGCGCCACAAGTCTTGGAGACGTTCGTCAACAAGCATCCGGAGAACGATTACCTTGTAACCTTGAATTGTCCGGAGTTCACCAGTCTATGTCCCAAGACCGGACAACCTGATTTCGCGAAAATCATCATCAACTACATTCCAGGCGAAAGAATGGTGGAGAGCAAATCTTTGAAACTCTACCTTTTCAGCTTCCGCAACCACGGCGATTTCCACGAGGATTGCATCAACATCATCATGAAGGATTTGGTGAAATTGATGGAACCAAGGTATTTGGAGGTAGTAGGTATCTTCACGCCCAGAGGTGGTATCGCCATCTACCCATTCGCCAACTATGCGGATGAGGCGCACCAAGAGATGAAGCAGGCCCGTTTGGTGGCCCAAATGAACCATTGCATTTAATTTTTCCAATCTTTTTTATATGAAAGATAGCGTTCTTATCCTATCAGGGGGAATGGATAGCACTACCTTGCTCTATGAGTTCAAGGAGGATATCGCATTGGCCATCTCTTTCGACTACGGCAGCAACCACAACGACAAGGAGATTCCCTTTGCGAAGTACCACTGCACACAATTAGGCATCAAGCACATCACCATACCTCTCTCCTTTATGAAGGAGTATTTCAAAAGTTCCCTTTTGGCGGGTGCAGAGGCAATCCCTGAGGGCAATTACGACGACGAGAACATGAAATCGACCGTCGTTCCTTTCCGCAACGGCATCATGTTGGCCATTGCGGCGGGTGTCGCTGAAAGCAACGGTTTGAAACATGTGATGATGGCCAATCACAGCGGTGACCACACCATTTATCCAGACTGTCGTCCTCAATTCGCCACAGCGATGAGCGATGCGATCGCGGCAGGCACCTATGATGGCATCACCCTTGTCACCCCCTATACCCACATTTCCAAAACCGATATCGTGAAGCGAGGTGCCGCTTTAGGTTTGGACTATACGCAGACATGGAGTTGCTACAAAGGCGGAGAGAAGCACTGCGGGAAATGCGGTACCTGCATGGAGCGCAAAGAGGCGCTGCGTGACGCAGGAGTGGCGGACCCAACAATTTACGAAGATTAATCTCAGCATAATTCAAGATAATATGTACTACATAACGAAGCAATTCGAAATTTCAGCAGCACATAAGTTGAAGCTTTCCTATGCCAGCAAATGTGAAAACCTACACGGGCATAACTGGATTGTCACCGTCCACTGCAAGGCGAAGGAACTCAATGCGGATGGTATGATTGTGGATTTCTCACACATCAAGAAGGCGATCAAAGGTCAATTGGACCACAAAGTGCTCAACGATGTGTTAGGAGATCTCAACCCAACAGCTGAGAACCTGGCCTACTGGATTTGCCAACAAATCGACACCTGTTACAAGGTAACCGTACAAGAGTCTGAGGGTAACATCGCCACCTATGAAGAGGATTAACGAGATATTCATGAGCCTTCAAGGCGAGGGATTCCATACCGGGACCTCCGCTGTCTTTGTGCGTTTTTCTGGCTGCAACCTGAAGTGTCCCTTCTGTGACACGAAGCATGAGACTTTCGTCGAAATGAGTGAAGAGGAGATCGAGAAGAGCGTGAGCGGATTTGCCTCCCCTTGGGTAATTCTCACAGGCGGAGAACCCAGCCTCCAAGCGACGGAGTCATTGGTGGAGAGGTTGCACAACATAGGCAAAAAGGTGGCCATGGAGACCAACGGCACACACGAAGTGCCTCATAACTTAGATTGGGTCACCCTCTCTCCCAAAGAGGGCAAAGCACCCATCTTATCTACCGCCAACGAGGTGAAGGTGGTCTTCACCGAAAGTACGGACGTAGAGCATTGGCACAAGCAGATCAAAGCGGACCACTATTTTCTCCAACCTTGTTCTTGCCAAAACACCAAAGAGACAGTAGCGTACATCTTGGAGCATCCGCATTGGCGGTTATCGCTCCAGACACATAAGTATATTGGGATTGAATAGAAAAAAAAACTATCCGCTAAGTCCTGAAGGGTCAGCGGATAGATCTGATAAATTAAAGCACATACTTCAAAACCGCCACGACATCCACTTGATCCGCCTCACCTATCTCAATTGTCGGATATTTGGAATTAAGCGGACGCAATTCTACCTTTACGTTTCGGCCTGTTTGTGGATCTTTCTCGCTATGGTATTCCTTGATGGTATATTGACAACCATAATCATCATCCGCACTACTTTGACGCACAAGAACAATCTTCCCATCACGACTACCACCGTTCGCTGCTCCATATTTTTCAAAAACGCAAAGGTCCTCAGGCTTTATCTTTGGCAACATCGATTCACCCTTTGCATGGACGACAAACATTTGCTCATTAGCCTTGAACCCACAACTTGAGATATCAACCCATCCCTCGATACCATCCTCAGGCAGTGCGTCCCCACTTCCCAATGCGCCACACGCTATGTGGAATGGGTAGAGAGGGAGGTAACGGGTGAAACGGTCGGAGGAGGGGACTGTGATTTTAAGAAGTTCTCCTTTAACTGCTACATCTTCGGAATCAGTCATCATTGCTGCTTTCAATTTGCCGATTGTTTGCTTCATGATGGCTCTGATGTAGGTCTCCATGAAGGCGAAATCAATGCGTCCATTGGTGTCAATGGGGAATGACACTTTATCCTTTTGGATTTTTGCTTTCGAGATTGAGTCGCCCCACGAATACTTAGGCGATAAACTCTTGTACAGAGTAGCAACCATAAACAGTTGTGCAGCTTCTGTTCTTCCGTTCACATCGTTAATTTTGAGCACCAGATTGTGGCTATCGTTTGAGAAGAAGTCTTCGGGTTGATAAGTAATGACGAGCGTTTTACCACCTATCATTATAGAATTGCCTTCTTCCTTCGCTTCGTCTTTATAAGAGATGTATGAAACAATGGAGTTGTTGCCTTCGCAAGCAGTTACGTAAGGCGTTGAACCACTACCGAACACAACATCTGATTTCAGAATATTATGTGAGTTTGCTACGTGGAACTCCTTTACTATGTCAAAGGGCTTATAAGGAACCTTTGCAGTTAGTGCTCGTTCTTCTTCTGTGGTTAATGTGCAATCTTCAAAGCCAGAGGAATCAAAGTATTCATTAATAACTTCAATATGGCTATCCTTGTATGAGCGTACAATAGATTCAATGAAATCAACAGCCAAATCTCCATTTGCTTTTCGAGGCACAATAATTTCAGTTGCATTAAAAGCCTTTTCAAAATCTCGAACGAGCATACTAAGGAACTTCTCACTTGACTTGTTGAACCATGAGATAAACCACTGCGCTACCCACTCGTTGAATCCTTCAAACGAAGGAAACGCCGTTTTTGTAAACTGACCTGCATAGAAATTGTGAGGCATATAAAAGAATTGCATGCCCATCATTCCTACAGCAATAGAGTTACCTTTTATAAGGTGGTCTTCATCATAATAATCAACGTAGCCCAAAATACCATTGTTAAAAACCGTACGTGTGAAGTATGGATATTCAGATTTTTTGGAGAAAGTAAAATTCTCTTTATCTAACTGCGGATTGCACTTTATAAAAAATAATGTTTCAGCTTTGCACTTTTCGTAATAGCCCCCGTTAGCTAGAAATTGTTCTTCTAGAGAACGAGGGCTTAGAGTTTTCCCAAGCCGTCCTCCTTGTCACCTTTGATTATCTCAGAAACCTTCCATGCCAGATAATCCTGAACCACCTTGCGGAAATCTGCCTCTGTAGGGTGAGTGTCAATCTTGCGATGTTGCCCGTATGTCCAATCCTTACCATTTAGAGAGATTGTATCTTCTTCGTAGCATCCAGCAAGCAGATTAAGATACTTGTTGCCATAGAGTACGAGGTTGACAAGTTCGTCGTAACGTTCTTTGGCATTATCCGTGTCGCGAAGGTTAACACTCTGGCTGGATTTCTTGCGGTTCTGACGAGAATAGCCATCATTCGTAAAGTCAATGAATTTTACGATGCTGTTGGTGTCATGAGGAGTATTCACGTCAAACACATAGATTGCCGTCTGCACACTTGCCTTGCCGATGAAAAGATCAGTCGGCATCTTGATGGATGCAACAAGTGTATTGTTCTTGAGGATGCTCTCTGTAAAAGGCAAGCCGTTTCCACTACCCGCATTCTCCATGATAAGAATGGCTGCTCGTCCGCCACGTGTCATCATACTAAGAGCTCTTTCTACAAACGAAAAGCCCTTGCCATCAGCCGAATATGGAGGATTCAACAAGAATACATTTGCAGGGAATGGCTCGCCTTTGTGTTTACCTTGTTCATAGTTGCCCTCAAACTCGAAAGAGTTGCCATGAATGATGTTGGCACTACCATCCTGCATCAGAATCATGTTCAGAACGGCAAGCATGTAGATGTCTGGCAACTTCTCAATACCCAGAAGTTGTTCCATCTTAATCTGGCTAATCTTGCGCTCACGCTCCGCATAGCTATCTATCTTATTCTTAGCATCAGCAATCATCAGATGCATGGCCGAGATAAGGAAACCTGCAGAACCTGTTGCAAAGTCCCACACATAGCTATCTTTGTTGACACGGCAAAGACGTGCCATGAGTTCCGTAACAAAGCGAGGAGTAAGCACTACATCGTTCTCTGCACCATCAGGCACATCAACCCATTCGTTCAAGACATTGAATAATCTGCCTGTAAAGTCAAGATTGTGCATTTCGCCATTGACAAAAGGCATGATGTCGCGCTTTACATCACGATAAAGCGTTTTCAACTTACTTTCTCCATTGACCGGATGCTCCAGCTTTGAATGGAGGAATACTTTGTTCAAGATGTCCTTGATCATCTTGATTTTCTCAGAAGGCAACTGTTTCTTCTGTAGGTAATCAGAAATTTTGTTCATGAACACAGCGCCATCATTGCTGCTCTCTCCCGTCTGGCCACGCAAGTCCTCTACACGCAAAGGCTCTACTTCGCCCTCAACACCAAGACCTGCCATAATCATACCAGCAACGAGTAACACTCTGTCGCCAACGGCAATACCCTGTTCATCGTGCATCTTCTGATTGAGTGCTTTCAACTTACGCTCAATGTCATCTTCGAGTTGGGTTTTCTGTCGCTCAATTTCCTCTTTGGTCAACGAGAGTGCATCGATCTTCTGAAGGAAGTCACCGATGTTAGCACGAAGCAGAAATGACAAGTCAGAATAATCTGCAACCTTTTTCGGAACGAGTAGATTCTCCTTAGAAACGTACCAAACGCTAACCTCGTATGTGTTCTCCCCGTGTCCTTTTTCCTGGTAGCCATTCACACCAACAGCCACAACTTCATTGTATGATTCGGTAAATTCAAGGATGGCATGCGCATAATGAACAGCTCCGTTGACAGCATATTTAGAAATCGCAGTATAGTTGGGTTCTCCTTTTGCCGTTTTGTTGCAAACAGAGCCATCCTCGTTCAACTTTGCCAAATCACCCTTGGTTCCCTTAACCTCAATCATTACAGGGATTCGACGAAGGCCATCGGTCTCTATGAAACATTTGATGTCGGGAAAGTTGCTACCCGTACCTCCTTGCTTGCTGGGGGCTTTCTTTAGTGCATCCTCAATTTCCGGGTTGATACTCTGCGTCTTGGTGTAATAATCCGAAGGGTTGGCAAACTGACGTTTGCACCAGTCCTCCACCTGTTCTTCTATGCTGCTTATTCGTTGCTGCGCCATTGTGATTGATTAATTATTGCATCGATCTACCACTTACGTCAGAACACAAGAAGGGCATGAACCTTCTTATGCGTTCTCCGAGGCAGCCTGGAATGAAACCTCATCGCTCTATAAGACATGCTCATGCCCAAAGGCACAAACATTGAACTCTTATAAAGAGCGATAAGGCACACTTCATCCAAGGAAGTTGCCTAACCACTATTTTTTGTGTTCTTATTCCAATCTAAAGTTTCCAGGCTTTTCAGGAGAACGCAAATAATAGTCAATGCGTATATGTTAATATTTTAGTTACTTAATTTCTGTTTCGTTATTATTATTTTGTTATGATTTAACGGATGTCACTCCGTGTTATTGCATTCTGAAATTCACCTCTGTTGTGAGTGTCCGCACACCTCCGCAACGGAGTTCCGGGGTATTGATTCGGATATCACAATCAACGACAAACACGGCACCATTATAGGATTGGATGACGTTCTCATCGTGCATGTCGCTCAGATAAATGTCAGGTGTGGCGTATGTCCAATTGCGAGGATTGATGAGTTTGAAGCCCATAAGTTTCATAAATTCAGCAATCTCGTCGTCTGTCATTCTTGTTCCCTCGATGAACTGCTGTTCAGCGATTATGCGGAACGTTCCTTCACCATCTCTGCCAAATCCCAGTACCGATAGTCGTGTTTCAGGGAAATAGGCATTGTGAAGGGAAATACGATCAAGGGCAAGTATGGGTTCGATGTAATAGTCGAGCCCGATGGACTTGATGAGTGTAGCTCCATGATCATAGACATGGGCTTCCCCACCTTCGGCTATCTGCTCGCCCATAAGTCTGGTGAGCGTATCTTCTATATCATCTGTCCAGCAACCGGTTGTCCTTGCCCATTGCTCTATAATGCAAGCTTGCGTCTCTCCGCATTTGCATTGTCTTTTGAAGTCGTTTTCTCCTTTAACGATTGTATCTGAGCCAGCTTCTGCTGCCGCGAGCAAGGATGCAATGACATGTGCATGGCCTCCCGTTGAGCAGCCATACTGTTCTGACGGTGAAAAGCGTTTATAAAGTAGCTGTCCACATGTGAATTTGTCTGCATATTCATCAAGTTCTGCCAGACCTTCGGGAGTGAACCCTCCTAATATGATGGCTTTGATATGCTCCCAAAAATCTGAATTTGTCATTTTAATGATTTATTTCTAAGTTAACACGCTTTATCTTTAACGCGAAATAATAGTCAATGCGTATATGTTATCAGTTAGTTCTATTTTTCCCTGTCCACAAATATACAAAAAACTTTTTAAAAGACGGTGACGGAGAGATTTGGGACCACGCCATCATCTGCCCCGTTTCTCCTTCCTCTTTTCCCTACGCTCTCTGCGTTGCTCTTTGCGAGAGACTTTCGCTCCTGTGCTATCAACCACCTCATTCCTACCAAAGAGACGTTTGAAGAACCCACGCACCGCCGACTCCTCGCCATTACGCTCCTCTTCCAACTCCTCTTCAATCGCCTTGCAATCGTAGTTGCGATTGATTTTCTCCTTGGGGCTTCCGAATCTACCTCCATATGCTAGCAGACTCTTATCGTTCAAGACCTTCTCCAAGAAGGAACCTACAATCGGCAAAGCCGCACGACTACCCTGTCCTAAATCACCGTTTCGGAAATGGATGCTTCGGTATTCGCCACCTACCCAAGCGCCTGTCACCAAGTTTGGCGTGATATTCATATACCAAGCGTCTGAATAGTTGGCTGAAGTTCCCGTCTTGCCTCCGAAATCAGTGGAGTTATGCATCTTATACTTCCACAATGCCTGCGAGGTGCCACGCTCATCGCGCAATCCCTCCTGCAACATATCACGAACCAAGAAGGCCGTCTCATAATCCAAGACACGTTCATTTTTTATCTTCGCATCATAAATCACCTTGCCGTTCTTATCCTCGATACGCGTAACCAAGACAGGTGCGTGCAACATACCCGCATCCGCAATCACAGAATAGGCCGTCGCCAACTCCACCAAGGAGACATCCTCCGTACCCAAACAGATAGACGGAATAGGACGGACTGGGCTTTCGATACCCATCAGATGGGCCGTCTCCACCACCCGTTCCGGAGTCACCTCCTTCGCCACCTGCACCGCTATACTATTTACCGAACGGGCCAACGCAGTCTTCAAAGTCATCGGCTCGTTGGAGAATACACCACTCGCATTTTGCGGCGTCCACAGCTTCATTTCACCATTATCCTCGGTCATCCAAGAAACCGCACTGTCCACACGGGTATCGCAGCTACACATACCCTGACGCAACGCCTCCGTATAGACGAAGAGTTTGAAGGTGGAACCCGGCTGACGTTTCGCAGTCACCTTATCATACTGCCAATAGTGGAAATCCACATCACCCACCCAAGCCTTTACCGCACCAGAGTGTGGATCCATAGCGATGAATCCGCAGTGAAGGAATTTCAGGATATGAGCCAACGAGTCTCGGGTGCTCATCACCGTATCAGTGATGCCTCGCTGATAATCGAATATACGCATTTTGTGAGGTTCCAGGAGCGCCTTCTCGATCGAAGCTTCATCCTCTTGGTACTTCTTCTTCAACCCCTTATACGCGGAGGTCTTTTTTATCATATCATCAATAAATCCGACGATCTCGTGCTGCTTTTGGTCCCGCCAAGGATTCTCCTTTCCCCAATGTTTGTTGAATTGGCTCTGCAACTCGCCCATCTGCTTAGAGACGGAGGCTTCCGCATAGTGCTGCATTTTAGAGTTAACGGTCGTGTAAATCTTCAAACCATCATGGAAAAGGTTCACATTGTTCTCCTCACACCATCCTTGCAACTCATTGAAGACCGCCTCGCGGAAATAGTGGGCATAACCACTCAAGATATCCTCTTTATAGATATTTAAGCCCAAATCAGTGTCACACAAAGAGTCACATTGCGCTGCAGAAATCGTCGCATTATCCGCCAACAGATGAAGGATCAAATTTCTACGCTTCTTGTTATTCTCCGGATTCTTGATAGGATTGTAGTAGGTATTGGCCTTCAAGATACCGATGATGCAGGCAGCCTGCTCATAGGTCAGTTTGTCAGGAGTCGTATTAAAGTAAGTCTTGGCCGCGGATTTGATGCCATAGGTATTGTTACCGAATGTCACCGTATTGAGGTACATAGTCAGAATCTCCTCCTTGCTATAATGCTTTTCAATACGAACTGCACCGATACACTCCTTCACCTTAATGATGAGCGTCTTCACACCGGGCACCTTACACAATCTTCCCTTCGTATAGTCGGATCGCACCTTAAAGAGGTTCTTCACCAACTGCTGGGTGATGGTGCTGGCGCCGCGGGCACGGCCACGCAAGGCATCCTTCACAGCCGAGAACATACCCTTGTAATCGATACCATTGTGTTCGTAGAAGCGTTGGTCTTCGGTGGCGATCAAGGTTTGGAGCAACTCAGGAGAAATTTCCTCGTAAGTAACGGAGGAGCGGTTCTCAACAAAGAATTTACCCATCAGATCCCCATCCTCGCTATAGATCTCGGAAGCCTCCATCTGGATCGGATTTTTCAATTGGTCCAATGTCGGAGAGGCGCCAAACCAACCGAAGGTGTTGGCATCCACACAATAGCAGAAAAGCACAGCCGACAAAGGGATGGCCAAGATACCCAACAAGAGAGCCAACAGCACCTTTTTCCAACGTTTTTTAGGTTGACGAGGCGACTCCTTCTTCTCCCCCCAATCATCGTTCCCGCCATCGCCACCGTTTCCTCCATTTCCCGCATCTCCTCCATCAAGAAGAATAGGAGCGACAACCGTCTCCTGTAGGTCTTCTTCTTGTTGTTTCTCTCCCTGAGGTTCCTCCTCCGGAGCGTTCTGCGCCTCTGGAGAGGGTTCTCCATTGAAAAAACGTTGCGCCTGTGCCAATTCTCCATCACTACACTCACTCTTGGGGATTTTATTTTCAATACGACTATGGTAAAAGGCGACGATAGCGACCATCAAGGCCTTTGCCTTCGTCAATAGCCAATTCCATGCGTTCGCACCCTTCTCGTTCGCTTCATTGAGAAGCTTCTCGCCCCGCTCTTTCGCCATCTGAGCCTTTTCGGGGATATTCTTCTCCGCCATATAGCGTCGGGCGGAAGCTTCCGCCTCCGCCGATTTTTTCTTTACCACATCCAGCGTCTCTTTGGTACGTTCCTGCGCCTTTTCTCCCCAATGGGAGGCATCTTCACGCAGTTTTCTCGTCTTTTCGGAGAGTTGTTTTTCCTCCGCATATCGTTTTGCCTCTTCCATACGCTTGGAGGCGTTCCTCTTTGCCCAAGCGATAGCGGCCTCGCACCATTGAGCGGCCAACGCAACCCAATGAACGATTATATTTTTGATTTTCTCCACAAAATCTTCCATCTGAAATTATAGATATTTAAATATAAAACGGACATTTTCAAGTAATATTGCACTTTCCATGGTCATCGTCCGACATTACAGTTGGAGCAAAGATAGGAAAAAACTCCGAGAATATTTGGAACGAGTCAAAAACAGCAATAAATTTGCGTCGGTTTGATATTTTTGCAATCTTATTAAGAATATAGTATTTTTCTAGATTGCAGACTGCGTTTTTGAGGAATTTACGGACAAATCACAAAACTCAATAGAATGAAATTAGCGATTATCGGAGCCTCCACGGGCCAACTATCCCTTACTTTAAAAGCAAAAGAGCTCGGTCATACAGTCATCTCCTTCGCATGGGGAGAGGGTGCCGTATGCAAAGACATCACAGACAAATTTTACCCCATCTCTATTTTCGAGACCGAGAAGATCATCGAGATCTGCAAACAAGAGGGCGTAGAAGGCGTCGTGTCCAATGCATCGGACCTTACTGCGGAAATCTCGGCCTATGTGGCCACCCAATTGGGGCTTATTTCGACAGACTACCATGCCTTTGCCACCATCAAAGACAAGGCAGCCGTAAGAAAGCTCACGCAAGATGTGACAGGATTGGCCCATGTGAAGAATTTCAAGTACACAGGAGAGGAGGAAATAACCTACCCTTGCGTCATTAAACCAACCACCGGTTGCGGAAAGAAAGGGGTCTCTTTCGTCAACAACGAGAAAGAGTTTCAAGAGGCGATTGCCTATGCGAAAGAGAATTCAAACTGCGCCATCATGGTAGAACAATTCATCGGCGGACAGGAAATTTCAGTGGAAACCCTTTCATACAAAGGGAAACATCACATCATACAAATCACTGACAAAGAAAATGATGGCATCCCCCACTTTGTGGAGTTATCCCACCACATGCCTGCCAATATATCGGACTCAATCAAGGGAAAAATCCAACAGGTTATTCCGCAAATACTAAGCAATGTGGGCATCACCAATGGAGCCTCCCATACGGAAATGAAGATTTTCAACGATGAAGTATACCTAATCGAAGTGAATCCAAGAGGCGGTGGAGACCAAATCACAGACCTTGTGCAACATAGCAACGGATACGATTATGTTAAAGGAATGATCGACGTGGCGCTTGGAACATTCGAAGAGCCAGTTTTCCGCGACAAAGGGTATGCCGGTATCTTTTTCCTTTGTGAGCAAAGAAGAAACCGTCTCAAATACTTCCAGGAGAAGCAACCATGGGAGATTGCCAGGAACTACGACCCTTCGGCACCCATCGTGCACTCCGTCAGCAATTACGACAGAGGAGGATGGATTATCTATAGTTCAGAAAAAAAGATTATGATTGACGGCCAAGATGAGCGATAAGCTCATCGGCCGTTTCCCTCACATCATCCACCTCTATTCTAAAGCTTTGCAAATCTCTTCATAGGCTCTGCCTTCTAACTGAAGAATATCCACAAGCGATTTCTCACGCAAAACACACCCAAGTGTTATAAAGTACCACACAAATAATCATACGCCTCCGTGATAGACCGGAATCGGACGAGCGCCTGTTCCCGCTCCTCGGAGGTGGCTTTATGAGAGAGCTTATCAG
>JAKSKV010000039.1 GCA_024401555.1 Paludibacteraceae bacterium
TAAACTTTATTTTCTTAACTTAGCAACTGGTTCGAAAAAGCGGCAGTATTATATCACATAGATGTCATCAATACACCCCACCATACCTCCGAATAGTTTGGTGTATATACCAACTCTCCTGAAATATGTAATGAATATTACCTTTGCATATTTCAAAGGGATTATAGTCATCTACAAACTCTTCCCATCCATCAAATCTTTCACTGACAACATCCTCATCAGTAACCACTACATCCTCATGCAATTTCATACAAACATTCCATTCGTAAACCTTCCCCTCGCAGACAAACAAAAGGTCACCAGCTTCAGGTCTGATTAAAATCATATCCCCCTCAATTTCAAACTTCTTTCCATTCACAATCGCCTCCATAATTATCTCTTCATTTGGTTTCGACCGCGAAATTAGACCATACCTATGCAAAAACTACGCATACCACTAAAAAATTGAAAAAAATCTTTCTTGTCATAAGTAAAGACACGCAATCCCCCCAACTTTTCCCTACCTTTGTCGAAATTACCAATTATAAATAACAACCATCATGGAAATAAAAGATCAAGTTTTGGCAGCCATGAAACAAGCCGGCGAGCCAGTGAACGCAGGAAAAATTGTTGAAATCAGCGGCATCGACCGCAAAGAGGTGGACAAAGCCATGAAACAGTTGAAGGAGGAGGGTGCTATCGTATCTCCGAAACGTTGTTACTGGGAACCCGCGAAATAGTAGGAGGAAGACGGTGTGCACCCCAAAGTAAGCACACCGTCTCTACATCCTTCATTTTTAACGCTTAAAACCTTTTCCGTTTGCATATTTCAATTTTTTTTCGTAATATCGTGCCGAATTATCTAATACAAAATTTTCGGGATTGTGAACACGAAAGAAATCATTGCCGAAATCAAGAATCGGCTACAAATTGACGCAGAGACATCAGACACATTGTTCAGAGGTTTGTCCGAGGCCCTAAAAAAAGAGCTACTCGATAATAATGTCGTGGCGTTACAAGGATTCGGTTCCTTCGAAGCGAGACGTAAGGCGGAGCGTATCTCCGTAAATCCGACTACCAAGCAAAGGATGCTCATTCCTCCGAAGCAATCAATCGCTTTCAAGCCAAGCAGCACAATCAAGGATAAATTTAATCAGTAACCATAGAGTAGCATAATGAATAACAAAGTCACGCTGCAAGATTTAGCAGAACAGTTATCCAACATATCTGGTCAGTCAAAAAAATTATCAGAGACCTTTTTGCGCTCCTTGACGGAAATCATCGAAGAGGCGCTTGAAAAGGATGGAATCGCAAAGGTCAAAGGGTTAGGAACATTCAAAATCATCGCCATTGAGGAGCGAAAGAGCGTCAGCGTCACAGACGGAAGCGCTGTGGTGATACCTGCCCACAAAAAAATAACATTCACCCCCGAGAAAGAGCTCAAAGAGGCTATCAACAAGCCTTACGAACACCTCGAGACATACATTTTACCCACCGATGGTCCTGTTGACGCCCCTGTCACAGACGACGAAGAGGAGGAGGGATACGTGGAAGAGGAGATTGCAGCAGCAGCTGCCGGAGCAGCCCCTGCGATCAGCAGCACAGTAATCGGCGAAGCCCTTTCAAACGAAGTGAAAGCAGCCTCGTCCGATCCAATATCTTCCATTGAGGCCATCACAACCAAAGAGGAGCCAACCAACATCGATGTCGCTTTGGAAGAGGAGAAGGAGACAGAGGAGCCAACCCAAGAAATCGAAACGACGACGGAGGTAGCAGCTGAGACCACCGCAACAGAAACGCCTTCCGACAAAATCCCAGCCGACAACGTGGCCGAAGAGGTGATTACCGAGGAGCTTCCAAAACAGGAGGAGGTCTTGCCAGAAGAGGTGTCCGACGCCGAGACTTCAAGCGCAACTACTTCAGAAGTGGCAAAGGAGGCAAGTGAAGAGCATACTGAACCGATGGCAGCCAATGCAGAGAACCCTACCCCAACCGCCGAGCCTCAACCAACTGAGCCTCAACAAGCCGAAAAGAAAAAAGGCAAAAAGGGATTATTGGTTGTGATCATCATTTTGATCCTGCTTCTATTGGCATGCCTCTTCTACGCCCACACGCAAAACCCGAACGTCAGCTCAAAATTGAACGACATAAAAGAGCAAATCACCCAATTATTCAAAGGAGGCGAGAGCGCAGCACCTACGGTAACCCCTGCGGTTGTGGACACCACTCCGGCATTGTCCGAAACTGATAACAACGAACAAAGCGAGGCCTTTTTCGAAGAGAACGAAGACGAAGCCATTGTAGAAGCGGCGGAGAATGAAGAAATTGCCCAAGAACCTATCAAAGAGGTCAACTATGACTGGTTCGAGGCCGAGTTCAAAAAATTCATGAAGAGAGAGCATCCGAAAATCAAGGTGGAGGTCATTGGCGAACCGACCATCGACACCATCAAAGCGGGCAAGACATTGACATCCATGTCAAGGAAATACTACAACGGAGGAAAAGACTTCTGGGTTTACATCTATTTGTACAACAAAGATGTCATCCGCAGGCCAGATGACGTTCCAGCCGGCAAAGTCATTAAGATTCCGCAACTCCACCCATCTATGGTCAATCCAAGCTCACACGAAAGCGTGAATGCAGCCAAGGATGTGAAGGAGAGTTACTTAAGGTTGTTCAACTAATACGAGTTTTTATCCTAACCATTCTAAAATGCCACCCGATTTCTTTTCAGGTGGCATTTCTTTTTGTTAAAGCATTATAAAAAACTCATAATAGTTATTAACACGGGAAGAAGATAGGTTAGAATTGTGTATATTTGCGTAGATGTAAAATTCGGGAAATACAGAGACAAGAAATAATTAAATACAAGAAAATATGAATCAGGCAAGTGACATCAGAGCTTTGAATGAGAAAATTGAGAAGAACAGTGCATTTGTAGATATCCTGATGACTGGTATGGACCAAGCCATTGTAGGACAAAAGCACTTGGTGGAATCATTGTTAATCGGTTTGCTCGCAGACGGACACATCTTGTTGGAAGGTGTTCCAGGTTTGGCAAAGACATTGGCGATCAAAACATTGGGACAACTTATCGATGCAAAGTACAACCGTGTTCAGTTTACCCCAGACCTATTGCCTGCCGATGTGATCGGTACCATGATCTACAGTCAAAAGACAGAGGAGTTCAACATCAAGAAGGGACCAATCTTCGCGAATTTGGTATTGGCCGATGAGATCAACCGTGCCCCTGCAAAGGTACAGAGTGCCTTGTTGGAGGCGATGCAAGAGCGTCAAGTCACCATTGGAGAGGAGACCTTTAAATTACCTTCTCCATTCCTTGTAATGGCAACACAAAACCCTGTCGAGCAAGAGGGTACCTACCCATTGCCAGAGGCGCAATTGGACCGTTTCATGTTGAAGGTGAACATCACCTACCCTAAACCTAACGAGGAGATGCTGATCATCAGACAAAACCTCAACAAGGAGAAAAAGGATATCAAACCAGTTTTGAAACCTGAAGATATCATCAAGGCGAGAGAGCTTGTCCAGGAAGTATATATGGACGAGAAGATCGAGCGTTACATCGTCGATATCGTATTCGCCACCCGTTTCCCTAAAGAGAAGGGATTGGGCCACTTGAAAGATATGATCTCCTTCGGAGGATCCCCTCGTGCATCCATCAACTTAGGTTTGGCAGCAAGAGCTTACGCATTGTTGAAGAGAAGAGGTTTCGTAATCCCAGAGGATGTCAGAGCCATCGCCCATGACGTATTGCGTCACCGTATCGGATTGAGCTACGAGGCAGAGGCCAACAATATGACCTCAGAAGAGATCATCAGCGAAATCCTTAACGCTGTCGAGGTACCTTAATCAACAGATCCACAAGCAGAAAACTCAAGGAGACAGAGAAGATGCAAGAGACGAACGAAATATTAAAGAAGGTTCGAAAAATCGAAATAAAGACGCGCGGACTCTCCCGAAACATCTTTGCGGGAGAGTACCACACCGCGTTCAAGGGCCGTGGTATGGCTTTCGCCGAGGTGCGTGAGTACCAGTACGGTGACGATATCCGAAACATCGATTGGAACGTGACCGCACGTTTCAACAAGCCCTTCATCAAAGTCTTCGAGGAGGAGCGTGAAATGACTATGATGCTCCTGGTGGACGTCTCTGGTAGTGGAGACTTCGGAACACAGGTGCAAAAGAAGAGAGAGATGATGACGGAGATCGCCGCTACCCTCGCCTTCTCCGCCATTCAAAACAACGACAAGATCGGTGTCATCTTCTTCTCCGACAAAATCGAAAAGTTCATTCCCCCTCAAAAGGGAAAGAAACATGTTCTATACATCATCCGGGAATTGTTGGGCTTTGAGCCAGAAAGCAAGAAGACAAACATCGAGGAGGCACTCATCTATTTGACCAATGCCATCAAGAAGCGCTGCACCGCCTTCATCATTTCCGACTTCATCGACAAAGATTTCAAGAAATCCCTCACCATCGCCAATAGGAAGCACGACGTGGTAGCGCTTCAAATCTACGACAAGCGTGAGATGGAACTTCCATCCGTCGGATTGATTCGCATGAAGGATGCGGAGAGCGGTGAAGACATCTGGATCGACACCTCCAGCGCCAAGGTGAGAAACCTCTACCACAAGAACTGGAAAGAGCGTCAAGAAAAGGTGAAACAGACGCTATCCCAATGTGGCGTCGATTCGGTAGCCATCTCCACAGACGAGGATTATGTAAAGGCGTTAATGAAGATTTTCAAGCAACGCATGTAAAAAGAGATCGAACAATGAAGAAACTGAAATATTTAATTTTCACACTTTTCGCGGTATTAGCCACACACGCATCGGCCGCAGTGGTCAACGTCTCCGCAACCATGGACTCCACCACTCTCCTGATCGGAGAGCAACGGACCATCCACTTGGAGGCGAAATTCCCCGAAATGGTAGAAATGCAGTTCCCCGACATCAACAAGGAGACGAAACTGGCTGATGGCGTGGAGATTCTTCGTATTACCCCGAAAGATACCATCACCCTCAAAGGGAATGTATTGGAGGTCAGCCAAGATATCATCGTAACATCTTTTGACACTGGAAGATACGAAATTCCTCCATTCCGATTCACCACAACGGACCAGCACTACATGAGCGATAAAATCATCGTTGATGTCGTGACTATAGAGGCGGATTTCGCAAAGGCGACGATAAAGCCCAACGAAGACATCTATCGTCCGCCTTTCAACTTCCTAAGATTGGCCCAATACCTCTCCTTCCTGCTCATATTGGCGGGAATAGCCTTCCTCGTCATCATGGTGATACTCTATTTGAACGAGAAAAAGAAGAGTGACATAGCATTTGACACCACAGACCACCGTTCTCCTCGTGAAATAGCGCTGACCTCTCTGAACGACATCAAGGAGGAGAAAATATGGCAACAAGGAGAACAGAAAAAGTACCATACTGAGATCACGGATACGCTCCGCCACTATTTCTCGCAAAGATTCAATATCTCCGCCATGGAGATGACCTCCGACGAAATGTTGGACGAGTTGAAATACCATGAAGAGACCGCCCTTGTAGAGGAGAAGGTGAAGCAGGTGTTCAAGCTTTCCGACATGGTGAAATTCGCAAAATACGAGGCGTCCAGCGAAGAGAACGAAATGAGCATCGTCAACGCCCTCTTCATCGTCCAACAAACCTCGCAAGTGGAAGAAGAGACGGAGGCAACCGACAATCAGGAGTCCGCTCCCAAAGAGAACGACGAAGAGAAAGATTCCAACATATAAAACCGAGTAAGTACTATTATGATCACATACGTTCATCCATCCTATTTCTTCCTGCTATTATTGCTTATTCCAATGATAGCATGGTACATTTGGAGGAATAAAAAGACATCCGCCAGCTTACAGATATCTTCGGTGGACTCTTTCAAAGGAATCCCGAAAAGTTATAAAGTATATCTTCTCCACCTTCCCTTCATTCTAAGATTGGGAGCCCTTACCGCCCTTATTTTCGCCTTGGCGAGACCTCAATCCTCCGACAGTCATTCAAACAAAGATGTAGAGGGTATCAACATCATGATGGCCTTGGATGTATCGAAGAGTATGGAAGCGGAAGACTTGAAGCCAACCCGTTTGGAAGCGGCGAAAAACGTAGGCAAAGAGTTTATCATGGCCCGTCCGAACGACAACATCGGATTGGTTGTCTTCGCTGGAGAGAGCTTTACGCAAAGTCCGTTGACCACCGATAAAATTTCGTTGGTCAGACTGATGGATGGTGTGAACAGCGACCTGGTGGAAGAGCCAGGAACAGCCATTGGCTTAGGTATCGCCAACGCAGTGAACCGCATCAAAGATGTGGACGCGAAATCGAAAGTCATCATCCTTCTTACCGACGGATCCAACAACAGGGGTGAAATCGATCCGATGACAGCGGCTGATTTGGCAGCGACCTTCAATGTCAAGGTTTATACCATCGGAGTGGGCACCAACGCAGGCGAAGCCCCTATCCGTGTCAAGACCGCCATGGGCTACCAAAGGCAGATGGTACCAGTGGACATCGACGAGAAAACACTGGATAACATCGCCCAAAAGACAGGAGGCAAATTTTTCCGCGCCACAGATAATAAATCTCTTAAATCGATATACAGCGAAATCGACAAGTTAGAGAAAACCAAAATACAGGTGACGGAATATAGCAAGAAGAATGAGGAGTACCTACCCTACGCCATTGCGGCCTTGGTATTCCTTTTGTTGGAAATTCTGTTAAGGAAAACCCTATTGCGACACATCCCATAAATTGGAGGAAAGAATATGCTATTCAAATTCGCAAACCCAGAATACTTGCCGCTGCTTTTTATCGTGCCAGTGGCTATATTAGGCTTCATCATCTCCAGAATAGACAGAAGCCGTAAAATAAAGAAATTCGGAGATATAAAGTTGATGGAAGATCTTATGCCAGGAGCTTCGAACGGCAGGCAAATCACCAAGTTCGTCTTGCTGATACTTGCACTGACAGGAACCATTCTCGTCATTGCCCGTCCTCAATTCGGTTCAAAACTGGAGACCATGAAAAAGAGAGGCGTCGAGGTAATGGTGGCGTTAGACATCTCCAACTCCATGTTGGCGCAAGACATCAAACCGAGTAGATTGGAGCGCTCCAAAAACATGCTCTATCAAATCTTGGACGGGTTGGATAACGACAAAATCGGCGTAGTAGTCTTTGCGGGAACCTCATTTACCCAACTCCCTATCACCTCAGATTACAGTTCATCCCGAATGTTCATCTCCGCGATCACACCAAGCTTGATCAACACCCAGGGAACAGCCATTGGAGGTGCAATCGAAATGGCGAGCAGCGCATTCTCCGAGAATATGGAGAGCGGAAAATCCATCATCGTCATCACCGATGGAGAAAACCACGAGGACGATGCGGAGAAGGCGGCTAAAACCGCCGCTGAAAAAGGCATTCAAGTCAATGTGGTCGGTATCGGATCACCCAACGGCGCACCAGTTCCGATCGAAGGAACAGGTGATTTCATCAAAGACAAAAACGGTGCCTACATCAAATCCGCACTGAACGAAGAGATGTGCATTCGTATCGCCAAGGCTGGTAATGGTATCTATGTCAGAGCGGACAACAACAATAATGCGCTCAAAATTGTCCAAGAAGAGATCAACAAAGTAGCGAAAGCGGATGTCGAGGCAAAGGTATATTCCGAGTATGATGAAAAATACAGCCTCATCGCCTGGATCGTATTGATTCTTCTAATCGTTGAATTCTTCATCATGGAGAAGAAGAACGGTCTATTTAAGAATTTCAAACTATTTGAAAATAACTGAAGCAATGGATAAGAAACAGATCATCCTTATCGGAGGAGTCGCAGCGGGCGTAATCGCGCTGATTATGTTCAATATCCTCCATTCCGACAACCTGTCGTTCCATCAAATTGATGATATGATCAAGGAGGGAAACGGTTACTTCGATAAGAAACAATACCAAAATGCGTTGAAGGAGTACAATCAAGTATTGCTAAACGATACCATCAACGCAGGAGCGACCTATAACCTGGCCAACACAGACTTCAAGCGCGAAAAATACGAAGAGGCTGATTCCGTTTACAACCGGGCGGCAAACCACTATTTGAACCAGAACATAGAGAAGAAAGAGATCGTCGATGACGAGATGTTGGCCAAGATTTATCACAACAAGGGCAACGCTAACATGAAACAAACAATGCCTATCGACTCTGTCTTGATGTTCAAGGAGATGATGGAATCAGCTCAAGAAGGAGAACAACCCGCAGAATTGAAAGAGGCATACCCAACTTTGGCGAAAAGCTGGGGCAAAGCGCAACAATCCATCGAAGATTACAAAAATTCGTTGAGAAGAGCACCTTCCAACGACAGTACAAGATTCAACTTGGCGCTGGCGCAAGACTACGAGAAGAACATCCGTGAAATTCTTCAAAACATGCCTCCTCCACAGAATCAACAAAACCAACAGAATCAGCAGAACCAGCAGGATAAAAAAGACCAACAGGATCAGCAAGATCAAAAGGATCAGCAAAATCAACAAAGCGATCCTAACGATGAACGAAAAGATACGGACGAAAAGAATGGTCAGAAAGACGACCAAATACCGGATCTTTCCAAGGAGAATGCTGAGCAGATCCTGAAAGCGATGGAGAAGGACGAGGAGAACACCTTGAAAAAAATGAAACTCCAACGCAACCAAAACCAGCAAAGAAGACATATTGAAAAGAACTGGTAAGCACTGGCTTTGGCATTTGAGAAATAGATCGATTATTTGTATTTTTGCATGTTGAAAAAAAAGGTGAAAGATGAAGAATAGAATCATATCGACATTACTCCTTCTGATGGGAGCTATAGGTTATATTTTCGCACAAACTGAGAGCGTATCGTTTGTGGCGACAGCACCATCACAAGTAGCTATGAATCAACAATTTAAATTAGAATACACCATCAAAAACGCATCACCGAGCATTCAAGAACCTAACTTCGGCGATTTCAGCGTGATAAGTGGTCCCAGCACACAAAAGTACGAAAGCGTCTCCATCATCAACGGCAATATGCAGCGGCAGTTCAGCCATATAATCACCTATTACCTGATGCCGACCAAAGAGGGAACATTCACAATCTCCCCTATCAGTTTCAAACATAATGGAGAGAACATTATGTGTAATGCTGTCACCATCAAGGTCGTTGCTGCCGGTCAAGCCAACTCCCAACAAAGAGTTGCCACCTCGCAGAACAACAGGAACAACAATTCCGCCAACTCAGCTAACGATCCATTCGTGAGGACGACATACTCCAAGAAGAGCGTTTATGAGCAGGAGGAGATAACCGCCACCATCAAATTGTACCACAAAGGGAATATCACCCAAATCGAGGATGCTAAATTACCTGAGTACAAAGGTTGTGTCACCAAAGAGATCCAAATGAAGAATGAAGATCGCTACGGTGAAGAGGTGATTGACGGTGTCAGATACTTTACCTATAAATTGAAGCAAACCATACTTTACCCGCAAAAGAGCGGAACCATCGAAATTGAAAAGGGAGAACTCTCCACCATCATGGAGATTCAGTCCAGAAACATCTTTGATTTCGACAGTTACTTCAATGGTCCAAGAAGAGTGAGGAAAATCATTCCTTTCGAGGGAACCCAATTGGAGGTAAAAGCTCTACCGGAGGGAAAGCCCGCAGATTTCAACAATGCGGTAGGTTCTTTCAAAATGGAGAGCAGCATCAGCCAAACTGAAGCGAAGGCACACGACCCAATTACCATCAAGGTGAAAATCAGCGGTACGGGAAACATCAAATATATAAAGAGCCCAACCTTCACTTTCCCTACGGATTTCGACACCTACGAACCAAAGGAGAATACCAAGACTACGGGCAATTCCGGTTCAAGAGAGATTGATTACCTTATCATTCCTCGCCATGCGGGTACTTTCGAGATACCAGCCGCAACCTTCTCCTATTTCGATCTGAACACCAAGCGTTACCACACCTTAAAAACCGAGAGTTTCACCTTGAACATCGAGAAGAGCGACAATAATACGGATAACAGCCAGGTAATCAGCAATTTCACCAAAGAGAATGTTCAAATCATCGGAAAAGATATCCGTTACATCAACACACAAAGCACCAAAGTTGAAAAGAAGGAGAAAGATATTTTCGGCACATTCGGATTCTGGATGTGGTACATTCTCCCGCTTCTGCTCTTTATCACATTGGTAATCCTCTATCGTAAGCAGATCCAAGAGAACGCAAACATTGCCCTTGTGAAGAACAAGAGAGCCAACAAGCAAGCTAAGAAGTGCCTGAAACAAGCGGACGCATTCTTAAAGGCAGGCGACAAGGAGCACTTCTACGAGGAGATCGCCAAAGCTTTGTGGGGATACACCAGCGACAAGCTGAACATTCCTTTGTCTGAGCTCAACAAGGAGAGCATCGAAACAGAGTTGAAAGAGAGACAAGCCAGCGAAGATACCATTCAAGAGTTTATGGAGATTCTCCACACTTGTGAGTTCGCTAGATATGCGCCATCCGATAAGGAGACCGCTATGGATGAACTTTACAACCAAACGGCGGATGTCATCGGAAAATTGGAAGAACAAGTAAGATAACAAAGTCATGAAAAAGATATTTATACTACTCCTCTTAGCGCTCTCATCCGCGCTAAGTTATGCAGGAAATTCCGAGAAGATGAAGATGGCCAATGAGGCCTATAAAGCGGAGAAATACGCGCAGGCGGATAGCCTATACACAGTAGTGTTGCAATCAGAGGGAGAATCCTCCGCATTGTACTACAACTTAGGAAACGCGAAATACAAACAAAATGATATCGCACGCGCCATCCTCAACTACGAAAGGGCACTGAAACTTGATCCAAAAAATGAGGACGCGAAGTTCAATCTGGAAATGGCCAAAGCCCAAACAGTGGATAAAATCGAAGTTATGGATAAATTCCTCCTCTCCGAGTGGAACGAGTCCATCCAAAGCGGAACGACCTCCAACGGATGGGCCAAGTGGAGCATCGCAGCATTTATCCTCACCTTGATTCTCTGCGGCGTTTATATGTTCTCGTCAAAAGTGTTATTCAAGAAAATTGCCTTTTTCTCTGGTATCGCCACCCTTCTTTTCTGTATCGTCGCTTTCGGTTACGCCAAGGCGCAACACCAAGCGAAAACAGCTAATGAGTGTGCAATCATCGTTGCACCTACCGTAACAGGCAAGAGCGCTCCCGACAATACGGGAACCGATCTTTTCGTCTTACACGAGGGAACCAAGGTAAGAGTCAAGAGCAAAACGGGCGATTGGGTCGAGATCCAAATGGAAGATGGTAACGCAGGATGGATCAAGGCAGAGAAAATAGAAATCATATAAGGGAAATCAATAAACATATATACCGTTATGGCAGAATTGGAATTTAACAACACACCGGCAGCAACCGCACAGTACGATGATGACAGCATCAAGCACCTGGAAGGTCTTGAGCATGTCAGGCTTCGCCCAGGTATGTATATCGGTAAATTAGGTGACGGATCCCATAGCGACGACGGTATCTATGTCTTACTCAAAGAGGTGCTCGATAATAGCGTCGACGAGTTTCGAATGGGCGCCGGCAAACAGGTGGACATTACCCTGCAAGATGGCGTGGTGACCGTAAGAGACTATGGCCGTGGTATTCCATTAGGAAAGATGGTCGAAGCGGTCTCTTTGATGAATACCGGAGGTAAATACGATAGCAAGGCCTTCAAAAAGTCAGTCGGTCTGAATGGTGTCGGTACGAAAGCGGTCAATGCGCTATCCGAATCGTTCAGGGTGCAAAGTATCCGTGACGGCAAGACCAGAATCGCGGAATTCTCCCGCGGCGTATTGGTGAACGACTCCGACATAATGGATGGAGAGGGAGAAAACGGAACCATCATCACATTCAAACCGGACAACGACCCCAAGATATTCGCGAACTATAAATACAAGAACGAGTTCATTGAGGAGATGCTTCGCAACTACTCCTACCTGAATACCGGACTATCCCTGGTGTTCAACGGACAAAAATTCTCCTCCAAGCATGGTCTGTTCGATCTTTTGAACAAGAAATTGGTAGAGGATCCCCTCTACCCTATCATCCACTTTAAGGGTGAGGACATCGAAATCGCCTTTACCCACTGCCTACAACACGGCGAAGACTATTTCTCTTTCGTCAACGGACAATACACCTCGCAAGGAGGTACCCACCAAAGTGCCTTCAGGGAGGCCATCGGAAAGAGCATCAAGGAGTTCTACAATAAGAACATGGAATTGGTGGATATCCGAGAGGGTATCGTGGCGGCCATCGCCATCAACGTCGAGGAACCCGTATTCGAGAGTCAGACAAAGACAAAATTAGGTTCAAAGGATATGAACCCTACGGACGGTGTTTCCGTCAATAAGTTCGTCAATGATTTCGTAAAAGAGCAAGTAGACAACTATCTACATAAGAACCAAACGGTGGCAGATATCCTCTTGAAGAAAATTCAAGATGCGGAGAAAGAGCGTAAAGCGATCGCCGGTATCACCAAAGCCGCACGTGAGCGCGTAAAGAAGGTAAGCCTCTGCAACCGCAAGTTGAGGGATTGCCGCATCCACTACAACGATCTCAAGGGAGATCAACAGGAAAAGACCTCCATCTTCATCACGGAGGGAGACTCCGCAAGTGGATCCATCACCAAGAGCCGCGACGCTAACTTGCAAGCGGTATTTTCACTTCGAGGAAAGCCGGAAAACAGTTACGGCAAGTCCCGCAAACTGGTTTACGAAAATGAGGAATTGAACCTTCTGCAAGCCGCACTGAACATTGAAGACGGCATGGAGGGATTGCGCTACAACAAGGTGATCATCGCAACCGATGCCGATGTCGATGGCATGCACATCCGTCTACTCCTTCTGACCTTCTTCCTCCAATTCTTCCCAGATTTGGTCAGAAACGGCCACGTATATATTTTGGAGACGCCTCTTTTCCGTGTCCGTGACAAGAAGAGAACCTTCTACTGCTACTCGGAAGAAGAGAGAATCGAGGCCATTAATACCTTGGAGAAATCAGGCTCCAAAGTGGAGATCACACGATTCAAAGGTCTTGGAGAGATCTCTCCGGACGAGTTCAAAGGCTTTATCGGCGACAATATCAAATTGGAGCAAGTCAACATCCGCAAAGATGATGATTTGAGCCATATGCTCGAATTCTATATGGGCAATAATACCCAACAACGACAAGACTTCATCATCGATAACCTTGTCATCGAGGAGGACGCACCTAACGAATAGAAATATAACACAATCATAACAATGAAAGCATTAAAAGATATGGTAGTTGGCATCTGCAACGACCACGCAGGCGTAGAGGTAAAAGAGTACATCATCGAGCAACTCGGCACAGAAGTAGAGGCATTCGTTAATTTCGGCACCAACACAACCGACAGTTGCGACTATCCTGATTTCGCCCATCCAATGGCAGAAGCCATTGAGACTGGCAAATGCGACTTGGGCATCGCCATCTGCGGTACAGGTAACGGAATTTCCATGACTTGCAACAAACACCAAGGAGTACGCGCTGCCCTCTCTTGGGAGGTGGAGATCGCCAAATTGGGTCGCCAACACAACAACGCCAATGTAGTTGGTATTCCTGCTCGCTTTATCTCGAAGGAGAAGGCTTTGGAGATCGTCAAGGCATTCCTCACTACCGATTTTGAGGGAGGCAGACACGAAAGACGTGTGGAGAAGATTGCTGTAAAATAATCACTTCAATATTGAGAAAGCGAAGGCTGGTTCATAAGAGCCAGCCTTTGTTACGTTTATAGAGCATGTGGACAATACCAGACTACCCGATCACCATCGACAACTGAATCCGCTTTCTCGCCAAATCCACATCAATCACTTTCACCTCCACATGTTGGTGAAGCGATACCACATCCGCAGGATTACTCACAAAATGGTCTGCCATCTGGGAGATGTGGACCAAACCATTCTCTTTCACACCTATATCCACAAATGCGCCAAAATTGGTCACATTGGTAACGATACCCGGATAGACCTGACCGATCTTCACATCCTCAATCACATGGATGGTTGGATCGAACTCAAAGACCTTAATCGCCTTTCTTCGATCCAATCCTGGCTTATCCAACTCCTCCATGATATCGTTTAGGGTAGGCAAACCTACCTTGTCGCTCACATAATCATTGAGGTTCAACTGTTTCTTCAATTCTTTGTTTTGGATCAACTCCGCAACGGTACACTTCAAACGCTTGGCCATCTTCTCAACAATGCCATAACTCTCAGGATGGACAGCCGTTCCATCTAACGGGTTCTCCGCATCTGGGATACGCAAGAAACCCGCACATTGCTCATAGGCCTTCGCTCCCAAACGAGGCACATTCAAAAGATCCTTACGGGAAGTGAAAGCGCCATTCGCCGCACGGTAATCGACAATGTTCTGCGCCAATTGAGGGCCCAAGCCAGAGATGTAATTCAACAAATGCTTGCTGGCCGTATTGAGATTCACACCTACCAAGTTCACACTATTGACTACCGTCTGGTCAAGCGAACGTTTCAGTTTGGTCTGATCCACATCATGCTGGTATTGTCCCACACCGATTGATTTGGCATCGATCTTTACCAACTCGGCCAACGGATCCATCAATCGACGACCAATAGAGACTGCGCCTCGCACCGTCACATCGTAATTGGGGAACTCTTCGCGCGCCACAGCAGATGCGGAATAGATGGAGGCACCACTCTCGCTTACCACAAAGACCTGTACCTTTCGGTCGAAACGTATGTTTTGGATAAACTGTTCCGTCTCACGGCCCGCCGTTCCATTTCCGATGGAGATTGCCTCGATATTATAGGCCTCCACCATTTTCGAGATCTTGGACATCGCTTGCGAACGCTCATTTTGAGGTGGATGCGGATAGATTGTCTCATTGTGCAGCAAATTTCCCTGCGCATCCAGACATACCACCTTACAGCCTGTACGATAACCAGGATCAATCGCTAAGACTCGCTTCTCGCCCAACGGAGGAGAGAGCAGCAACTGCCGCAAATTTTCTGAAAAGACTTTGATTGCCTCATCATCCGCCTTCTCCTTCATCGAGGCAGCCACTTCTGTTTCTATAGAAGGCTTGATTAGACGCTTATAAGCATCCGAAACGGCCATTCCCACTTGACGGGAAGCCTCGGTAGTTCCTTTCACGAAGAGTGGATTCAACTTCTCTACCGCACTATCCGCATCAGGAGAAATATCGACACGAAGGAAGCCTTCCGCTTCACCTCGACGCATCGCCAATAGACGATGGGAAGAGCAGCGTTTAATTGGCTCTTTCATATCAAAGTAGTCGCGAAACTTCTCCGCCTCCTGCTCCTTTCCTTTCACCACTTTCGACTGGATAATCGCCTCATGTGAAAAGAGGCGACGTATTCTTCCACGGGCAGATTCATTCTCGCTCACCCACTCCGCTATGATGTCACGAGCACCTTGCAGCGCATCATCCACATCCTTCACATCACCCTTCACAAAAGGGAGGGCCTTGCTCTCCACATCATTGTTCAGCTGACACATCAAGATCTTCGCCAGCGGCTCCAAACCCTTCTCCCTTGCCACTTCGGCACGGGTACGTCTCTTCGGTTTGAAGGGTAAATAGATATCCTCCACCTCAGTAAGCGTCATGCATCCGTCGATGCGCTTTTTCAATTCAGGCGTCAGTTTTCCCTGCTCTTCGATGCTCTTCAGAACGCTCTCTTTGCGTTTCTCCAACTCCGTGAGTTTCTCAAACTGGAGCTGAATCTCCTGGATATCGACCTCGGAGAGCCCACCAGTCATCTCCTTTCGATAACGACTGATGAAGGGAACGGTGGCTCCATCCGACAATAGTTTCAAGGTATTCGCCACCTGCTTTTGCTGGATATTCAAGCGTTGGGCGATGATAGAATCAAACTGCATATTATCATAAATTGTTTCATACAAATATAGGCAAAAAGGGGCTAATCTTAACATTGTTTATGAACACTATATTCCTTAAATATTTATATTTGCATAAACAAAACTTATAGGTTATGAAATTGAACCGCATAAAATTAAACAAATACACATCCAGCCTATTTTTGATGCTCGGACTCTTTGCCTGCGGGCAAAAAGAGATCAACAACAAGACCATCACGGACAACAGAGTGGACACCGCTTTCGTGGCGCATGTTAACTTTGACATCATGGATACATTCCCCAACGGAGACACCTTCTATGTCTATGTGCAGAGCCCCGACTTGGACTCTACGGACAGCGATGAGGTCATGCTTTATCTCAATCGCTACAAATTAGGTGAGAGTTCAGTGATAGATTCCATCAAGATCAAGGAGTTCCTGTCCTGCCCGCTCAGCGCCAATCCGAGCAGGGAGTGGATGGACACGTTCTTCACCCTCAACGATACGACCAAGGCCTATGCGCACATTTTGTCCGCCTGCAACATCAGCACAGAGGAGCATCTGTGCAATACATACTTTGACCTGATCGCTGTATCACCCAACACCATCCAACTTGTCTTGTCGGATGAAAAGGAGTTCTGTTCTTGCCACAATTATATGTTGGACAACGAGGATAGCGAAGGTATCAAACGCACCTACCAAACCACGGAGACCATGACCAACGGCTACAATGACATCCTCGTTACCGAAGAGTTGTGGCACGAGAAATGGGAGGCGCAAGAATATGGTAATAGACAAAAGGCGGATAGTTCCACCACGGTCAACTCCCACGTGCTAAAATTCAGCAATGGAAAATACGAAAAGGAATAATCCTAAACTATCCTGATTTAGGACCCAACGGATGAACGATGATCAACACCCCAAAAATCGTTTGATATCATCCATCTTATCTTTGGCGGCATCTCTTCCCATTTGGTAGACATGCCGCATCTTTTTTTCGTCCTGTTCAATACGGCCGATCGGCAACTCGTCATCTGGGTATATCAGCAAAGCATTACCTAAACGCTCCTGCTCGGCAATATAATCCAACTGACGGTTATACATGAGATGCCTATGGGCCAAAGCATCCGCTATCACAGGCAATTTGCGTAACAATAAACGAAACAAAGGCATGATCTTGGGAGCACTCTTTTTAAATCCCTGAGGCTGCGTTAGGACCACAATATTTCGGTCATATCCTAATTTTTGAAAATATTCCAACGGAATCGAGTCAGACATTCCCCCATCCAGCAATCTCCTACCCTCCAAAGTGACAGGGTTGGAGACCATAGGCAAAGAGGCCGAGGCTCGTATCCACTCTATGGTCTCATGGTCAATCACAGGAAGCGAATGGTAAACCGCTTCTCCCGTTTCCACATCCGTAGCCACCACATGAAATTCCATCGGATTCTTCTCGTAAGTTTCAAAATCAACAACGTCCAATTCAAAAGGCATCACATGGTAACTGAATTCGGCGCCTACCCAATCTCCTGTTTTTACCAGAGAACGTACACCCATATAACGGGGATCATCCTTAAAATTCACATTGTAACGAAGCGCACGGCCAATCTGTTTCGATTTGTAATTACAACCGAAACTTGCCCCTGCGGAGACTCCTACGGCCCCATCGAACGCAATGCCGTTCTCCATCATTTCATCCATCACACCCGCAGTGAACAGAGCTCTCATACCGCCACCCTCCAACACAAGTCCACGTTTCATATCTTCTAACTTTTTCCTTCTAAATTAGCCGTATCCATTAATCCGAATAATCGATGTCAAAAGAGATCTCCACCTCATAGACAGGGTGTAACGTCTGCAACTTCTCCTCCATTTTCTGCCGAAGAAGCGTCTTGTCCTCCACCTTAAAATCAACAACCGCATCCAGGGAGATATACTTCGTCTCATTGTCGATGAAGATGCCGTGTGATTGAAGGACACCATCAAAAGCTTTCACCGCCGCCTTGATTTCAGACTGCATTTTACCCAATTCATCATCCACTTGATCCACCGCATAGAGGCCAACAGTCAAGAAAATATCGTACTTCTCCTTAATGGTTCGTTGAATCTTTTTAGTAAGGAGATGAAATTCACGGGCCGACATACGGTCATCCACCTCCACATGCAAAGATCCCACCGCAAAATCCGGGCCATAATTATGCAACACCAAATCATAGACACCAATCACGCCATCAATCTTACGAACATCCGCTTTCATGCCCTTGGTGGTTTCGCTGTTGGTACGGGCACCTACCACTTGACTGACAGGTTGGCCCAACAATTCCACACCCGCCTTGATGATAAACGCGGAGATCACCGCACCAATGAAACCATCCACAGAGACACCGAAAATCATAGTGATAATGGCGCCTACCAATGTAGCGGCAGAGATGATCGCATCAAAAGAGGCATCAGAACCAGAGGCGATCAAAGCGTCAGAACTATACTTTTCTCCTTGTCTCTTCACATATCTACCTAACAAGATTTTGGTAATAATGGAGGCAACGATGACCACCAATGTGACTGTCTGATAACTTGGAATTTCAGGATTGATAATTTTCTTTACCGACTCCACAAAAGAGGCGATACCAGCCGCAAAGACAAGGCCCGCTATGATGATAGCGCTGAAATACTCAATACGACCATGTCCAAACGGATGATTCTTCGTAGGTTTTCTACGAGCCAATTTAATACCGACGATGGTGATGACGGAGGAGAGTGCGTCGCTCAAATTGTTCACCGCATCCAACACAACGGCAATCGAATTAGCCAACAATCCGACAAACGCCTTAAAACATGCCAACAAAATATTGGTGGCGATACCAATCACACTGGTCTTAGTGATCTGTTTTTCACGAAATGATTTTTCTTCAGCCATGATGTCAACATTAATCTTCAAAAGTTCCGCAAAGAGATCGGAACAAAATATTGGGCAGCAAAAAAAACGAGCCAACCCCACAAAAAAGGAAGGCTCGTTATAAGGATACTAAATAAATTATTTAGCAGCGTCGATAGCGTTAGAGATAGCGACGAAGATCTCATCGATAGAACCAACACCCTTGATATCCACGCAAGTACCCTCCTTCTTGTAGAAGTCGATTACTGGAGTAGTTTGCTCATTGTAAGTCTTGATTCTCTTAGTGATGGTCTCCAAGTTATCATCTGAACGGCCAGAAGTCTTACCTCTCTCCAAAAGACGCTTGATCAACTCAGCCTCGTCCACTTGGATGTTCAACATAACTGCAACATCAGTACCACGCTTGTTCAACATCACCTTCAAAGCCTCTGCTTGAGCATAAGTACGTGGGAATCCATCGAAGATAACACCCTTAGCGCCCTCAACAGAAGCCAACTCTGCATCCAACATGTTGATGATCAACTCGTCAGTCACCAACTTACCCTCGTCGATGAAAGTCTTTGCGATCTTACCCAACTCTGTTTGGTCTGCGATTTGCTTTCTCAAGATATCACCAGTAGAGAAGTGCTTGAAACCATACTTCTTGATGATGTTCTCACTCTGAGTTCCCTTACCAGAACCTGGAGCGCCAAAAATAACTACGTTCTTCATTGTTTATCTAAATTTAAAATAAATAATTTCCATCCATGGACTATTGAGTACTCTCGTCAAGAACCAAAAGAGAAGGAATATTTCGGCCCAAACCATCATAATCCAACCCATAGCCCAAGACGAACTTATTCTCAATCTCCTTTCCCACATAATCCACCAAAACCTCTCTTTGACGAGCCTCTGGCTTGGTCAGGAAAGACGCGATACGCACCGATTCAGGGGAGAAATTCTTCAACTCCTTCAAGAAAGCCTCCATCGTGATGCCTGTATCAACGATATCTTCAATGATAACCACATTTCTTCCCTTCACATCTGCAGGGACAGGAATAACAGGAACCACTTTACCCGTGGTTTTCATGCCTTCGTATGAACTATAACGGACAAACGCCAAACCACAAGGTATAGTGATTTTCCGCAACAAATCCGAGGCGAAGATAAATGCGCCATTCATCATCACAAGGAAATAGGGATTCTTTCCCTCCAAATCGGCGTTGATTGCACTGGCCATACGATCAATGATCTTGGCGATCTCCTCTTCAGAGAGCATCTCAACAAAATTTCTTCCCTTTACCTTCATCTTCATTCATGAATTAATCTACGCGAATTTAGTGAAAAACTATCTTATTTTATACATAAAAGGATGTGAAGAATAATAAAAAAGCATCATTTAGTCTATAACAAAACGAGACAAAAAAACATCCATCTATGCTCACGCACTGATGGATGCAACATGAATTACTCAATAAACGAATTGAAATTTATTCTAATGGTATGTCTTTTTTGTTGTACACTATATTTAATACAAATACCGTGCCAAACTATATTCAATTTAAATATTTTAACGAAATAATTTGAATTTTTACAAAAATTCACAAAAACAACTATAATTTTAACAAATCTTTAATCTTATCCATACCCAATATCTCAGCACATGTGAAGAAAGAGGTCATAGAAACGCCCAAAATGCCATGAAGATTTAAATTTTGGCCTGTCAATAAAAGATTTGGTAATGGGGTGCGCGGCGTAAGCATCGTAAACATTAATTTAGTATGATCCTTTTTGATGCCATAGGCACTACCCTCAAAAGTATAAGTGTAATCTCGGTATGTAAGAGGAGTGCTGGTATAAACATCCTCCACGCAATCCTCCAATCCTGGAATATATTTTGCGGCGAAATGAACGCACTGATTCAATTTCTCTCGCTTAAAAGCTTCATATTCAGCGCCACGACGCATCACTTTGGTGTCGCTCCACATCTCTACATCCCGCCAATTCATCGGCGTGATGATATCTAAATTATGGGCGAACCGAGATCCGTTCAACGGAGTCTGGTAACTGATCAAAGCTGCGTTGGTTTGATGGGCGGTGTCATATTCCGCATAATGCCATAAGTCGTCAGTTTCATAAACGAACTGATTCCTGTTGACATACGGGACACCCTCCTTCAACTTTATATTGGCGGTAAACATTCCGAAAGTATTAGGAATGCCCGCAATTCGCTTTCGGTACACCTTCTTCACCACCTGACTCTCCTTCAACAAATCCAAAGTAGCGACAGGATGCGCATTAGAGATGAATACATCGCCCTCTATCCGCTCCTCTCCATTCACAATAGCGGCAACCAATCGGCCATCTTGTTCTACCAACTCGGTCACCAAAGCCTTTGTGCGCACTTCGCCTCCAAACGCACGGATATGTTGCGCCAAACGATCGGCGATTTGTTGTCCACCGCCATCTATACGCCAAGCACTTTGAATAAAGGAGTCGTTGATTTGGGCATATATATACAAAGGAAGATTGGGATGAAGCTCCATTTTCAAAGAGGCACCAGCCAAAACATTCCGAAGTTTCGGATCTGAAATCGTCTCGTTCAGAAAATCGTAAGCGGAATTGACAAAAACGGGCTTCTGATAGAAGTCAACAGCCTCGGCCGTATCGAAGCTTTTAAAAATATTATCACCCACATCGGAGAGCGTCTCGATATACTTTTTCAAATTCTCTTTTTGATGAGGGAAACGGGAAGACAACTCCTCTACAAAACGTTCCCTTCCGGAGACAAAGCTGAATCGTTCACCTTGCAGGATAATTTCATCAAAACAATCATCGTCTAAACGATGCCACGGAAGATCCATCAACTGGAAATAATCGAAAATACGCCACAACGATTCACCCGCACCCAAGGCTCCGACATAGTGGAACCCTGTATCAAACTCGTTTTTCTTACGCTTAAAAGTCTGCAGACATCCACCAAGAAGGAGTCCCTGTTCTAAAACACAGACACTCTTACCGGACTTAGCTAATGTATAGCCACATTCTAAGCCGCCGAGTCCGCCTCCGATGATGACTACGTCGAATTTCATATATCGCTACTTAAAGAATCGTTTGGCACGATAGAGCACAAACATCTCATCCTCATCCTCTTTGATGAAATCCTCATCCAAGACATCTCCCGCACAGTCCTTGTAGGTAATCAAATAGCGGGCACTTTGAAGGGCCGACTCCACATCAGCCAATGAGCCTTTATTAACAATAACCACCTCGAAAGGTTGATTCAATTGAGAAGCATCAGTCGTGAACTGGATATGATCATTCTTCAAATAACAATTCTCCGCCAAGAGAATGTTATATTCATCGGTATCATAACCTAAAACCTTACTCTCTGGATTGTTGATGCCGAACCAATAGGTTTTAAATCCATAACCACAACCATATTCAAGCACAGCTCCGTTGATAGGGAACAAAGAATTAAAGATGCCATAGTTATGGGTTGCTTTCAGCTCCTCCTTCAATTCCTTCTCTACATAGAAGCCCTTGTACTCATAATTATTACGGATCTTTTGCTTCAAGGACATTTGGTCTTGTCCGAGCTTGAAATAGGACTCACCATGCAAGATGTTGAACAAAGTCACTGGCGACTTCTTCTTCAACGTAGGACGCTTGATCAACCAATAGAACAAGAAGGGTTCCAATGAGTAAGAGATAATCACCGCAGTGGACATTCCTATCAAAGTAGAAAGGCCAATAGACTTAACAGCGGGATGAGTCGCGAACATCAAAGACGCGATACTAACGATCAGCACAAAGGCCGAGAAGAGGATCGCCGTCTTGTGGAACACCAGGACATTCTTTCTGATCCTAAATTCCGAAAGCAAGCCATCCATCACGAAGATACTATAATCGACACCGATACCGAAGATAAAGGTGGAGATCACAATATTGATCAAATTGAATTGGAGATGGAAGATGCCCATAATACCCAACACGATGAACCAGCTCAGCGTCATAGGCAAGAAGGCAATCAACGCCAGCACGACGCTCTTATAAGATATCAAGAGAACGCAAAGCACAAACAAAGAGGAGATAAAGAAAGTGGTGGAGAAATCGTCGTTGATCAGCTCAACCATATTACTTGTGTAATAATATGGATCGATAACCACCAAATGAGGGATCTTCGTCACCTCGTCACATACCTCCTTTTTATCTTTTGGCAAGAGATTGACAGGCGTAAAGACCATATACTTTCCATCCGTGTACTCAATCATATTGCTCTTGAGCGATGACGGCAAGATATCGGAATTGGCCAAATCCAAAGTGCCACGCTGCACCTCCACCATATTTTGGAACTCGACAAACATTTCGGGAGAGAATCCGCAAGCTGTCGCCGCAGCATTCATATCATCAAAGACCTGTTTCTTTTTCGCTTCCGACCAGAAAGAGTACCAATTGTCCAAACGCTCTTTTTGAACATTCATCGGAATGAATATCATACTGGATGATGTTCCGAAAGATCTCACCTTACCGTAATTGTCCTTCAGATTATTCAACACACGCTCCATCTTCTTCGAGTAAGCTAAAGCGCTATCCAAATCTTCGGACACGGCTGCGAAATAGACAGTTTTACAATCCTTGGTTGTATGTTCCGCTAAAATATCCTGCGATTTCAAAATTTTAGAATCGTAATAAGCGATATGAGTCAAATCCGAATCAAATTCTACATCTTTCGCCTTATAGAAACAGATGCAACTTATGATGACAATAGCGCCAATCAAAATTGTCTTGCGCTCAAACGGATAGGAATTGATCTTCTCCAAAAGCTCGAATGCCTTTTCATTACGCTTATTTTTCTCCTCATTAAAGAATTGAGGCAAGAAAATCAGACAGAAGAAGGTAGTTCCCAACAAAGCCAAAGATGCGAACAGACCGAAGTCCTTCAGAAGTTCAGCCTCTGTAAACATCAGACTCAAAAATGCGCCTATCGTTGTCAAGCAGCCCAAGAAAACAGGAACGGATTGCTCTTCCAGCACACGGATAGGATTGCTCACATATTTGTAATGGGTGATGACGTGCAAGCAATAACTTACCGCGACACCCAACACAATCGCACCGATACCCAAGGCCAACAAGGAGAGTTGCCCCTTGATAAAGTAAATCACACAGAGTGCGAAGAAGAAACCGTAAGCGATAGGTACCGCCAACTGTAGCAATGTAGATTTATTACGATAACAAAGTCCGATCACCAACAAAGCGAATAACATGGAGACAGACAATGTCATCACCAAATCGTGCTTAATTTGTCGAGAATTGCAAACACTTTGAGGAGCCGCACCATGGTAGTAAACCTCCACATCCGGATAGATTTCGCTCAAATGCTCGATGTTCTCGTCGATCTGGCTAATCAATTTAGAGCTCAACTTGGAATCCACCGTTTTAAAATTAGGTGAAATAAAAGCAATCGCTATGGCAGAATCTGGAGAGAAGAAATGTTGGTTGATCAAAGCATAGTTTGATCCCAAACCATCCTTCAACGCATCCTTCTTACTCATGAAAATCTCACGCAACGCCAAAGGATCTTGGGCTATTACGGGACCCATCATAGAAGCCATCGGAGAATACATGGTCATCATATTCTTCTGCATCTGAGCCTCTATGCTACTCTTCGTTGTCAAAGAGTCAAGTTTCTTATAATCAACGCTATCCAAAAAGACAGGAAGATAATTATACAAAGATGAGACACCATTTTGGATAAGGCTGGCATCCACTTTATAAAGCACATCGGTCACCATATTTTGAGCGACCTCGCTACCCATAAATGACTCAACCAAACTATCGCAAGCGGATGTCAATTGAGGGACATCCACACTGTTATCCTTCATTTTAAGGACAACAAACATCTTATCCTTCACCTTCAAGTTGGCGAAAACCATCTCTTTGGAGTTGTCTCCATTATCATCAGATGGCAGCAACTTTGTGATATCCTCTTCGTAAACCATTTTTGAACCAAAGAAGGCAAAGAAGAAGAAACTCAACAACATAGCGGCATAAAAGACAACTTTATGCTGTTGAAAATATTTGAAAATCGCAATAGTAAATCTCGTCATTGCAGTATATTCATTTAAGATTGGAGGGTATATTCACCCTTGTACTCCAAGAATGGCGTCTCTCCATCCTCAGACAAAATAGACGCAACCACTTTAACAATCCCTTCGGCGCTCTTATCAAGCGTCATCTTAAGCAGCAAATCAACATTCTTCGTTGGTGTCAACAATTCAGAAAAGCGGCACTGGGAAACTGTACTGATCGTCAACTTAACGCCTAAAGCCAATTCGGCGCACTCGCGAATGGTCTGAATACTGCACACTCCTGGGCAAATCGGATCGCCAGGGAAGTGTCCTTGATAGACTTGATGCTGGGGATTCAATGCTATATGGAAATCAGAACCGTTTTCGGTTTTAACTTCCTCTTTGATTGTAAAATATGAATTCAGTAACATAAGATGAAAATTATCCAATATTCCATTTTCTCTTCCACTCCTCAAAGAAAGGAGGGTTAGAGAGTTGAAGTTCACCTGTTCTACTCATAAAGACCTGCGTCGTGGTAGCGGTAAGCACCAAAGCGTTGTCCTCTTTACGGAAAATATTATACTCAAATATCAGTTTAGCTGAAAGTGTTGGAATATACTTCGTCTCCACTATCACCGTATCTCCGACCGAGACACTCTGCTTATATTGCAGATGCATATCTACGACAGGAGCCGTATATCCGTTATCGAAGATTGTCAAATATTCAATACCAAACTTCTCTCCGAAATCCTCTCTTCCATCTTCCAAATATTTCACGTAACTACCATGCCATACAACACGAATGGAATCGACCTCGGAGAAACGCACCTTCACTTCGATGCGGCTGACCAAAGGTTCACCGGAGCATACCAGTTTCAGATTCGACTCACTTCGTTTCATAGCACACTATTCACGAATGAATATCTTCATTTGACAAGAGGCCACTACCTCATCGCCCACCTTTGTTTCCGCCTTTATCAAAGAGACATTTTGGACTTCCGAAACGATGCGGATGGTGGTGACCAACGAGCTACCTACCTTAGGCTTAGAACCAAGCTTGAATTTCTTCACCTCGCCGATATAACCGACTGGAGTCTCTTCGTTTTTCATTTTAGCCTTCACACCCGCATGGGCAGAAGCTGATTGCGCGATATGCTCAATCAAACCTGGCTCTAAGAAATAACCATCGACACAGAAAAAGTTATCCTGTGCGATGGTAAGTCCTGATATACATTCAGTTTCATTGGCGTCGTACATCGTATCCACCATCATAATGGGGAAACGCTGCGGAATCAAATCCTTGATCTGTTCACCTTTGTACAATGGATTCTCCAAACTCATGACTATGCAATCTTTTCGTATAAGTAATCATAAAGTTCAGAGAACTTCTTGATATTCTTTAAATCTTGACCTGGCACCTTTACGCCGAACTCATTTTCGATCACGGCCACCATATCAACGAAACTAAGGCTGTCCAAAGCCAAAGTAATTTTCACGGTCGCATCTGGAGTGATAGTAGAAACCTCCACCTCAAATTCTTCAGCGAGCAACTCGTTTAATTTTACGATAAACGTTTCTTTATCCATCAATTCAATTATTTCATAAATCTTTTAACAATCAACGTAGAGTTGGTACCACCAAATCCGAATGAGTTTGACAAGAACATATCGAAATGGGTATCAACACGCTTTGCAGGAATATTCAATCTTGCGGAATCCTCATCCGGATTCTCGAAGTTGATATTAGGAGCGATGAAATCATTTTGCATCATCAACATTGAGTAAATGATCTCAGAAGAACCTGCCATCCACATCTCGTGACCAGTCATGGCCTTAGTAGATGCCACGTATGGCTTATATCCCTCAAACACGTTTGCGATAGCCTTGGCCTCATTCTTATCACCAACCGGTGTTGATGTAGCGTGGGCGTTGATGTACGCGATGTCCTTCAAATCAACATGAGCCTCACGAAGGCACATTTGCAAAGAGCGGCTTGGGCCATCCACATTAGGTACAGACATATGGTCTCCATTGGAAGAGAATCCATAACCGATCACCTCTGCCAAGATTGGAGCACCACGCTTAACCGCAGATTCGTAACTTTCAATGATTACAGTCGCAGCACCTCCACCAGGCACCAATCCATCACGATCACGGTCGAACGGACGAGAAGCCTTAGTAGGATCACTCTCTCTGGTTGAGAATGCGTTGATACCGTCGAAGCTACCGATTGAATAAGGGTTCACCTCTTGCGCACCACCACAAACGATGCAATCTTGCAATCCCCATTTGATAAGAAGAGATCCTAAACCAATAGCATGGGAACCACTCGCACAAGCGCCGGATACAGTCAAGTTGATACCTCTCAATCTGAAGAGGCAACCAAGATTCATTGTCACTGTTGAGTTCATGGATTGGAAAATAGCGCCAGATCCCACCAATGTGGTATCCTTCTTCTCACGCATAGTGTCCACGCTCTTCACAACAGCGTCTGCTGTACTATCATTACCATATAGCAATCCAACTTCGTGGCTGTCAATATAATCTTGATCAAGACCAGCATTACGAAGAGCCTCTGTTGTGGCAACATAAGCATACTTAGCTTGCTCTGGCATATAAACACGTTGGTTTCTGCTTACTTGTCCTTTCAAATCAGGAATTTCCAAATGAGCAGTAAGAGCAGATCTGAAACCCATTTCCTTACGGGCAGGATCAAAAATGATACCAGATTTGCCATTGTAGAGTGACTCCTTTACCTCATCGAGGTTCTTACCCAAACATGAGTAAACTCCCATTCCTGTAATAACAACACGTCTTTCCATGTAATGTCGGTTATATTTTTATTAAACTTATTATCAAAAGAATAAAACACTTTGAACCGCGAATATAGTAAAAAACATAGAAAAGACAAAACAAAAACGCATTCTACCATGGCTTAAATTCTTGTGTAAGAGATAGAGCAGAGGGCGTCCCCCCCGGTTACTCAGATGATGACTTTCAGGTACTACACGGAGGGTGATTCGATTCGTTGTAGGGGCGTTTTGAAAAAGCCAGGGAGCCAGCCCTCCGGGACAGGCTCCCAATGCTCTAATGACGCTCCTTCGTCGCTATAATTATTCCTGGACTAAGCGAACACTGTGACCGATGTAGCGGTAGTTGATGCCGCTCGGAAGCAGATCGCTGCTGCTGAAGAAGAAGTAGTACGCGTAGTAGCTGCTGACGTACGTACTCGACCAGTAGAAGCCGAACGTGCCGACATAGTTGACCGTAGTACCATAGCGGAAGCCCGCACAAGGCAAGAATACAGCACCAGATGCCTCCATCTTGCTCCACTCGGAAGCAGTGTAGCTGTTCGTAGTGAAATTGCAAGGGTCGGCAGTGAATGTCAAACCACTTGGTATGCTCCAACCATCAGGAAGGAGGATGTAACCAGTTTGCCCATTGACGGTCGCTTGACCTCGGAGGTTCTCGGCATTGGCACGAGTGTCGTAGAGGTAGTTCCACTCTTCTTTTGTCAGCGTGCGCCACATGCCAGCCTTATTGCCTCCGTTGCTGATGGCGTTATAGACGCCCCAGTCGTAGTCGGTGCCAGCAATGTTGTTTGTCCCATCTCCGTAGTCCTTCGTATCTTCGCTGGTCATATACGGATATTTCTTCCTGTAACCCGATGTACCCCATCCGAAGAGGTCGATCCAGCCACTGTAGGAAGAGGAGATATTCTCATTGTCCTCACCAATCACATCATACTGGTTCTCGGCGAAACGCCATTTCTTGGTGCTGGCTTGGTACTGCAAGTTGCCCATGGCGAAACTGACCTGCTTGGTGGCAGAGACGGAGAACTTGCCGGGAAGTTTGCCCGAAGGATACGTTACAATTGGATTACGTGTATTATTTCCATCATCGGAGCACCCCACTACAACTGCTATCAAGGATGACAGCAACGTTAAATAAAAAAATAATCTCTTCATGTTTGAATATCATTTGATTTCACATACACCATAAATTCACACTCGTTTCGACAAAAGTAGGCAAATTTATCGCCCAAGCAAATGTTCGGATTGATTTTTTCAAACTCAACGGGTTACGTTATCTTGCACTCAAAATTCAACTGGGGGATGCTCCCTGTGGCGACCAAACAATAAATGCAAGGCGGAATTTCTTAGATTATGACATGTACTTAATACACATAAAATATTTTTCATATCTTTGCATCCAGGATTGCTTGTTTTGCAAGAAATCTTCCTTTTTTGTTTATTTTTTAATTTATTTCAGACAATGGCAAAATTTATCGATTTGCGCTGTGACTTCGGCTTCAAGTATTGTATGCAAGACGAGATCGTGATGAAATCTTTCCTGAATGCTATTCTGGAGGGTGAAACCGACAGAATAACGAGTGTCAAATTTGAAAACGTCGAGGTTCCAAGAGAGAACGAACGACAGCGAGGTGTCACGTTCGATCTTCTGTGCACGACCGAGAAGGGCGAAAAGATCCTGATCGAGATGCAGAACGCCTCGCAGACCTATTTCAAGACGCGCGCGACGTTCTACATCTATCAGCTCATGAAGAACCTAATACCGAAAGGCTTCAAGTGGGAAAAGATGGAGCATGACATTCCTCGCATCTTCGGCATCTTTATCATGGGGCAACGCGATGCGTACCTTACCAAGGCGGTGACACGGACGAGCGTCTATGACCGTGACGAACTTACCGAGTTTTGGGACCGTAATCATAATTTTTATATATCTATTCTTATGAATTTTCAAAGTAAAATTTTATAAAATGTGATGATTTCT
>JAKSKV010000004.1 GCA_024401555.1 Paludibacteraceae bacterium
AGGAAATTACCACCACCAAGTTTGACGCTTCTGTTGATATTGATGTTCGCTTGGGCGTTGATCCAAGAAAGGCAAACCAAATGGTACGTGGCGTTGTTTCATTGCCTGCTGGTACAGGTAAGACTGTTCGCGTGTTGGTACTTTGTACTCCAGAGGTAGAGGCTGATGCTAAGGCTGCTGGTGCTGACTATGTTGGTCTTGACGAGTATATCGAGAAGATCAAGGGTGGTTGGACTGATGTAGACAAGATTATCACTATGCCTTCTATCATGGGTAAAGTTGGTTCTCTCGGTAGAGTGTTGGGTCCTCGTGGCTTGATGCCAAACCCTAAGGACGGTACTGTAACCAACGAGGTTGCTAAGGCTGTTAAAGAGGTAAAACAAGGAAAGATCGACTTCAAGGTAGATAAGTCTGGTATCGTTCATACTTCAATCGGTAAGGTGTCTTTCACCCCTGAGCAGATTTATGACAATGCTAAGGCATTTATCGACACTTTGATTAAGTTGAAGCCTACTACTTCTAAGGGTGTCTACATTAAGAGCATCTTCCTTTCTAGTACTATGAGTCAGGGTATTAAGGTTGACTCTAAATCTGTTGAACTTTAATAATTTAGAGCATGAAAAAGGAAGATAAAAATATCGTCATTGATCAGGTACTTGCTAACTTGAATGATTATAGTCATTTCTATATCGCTGATGCTGCTGGTTTGACTGCTGATTTGACAAGTGATATTAGACGTGCTTGCTTCAAAAAAGAGATAAAGTTAATGGTCGTTAAGAACACTTTGTTGAAGAAGGCCTTGGAGAAGAAGGGTGATTTCTCATCTTTGTATCCAGCTTTGGAAGGTCCTTCAGCCTTGTTCCTTTGCAACACAGGTAATGCGCCTGCAAAGTTGATCAAGGAATTCAGCAAGGGAAACAAGGTAGGTAAACCGGTCTTGAAGGCCGCTTACGTTGAAGACGGTTTCTATGTAGGAGCCGATCAATTGGATACGTTGGCTGCTATTAAGAGCAAGAACGAACTTATCGGCGACATTATTACTTTGTTGCAGTCTCCAATGAGAAACATTATTTCAGCTCTTCAGAATAAAGAAAAGGAAGAGGTATCATCAAACAACGAATAATTATAAATATTAAAGTATTATAACATGGCAGATTTGAAAGCTTTCGCAGAACAATTAGTTAACTTGACTGTAAAAGAGGTTAATGAACTTGCAGATATTTTGAAGAACGAGTATGGAATCGAGCCAGCTGCTGTTGCAGTTGCTGTTGCTGCAGGTCCTGCTGCTGGTGCTGCTGAGGAAGAGAAGACTTCATTCGATGTAGTCTTGAAGTCAGCAGGTGCAAGCAAGCTCGCTATTGTTAAGTTGGTTAAGGAGTTGACTGGTCTTGGCTTGAAAGAGGCTAAGGATATGGTTGACGGTGCTCCTAGTACTATTAAAGAGGGTCTTGCAAAGGCTGACGCAGAAGGTCTTAAGAAGCAACTTGAAGAGGCTGGAGCTGAAGTTGAACTTAAATAGTACAGGTTCTTTTTTAAGAACTTTGGTATAGAACCTTGTGTAAAGGTTCTATACCTTTTTATGTCTATATTCTTTTTAGAGTTCACTTAATATCTTCGATAAATGTCTTCTATTGATAATAAACAAAGAGTTAGCTTTGCCTCTGTCAAGAAACCTTTCGAATATCCGGATTTTCTTGATGTGCAATTAAAGTCTTTTAGGGATTTCTTCCAGTTGGACACACCCCCTGAGCAAAGAAAGAACGAGGGTATGTTCAAGGTATTTGCGGAAAACTTCCCAATTGCCGATACACGTAATAATTTTGTCCTTGAGTTTTTGGATTATTATATTGATCCATCTCGCTATACCATCGATGAGTGTATCGAAAGAGGCCTTACATATTGTGTGCCTTTGAAGGCTAAATTAAAATTATATTGTACTGATCCTGATCACGAGGATTTTGAGACAATTATCCAAGACGTATATTTGGGTCAAATCCCATATATGACGGATAAAGGAACTTTTGTAATCAATGGTGCTGAGCGTGTCGTTGTATCTCAGTTGCACCGTTCTCCAGGCGTTTTCTTCGGCCAGAGCATGCATGCAAATGGTACTAAGCTCTATTCCGCTCGTATCATTCCGTTTAAGGGTTCTTGGATCGAGTTCGCTACCGACATCAATAACGTGATGTACGCTTACATCGATCGTAAGAAGAAGTTACCGGTAACCACTCTTTTGCGTGCTATCGGATACGAAAGTGATAAGGATATTCTCGAGATCTTTGGTCTTGCTGAGGAAATCAAGGTTTCTAAGGCATCTTTGAAGAAGGTTGAGGGCAGAAAGTTAGCCGCACGTGTTTTGAAGGCATGGGTAGAGGATTTCGTGGATGAAGATACAGGTGAGGTTGTTTCTATCGAGCGTCACGAGGTTGTGATCGATCGTGAAACTATCTTGGAGAAGAGTCATATCGATATGATTCTTGAGTCTGGTGTTCAGACTATCTTGCTTCACAAAGAGGATCAAAACCTCTCTGATTACGAGATTATCTATAACACATTGCAAAAAGACTCTAGTAACTCTGAAAAGGAGGCTGTTTACTATATCTATCGCCAATTGCGTAACGCTGAGCCAGCTGATGAGAATGCTGCTCGCGAGATCATCCAAAGCTTGTTCTTCTCTGAGAAGCGCTATGATTTGGGTGAGGTTGGTCGTTATAGAATCAATAATAAACTTGGTCTTAAGACCGATATGAGCGTTGGTGTCCTTACTAACGAGGATATCATCGAAATCATTAAATATTTGATCGAGTTGATCAACTCAAAGGCTGATGTCGATGATATCGACCACTTGAGCAACCGTCGCGTACGTACAGTAGGTGAGCAGTTGTACAATCAATTCGGTGTTGGTTTGGCTAGAATGGCTAGAACCATTCGTGAGCGTATGAACGTTCGCGATAATGAGGTGTTTACTCCAATTGATTTGATCAATGCGAAGACTATCTCTTCTGTGATCAATTCATTCTTTGGAACAAACGCCCTTTCTCAGTTTATGGACCAAACAAACCCATTGGCTGAGATCACTCACAAGCGTCGTTTGTCAGCGCTCGGTCCTGGTGGTCTTTCCCGTGATCGCGCAGGTTTCGAGGTGCGTGACGTACACTATACCCACTATGGTCGTCTTTGTCCTATTGAGACTCCGGAAGGTCCGAACATCGGTTTGATTTCTTCTTTGTGTGTTTACGCGAAGATCAATGACCTTGGATTTATCGAGACTCCTTATCGTATCGTAAAGGATGGTAAGGCCGATATCTCTGAAAATGGTGTTCAGTACATGACCGCCGAGGAGGAAGAGGGTAAGGTGATCGCTCAAGGTAATGCTCAGTTGAACGAGGACGGAAGCTTCGTTTCCGATAAGGTTAAGGCTCGTAAGTTGGGTGACTTCCCAGTTGTGGCTCCTAGTGAGTTGGATTTGATGGATGTCGCTCCTGCTCAGATCGCTTCAATTGCAGCCTCTTTGATTCCGTTCCTTGAGCATGATGATGCTAACCGTGCATTGATGGGATCTAACATGATGCGCCAGGCAGTTCCATTGTTGAGAACTGAGTCTCCAATCGTCGGTACTGGTATCGAGGCAAGATTGGCACGTGACTCACGTACTCAAATCGCTGCGGAAGGCGCTGGCGTGGTAGAGTTTGTAGATGCGAGCGTTATCAAAGTACGTTACGATAGAACAGAGGATGAGGAGTTCGTTAACTTCGATTCTTCCTTGAAGGAGTACCGCATTCCTAAGTTCAGAAAGACCAACCAAAGCACCACTATCGACTTGCGTCCAATTGTTACGAGAGGACAGCGCGTTGAGAAGGGTCAAATCATGACAGAGGGGTATTCAACCCAAAACGGTGAGTTGGCTATCGGTAAGAACTTGTTGGTTGCCTTCATGCCTTGGAAGGGTTACAACTACGAGGATGCTATCGTTATCAATGAGAAGGTTTGTAAATATGATATATTCACTTCCGTACACGTTGACGAGTACCAATTGGAGGTTCGTGAAACCAAGCGTGGTATGGAAGAGCTTACCGCTGATATCCCTAATGTAAGTGAAGAAGCTACACGCAACTTGGATGAGCATGGTATCATTCGTGTGGGTGCGGCTGTTGAGCCAGGTGATATCTTGATCGGTAAGATCACTCCTAAGGGAGAGTCTGATCCTTCGCCAGAGGAGAAGTTGCTTCGTGCCATCTTCGGTGATAAGGCCGGCGATGTGAAGGACGCGTCTTTGAAGGCTACTCCGTCATTGAGAGGTGTCGTTGTAGATCAGAAGTTGTTCTCTAAGGCAATGAAGACCCGCAAGGAGCGTATGTCTGAGAAGAACAACCTTACCTCAATTGAGGAGGAGTTCAATGCAAAAGCTGCTGAGTTGAAGAATATCTTGATCGAGAAGCTTCAAGTTTTGACCAGCGGTAAGACATCTCAAGGTGTGAAGGATTTCTTGGGAACTGATGTGATCGCTAAGGGCGCTAAGTTCTCTAAGAAGGCATTGGAGGAGCTTGATTATACAACTATCCAGTTGAGCAAGTGGACTTCAGATCCTCATAAGAATGATATGATCCATGACTTGATCATGAATTATGTCAGAAAGTACAAAGAGTTGGATGCTGCGAACAAGCGTAAGAAGTTCAACCTTATGATTGGTGATGAGCTTCCTGCAGGAATTGTTCAATTAGTAAAGGTTTATATCGCTAAGAAGCGTAAGATCCGTGTAGGTGATAAGATGGCAGGTCGTCACGGTAACAAGGGTATCGTCTCTCGTATCGTAAGACAAGAGGATATGCCATTCTTGGCAGATGGTACGCCAGTGGATATCGTTTTGAACCCGTTGGGTGTGCCTTCTCGTATGAACTTGGGTCAGATCTTTGAGACTGTCCTTGGTTGGGCAGGAATGAAGTTAGGTCACAAGTTCGCAACCCCTATCTTCGATGGTGCTACATTGGATGATTTGAACGAGTGGACAGACAAGGCTGGTCTTCCAAGATATGGTAAGACTTACTTGTGCGATGGTGGAACTGGTGAGCGTTTTGACCAACCAGCTACTGTAGGTGTTATCTACATGTTGAAGTTGGGTCACATGGTCGATGATAAGATGCATGCTCGTTCTATCGGTCCTTACTCACTCATTACCCAACAACCTCTTGGTGGTAAGGCACAATTCGGAGGTCAACGTTTCGGAGAGATGGAGGTTTGGGCACTCGAGGCGTTCGGTGCATCAAATATCCTTCAAGAGATTTTGACTATCAAGTCTGATGATGTCACAGGACGTGCGCGCGCTTACGAGTCTATCGTTAAGGGTGAGCCAATGCCACCAGCAGGAATCCCAGAGTCTTTGAACGTGTTGTTGCACGAGTTGAGAGGTTTGGGCTTGAGTATTACGCTTGATTAATTAGTATAACTCTTTTCAATATATATTATGGCTTTTAAAAAAGATAGTAAGATAAAGAGTTCCTTCACCAAGATTTCAATTGGTTTGGCTTCTCCTGAGGAGATCCTCGAGGAGTCAAGCGGTGAGGTTCTAAAACCAGAAACCATCAATTACAGAACTTATAAACCAGAGAGAGATGGTTTGTTCTGTGAGAGAATCTTCGGTCCAGTGAAGGATTACGAATGCCATTGCGGTAAGTACAAACGTATCAGATACAAGGGTATCGTTTGTGACCGTTGTGGTGTGGAGGTTACCGAGAAGAAGGTGCGTCGCGAGCGTATGGGTCACATCCAACTCGTTGTCCCAGTAGCGCACATTTGGTACTTCCGTTCTTTGCCAAATAAGATCGGTTATTTGTTGGGTATGCCAACAAAGAAGTTGGATGCGGTTATCTACTACGAGCGTTATGTCGTTGTTCAACCAGGTATTATGGAGAACGAGGGCGTCGCTGAGCAAGATTTGCTTACCGAGGAGGAGTACTTGGACATTTTGGACAAGCTCCCTAAGGAGAATCAATTGTTGGAGGATACCGATCCTAATAAGTTCATCGCTAAGATGGGTGCCGAGGCTATCTACGACATGTTGCAACGTGTCGACCTCGACTCTCTCTCTTACGAATTGAGAAACCGCGCAGGCCAAGAGTCTTCTCAACAACGCAAGACTGAGGCTTTGAAGCGTCTTCAAGTGGTAGAGGCATTCCGTGCTTCTAACGGTAGAAATAAGCCAGAGTGGATGATCGTCAAGATCGTTCCGGTTATTCCGCCTGAGTTGCGTCCATTGGTTCCATTGGATGGTGGTCGTTTCGCCACTTCAGACTTGAACGATTTGTATCGTCGTGTGATCATCAGAAATAATCGTTTGAAGAGATTGATCGAGATCAAGGCTCCTGAGGTGATCCTCCGTAACGAGAAGCGTATGTTGCAAGAGGCTGTTGACTCTTTGTTCGACAACTCTCGTAAGTCAAGCGCCGTTAAGACCGAGGCTAACCGTCCATTGAAGTCATTGTCCGACTCTTTGAAGGGTAAGCAAGGACGTTTCCGTCAAAACTTGTTGGGTAAGCGTGTTGACTACTCTGCTCGTTCCGTAATCGTCGTTGGTCCTGAGTTGAAGATGCACGAGTGCGGTCTTCCTAAGTATATGGCCGCTGAGCTTTACAAGCCATTCGTTATCCGTAAGTTGATCGAGCGTGGTATTGTAAAGACCGTTAAATCCGCTAAGAAGATTGTTGACCGTAAGGATCCTGTCGTTTGGGATATCTTGGAATATGTGATGAAGGGTCATCCAGTTCTCTTGAACCGTGCTCCTACTTTGCACCGTTTGGGTATCCAAGCGTTCCAACCAAAGATGATCGAGGGTAAGGCTATTCAACTTCACCCATTGGCTTGTACCGCGTTCAACGCCGACTTCGATGGTGACCAGATGGCCGTTCACTTGCCATTGGGTAATGAGGCAGTCTTGGAGGCTCAAATGTTGATGCTTGCATCTCACAATATCTTGAACCCAGCTAATGGTTCTCCTATCACCGTCCCTTCTCAGGACATGGTTTTGGGATTGTACTACATCACCAAACCAAGAGCAGGTGCTTTGGGAGAGGGCTTGACATTCTACGGTATTGAAGAGGCTAAGATCGCTTACAATGAGAAGAAGGTGGATCTCCACGCTCCAATCAAGGTAATCGTTAAGGATTTGAACGAGAACGGAGAGTTGGTGGATACCATGAAAGAGACTACAGTGGGCCGTTTGATTTTCAATGAGAACGTTCCTTCTGAGGTCGGATATGTAAATACTTTGATCACAAAGAAGTCTCTCCGTGAGATCATCGGTAACGTGATTAAAGTTTGTGGAGTGGCTCGTACCGCTCAATTCCTTGATGATATCAAGAACTTAGGTTACTATATGGCGTTTAGAGGTTGCTTGTCATTTAACCTTGAGAACGTGATTATCCCTAAGGAGAAGGATGAATTGGTGCAAAAGGGTTACGCAGAGGTTGAAGAGATCATGAATAACTATAACATGGGATTCATCACTTACAACGAGCGTTACAACCAGATCATCGATACTTGGACTCACATCAACGCTGAGTTGTCAAATATCTTGATGAAGACCATTTCTTCAGATGACCAAGGATTCAACTCTGTATATATGATGCTTGACTCTGGAGCCCGTGGATCTAAGGAGCAGATTCGTCAGCTTTCCGGTATGCGTGGTTTGATGGCTAAGCCTCAGAAAGCAGGTGCAGAGGGTGGTCAGATCATCGAGAACCCGATCCTTTCTAACTTTAAGGAAGGTTTGTCAGTGTTGGAGTACTTTATCTCTACTCACGGTGCTCGTAAGGGTCTTGCCGATACCGCTTTGAAGACTGCCGACGCAGGATACTTGACTCGTCGTTTGGTGGATGTATCACACGATGTGATCATCAACGAGGTGGATTGCGGTACATTGCGTGGTCTTGTCTGCACAGAATTGAAGAATAACGAAGAGGTTGTTGCCTCTTTGTATGAGAGAATATTGGGTCGTGTATCTGTTCACGATGTGATCCATCCATTGACTGGCGAGGTGATCGTTCGCTCTGGTGAGGAGATCCGTGAGGATGCCGCTCAAATTATCCAAGATTCACCAATCGAGCGTGTTGAAATCCGCTCCGTATTGACTTGTGAGTCTAAGAAGGGTGTATGTGCTAAGTGTTACGGACGTAACCTTGCTACTGGACGTTTGGTTCAGAAGGGTGAGGCTGTCGGTGTCATCGCCGCACAATCAATCGGTGAGCCAGGTACTCAGTTGACATTGCGTACGTTCCACGTCGGTGGTGTCGCTGGTAACATCGCCGCTGAATCAAGCATCACTTCCCGTTACGAGGGTAACGTCGAAATCGATGAGCTTCGTACCGTTGATTCTGAGGATGAAAACGGCAACCCAGTTCAAATCGTTGTAAGCCGTTACACTGAGATGAGAATTGTTGATCCTAATACCAAGATCGCCTTGACAACCGCTAACATCCCTTATGGTGCTAAGTTGTTCGTGAAGGATGGCCAAAAGGTGACCAAGGGTGATAAGGTCTGCGAGTGGGACCCATTCAACGCTGTAATCATCACTGAGGTGGCCGGTAAGATTTCCTTCGACAATGTCATCGAGAATGTCACTTATAAGACTGAGTCCGATGAGACAACCGGTTTGAAGGAGAAGATCATCATCGAATCCAAGGATAAGACTAAGGTGCCTGAGGCTCGCATCGTCGATTCGAAGGGTAACATCGTTAAGTCTTACTCATTGCCAGTGGGTGCTCACGTTATCGTGGACGATAAGGAGGCTGTTAAGACTGGTCAGTTGTTGGTTAAGATCCCAAGAGCTGTCGGTAAGGCAGGCGATATCACGGGAGGTCTTCCTCGTGTTACTGAGTTGTTCGAGGCTCGTAACCCATCTAACCCAGCTGTTGTGGCTGAGATCGACGGTGAGGTTACATTCGGTAAGATCAAGCGTGGTAACAGAGAGATCTCTATCACTTCAAAGACTGGTGATGTACACAAATACTTGGTTCCATTGTCAAAGCAGATCCTCGTACAGGAGAACGACTACGTTCGTGCTGGTACAGCGCTTTCAGACGGTGCGATCACACCATCGGATATCTTGGCAATCAAGGGTCCTACCGCTGTTCAAGAGTACATTGTGAACGAGGTACAAGATGTGTATCGTCTTCAAGGTGTGAAGATCAACGATAAGCACTTCGAGGTTATCGTTCGTCAAATGATGCGTAAGGTAGAGATCGAGGATGCTGGTGATACTCGCTTCCTTGAGAAGGAAATCGTCGATAAACTCGAGTTTATGGAGGAGAACGATAGAATCTTCGGTAAGAAGGTTGTCGTTGACGCTGGAGACTCTGAGAACTTAAAGGCAGGTCAAATCGTGACTGTCCGCAAGTTGAGAGACGAGAACAGTACCTTGAAGCGTCGTGACTTGAAGCCAGTTGAGGTTCGTGACGCAGTTCCTGCGGTATCTTCTCAAATTCTTCAAGGTATCACTCGCGCCGCATTGCAAACGACCAGCTTCATGTCAGCTGCATCATTCCAGGAGACTACTAAGGTCTTGAACGATGCTGCGATCCGTGGAAAGGTTGACTACTTGGAGGGTATGAAGGAGAATGTGATCTGTGGTCACAAGATTCCTGCAGGTACCGGACAACGTGATTTCGATAGATTGATCGTTGGCTCTAAGGAGGAGATGGAACCTCTATATGGTCCTCAAAGCAATGAAGAGGCTGTAGAGGAAGAGGCTTAATAGCTTATTCATAGTAATAAATAGTAGAGAGGACTGACTTTATGGTTGGTCCTCTCTTTTTAAATGCTAAATAGTATGGAAGATCAAAACGATAAGAAAAAGTTTAATATTGAGATCACGGAAGATGTGGCCGATGGTATCTATTCCAATTTTGCGATCATTTCACATTCCGCTTCAGAATTTGTCTTGGATTTCGTGAGAATAATGCCTAATACGCCCAAAGCCAAGGTGAAATCACGCGTTATTATGTCGCCTGCCCATGCGAAACTTTTGATGACTGCTTTGCAGGAGAATGTCAGGAAGTATGAGCAACAATTTGGTCGTATCGATGGCTCGCAAGCTCCTCATGGTATTGATCGGTTTAAATTCAGTGGATTTGGGGGCGGTGAAGCTTGATGGGACTCTCCATTTATGATTTGTGGATGGAAGAGTTTCGTTTCTTCATCTTGTAAGAAAGAAATAGAGGGAAAATCCTTTGCCTAGGGGCGGGATTTTTCTTCTCATCCGATTGGGTTTGGAACGTGTCTTTCCCTTTCGGAATGAAATCTGTGTTTGATTTTGTGGTAATATGTTGCACCTGTTTATTACTTGCGATTGTTGGCTGGCATTTATGCGAGTTGTCAGATAGCTGTATGGTTTGATTTTAGATAAAAAGGGCAATGCGAGAGTGTGTCTTTGTAGTCGTTTAGCATTGTTGTTGATAGTAAATGATAGTGGCGGAATGGTCAATTTTTCCACTTTGGGGCGAAAAATAAGTTAAAAAACACTTTTTTTGGGCAATTATATTGACTAATTTCGCATCGGTTTTTCCAGAAAAGAGTGTTTCTTGAATGTGGATGGCTTGTAAATGCTTGATACATAGTACGCTAAAAAGGTTTATGTGTGACTGAGAAATTACAGAATTTCCTGGAGTTTTATTGAGTGGACGTAATTCATATACGATGAGAAGAATTTTTTCTTTGTTGATATTGTTGACGGTGGTACGTATGGTGTGCTTTGCCGTCGGTGGTGATATTGTGATCGATCCAACCGTTAAGAATTATTTTGTCAAGACGGAGAGCTCGGGAACAGGTGACGGTAAAACTTGGGACGACGCTATGAGTGGCGAAATGTTCGCACAATATTTGCCGTTGGTTGGAAATGGCGTGACATTCCATTTGGCGAAGGGAGACTACATGCCGCCATCGAGTGATGATTTGATCTCCAATGCGGAGGATGCTAATCTTGAGGGGAGAAACTTTGATATTTCATATAGTGTAAATACCGTGGTTTCCATAATCGGAGGATACCCTGAAAATCCTGATGAGAATAGCACTCCTGATTATAAAAAGAATGTGACTAGATTTGTTTGGAACTCATTGTCCACGCATCAACATTTTTTTGAACTGTCTCCTAATTCGCAGTTGAAATTATCCCATGTTTATCTGGACGGGAATAACTTGGTCATATGCTCCCCTTTTTATATTAGAGATGCGTCACTTTCAGTTGAGAACGCTGTAATATCATCTTTTAATGCCGGAATTACCAATGCTGCTACATGCGTGGGAGCTTGGCTACAGGAGGATTGTGATGTGAGTTTCGAAAATGTGCTATTTAAGAACAATTTAAGTTCTCAAGGTCAAAGGGCTGGTATTATCTACTATGATGTAAATGCGACGGAAAGCGTATCTTTCCGTAATTGTTCTTTTGAAAATAATAGTAGCACTATATCTTCCTCATCTTTGCTATCTCTTCACGGAAAGAACAATAGTTGTTCTTTTGAAAATTGCACGTTCTATAAAAATTCAAATCCGGAAGGATTCGTTCTATTTTCGGATGGCGGTTATTTGGAGATGGTAAATTCCACGTTCTATGGCAATACAGCTAAATCGAGTGATTTGTTGTACTCTTCCAGTGGATGTCAATCTTCGTTTTCCTATAACACCATCATTCAGGATGTGGATTCTGAAAACGAACTGATTTTTTTAGGAGGTAACTCCAATATGTCCCTGTTCAATAATATAATCCTGAATTGGAGTAACGGGGCGTTCTACAGCACTGATGCGATAGCAGAACTATCTTCATCCCAAAACCTTGTTTTCAATAGATCGTCGGAGACCGACATTCTGATAGGGACCGAGATTTCTGATATTCTTGATGGTGGAGCGGTAGGCGGAGTATGGACTCCGAATTTGGATTATCATGGTGGATTGACGAAATCTGTCGCCTTGAAAACCGATGCCTTGAAGGATGGAACTAGTATCAGGGTTACGAAGGCAAGAAAAGATCCTGGTATGGACCAAAGGGGATATCCCCGTATGAAATCAACGTGTGTGGGAGCATACGAGATATGTGAGCCTATAAGTGTTAACGTGGTTGACGAGATTTCCGTTGGAGAGGAATTCCTGAATAAGAAATATACCCAAATAGGGTTGTATTCTGGATTGGAGGAAGTTTTGGTCTCCTTCTATGGCTGCGATAGTGTCGTAAACCATACCCTTTTGGTCAAACCTGATCCTTCCGTTGTGGAATATTATGTCAAAGAGAATGGAAGTGGCGCTGGTAGTAGTTGGGATGATGCGCTGAGTCCTAAGATGTTTAATTATGTACTAAAAAATCTTCAGGTAGATAACGTGACCTTTTATGTTGCGGGTGGAACCTATAAACCATATTATGATTCTTATTCAATGGAGTCTACCAGCAGAAACAGAAACTGGTCAACGAACCATCCAGTTACAATTATAGGTGGTTTTTCTCCAAAATCTACAGGTAAAGTTAAATCGACAGATGTTCCGGATGTTAAAGCATTTCCTACATACTTAAGCGGAGATATTGACGGAGACGATAAGATTGTAGAGGGTGGTTGCTCATTCACTGTCGAGAATAAGGGAGATGATATTTTATCATCATTGCTTCATATAGACATGACGGAAAATGAGGGTATGTCGAAAATCTCGAATTTAATCTTGAAAGGAGTGTATGGTGATAACCGCAATTACCCGAAGGCAATAAATATATGGGGAAAACAATATTCTCAGTCCAGATTCGAAATGACATCGTGCATTGTTACGATGTGCGACGAAGCTCTTAGTACAACAAATATTGACTACTTGACGATTGATCATAGTGAATTTTCTTATGTTACTGGTGGAGCTGTCAACTCTGACGCTTCGACTAGTATCAACGCTTCCACTTTCAATTATTGTGGAAGCGCTATCAACTTAAGAAGCAACATAGGATCGAATGAGATTGTAAATTCAACTTTCGTGAACAACGGTAGTGATTTTAACTTGACCGGTAACGATGAGTTGGGAAGATCTTCGGATAAGATGTGTAACAATACATTCGTTTCATGCGACGGTAGTGGTACGTCTACAATATCAGGCGCTAAACCGTTGTATTTGTATGGAAATATATTTGCGGGTTCACAATTGAGTGTATTAAATGATAGGGCAGGAATAATGCGAATCAGTGATAATGTTTTTGTTACCCCTATCATAGGACATTCCATTGGCGACGATAATATCATGACCGATCGACAAACTTTGTTCGGCGGAACAATGGACGGAACTTACTCATCAAGTTCTGACGTCTTTTCTGCAAAACTATCCGAGGAACAGGGTTCTACACCGTTTATTGCTTTGTTGAAGGACGATTTGACTGATGGAACCTCCATCCGTTTTGACAAACTAGCAGATCTGGATATAGACCAGAGGGGTAAGGAAAGATTGCTTAAGACATGTATGGGTTCTTATGAATTGCAATGTCCAGACGATGTCAAAGAGGAAGCAAAGACAATTTATGTTGGAGAGTTGTTTAATGATGTTATTTATAAAACAGTAGGTGTTTATGTTGTTGACGTATACTCAATGAATGACAATGGGTGTGAAAGTGTTACTAAATACACGTTAACTGTATTGCCAAAAGTATCTTCTTTCGGGGGGTATTATGTAAAGACTCAAAGTTCTGGATCGGGAGATGGAAGCAGGTGGGAAGATGCGATGAATGGAGAGGACTTCGCACGTTATCTACCTCTTGTGCCGGATGGAACAACATTCTATGTTGCTCAAGGACGTTATTCTCCGATTATGGACAAGAATTTCGAAACCGTGGACAATCTTCAATATACCGTTAACAGTTCCGTGTCGATAATAGGAGGATACTCTCCTGATGCTGAGACTGGGGCAGTCCCAGATCCGATTCAATACCAAACCGTCTTTACTGGAGATCCTTTGGGAGACGACGAGTGGGCTGATGATATTTACAAGGAGACCTATTCCCGATTGAACGATCCAAGTGGTGATGACTTGAAGGTTACTACACTTTTCTCTGCAGATAAGTCGAAGGACATTTCTTTCTTCGGATGTGTATTCTCTGGCGTGTCCTCTTCGGTCAAAGTTGAGGGTGGATCCTTTTCTCTATCTTCTCCTCTTGAGTGCGGAAATGTAAAACTATCATATTGTACATTCGAAAAGTGTGGAACTATATGGTCCTCTTCAAATTATAAGCTTACCGCTGATAATTGTATCTTTAGGAATAGAACTAGTGTTGCTTCTCCTTCTTCCATATTCAAGCAAGGAGAGATTTATGTGGACAAATCTCTCTTTGAGAATATGGCCGGATCATCGGGAGGTAACTTTGGAGGCGTTTCAAGGATTGTAAAAGTCCAGAATTCTATTTTCAATAACATGAGGAATACAAACGATGTTTTTGAATCGGCCAAAGAGGTGTACTTGTATAATAACTTGTTTGTCAACATGAGTTCTATCGCCGGCTTTAATTACTTGTTTAAGGTGACTGACAAAGCGGAGATAGTCGGAAACATCGTAAAGGGTTGTAAGTACAAGTATCTTGTTACCCCTTCAGAGAATTCTGTAGTTAAGCATAATCTTTGCGAGAACATAATAGGAACTGACGGGGATATTGTAAGTGAGGACTTTTCCGATTATGTTGTAGATGGTGTGTACGATAGCGAAGCAGATATTTTCACTCCGACGCTGACCGATTGGGGTGGTTATGTTCCTACCGTGGTTACCAAATCGGATAAATTGCCAGATGGAACCAGCATTCGGTTCCCTCTTGTGGAGACTATTGTTGAAACTGACCAACGTGGAGTTGACCGATTGTCCTCAACGTGCATGGGAGTCTATGAGATACCTTGCGATGAGGACGTAGTGGAGGTTAGTGAGACGATATTCGTGGGAGAAGAGTTTCATGGTAAAGTCTACTCTTCCGTTGGTCGTTTCATTGTGACGGAAACCGAAAAGAATGACCTAGGTTGCGAAAGCGTCGTTAAATACACATTGACAGTAAAGCCTAAAGGTTTGAATTACTATGTGAAGATGCATGGAACCGGAGATGGATCCAGTTGGAAGAACGCTATGAACGGGGATGATTTCGCAAATCAATTGCCGATAGTTCCTGATGGTGCCACTTTCTATGTCGCAGAGGGTGAATATATGCCTAAGTACGGTCGTGATTTTTCCACCACTGAGAATTCAGCGGAGCGATGCTATGAAGTTAATTCCAAAGTTACCATCATAGGAGGATACCCGGATTATGCGGAGAATGACGAGAAGAGTGAGCCGGATAAGTTCGAGACTATCATTAATGGAGATGCTCTGAATGATAATGAGGAAGACTATAATGGTTCATATGGTGGAAAGTTGAACTTCAAAAATTATGAAGATAATGTCAAGGTTCTGTTTGCCCAAAAAGCCGACCTGAATCTATACGGCGTCAAGATTAAGGGTTGTTATGATCCAAATACAAATCCTCGTGGACCAATTGTGATGGAGAAAGATAATCTGAAACTTTCCCTGCGACTAGTCGATTTCATTGGAAACACAACCTGTGTCCAAGGTAGCGATAATTCTGAGATTTATGTTGACAGCTGCAGGTTTGAGAAGAATGTGGCGTGCGGAAGTAAAGCAGGCGCTATTGTCAACAATGGCACATTGGTCGTGAAGAACTCTGTATTCCGTCAATGTAACACTTGCAACTATGGTGGTGCGATCGTTTGCAACAGCGGTGCTATAGTTGATATAGAAAATTCGACATTTGATAATTGCTATGCATATAATGGAGCCGCAGTGAGTCTGCAACAAAAGTGTCAGATGCGGTCGGTCAACTCCACTTATGTGAATAATTTTTCCGAAGTAGCTGTAATTTATGGAGTCTATACAGACTGTGAATTATATAACAATACGATCTTTTCCAACGAAGTTGACGCAAAGCATACGGTATATTTTGGCGGTAACGCTTCCTTGAAAATGGAGGGCAATGTCATAGATAATATTGAGGTTAGCGGATATAGTGGTCCAGTTTCATCTAAAAATAACATCTTCATGTGCGATTTGTCATCAAGAGGAAGTGCATCTTCTTGGACTGGAGAGTCTGGTGCTATTGAGGTTAGTGACATGGATTGTTCTACATGCTTTGATGGAGTATACGATGCATTAAATGGAAGGTTTAAAGCTAATTTGCGGATGAATGGCGGTTTCACCCCTACGGTGGCGGTTATTAAGGATAAACTTCCTGATGCAACGTCGATCCGTTTCCCTCAAATCATAGGTATTGATAAGGATGAACGTGGGGTCGAGAGATTAGATCAGACTTGTATCGGCGCTTATGAGTACGATGACATTGATTGGAAGGAAATGTGCGAAGATCCAGTACTTTTGTTTAGGGAGGATTTTGGAAAGGGTGATCCGGATACGGATTATTCTTCTGAACAATTACCTGATGGTATTACAACTCTGATATTTCAGCCAAATTTCCCATTAGCAACAAATAGTGGAAATTATCATAGTGACATTATGGGTTGTTATGATATTAGAAAGAATGGGTATCATCGTATTAATAGTAATGGTACTCCATTTACTTCCTGGTATATCGATTTTGATGACCATACTTCGCCTGATAATTTGCACGAGGGTAATTTGATGCAGATTGATATGTCGAGTGGACCAGCAGTGTTTTACACGTTAAAGATGGATAAGCTATGTGAGAATACACACTTGATTCTTTCTATGTGGGGGCATCCTGTAAATAAAGGTGTTGACACTGAGCTCAAACTTTCAGTAGAAGACTTGCAAGGTAATCCTCTCATGGAACAACCTGTAGACGTCTCAATTGATGCGCGCAAAAATGAATGGCAACAATTTTTGCTTTATTTTACTGTGCCAGGTGGTGTAAATACAGCTATGTTCAAGATATATTCGGAAGGAGGTCATACCGGTAACGATTTTGCAATTGATGATATTGAAGTATATCTATGTAAGCCGAGTGCTAAAGTGACAGCTCCGGATGGTGTTCTGTGTGAGGGTGGCAGTTATTCGTTGAGTGCCACTTACGACAAAGCCGATTTGGGTGGGTATATAGCGCCGGTCGAGTATACATGGTTCAAGAATGAGGGTGATCCTAATGATATCGATTCGTGGGAAAAGGTTTCAACCGGTAGCGATCTCTCTTTCAGCTCGTTCTCGTCAAAGGATAATGGATATTATAGGTGTGTGATATCTTCCAATGGAGTGGAAGCAGAAATTAACAATTGCAACTCAATGTCTGATCCTATAGAGATGCGAATCTATCAACCACAAGTAGAAGAGAGATTTGTTACATTATTCCCAGGTGAGGAGTTTAATGGTGTGTCTTACTACCAACCTGGAACATATGATTTATCAGAAAAGATTGAGAATGAATATGGTTGTTCTGATCTGCTAATTACTCATATTGTGGTAACGGAATTAAGGTCAGAGTATTATGTTAAGACGGAACGTCACTTGAAAGGAGATGGCTCCGATTGGGACAATGCTATGAACGGTTATGATTTCGCACAGGTTTTGCCTCATGTGAAAGACGGTACCACTTTCTATATCGCCGATGGTACTTACCACCCTTATTTCAACTCCAATGGAGTCGAGTCCACTGGTGTTGACAGGCATTATGTCGCCAAAGCGGCGATCAATATCGTGGGTGGTTACTCCCCAGAGGCAACGGGAGACGCTTCGACAACGACTCCCGATCCGTTTACTTACCACACTGTCTTGAGCGGAGATTTCAAGGACGACGATGTATGGACGGTTGACGGTTGTGGCATGGTCCATGATGAGAATGTGGATGTCGACAACCTCAAGGGAGAGAGCCTTATGTTGGTTGATATGTCTAAACGGGGAGGAAAGTCCACCTTTAAGAATGTTGAGTTCACCGGTATGCGCTCAGGAAACGGTTCTCCAAGTCTGTTGACTGTTCATGGATATAATGGTGTAGGCTCAGTAGAGTCAAATGGTCTTGAGGTTTACAGATGTACGTTCTCACAAGCATACTCTGGAATTAGCTCATCAAAGGTTTCCGACGTGAACGTAAGTCAGTGTGAAATCTCCAAATTGCTGTTCTCGGGTATCTCGGTCAACTATGCCGACAAATCCATATTGGTTGACCGTACCACGCTTAGCTACTGCGGCGGATATGGTCTGGTGTTCAATGACAATAAGGCTGAAATCAAAGTCCGCAACAGCACGTTGGTGAACAACAGGACAGATTACAGCAACACCAGAAACACGGGAAGCATAAACGTCTTCAACAATACCTTCTTGTCTTGTCAAGGCGCGCAAGATGTCCTGGTGGGTTCGTCCATGAACTACAACTTCGTGGGTAACATCTTCGCGAGCGGCGCTATGAATCCGGTTGTTGACGGTGACGAAAACGGAAATGTCACTTCCATCTGCAACATATACGTCGGATTCACTCCGACGTTCAAGGGGGAGAAAGATGTTCTGGCCTCCAGAGCCGCACTTCCAAGTTTCTTGGAGGGACAGGCGTCGGCTACTTCGTTCGTCCCTACGCTGAAACGCAATGACGGAGGTTTCACGACGACTGTGGCGGTGACGAGTCCGTCATTCGTCAACGGCGCTGAAATGTCGACCATTCGATTCGCGATGTCAAATATGTTGGAGAAGATAAAGATCGATGAGACTGGAAAGGTACGTCTATACAACACATGTATGGGAGCATATGAGTACATCGGCAACCTATGTGATGATCCGTATTACTCGATCACTTTCACCTCTAATCCTGTCACCAAAGAATCACATAGCGTCGATTTGGTCGTGCCATACGATGAGGTGCCAACCTTGATGCTCATGGATACCGAAGGTGAGGTCATCTCAAAGGGATGGTATAACTGGTACAGTATCTCTGCAGTCGAGGAGAATAAGTATAAGATTGAATTCAATATGGCGACTTTGAGGCCTAAGAAGTTGGATCCTTTGACCCCGTTTGTGTTGATTGTGAAGCAAGGTGACAAATATGTAAAGATTGCTTACATGTATGTCAGCCGTATTTAGTTGAATAAAATAGAGAAACGATATATGAAACGTAGTTTAGTTAGTTTATTAGCGTTGTTCGGTATGGGTGTGTCATACGCCCAAACCCCTGGTGGTGTCGGTACACCGGTCATTTGGTTGAAGACAATCCCTTCGAGCCAGGACTTGGATGGTAATTACGAGGTAGTCAATTCCGGTGCGGAGGCAATGAAGGTTTATGATATCGATGGAAAGGCCTTGCCGTCAGTTTCGCGTGAGAACGTCAACACGTATAACTTCAATCCCGCTTATCCGTTGGGACATGATGAAACCGATCAGTATGAGATCCCTGTTAAGGGTGGTGACCTCTCCCAGTCTACGGTTATCGGCGTTTGGGGCTATAAGCAACCTGACAATGCGATCGATCAATGCCTTTTCCGTATTGAGGCTCCTAAAGGCGAGGGTAGGATGATGAGCCGTTCCGAACTATTCTATGCGGACGGAAGCGAGAAGGAGACATTCTCCTATAGCGGTTTCATAAGCAAGGCGACTGAATACAATAAGAAGGACGACGAGAAAAGGGTGAAGATTGTCTCTTACGTCTCAGCGTCGCAACCAGACCATAGCCTTTGGGGTAAATCGTTGCAAAGCACGAAGTTCGACCTCGGCAAGGTGAAGGGAAGGAAAGGGGATAAGTCAACCTATGCTGAAGTTGAGACTCCCGATAATTTCTCAACCATTTCCTATATGCCTGAGTTGCTCGTGTACAATAGGTTTTTGTGTGAGTCCGAGAGACTTCGTGTGGAGAGTTACTTGGCCATGAAATATGGTATCACCTTGAACAATTCGTATTTATCCAGTTGGTCGGATATCATCTTTGAATCTGGTAATGGATATTTTAACCGTGTTTTTGCTGTGGGCCGTGATGACGTCAGCGGGTTTTATCAGACCCAATCCACATCGGCTTATCAGGAGAATGTCTACGCCTACGACGACACCTATGACAAGGGTGTTTCCTCCAAGGGGTTGTCGGGATGCCAGAACCTGTTGACGGTGGGATATCAGCCAGGCGCGGACGGATCGTATGCCATCACTGATGGAAACCTTATCCTATTGGGCGATAATAACGGATCTACGAAGCCCAAGGATCAACTGGCGGAAAATGCCACACCCGAAGAGAAAGCAGCCTACGAGGGTTCATACCACCATATGGGACGTGTATGGAAAGTGAAAAGAGTAAGTAAGGCGGGCGCTTTCGATGATGTTAAGAATTATTTGGAGCTTGGCTACGAGATGACGGAGGACGGAATCTTCGGCCAATACCGCAACAAAAAGATCTATCTGATGATAGATAGGTCCAATACCGGAAACTTCAATGAGGAACCGATTCTTATGTCAGCGTTGGACGAGTCCCGTATGAAGGCGATTTTCAGTGACGTCGATCTGTTCGGCGATCCACAGAATGAAGAAGTTCTGATCACGTTCGCATATAAGGGCGTCGCGGAGGAGTATGAGTGGTCTGATTATGCCCAGAAGTTGTTGTTGGAAGGAACGGGTGAAACCGCTGAATGGAAAACTCAAAGTAAGAGCGACCCTAAGACCAGAGAGGGTATAGATAATCCTTATGTGGAGGATGTGGATAAATCGGCCTTCACTTGGATGATGTACCCGAATAAGGAAGCTGTTCACGGTTTTACCGTACGTCTGCAGATGGATGAACCAGAACCTGCCAGCGTTTTGGTGTTCAACGTTTCAGGTAACATGGTGGCCGAGAAACGTGTGAATGCGTCCGGTGGTGTGGGTGAGTGCGATATCAATGTCCCAGTTGGAGGCGTCTATATCGTCAAGTTGATAACGGAGCGTTCTCGCAATGAGTTTAGCGGAAAGATTTTGGTACGATAATATGATCATGTAATTGACGAATAGTCATCGAATAGAATATGTGCGTAGATAAAAACATAAGGAGAGGCGTGTTTACGGTAGCTGTATCGTTGCTGTGGGGCATCGTTTCGGCCACTCCGTTCTCACAGGCTAACCATTCTCTTGTAAAGGATCCGGAAATTGAGGCTGCGGATTTCCAGCATATCGATGAGAAGAAGATCATCGATCAGTATCTCAAATTGCCTGAGATATCCAGTCCGATGGGTTTCACGCCCGATATGATGAATAAGGTTTCGCTGGCGAATCCAGCGGAAAAGGTGGGGCTCATACAACCTCCATATCCGAATAATCAGGGAGATTTGAGGTTGACCTATCCTTTGGAGTTCACGCCAGCCCGTATCCAGCCTTCTGTCGGTATCTCGTACTCAAGCCGGTTCGAGACCCGCAATATGGGCGAGGGATGGAATTTCGACGTGTTGCACATCTCGCTCGATACCATCCGCTATAAGAATCCTCAGGAGGCCCAGGAACTCGTCACTTGCCTTGTTGACGGTGTTCGTTATGTCTCGGCTGTGGAAGCGTGTGAAGGCGATTCTCTATTTTATTATGCTGAGACGCAACCAACATCATCTTATCTTGTACGTTATGAAAAGGAATTGAAGCATTACTATTGGAAATTAGTGAAGCAAGACGGGTCTGTATCCTTTTTTGATTGGCGGGGAAAGAGCGATAAGGATGACGAGAATGACATTGTCTTGTGCGATGGTGCCCAATGCAAGGATAACGGTTCTCGTCTGACTGATATGGATAGGAGTCTTGCAGGAGAGTGGTATGTCACGCGACAGGAAGACCATTATGGTAATTATGTTAGCTACGTCTACAAGAATGTTGCTAACCGACCATATTTGGATTCCATTTTTGTTGGTAATAAAGGTTATGACCATTACCATACCTATTATACGTTCGGTTATGGCTTATATCAGTATACAGATGAGGTTGAGAGTTATGGCTTTAAATCCGTATATACTCAACGACTTTCCTCTATGGAGGTGTATTTCATCAAGGATGAGGTAAAGGTACAAGAAATTGAACATTCAACTAGTCAGAATCAACCAAGTTTATATGACAGATTAAGATCTTATTCTTTTGAATATTATCCTTTGTCTCAATACGATATCTTAAAGAATGCAAAAGAGCCAGAAGATCAAGGGAAAACCCTTCTGGCATCTATCTCTCAGGATGGTATAGGAAAACATAGGTTTGATTACTTTTATGACACAAAATTGATAGAGGATCGCCAGAACTATAGGAAATATATGGAACAGGATCCAAATGCCAAAGATGTTACACCCTACTTGGTGGATCGAACCAATAAACTTCATACAGTTCACATACCTTTGGGTGGATGCTTCTCTGTAGATTATGATTGGATGTACTACCAGCTTCCTGATCCTACGATAGATGATGAATCATTCGTTAAAGAAGTTACTATGAAGGAGGCCGAAAGTCTTGCCAAGGAGAATGTAAAGCATTTGTTAGTGCTGTCATATCTTCGTATCAATGATGGTGTTCTTGATAAGTCCTACAATACGAACCATACATTCGCTTATGAAGGCGGTGTGTGGGATGACCAAGCGACTTGGTTTCATGGATTCAAAAAAGTCATTAATCAGAACCATGATGCGAATTTGGGTGATGATCCTTATCATGACGAGATGTTGTACCGTACATGGATTAAGGAGTATGGTACGGGCAAATTCGAGACGGAATCTAAAATAACCGGCGTTACTCTTCTTGATAAGGAAGGGAAAGAAAAGAAGTCTATTAAAATTTCGTACACAACAGGTTCTGTATATGGTTCGAATGTTCTTTTTAAGAATAAGGTTAATCATACGGATACAAAGAACCAGAAGTTGTATTTACCTCGTGTGTCTTCTCAAGTAGTTTCTTGGGAAGGCGGACTAGTGGAAAAAATCTTTGCGTATAATAATTCTGGCAATCTGTTCGATAATAACCGATGCATATATTTCACGGAGAGACCGAAAGGAACAAACGGTAAAACTGTAGAGCTCGTGTATGACAATATAACATCGAATATAATGACAAGGGAATTACCTATGACCTTGAAACTTTGGAACGGAGGAATTGGAAGTGAACGATATGGGGCAATTAACCTCACTTATGAGGATAAGCACTCCCCGGAGAAGATCACGTCAGTGGAGGAGTCATATTTCAACCAAAAACTATCAAGGAAGATCAGTTACCAATATGATAAAGATGGTAATATGACACATATCATCTATCCTAAAGATGCGAACAATGAACAGAAGAAGGTGGATTTTCTATATGATAGACGTTTTAATATGTACTTGAACCGTATTGATAACAGTTTGGGATATCGTACGGAATTGGAGGATTATGATTACCGTTATGGTGTGGCAAGGACTATATTTGACCGTAATGGTGTCAGAATGAAGCGAGAGATTGATGACATGGGGCGTGTAAGAAAGATAATTGCGCCGAATGAAATCGAAACTAACTCCCCTTATTCGGTTAAGTTTGAATATGTAAAGTTAAATAAGTTGGAGGATATTCCGGACTATGTCTATTTTGAGGATCTATTACATGCGGAATTGTATCTCAATAAGACTGTTGAGAGTTTTCGTGAGGATGTCTTGAATAATAACTTTGCAAGTGTATTGGATGCGGTATCTCAAGCAACTGGTGTAGATGCTGAAAAGATTTGTACAGCCGACTGGACTTATCCTGAGGAGGCAATGGTGGATGAGGTGGACGCTGATGCGAGAAGATGTTTCTGTGTAGACCAGGCTCAACCTAATTATGCGCTCACTACGTTTAACCAATCTACTGGGCACAATACTTATACTTTCGTTGATGGATTTGGCCGAATAATCCAGTCAAAGGATCAACGGCTCGTAACCATGGACCAAAGTGGAGGAGGTGCGGGTAAGCATGATTTCATTGAGTCGGAGATGTATTTGGTCTCTGGCAGAACTGTGTACGATGGTTTCGGAAGAGAGATTCTGAAGAATTCGTATTTATTGGAGGAGAAGGGAGATGAAAAGGTATATACAGCTAAGGCATCCAAAACTATAGCTTTAGAACAAACATTTGACGAGTTGGACCGCATCCGCATGGTAGATGACGATAAGGCGAATAAAGTATATAAATATCAGATGTCGGAGGATGGAGAACTCACAATGAATGAGACGGTGACTGAGCAATCCGGAAAGAGGTATGGTGTAGAGAATCGATATGATATAAGAGGAAATCTTGTGTACAATTTATGTGAGGATCCTGCAAAGTTGTGTTTTAGGGAAATAACATATAGGTATGATGCCTTAAACCATATCAATTCTATTTTTGGTCATGGAACCTCAGTTTCCTATACATACGATGATTTGGGTAGAGCTATAACTCGTACAGAGAATGGTATGACAACAAAATTCGAATATGATAATGCGGACAATCTTCTTTCTGAGTCCCGTCCAGATGGGACTCAGGTCTCATATGGATACAAGTTGGGCCAACTTAAAACGATTCAATATAAGAAGGGTGACTTAAGTGAGCTGGTGAAACTTGATTATGGTAAGAATAATGCAAAGCATAACCGAGTGGGGCTTTTGTGTTATGTCCAGGATGCGACGGGTGTTCAGGAGATGTATTATAACAAAATGGGCGGAATTAGCAAGATACGAAAATCAATAGTGGCGCCTAATAAGGAGATAGAGACATACGAGATGAAATGGGATTACGATTCGTGGAACCATCTTACTCAAGTCGTTTATCCTGATCAGGAGAAGGTGTCTTATTCGTATAATCTGAACGGATTGGTGACCTCCATCACAGGAGATAAATCATATACCTATAAGTATGCACAGTCAATGGGTTATGATGAGTTGGGCAATTTGATCCATGTGCAATACAACAATGGAGACGACAACTACTTTTCATATCTGGAAAATACATGTGATATGATATCGGCGTCTGTTTTTTCTGATAAGAAGAATGAAGATATCTTCGGAACAAGATCTATGGATGAGTCTTCCTCCGTTTATTTCGTAAATGACGTCTTAGTCAGTAAAATGGTAAATTCCGTCGATCTGTGGGGGCGTGTATGGGATGCGTCAGGAGAGTACACTGAATTAGGTAATTCAAAGACTTCTTATAATGTCTCTTATAGTTATGGTGGGTGGAATAAGAATTCTGCTGACGAATCCTATGTACATGAAAGCAATGGTGTCAAAGTATCGCTACATAAGCAATTAAAGTATAATTATGTCAACGCAGGCTGTCCGTATTTAGCTTCTGTGGAGGAGGAAATCACTCGTGACGGCGTAACGGAAAAGGCGACTAAAACAATTCAGTATAATCCTAACAACGATATGTCTGATCAAGGATCAAATAGATATGTTTATGATTATAATAAAAAATTGTTAGGAGTGGTTGATAATGGCTATGTCTCTGTTTATTTCAATGATGCGTTTGGAGAGAACGTGGTGGCGATAAATGGGGGTGGCGAAAATGTATTCGTTAATTCGGAATGGCAGCAGGGAAATACTTCAATAGCCGAGCAGTTCCCTTTACGGTTGAATGCATTTTTCGAAATGGATGCAGACAGCAACTACTATAAGCATATCTTGTGGGACGATAAGGTTATAGTATCTAAATTAGGTAATGCTAAGAGTTATGGAGAGAATGCAAGAAGGGAGGTTAGAGCTGGAGCTGACTATGATGGTGTAAAACCGGATTATAAGGTTCTGTATGATCATGCATATGAAAAACTTGCTTCCACGTATGCTTTGCTTGGAGTTCCTTTCCAGGTAGAGAAGGTCGATTACAAGGAGCCTCAAGATGTTGTATTGAGAAGTTCGAATATCGGAACAGGGAATGATGAGTGTGAACCTACCCAGTATTATTATCATTGGTTGAGTGGTGACCGTTTGGTTTATTTGTCGGATATAGAGGGCGAGGTGACGGAGCTGGTTATGGAAAACCCTGAACGTCTATCGATATCAGTACAAAGGCCGTCTTGGTCTACTCCTTATAGAAGTAAGGATGGTTTTTACGATATGATTCATCATTATCTTGTAAGAGATAATGTCTATGATCTTAATCTGGGCGTTCAGTTGAATGGCGTCGTTAACCTTGAGAAGTAATAAAAGAAGAAGGATTTATATACATATGAAACGAATAGTTATCACGGTTTTATCCGCCGCATTTATGGTAGGTGCGGTTATTTACGCTAAGACGAATGGTGTTGCTCTATTTGAGACAGCGGAGGGACAACAGCAAAAGAAGGGAAAGGTGTCATCCAATGTGATGGCGCAATCTCAAATCGAGGCGCTTCCTTTATCTGCGGACTCTTCAGAGAAGGTCGCTGTTTCCCAGGCAGTCCAACCAGTCATCTCCAAGGATGGAGCTATGACTTATTCCTCTATTCAAAAAGAGGCGGTCGTAGGATTGTACGAAGGTCGTCATAGCGATAACCCCGCTGATAACATATTCGAGGTTGTCATCGACAAGAACCTGAAAAATACAGATATCGTAATGTTGTCGTACAAACTCACCGGACTAGCTGATTTTGCAGGTGTCTCAATGAGCGTGAACGACCAGAAGTCCATGGGTGGTTATTTGGTCTCCAATGCCAAGGATACTGTTGCCCATAACGAGCAGCTGAATCCCGCATGGTTGCGTAAGGGTATGAACCGTTTCTTGTTCAGTGTGCCCGCTCCTTCATATGGATATAGAATATCCGATTTGCAAGTGCGGATTATTCCTTCCGACAGTGAACAACCATTGGTTGTGACTGGTTCTACAATCTCATACGACAATAAGGCTTATGTGAGAGGTTATGTGACGGATCCGTCCATAAAAGTGGTTCGGGTCAATGGAAGGAGTGTTGATTTAAGTGACGGTGTCTTTGAGAGCGTTGTCGCTCTTCCGTCCGATCGCGCGGTTACTGTGGCGACTCTCTCTAACGGAAAGGATGTTGTGAAAAATGTCTTCGTAAAAAGTGGAGTTGGCGCAGATTATGTTTATGAGAAATCCAAGGATGGTTTCGAACTGGTGGCCCATATGGATACTGACAGTGATGGTTCTATTGTCGCTCCAACCGCTAGTTTGACGGTGAAATCCGGTGATATGAAGAAATCCATGGATTTGTCCGTATCCTCATTGATTGATAAGGATATGCCGTCGTTGGATTATGGCATGTATAACGTGACCGATAGTTTTAGCGGATATCGATTCTTGCCTCACGGTGAGTTGTTTGAGGGCGAGGGTGCAACTGTCGCGATGGGATATGACCGGACTAAGATTCCTAACGGATATACGGAGGATGATATCAAAACATATTACTTCGACTTGAACACGAAGCATTGGGTGGCGTTGAAGAGAGACAGCATCGATAAGGAGAAACGGATGATTCTCTCCAAGACCAACCACTTCACGGATATGATTAATGGTATCATAGTTGTTCCTGAGTCTCCTGAAACTAATGGATTTGCCCCTACCATTATGTCGGATTTGAAACCAGCTAATCCAGTTGAGAAGGTTCAGTTAATCCAGGCTCCTACTGCGAATAGTCAAGGATCTGCTAACGTATCCTATAGTATAGAGATGCCTCCAGCAAGGAATGGAATGGCTCCTAATTTAACCATCCAATATAGTAGTGATGGCGGTTCAGGATGGTTGGGAGACGGATGGGATTTGCGTGTTCCTACAATCTCTGTAGAGACAAGATGGGGTGTCCCAACTTATAATCCATTGTATGAAACTGAAACATATTTATATGATGGGCAGATGATGATTGAGAATGGAGTGGGACTATCTCATCGTAATGCAGGCATGCCAAGGCAATCTGGAGCAGTATTGTTTTTCCCTAGAAGGGAGGGAACATTCTCTAAGATAGAACGTATAGGAGATGATCCTACAAATTATGTCTGGCAGGTGACTGACGCCAAAGGTGTTAAATATACTTTTGGAAGGCTTGTCAAATATATGGTTGACACAGAAGAAGTAGATGAGTCTGGAGTACCTGTGAAAAAAGAAAAAAGTCATGTCGAAGGGTCTATAAGTGGTTTGTCGCTAAATTATTCTCTTGGTTCTTTGAGCACAGATTCTGTTGTTTCAGAGTGGCGAGTCACCAGAGTAGAAGATGTGCATGGTGACTATGTAGAATACAAGTATAAGAACGTGAGCGAGAATATTTTGGGGAACGACCTAAAAGCATCAGCGTTGTATCTGGATTCTATATGTGTAGGAAATGTAGGAGAAAAGCCGCATACTGTGGTCACGTTTAAGAATAGAGCATCTGGCAAGTTGAAAACTAGAAGCTCCGGTAATTATGGGTATCTTACATCTTCAAACGCATTATTGGAGGATATCTCCATTTACTTTGAGGGCAAATATCTGAGAGGATATCATTTCCATTATAAGAAGGGCGACTTTTACGCTGATTTATTAGACAAAATAACGCAGTTTGATGCGGATGGAAATGAATTTAATAGTCATAGCCTCGTATATAAGAGTATGTCTGGTATGCCACTCTATTCAGATAGAATTCAAGAATATAAATCCGAAAAGTCGATAAATGGCAATCTCTTTGAAAAACTTATGGAGAAATTCGATTCGTATGATCCGAAGATGTCCATGTTAAATGCTAACGGAACTGATTTCGCTTATTCGGCTGGTGGTGGCTTATATTTGGGATGGGGACCCTTAGCCGCTGGAGCGTCGTACTCATATATTTATGACAAGGTTTATGGAAAAGAGACGTTGATAGATATTGATGGAGATGGAATCCCGGATAAGGTCACTTGCGATGGTGGTAAAGTAAAATACCAGAAGGGTCTTGTAGGTACGAAAGATTTTGGCCGTGTAATACCAATTCCGACCCTCGGTAGTTTTTTTGAACACAAGGCATCTGGAAACGAGTGGGGAAATCAGGATGTTATTGGAGTCGGAAACTTATCGACAGGGGTTAATTATACCTCAATGGTTGAGAAGAATCGTACTAGAATTTATTTTATGGATTTCAATGCTGATGGATTGGTGGACGTTGCTTATAGAGGCACGGTCTATTTCAATAGAATTGGTCCAGATGGTGTTCCCTCCTTCTATCCATATTCGTATGATACTCCAAACGTTATGAGTAGGGCGAAACTTCCTTCATCCCTTGTGTTGACAACGGGGGAATATACAAAAGAACAAGAGGATGAGTCTCCACTCCTGGATGCGGTAAGAGTATGGAAAGCCCCTTTTAATGGAACTATTGATATTCAATCGGTGGTGAAAGTCGCTCCAAGTCAGACATCGCCTGAGGATAACCGTAAAAACTATGATGGAGTTCATTGCGCAATTCAAATAGGAGGAGAAGTGGTTTTGCGAGAAAAAAACATAGGTCCAAGTGAGACGAGGTTTTTGAATGCAACCTCTAAGAATGTCAAAAAGGGTGATTATGTTTATTTTAGAACTAATTCCATCAAGCAAGGAATAGGTGACTTAGTATCATGGGATCCGGTGATTACTTATCAATCTATTAGCTTAGATGGTGTAACCTATACTGGAACAGACATTGCATCGAATTTTGTTGATGAAAATGGATTAAGTTTGTTTCGTTATCGTGCGAGTGAGGATTATGTCTGGTCATTCTTCAATTGCTTGCCTGTGGAAAGTGGATCAGCATTGGAAATCAAAGGACTTCCAGTTAAGAACGTAGTTACCGATGCTGATGTTAAATTCGTCATTAAATATCGTTACTATAATGGTGATGCTACGATCCAAGATCAAGTGCCTTTAGTTACGTTTGAGTACCCGCGAGAGGCGGTAACTTCAGCCGGAGGAGTGCCAGTGGTTTCGTACATAAATCAAAATGCTTGTGAGATTGGAGGTGATGGAATTGTTAGAGTCACACTACCAGACGATGACAATAGCTATACGTTAGTATTCTCGATCGAATCGGATGCTCGCATTCCATTTGAGACAGACTTATCCAATGAGTCAAATGGAATATGGTGGAGGCCTGTTGTCTCCGGTTATGAAAATCTGACGATTCTGCCATCCAGACCTTTGTATAACCATATTAACAGTTATGCGGTGCCTTCGACTCTCGTCGTTAAAGATCGCTTGTTAGAGGTTAAGTCAGAAAACCCAGGTAAGGATGTGACTGCAGACAATAGCATATACGTTAAAGTTTCAGGTGAAACATCGGATATGAGTCTTTTCTTATACGCATCTGATGGTAGAAGCATTCGTTTGACTAATGGTTCCATGTTATCTTCAGATGAGATAGAATCTATAAGTGGCCAAAAAATTCGTTTAGTCGCATATAAGAACAAGAATTACACCGAACAAGTTAATGTAAAGGTTTCCTTTGAAAGAAACTATTTCATTAAAGAAAATAATACAATCATAAATAATTTATTAAGTGTTTCTGATGATTATGCTGTGACTGTATATGACAGTCATAGCACATCCGATTTACAGTTAGGACTCCTATTCAGGGGATGGGGACAATTTGCGTATATGGGAAAAGACTCTGATGAAGGAGGTTTGTATGAGAGAATTGATGATGGCAAGTGGTCGTCAGTTGTTTTAAGTGCCGATGAAATTCAGAACCAAATGGGAAACATGTCAACACTAGGTGTCGAAGGTGCCGAAGGTGATGATGGTGGTGATTCGTCATTTGAGATGAAATTCCCAGATTTTCAAGCGATGACTTTCAAATTAGAGAATGGTGTGAGTGGATATTATGCGCCTAGTGTGGTGGATGAGTCGAAGAATGCTATAGGTGTTTTTGTAACTCGAGAGTCTCAGTCTTCGTCTCGTTATGTTAATCCGATCATAGAGGAATTGGAAGTCGGAACAGAGGCAGTTGATGAATATTTGGGTCCATGGGATGCTATGTATATTCAAAGAAGGAATAGAATTAACGTATTTAGCGCGGGTGTTACTATCCCAAAAGGAATGCCGAAGGTAAAAGATTTCTTGACTGGTGATTTTGCCGAGAATTTGGAAAAATACAAGGAGTATATCAAAAAAGTGAAGGAGAATGATGGTGTGGATGATTGGTCAGGGGGATCAGATGGTTCAGGGAAATCATGGTCTTGGGTGTATTCTCATACAGTTACGAATGCCCTGGATTTGAATGGCGACGGATATCCTGATGCTCTTCATTCGGGAGATTTTGATGATTATAAGAACAGTATAAACGTGTATTATACTACTCCCAATGGCTCTATCAGAGATTATCTAATCCCTTCTGCCTTTTTCTCAGACTCATATAATAAGACAAGAGGAAATGGAATTGTAAAATCAGAGCGTAGCGAACATGTGTTGACACTGCCTGTAGGAGGATTCTCACGTAGCGAGAATAATGCTTCGGAGTCAGCCGGTCAAAATAAAGAAATTGCTTATACTGTGACTTCTGCTGAATCGCAGGCAGTAAGTAACTCGAAGGCTGAGCACGATTGGTATGATGTAAATGGTGATGGATTACCAGATATGCTTTTTAAAGAGGAAGTAGCATTTAATCTTGGGTATTGTTTTACCCCAAGAGTGCCATTCCAAAAAAATTCTGTATTAGCTGCATATTCATATGGTGATACGAAGGCTAAAGCTGTTTCGGTGCCAATTAAAGGTAAAGCATGCGTAGGAGCCGGATATAATGTTGCAAAAAGTGGAACGGGAATGACCTCATATCTTTTGGATGTGAATGCGGATGGCTTACCTGATTTGATATATGCGAATTCCGGAAAAATGTACGCAAAGATAAATATAGGTAATGGATTTGGTGAATCTGTTTTAATCGCCGATAAAGCGTCTTCGGAGGAGTCTGTTTCAACCTCATTTGCGGCACATATAAATGGTGGTGTGGAGATAGAGACTCCGTGGGGATTCACTATCACTCCGTTCCTTAATGGTTCTACATCGTGGGCAACTACCAGAACCACGTCTAGTTTCATGGATTTCGATGGAGATGGATACCCTGATCAATTAACTTCGAATGACGAAGAATCAATGAGTGTAGTTTCCTCAAATATTGGTGCGACAAATAAATTGCAGTCAGTTATTAATCCGTTAGGAGGAAGTTTTGATATTGACTATACTCATACAGAAGCCTCGTACGACCATCCTTATGGTAAGTGGGTGATGTCTTCTCTTACGGTAAGTGATGGTGTGTCGGATAATGGACCTGATCAAAGATTCAGGTTTGAGTATTCAGGAGGAAAGACAGACCGAAGGAATAGAGAATTTTTAGGGTTTGGAAAAGTTAAGACTATCAATCTGGATGACGATGGGAACGACTATAGGAAGTGTATTCAACTGTATGATATCACTAACTATTTCACAGCGGGAGCTCCCAAAGAAACATTGATTTGCGGTGCGGATGAGTCTGTAAAGTTTATGAAATCCACCTCAGATTATAAACTTTATAAAGTTACGTCAGGAAAATCACTGTCTGACCCGATAATAGAAGAGAATTCTAGTTATATATATTTGCCTACGTATAAGAAGATTGTTGCTTATGAGAATTTGGGTAAGGATAGCTTGGAACTTTCTGAGGAGTTGTATGAATATGATGAGACATATGCTCACTTAAGTAGTTACAAATTCAAGAATCTTACTGATAACTCTGGTTATTTAACAGTGACAAAATACATCGATAAAGTTGATGATGATAACCACATTATTGGATTGCCTGTCAGTGTAAGCACAGTCGGATTGGATGGTGTTACTTATAGACATTCCGAAGCGACCTATGGTGATAAGTTTACTCCGTATGCGATTACTTCACTAAAGAAAACGCTTAACTCTGCAGGCGACGTGGCTGAGTATAAAATGATGTATGACAAAGTAGGAAATGTGATAACTCAGATACTTCCTGCAAATGACAGGCGTGAGTCGATGTCATATAAATATACGTACGATAGAAAGTATAATATGTATGTAGAGCGGGTGGAGGATGCTTTTGGCTACCGTTCGGAGATGGAAGATTATGACTATAGGTTTGGTGTCCCTTTGACGGTGCGTGATATGAATGGTTATTCGTTTAAAACTGAATTGGATAATGTTGGTCGAGTTGTTAAGGTACTTGCTCCGAAAGAGCAGGAGGCTGGATCGGACTATACCGTCAAGTACGTTTACGAAATACATCCAAGCAGTGGCCACCCATATGTTGTTGCTGACCACTTCGATTTACAACATCCGGATGATCCAATTAGTGTAGTGACGATATCCGATGGAGTCGGAAGAATCCTGCAGATGAAGATGGACGCCGAGATAACGGCTGTTAATGGAAATGTCTCTTCAGCGCCGGAAGTTAAAACTATTTCAAGTGGTTTGTTGAAATATGATGCTTTGGGACGGGTTGTGGAGAGTTACCATCCAGTTGTTTCCGATAAGGGTTCGGTCTCTTTTGAGAACAGTGCAAAAGAATTAAAGGTAACATCTACGTATGATATATTGGGTAGGCCTGTATTATCTAACATGTACGGAGAGAATGGTTCTTACGACCAAACTCAATTTGAATATTCTATAGAAGAAGGAAAGTTGGCATCTACTGTCAAATTTCCCAATGATTCCAAACAAAGACAGTTTATAGACGGTGCGGGAAGAGTGGTGAGAACTTCTCAGTATTACACACCTATGGGTACGGGTGCGACCGAGTCAGGATGGGTTGATGTTAATTATCATTATGATCCAATTAATCAGTTATCTTCCTATGATGATGCGGGAAACAACCATGTAGCGTATGAATATGACATGGCAGGTCGTCCATTATCAGTCTCCCATCCATCTGTTGGTTCTATTTCTTTGGCGTATGATAATGCTGGCAATCTTATAAAACGAAGAACTCAGAAACTTACGGATGAGGGAAATGCAATTGAGTATGGGTATGAATATAACCGCTTGGTTAGTATATCATACAAGGATCATCCTGAGAATAATGTCTTTATCACATATGGAGGTGTCAATGCCCATCATAACCGTATTGGTAAGGTTGCTCTCGTACAGGATGGAACGGGAGCCCAAGAGTTCTATTATGGCCGTCTAGGTGAACTGACTAAAGTTCGTAGAACTATCGTCATTCCTAATAACGCAGTTGCAACATACACGACGGAATGGCAGTATGATACATGGAATAGGTTGATGCATATGGTATATCCTGACGGAGAGTTGGTTAAATACAACTATGATCATGGAGGAAAACTGGTCTCTGTAGTAGGCGAGAAGGAAAATAAGTATACATATGTTCAGAACATAGGATATGATAAGTATGGACAAAGAGTTTATATGAAATATGGTAATGGTACGGAGACCTTCTATGGTTATGAGGATGTTCGTAGACGTATGAATAGTCTCCAGGTGTTTTCTCCTAGTAGCGGAGGTTTAATAATGAACAATCTGTATAAATACGACGCTCTTGATAACATTACTCAGATAAAAAATGAGGTCACTCCTCAGCTTGATGTGCTTGGAGGAAGGATGTCCACGGATTATACATATGACTGCTGGTCCCGTCTGATTTCTTCGCATGGCGAGTATACGGGGGCTCAGGGAGAGAATGGCGTAAAAAGCGCTTCTTATGATTTGTATATGTCATACGACAAATTGTATAACATTACAAACAAGTCATTAGATATGCATCAAACCAATATTCAGTTTGATGGCACATTACATGCCGGTCATGTTTTGAACTATTCTTATGATGAGTCTAATCCGTTTAAACTCATGTCTGTTTCCTCTAATGAGTATAGGACTGAAGACTTGGAGAAGAAGGATGAAAATACCGTAAGAACGAATGTTGCATATGATTTTGATTCAAATGGTAATTTGATAGAGGCCCGATCTGACAAAGTAACTGTTGGCAACACTGAAAGTGGTTATACAGAAGATAGTCGTGACGCTATTAGCAAGATCAACTACTTGTGGGATGATGAAAACCGACTTATAGCAATTAATGAAGGTGGTTTTGTTTCACGTTATTGGTATGACGCTAACGGAGAGCGTATTATCAAAATGTCTGGTGGAAAAGATGCGGTCTTCCTGAATGGCGCCATTTCCTCTGAGTCCTTGTCAGATATAGGCGTTAGGTTCACTGCCTATGTTTCCCCTTATATGGTTGCCTCTGAAAAAGGAAACTATACAAAGCATATTTATGTGGGACGGGAGCGTATTGTAAGTAAACTTGGAGATGTGCAGTCGTTTGGGGCTGATCCTCGTCGCGTTGCGAAAGCTGGAGATGATGTAGAGGAGCTGAAGGCTCCGGTTAACTTTGCGTCAATATATTCAAACCAGACTCAACAAATTCCGATGACTTATGATGTGTTCGAGCTGCCTTATAATGGTAAATCGAATGACGATTATACTAATGGATCCTGTTGTGGTGGAGAAGAAGAGTCTTCTTCAGATAATATGGATGAGGGTGATAAGGTAAATGCTGAAAAAGAAATCTATTTTTATCACTCTGACCATTTAGGTAGTTCCTCATATATTACTGATATTGATGGCGATGTAACTCAACACATTGAATACATTCCATATGGAGAGGTTTTTGTTGATGAACACAAGGGAGCGTGGAGTACCCCATATCTTTTCAACGCAAAGGAATTAGATGAAGAGACTGGGTTGTATTACTATGGAGCAAGGTATTTGAATCCTAAGGATACAAGATGGTTAAGTGTAGACCCTATGTTTGAGACATATCCGGGTATGAGTCCTTATAATTATTGTATGAACAATCCAATAAAATACATAGATCCAACGGGCATGTTAACAGAAGATCAGGCAAACGAACGAATGCAGGAGCTGTTGACAAACGCGGACCCAAATAGTTATTTCTCAGTTGAAAAAGATGATAAAGGTGAGTATTATGTGGATTGTGGTGCTCATAATGGTTCTTCAAGAAAAGATTATGAATTGCCAACTTCGAGGTTGAACTCAAGTCCAGTTGAGAAAAATTATACGCAAGAAGGAGGAGTATGGGTGTCTGGATTAATGACTTCGTCAGAAGAAAGGCAATCGCGATATGTTGATGGCAATATTGATAATTTTAATACGGCATTCGTTCCTGGTACAGAACTTGGTTTGTTATTAGAATGGTTGTCTAAAGTATTGCCTAAGGGTCATTCAAGTAGTGATGGAAAATCCAAATTCGTTCCAAAAGAAGATTATGTCCGAACAGAAATCTCCTATGACTATAGGTTCACTACTATGGGAACAGACTCACGTGTTAGTGATTATAAGAAAGACGATATTACAAAGGTGGATAAGATCATGTGTGTACGGGAAATCACGTACGACGGTAAAACAGGGAAAGTAAAGTCCTGCAGATTATTATCTGAGGATGTAGTTCAGTCTGTTGATAACATTAAACCAGGTAAAAACTCTACTGGTAGGAATGCGGAGGATGTGTTCTACGAGGAATTGAATTCTAGAAATCCATAGGAATGAGTTTTTATATGACAAAATTCATTGATTGTTTTCCTCGCTGGTAATTTTTGGAAATTTGCGTACACGCATAAAAGCAACATATTTCTAGACTTATTTTACGGGGAAATCTTATGTTCGCCGCCTGAGTCAATCGCTCGGGCGGCTATTTTTTTGAGCGTGGTTCGGTCATCGGTTGGCGTAGATTCCTTCCTTTCCTTCCTCTATAGCAAGAGTACACTTTTTCTAATTTTTATAATATGTAGAACTACACTTTTTTATATCATTTTGGAGGTATGGACACGGGGACGAAACTGCATTGATTGATAGTGAGATAGTAGAATAGTAAAATAATATAATAGTAGAATAGTAAAATAGTGGAATAGTAGAATAATGGAATAGTGATGCGGAACTGGTTGATGGCATATATTGGACAAATACTTATTCCGGATGTGGATTCCTGTCTTTTGTTGTTCATTTTTTGTGTGTAATCACAATCAAAAAGATATAATAATTATATTTGCGGAAAACGAATTGTGATATGATGACACCGGAAGAGATAATGCGAGACACGGAGGATGGGCAGGTTTATACCGCCATCTTTGACACATTCCGTGTCCAGATGGAGCGTGTGCTGGGCAACTATTCGATAGAGTCCGCCGAGGAACGCTACGACTATCTGATGGATTTTTACCTTCATCTCCGCGACGACAAGAATGGCCCGTACCATGCCTATCTGACGATCCGCGCCGAACATAAGGAGGCCTCCAGGGCCCAATGGCTCAGGACCACGTTCCGTAACTACATGAACCGTAGGTTTGTGGAGAAGCTTCCTTCTCTCGACGGGAACGAGGAATTGGTGGAAGAGGAGGATTCTTTCGCCGTGCGGGATGTCCGTATGGCTGTGGATGTGCTGGATCGTGTGAACAAGACCTTTCCAGCGCCGGAGCGTGTGGTCTTCTTCTATGATTTGTGGGCCGTCAGCTACGACGAGAAATTTCCTACGGAGAAGGTTACGGAGATGCTCTGTTGCACGGAGGGGAATCTCAGGGTGATGAAGCATCGGGTGAGGAACAAGGTAAAAAGAGTAGTTAAAAGTTTGGAGGAACGGTTATGAATCTGTGGTTAATGATGGAGAAGTTCGTCTATTTCGATGTAACTCCGGAAGAGAAGAAAATAATATATGAAAACGTGCAGAACGATTACGCCGTTCTGCTTGATTTGATTTACATCATGAGAAAGAGGGCCGAGGAGGAGACAATGGGAGATTGCGCGAAACTGGCTCAAATGATGGAGAATGAGCCTGACAAGGATACTTTCGAAGTTGGATACATAAAGCGGGATCCGAATGGAAGTTACGGAAAGTTGCGCGGCTTCTTCGACGACGAAACGAAACTGTCTGAGTTCGTGGACAACTTCAATAAGTACCTTAACAAGAAGTCCGAATAGTAAAAAGATATATCAAAAAACTGGAGTAGGTCCCCATTCGCGAAAGGCGGGTGGGGATTTTTTATCTTATTCTGTAACAAAACCGTTTCTGTTGTCTCTATAGAATGAAACTAATTAAAGGAAACCACAGAGAATAGGATGGAAGAAGTGAAGGAAACGGATTTTGATTATACGGAATGGAACGAGTCGTCGTTCAGTGATCCGACGGAATTGATGCGCAAGTTCAGGGAATTGAGGGTCGTCGGAAGGAAAATCGCGGGATTCAGGATTATAGGAATTGACTTCATCGGTCGGACGACATCTCGCCATGCGGAGATAGACGAGCCATTTGTCATCATATTTGAAGACGGCGACGAGTTGGATGTCGATTACAGTTGCGAGGTCGTGAAGGTGGGTCTGAACGCCTTGCCCGAAGGAATGACGTCGTACCAAGGCGATAGTGTATGGTATGACGCCAACGTCAAATTCTCGAACTGTCTGGGGGAAACGATCGAATCCATTCATATAGAAACTGCCGATTATGCATGCGATTGGAGCGGAGAGATTATAGAATGTGACAGTCAGGCCCTGTTCATTCGTTCGTTTTCCTTCTGTCTCTCGTCGGGCGTCGAATTGGAGTTTTATCCCTTCTTTGATTTTGGAGAGGTGCGGGTTGTCGATTCCAAAGTCCGTGATGGTTTGTGTATGAGAATGACGGGAAGTGAGGCTGAAAGGTATTGTCATCCGACTTAAAAAAAGTTTTGAAAAATTTTTTTCGGAATTTTTGTAACAAAATGAATTTCTGTGTCTCTATGGAGTAGAAACGTAAAAATAACGAGTATGAAATCTAGATTGGTAATTTATTTCAGCGCCTTATGCAGCTGCTGCATGGCGAAGGATGTGATCGTGACTAAGGACGCCCAACAGATAGAGGCGAAGGTCACGGAAGTTTCGGAGACGGAGGTGAAGTACAAGAAAGCGAGCAATCCCAACGGACCGACCTTCGTGATGTCCACCGACAAGATCGCCACGGTCGTCTATGAGAACGGGGAGATACAAACCTTCCAACCAGCCGCGGGTCCGGCGCAGGAGGCTCAGCCGCAGAGTGCCGCGCCCTCAGGTGACGGCGATGGGAAGGCTTCCCAGGTGAAGAAGGCGTCGTCCCACCCTAAGATCCTCTACTCCAGAATCACATTGCCCGACGGAAGAAGGAGGAAGCGTTACCACAGCGAGGACAACTCCCTTATCATGAGAGGCTCTGAATTTAGTTCCTACTTGGCGGCTCATTGCCCTGAGGCGCACAGGCAACTGAGGAAATCCAACGGAACCGCGGTGGCTTCCATCTTCCTGGATTTCTTCTTCCTGCCGGCGGGTTTGGCATTGGCCATCGTGTCATCGGTTCAGTCCGAAAAGGTGCTGCCGATTTACAACGAGAAATGCGCCGAGGAGTAGGGTAGAAGATATCTGTGCCCAGATGTTGTAGTCAAGCTTCCTGCCAATAAATCAATCTTACGGTACGGCTTGGCGAAACGGAGGGTTGTAGGTGTGGGTAGTCTCAGGGAAATTAGTGCCCTGAATGCCCAAACCCTTTGTGGCACCATAGTAAGGCTTGTCCGTTCGGATCTCCTGCTCGGGTGCGCAACATGTTGCGGGGGACGGAGCCGCCTATGCGGTAGTCTCTCGCTCTTAACAAGTTCTGACGTTTTATCTCTCTCCTGAAGAAGGTGGCAAGATTGTAGGGCTGAGTTGCCCTGCGGACTACCCCGGCAGATAAGGTGGTTCGGAGATTCTGGCCAGGAACTTGGGGAATCGGAGTAACCTCCATGGCGCCACGCCTATGGTATGCGTGGGAGGCCGATTCCTGTCATCTGGAAATCCTACATTAGGAGCTACAGTCCCCACAGGCGATTCCCTCTGTAAGTGGTACAATGATAGGCTCTTCCTGATGACGGACCCGAACGTGGGGATTCGGGTCCTTTTATTTGTGAAATATCCGTCACGGAACATCGATGGATAGGGGTCGGAATCAGAGGAGTTTGTGTCCTGGATAGTCGTCAACCACATACATAGATGGATAATATACAAATACTTGCTCTTCGGAATAGCGGGGGAGAGTTACGGCACTCCAGATTGTCCAGCCGAAAAGCGGTAAAAGGATTATGCGCATGTTCTGACACCCTGTAGGCGAGTGGCAGTCCCTATGGTCGATTTTCCCTGCCGGTGTAAACTTGGTGGCTCTGTCAGTGACATGAACTCAAACATAGGGATTTGAGTTTTTGCATAATCTGATATAAAAAGGCGATGTAATTCTTGTAAGATGCGAGCCGAGGTCTAGTGGTTGTGCTACGGCGTTTGAAGGTCTGAGTTTTTGCCTTTGATGAGAATCGTGTTCCACGCCTACGGTACGCGTAGGAGGCCGATTCCTGTCATTGGGAAATCCTATATGCGAGCGACAGTCCCCACAGGCGGTTCCCTCTGGAAGTGGTACTGTATAGGCTCTTTCCTGATGATGGACCCGAACGTGGGGATTCGGGTCCTTTTTTAGCGAAATATCCGTCATGGAACATCAATGGATATGGGGCGGGTTGATTGCAACCCTACCGACGAAATGAAGACATATGTTTTGGAGTACCGGCGGTTAGTCTCAGGGAAATTAGTGCCCTGAATAACCGTCGGACCCCATGACATGAACGAAATTTAATTTTAGAAAGGAATTGCAATGGCAGAGTATAAGGTATATATGGATGAAAAACACCATCTTGGACTTGTAAGTGAGGATGGGAAGCACAGGACACCAGCTGTATATGATGAGATTCAGACAAAAGAAGATGGTGTTTGGTATTGTCGAGCCTATACAAATTGGGATTATTTTTATCCTAAATCCGGCACGTTCAGCATGAAAAGCCGTTGTCATTATATGATAAGAGAAGAAATCGAAGTCGGTTACGATCCCACTACTCCGGCGGATAGAGAAGTTTATGATTCAATATCGGAATATGTGACCGACCGGTACATCATCCTTTATAAAGATGGAAAGTTCGGCGTGAAATCTTTGGATGGCTCTGTCATCCTTGAGACCATATACGATGATGTCATTTTATGGTATAAGGCCAATGTCATCCAGGTGCGAAAAGGAGATAAACATCTCTATTTCAACGACCGTAAGGAGCGTATTTTAACTGATGTGCTTCCATTTGAGGCGGGCGATAAACCCTTCTGGGATGGAATCGGGAATGACCAGTTCGTTGTCAGGGAAATCGTGGAAAGTGCCACGGATAACCACACGTATGAATCGGAGGCTGGCATGGTGAGGATTTATCCGCTGAAGGTACGGGAGGTCGCTGATTTGTTGGAAACCAACTGTGAGCGTATCCCTATGGATTCTGAAGTCATCAAGGATTTGACAGACCAGTACAGTTACGAATTCGGAATGTCGATCATAAAGGTCAAAGCCGATGCTGACGGCGTAATCTCAGACGAGGTGTGGGAGGAAGGTATGGAAAAGCTCGGCATGCTGCATGGGTTTGGCAATAGTTGGTACTACATCGATAAGTTCCTCACGAACAGCAAAACCAAACTGTCGGTTAAGAGCCTTTATTGGCTCAAACATAGATATGAAATGAAGTACCAAGTCCTCAATAAGTCTCTCTCGTATGGTATAGACGATACCCTCGCTGACGGAGAGGTGAAATGGATTCATGTGAAACACTACAATGAGCATTGTTTCCCGGAGGATTATGGCGTCAGCGACGCCATGAGGAATGGAACGCTCGAAGAGTTGAAGGAGATAATCGAGACGCATGACTGGCAGGCTCAAGGAGATCCCTATGGAGGATGTTTCTTTGGATATAGAAACATCTGCTACTTCCAAGGAAGACCTTGGCGCGAGACGGAGAGAATACTGAACTATATGTATGAACTCGGGCATAAACCCAAGTCTCTTATTGCCTGCGCCATCGAACATCTGTATTACGGCAGTCTTGGGGACTTTTGTGGTATTGGTGTTAGGGAGTTGACCTTCTGGAAAAGATGCGTGATGTGGGCTCTTCGCAGAGGAGATTTCCCTAATTCCCTGAGTGAAGGGGAAACTCGTTATGACCTGTTCTTGAAATCTAAGCTTTATTCCGGCAAGACAGCCCAAAGGATAATAAAGGAGATAGGAGATGCTTTCCTAGCCCATGGAGCAAGGACGGGCGAGCAGCAGATAGAATTCGGTTGGCAACAAGTTAATGCTATCCCCGATCCGTATGACTATTCGATAGCGGACTCCTTGTTAAACAAATAAAGATGGGTTGCTTTCTCATGCCCAGCCTATCAATCTGCGCCTCTAACCGATAGACAGGGGCTTAACTCCTCTTTGAGCTGCTCGAAGTCCCTCATCATGCTCTCCTCCGAAGTGATGTGCCTTTGGTGTGGGTTGGCGGTGTTTCCTTGCCTCTCGGTTTCCTTGATGAAGTCTTCTATGACGCATGACTGTAGCCTATTGTAGGTCGCCAACCTTGAATATTCCGGTTCTTCGCTGTCTCGTGTGCATAGTTCCAGAAAGCCTAGGTACAGGGAACACATCATCTGCTTGATGTCGCACCATTCGTAGGGTGTGTTTGGAATTCAAATCAAGTGTGGTAAGTTTAAATATACAATTGGTGTTATTGTAGCATCTCGATTAGAATCTTTTCGCAGATGTTTTTGAGACTGACGATTATTGGTGTGGTTAGTTGATTGGTCGTCTGAAATCCCTTCGATTTATTTGCAAGTTTTGAAAATATTGCTAAATTTGCCCCAATAATTAAAACGTCTAAGTCATGAAGAAATTAATTTTAACGGTGTTGGCTGGTTTGACGGCTACATTCGCTTTTTCTGAGGAAGGTGAGTTCATGAAGGTCTCTGGAGATCAGATTCTTGTGGACGGATCAAAATATTGCTATCAAATTCGTAAAGGACACGCAAGACGTGACAATGCGGAGTGGACTACATATTGTGGCGATTTCACAAACTTCTTCTACGAGAAGGGATACCAATACACTATGTTCGTTGAGAAGTATGATCCACAAGCTGATTCTATCCGTGTGATCAAGACCATCGCTCGTGATAACAGTGAGGAGTATTTCCGTTTGCAGAAGTTGCGTGAAAAGCAAAAGGCGTCACAAGCTAAGAAGAAATAATTCCGAAATGTGATGAACGTCATATAGGGTGTATCTTTGGATGCACCCTTTTTTCGTTTCCCGCTTCTGCAAGTAGCGGAATTTTCTTATATTTACTATCTATTTAGTGAATTATTGGAAGAACTAAAACAAATATTACATTATCTCAAACCTCATTGGCGTTGGGCTGTGTTGTCTCCGGTCTGTGTGGCGACTGAAGTGGTGGCGGAATTGTTTCAGCCCCATATTATGTCGGTCATTGTGAACGAGGGTATCTTGGCTGGCGACTCTTCTGTGATTTATACACTGGGTGTCCGGATGGTTGTCGTGGTCCTTATCGGCATGTTGGGCGGTCTGCTCTCCATTTTTGCGGCGGGTACGGTCTCTTATCGTATGGGTGCGGATCTTCGTTCCTCGCTCTTCCGGAAAATCATGGGGTTACCCTTCCGTCAGGTGGATAAATTGCAGACGGGTTCCCTGATTACAAGGATGACGGCTGATGTGCAGCAGGTGCAGAGCGTCGTGCAGGCCTCCATGCGTTTGTTGTTCCGTTCGCCTATTCTTTTTGTGGGGGCTGTCTCTATGATGCTGATGATCCATTTGCGTCTTTCGTCGATCCTTTTGGTGATTCTCCCTTTGTTGATTTTTATTGTAGCCTTCATCCTGAAACGTGCTTTCCCTCAATTTTTGGCTATCCAGCAACGGGTGGATCGGCAAAATACGATTGTCCAGGAGTATGTCTCTGGTATCCGAGTGGTGAAGTCGCATGTCAATGAGGCGGGCGAATACGATCGTTTTAAGCAAAACAATGATGACTTGGTGGCTCGTTCGTTACGTGTTACCCGCTGGGTGGTGCTATTGGGACCTGCTATGTCGCTCTTGCTGAATATCGGAATTGCGGTGATTGTCTATTATGGCGCTATCCTGCTGGGTGAGGGCGAGGTGAATGTAGGCGATATCATGGCGTGCGTGAATTATATGGCGCAAATTCTCCTCTCCTTGATGATGGGTTCCCGAATCATTATGTCTATGACTGAGGCAAGCGCCTCTATGCGACGTATAGATGAGGTGTTGTTGTCTGACGGGGAGTCGGTTGCGGCTTCAGATTCATCACTTCGACCTGCGGACGAGGCCATCTGTTTTGATCATCTCGCCTTCTCTTATGAGGAGGATCCCAAAGGTGCGAGGGAGGTGCTTTCTGACCTTTCCTTTTCTATCAATAAGGGAGAAACATTGGCGATTGTGGGTGGAACGGGTTCCGGAAAGAGTACCGTGGCCAGTTTGTTGGCCCGATTCTATTATCCTTCCGCCGGCCATCTGTATCTCAACGGAAAGGATATAGCCTCATACGATGAGGAGTCTCTGCGCCGATGTGTCGGTATGGTGATGCAAGAGACGCTTCTTTTTCATGGCACTTTGCGGGATAACTTGAGTTGGGGGAACCTCTCCGCGAACGATGAGGATATGCTCCGAGCCTGTGAAAAGGCGCAGATCCGTGATTTTGTGGAGGCGCAACCGGAGGGGCTTGGTTATGAGGTGAGCCAGAAGGGACTCAATCTCTCCGGTGGTCAGCGTCAACGTTTCTCGATTGCCCGCACATTGCTTGGTCAGCACGAAATTCTGGTGTTGGATGACTGTCTAAGTGCGATAGATTTACAGACGGAGGCGAAGATTAGGAGAGCCTTGAACGACATAAAAGCCACGAAGGTGATTATCTCCCAACGGATGAGTTCCATCCGCCATGCGGATAAAATATTGGTTTTGGAGCAGGGAAAACTCCTTGGGTGCGGCACTCACGAGGAGTTGTATGTTTCCTGCTCGTTGTACAAAGAGATGTGTGATCGACAAAGGAGTGAGTGAAAATGGCTGAACATTTGACGGCATCGGGCGGACAGCGGCGGTTGAAATCGCTTGGGGCATCTGTGGATAAGGCTGCGGATCCCAAGGGAACAGTGCGCCGTATTTTGTCCTACTGGAAAGGGGAGAAGTGGCTTCTCTCCCTGTTGATCCTGCTCTCTCTCCTGTCGGTAGTCTGCACGTTGCTTTGCCCCTATTTATTGGGTAAGACGGTGGATGATTGCATCGGACTGGTACGCTCCGATGACTCGTTTTCCGCAGAGTCGCTCTTCCTTCATTTGGGGATCTTTGTCCTCTTCCATTTCCTCTCGGCTCTCTTCACGTGGATTCATGAGTATGGCATGGGGCTCTTGGCGCAACGTCTGCTCCGTAATTTGAAGGAGAGTATGACGAGAAAGCTCCTCTCTTTGAGCCCTCGATTTTTCAACGAACACTTATGTGGTGATTTGATGAGCCATTTCACCAGTGACGCGGAATTGGTGAAGAACGCTTTAGGGGATACTTTGGTGCAGATCATCACCAGTATGCTCACCTTGGTCGGTTCCGTCGTGATTATGTTGCGTCTAAGTTGGCAACTGACCATTGCCACCTGTCTGACCGTTCCTTTTGCGGTCTTGTTGAGCCGATTTGTGATGCGTCATACCCGAAAGCACTTCTCTCGTCAACAACAGGCCTTGGGTGAGATGAATGGCTTGGTGGAGGAGTCGGTGGGCGGTATCAAGACCATCCGTTGTTTCGGAAGGGAAGAGGCGCGTATCGCACAATTCGAACAGTATAATAAAATTGTCTGCGAAACGGGAAGGAAGGCGCAAATCTATAGCGGCGTTTTGATGCCGATGATGAGGGTGTTGGACAATTTCTCCTATATTTTGGTGACGATTATAGGTGCTTTCTTGGCGTTCGGAGGATCCATTACCGTGGGAGTCGTTCAGTCCTTTTTGCTCTATACGAAGAATTTTCAACGTCCGATCAACTCCATCGCCACGCAACTTAATACAATCCAATCGGCCATTGCGGGTGCGGAGCGTGTCTTCCGTCTTTTGGACGAGCCTTTGGAAATAACCGAGGCGGAGAATCCTGTGGTGATGAAGGCTACGAAGGGAAGAATCGATTTTGATCATGTCAGTTTCGGATATGGCGACCAGTTGGTCTTGAAGAATGTGAGTTTTACGGCGATGCCGGGAGAGGTGGTCGCCGTGGTGGGATTCACGGGTGCGGGCAAGACTACGATCATTAATCTCTTGAACCGTTTTTACGACGTGAGCGAGGGGCGCGTGAAAATCGATGGGGTGGATGTGCGGAACATTTCGCTCTCCGATTTGCGTCAAAGCATAGGTTTGGTGCAACAGGAGCCTTTCCTCTTCTCTGACACTTTGAGTTACAATGTGGCCTATGGGGATAGAGACGCGAAGGTGGATAGGGTTAAGGAGTCCGTGCGTTTGGCGAATGCGGAGGCCTTGGTGGATAGAATGTCGGATGGTTATGAAACATCCCTGTTGGAGCAGGGTGCGGGCATCAGTCATGGACAAAGGCAGCTGCTTACCATCGCACGCGCCATCTATAAGAATGCGCCGATATTGGTTTTGGACGAGGCTACCAGCAACATCGATACCCGAACGGAATTGTTGATTCAGAACGCAATCTCGACGTTCTCTAAAGGACATACTTGCCTCTTTATCGCACACCGTCTTAGCACCATTAAAAACGCGGATAAGATTTTGGTGTTGGATGATGGCGCCATTGTGGAACAGGGACGCCACGAGGAGTTGTTGGCGAAGCGGGGCGTTTATTGGCGGATCTATAATAGTCAGTTCGTTGTGGAAGATGATGTCGTGTGACAATAAAAAACTCTCCCTCTGATAGGAAGGAGAGCTTTTTCCCGTATGGTGGGAAGCGTAGATTATTCTTCTTTATTCTTCGCCATTAGCTTCTCTTGCCACTTCCAAGCGGACTTCAAGGTGTTTTCGAGGGTTTCCTCCGCCTTCCATCCCAACTCTTTGTTAGCCAAAGATGCGTCAGCCCAAACTTGCTCGATGTCGCCAGCGCGACGTGGAGCGATCTCGTAAGGAACCTTGACACCTGTCGCCTTCTCGAATGTGTTGATGATCTCCAAAACGGAAACGCCATTGCCTGTTCCCAAGTTGAATACTTCGATGTTCTTTTTGCTCTTCTTCTCCAATACACGGTTGATGGCGCACACGTGGGCCTTCGCCAAATCCACCACATTGATGTAGTCGCGGATGCAACTTCCGTCTGGTGTGTTGTAGTCGTCACCGAACACTCTCAACATCTTTCTGATGCCAGCTGCTGTTTGTGTGACATAAGGCAAAAGGTTGTTAGGCACTCCGTTGGGCAACTCACCGATTTCAGCGGAAGGATGAGCTCCGATTGGGTTGAAGTATCGCAAAAGGACAACGCTCAAGTTCTTGTCGGCAACAGTTGCGTCACGCAAGATGGTCTCGCTCATCTGTTTGGTGCTTCCGTAAGGGGATGTGGCCGGTTGAATAGGGGATTGCTCCGTGACAGGAAGAATCTCCGGTTGTCCATAGACTGTACAAGAGGAGGAGAATACGATGTTGTTGATGCCGAACTTAGGCATCAACTGCAACAAGTTAATCAGGGAAACGATGTTGTTTCTGTAGTAAACCAATGGTTGCTCCACCGATTCGCCGACTGCCTTTGATGCTGCGAAATGGATCACCGCCTTGATGTCGGAATGTTTCTCGAAGAAACGCTCCAAAGAGTTGTAGTCTTTGCAGTCGATGTTCTCGAAAACGGGAAGAGATCCTGTAATCGCTTTGATACCGTCTATCACACCAATGTTGGAGTTGGACAAATTGTCGATGACGACAGGTTCGTAGCCTGCGTTAAACAATTCCACCACGGTGTGGGAACCGATGTAACCCGTACCACCGGTCACTAATATTTTTCCTTTATTAGCCATGTCTGATTTTCCGATTAAAACAATTTGTTAGGGTAAACACCCTCGTTGATGAGTTGTTGGATCTTCGCCACCACGGATGGTCTGTCCTCTTTGTAAGTGACACCGAACCATTTGCATGGAGTCTCCAGCACGTCGATGGTGGAGGTGCCCTCTTGAATCAGTCTGTTTACCATCGTAGGAATACCGTACTCGGCCTTGATGTTGTCGGCGTTCTTGGTCAAGAACTCTTTGAAATCAGCCTCTGAGTGTTCGAAATAGTCTGGTGTGAATCCCCACATATTCATGGAAACTGGCAAGTTCTCGTCGATGGAGTCGTAGTTGCCGGTCTCTTGGTTCTTGAAAACGACCTCATTGCCCTTGCGTTGTACCTCGTAGTGCTCCACAACGGTGGTGAGGTGGTTTTGCGCATTTTTGTTGCAGACACCGCGCGACACGTGGCCGCTCTCGGATAGAGTATTGCCCAAACGGTAAGCCACCATGCAGTATTGGTCTCTCTTACCCTCCATCTTCTTCAAGGCATCCGCCAAAATTTGGAAGCTCTCCTTGCCGTAGAAGTCGTCTGCGTTGATCACTGCGAAAGGCTCCTTGACAGCCTCCTTGCCCATCAAGATGGCGTGGTTGGTACCCCAAGGCTTTACTCTTTCAGGGTGCAAAGAGAATCCTGCTGGAAGTGAGTCCAACTCTTGGAACACGACCTCGACATTGATCGCATCTTTATATTTGCTGATTACCTTCTCTCTGAAATCCTGCTCGAATGCGTGGCGGATGACGAAAACCACTTTGCCGAAGCCTGCGCGTGCCGCATCGAAGATGGAGAAGTCCATGATTGTCTCTCCGTTAGGACCAAGCCCATCCAATTGCTTCAATCCTCCATAACGGCTACCCATTCCGGCAGCCAAAACCAATAATGTAGGTTTCATAATATGTTTACTCTTTTTGTTGAATTCTTTTTAATAATAGTTTGCAAAGATAACAAAAGAATTAAGAGTAGGGAATGAAGAGGGAATAATAAATAGGGGCGTGTTATAAAACCAAACTTTTTGCTTTGATTTTTCATTAATATTTATAACTTTGCGAAAAATTTTGGCAAATGGCAGTTTCGCAGAACGATTTGTTGAATGGGTTGGAATCGAAGGTCCGATTTCTGATGTCTCGTTACGAAGAGATGGAAAAAGAGAATTCGGCGTTGGAGGAGGCCTTGCGAAAGTGTGAAGAGGAACGGGATTTGGCGAGGGTGATGGAGCGCAACTGGCGCGGGAGATATCACGATTTGTTAATCGCCAGAACCATCTCATCCTCCGAGGAGGACACGAAAAAGACGTTGTCCCGTTTGTCGAATTTGGAGCGGGAGATAGATAAGTGCATTAATATGCTGCTTGAGGATAAATAATTATGATTTTTTAAATCGTGACATTTTAAAATTGTGATTATGGCCGAAAAGATGATTACTATCAACCTGGAGTTGCTTGGTCAAAGATACTCTATGCAATGTGTCCCAGAAGAAGAACCTTTGTATCGAGAGGCCGCGGCTCTGATAAAAGATGAATATCAAAGTTTAGTGAATAGATACGGCAACAACGCGTCTGTAAAAGAGTCCCATTTGGCGGCCTATACATTGTTACAGTTGGCGTTGAAGTTGAAAGCCCTCGAACAGGACTCCAATAGCACGTCGAAAAGGCTCGCCTCCCTGGACGGGGAGATGTCCGAATTCCTGAATCATCGTAAGTGATACCATCTTTTTTGGTGAAGATAACCCGCATTTCTCTTGAGTTTAGCCCTCAAGGGTGATGCGATTTTTTATATATATATTTTATTTTAATTCATATGAATATCGTATTAATAATTGCCGGAATCGTCGTTGGTGGCGTGGTGACATGGGTCGTGTTGAACACGATTATGAAATCGCGTGCCGAGAAGATTTTGAAGGATGCCGAGAGTGAGGCGACGAAGATGCGCGAAGAGAAGATTCGCGAGGCGAAACAAAAGTTTCAAGAACTTAAAAATGAGTATGATTCGCAATGTAACCAACATAATGCGAAGATGCAACAGTTTGATTCTAAACTCAAACAACGCGAGATGCAGTTGAAACAGTTCGAGTCGGAGTTGCAAAAAGGAAAGACTGAGAATGAAAATTTGAAGGAGAGCCTTAACAATCAGTTGGATATCGTAAATTCCCGCAAGCAGGAGTTGGAAAAGTTGAACCGTATGGCCAGTGAGCGTTTGGAGACCATCTCCGGACTTTCTGCGGCTGAGGCGAAGGAGAAGTTGATCGAAGCTTTGAAAGAGGAGGCTAAGACCGATGCGATGTCTTATGTGAATGAGATCATGGAGGAGGCGAAGATGACCGCCAATAAGGAGGCGAAGAGAATTGTGGTGCAAACCATTCAACGTGTCGCTACTGAGGCCGCTATTGAAAACTCCGTAACTGTATTCAATATCGATTCTGATGAGATCAAGGGCCGTATCATCGGTCGAGAAGGCCGTAACATTCGTGCCTTGGAGGCCGCTACAGGTGTTGAGATCATTGTCGATGATACTCCTGAGGCTATTGTCCTCTCTGCATTTGATCCAGTTCGTCGTGAGGTGGCTCGTTTGGCGCTTCACCAATTGGTTACCGATGGTCGTATCCACCCTGCCCGTATCGAGGAGGTGGTTGCCAAGGTGAAGAAGCAAGTGGAGGAGGAGATCGTCGAGACTGGTAAGCGTACCACGATCGATTTGGGAGTCCATGGATTGCACCCTGATTTGGTGAGATTGATCGGTAAGATGAAATACCGTTCTTCATACGGACAAAACTTGTTGCAACACGCCCGTGAGACCGCTAACCTTTGTGCGGTGATGGCTTCTGAGTTGGGTCTTAACCCTAAGAAGGCGAAACGTGCCGGTTTGTTGCACGATATTGGTAAGGTGCCTGATGATGAGCCAGAGTTGCCACACGCATTGTTGGGTATGAAGTTGGCTGAAAAGTATAAGGAGAACCCTGAGATCTGCAACGCGATCGGTGCCCACCACGAGGAGATCGAGATGAAGAGCCTTCTCTCTCCAATTGTTCAGGCTTGTGATGCTATCTCTGGTGCAAGACCAGGTGCGCGTCGTGAAATCGTTGAGGCTTACATCAAGCGTTTGAATGACCTTGAGAAGTTGGCGCTCTCTTATCCAGGTGTTGTGAAGACATACGCTATCCAAGCTGGTCGTGAGCTCCGTGTGATTGTGGGAGCCGACAAGATTGACGATAAGGAGATCGACACATTGTCTTGCGAGATCGCTAAGAAGATCCAAGACGAGATGACTTATCCGGGACAAGTGAAGATCACGGTGATCCGTGAGACCCGTGCGGTAAGTTTCGCAAAATAACAATGATGTATATTGTTTCAAAGGGTGCTGTGGCGACATGGCACCCTTATTGTATGAATAAGGTTTCTAATTTGTTTTTATATGCTGATTAATATTGCATTCATATTGTTGGGTTTCCTCATCTTGGTGAAGTGTGGAGACTATTTGGTGGATGGAGCGGTAGCCATTGCCCGCCGTGCGAAATTGAGCCCGATGGTGATCGGTTTGACGGTGATCGGCTTTGGAACTTCCACGCCTGAGTTGTTGGTGAGTTTGAATGCCGCCTTGGCGGGAAGTCCCGGTATCGCGGTGGGAAATGTGGTAGGTTCCAATATCGCGAACATCGCCTTGATCTTGGGTGCGACAGGTTTGATCGTGGCATGTAAGACAGATGACCGTACGCTGAAGATTGATATGCCTTTCATGGTGGGTGCGTGTTGTTGCTTAGCCTTCATCGGAATGACGGGAACGATAAGCAGACCTGCCGGTATCATCGGTTTCTTGATGTTGGTGGCCTTCGTGACCTACCAAATCCGCTCGTCCCGAAAGAGAAACGAGGCGAAGAGCGAAGCTGATGCCAGTGTGGAAAAACCGATGGCATTGTGGTTGGCAATCGTGATGGTGGTCTTTTCGATCGCCGCGATGATTGGCGGCGCGCATCTTTTGGTAAGGGGCGCCAGAGAGGTTGCCTTGGCTTTGGGTGTTCCTGAGAGAGTGGTGGGCTTGACCGTAGTGGCTGTGGGCACAAGTCTTCCTGAACTTTTCGCCTCCGTGATGTCCGCACGAAAGGGCGAGACGGATATGGCGATCGGTAACATCATCGGAAGTGTTTCCTTCAATGTTTTGAGTGTGGTTGGCTTGTCGTCTGCCATTTGCCCTATTGTGGGTAGTGACGAGGGCTTTTTGATCGATTATGCCTTGATGGTCTTCTTGGCCTTCCTTTTGTGGCTTTTCTTATGCACCAAACGGACTTTGGAGCGTTGGGAGGGTGCCGTTCTGCTCTTCATCTATGTCGGATATATCGCCTATACGGTGGTTACGGCTGCCTAAGGCATTTTGTGAATAGAATAATGAGAATAGAATAAGCGGTGAGGAATTGCCTTCACCGCTTTTTTTGTCTTCCCCTTTTGTGGAAATATGCTATCTTCGCGGTTATAACACTTATTGAATTTTTGACCATGTTTCACTTTAATTTAAAAAGAACAATAGTTGGCGCAACCGTGGCGGTGTTAAGTTCCGCATGGGTGTCCGCAGCGGTTCCGGTTCATATCAATTCGGGAAATCCCGCCTATCCATTCCCGCAGTTCCTTGAGTATGCTTGTGGTGGTAATTTGGGAACCGAAAATCCTGAGGGATTGACGCATATCGAAATGGAGCGTTACATCCGTACCGCTTACCAACAGCATGCTAATGAGTTTGAGTACACAGGTGAAGAGCATGAAGGGATTAAATATATCTGGACGCCTTACAAAGCTGCGTATGACTGCTCTGAGGGTGATGGTTACGCATTGCTTGCCGCCGCATACATGGCGGATAAGGTGACCTTCGATGGCTATTGGATGGCTACCCACGACAAGCGTCGTGTGAAGACGAAGCGTTATAAGGATTGTTCTGACAATGCGCCCAATTACGAGTTCAGTGATTATTCCATCAGTGATGGCGCTGATGAGGGAGGCGATACCGCTGCGGATGGAGACGTCGATATCGCTTTGGCGCTCTATGTGGCTTATAAGCAGTGGGGTGAGTTTATGCTCAATAGCAAAGGGGAGAAGGTGTTGGACGCTTGTGGCGAGCCTATTAGTTATAAGAAAGAGATGATAGAGGTCATCCGTGGTTTGGTGGCTTTGAGCTTTGCGGATAAGGGGAAGAACCCTGCGCGGGTGAATACCGGTCTGATTGGTTTGGATGGTTATCCCCGTGGTGGAAATACATGGAAAGAACAGACGGATTGGGCTTTGCAAGAGGCTAATTACGCTACAGTGGACGGTGTGAAGGTTTACCCGCTCTTCGCTGCGGAGGGTGGAGAGAAACAACACATCGATTATTGTGCGCCAGCCTATTTCCGTGAGTTCCACGATTTGTTGTTGGAGATGTCCAGTGAGGTAGGTGCTACCGCTGAGTGGGAGGCTGAGCAGTTCCGTCGTGGTGAGGCCGCTTCGGATTGGCTGATCGGCGATTTGATCGGAAAGAGCAAAACTTCCCTTCCTACGGCTGGCTGGAATACGGTGAGCCGTGACGGCAAGCAGACTACCTACAGCAATTTCCAAGATGGAGAGGATTACCGTTGCCCTTGGCGTACCATCAGTAACTATGTTTGGCATGGCCATCCGGGGTATACATGGGATCCTTCCGCTCATCAGGTGACGGAGGGAGGCAATAAGTATGAGTATGACGCCGCCATGAAGATGTCCGATTATATGCGCGATCCGGCCCATTGGGGTGCCGCATCCAACTGCTACACCAAAGGCGATAAGAAGATCCCTTATTCAGGACCGAGAATGATGAGTTGGCAAATCGATCCGATCACGGGAGAGACATTGGACGATAAGAATTCCTCCGCTTTGGGTATGCAAAAGGGTGCCGCCGCGTTTGCCGCTGTCGGTGCGCAGGATTACGAATTGATGGGCGACCTCTTCAAAGTCATTTACGAGAACTGGGATGCCAGTGGCAAGACGGATGATGGCCAATGGATCTCCAACTATATGAGTGGATGGTTCCGCCAGACGGGTTTGATGGCCCTGACAGGAAATTATCCCGCCCCTTCCCAAATGGTCGTTCAACCTAATTTGAAGATTTACAAGGCGATCAAAGATAGCATGTCGGTTTGCCATGTGGGAGATACGGTCACGTATTTGCTCTCTATCCGTAATTTCGGTTCCGTGGATGCGGAGCAGGTCGTGGTGGAAGAACAGTTGGCAAGCGATTTCATCTACTTGGATGGGGATGGCAACTACGATGCCTCCACCCATACTGTGACGTGGAACATAGCGACCGTCGCTGGGTTCAGGAGTGATGATGTGGTGGGTGATGCGTTGGATCTTTCCACCCCTAATATGGTGAAGACCATGCGCCACTTCTCTTACCGCTGTGTGGCGAAACCGGGCGCTAGAGGCACTTATAAGACGGTGACAAAAGTTTCGTGCGCCAATGGTTTGGGAAGTGAGAGCAATGAGTATCCCAACTATGCGACCGCTACCATGCAACGCAACCTTATCGAGGTGATTCCTACTGGATTGCGTGTGGAGAAATCAGCAGACAAGACCACGGTGACCAAGGGAGATTTGATCAATTTCGAGGTGAAGATTTCCAACGATACCATCCCTGATTTGGTGGGTGGCCGTTCCCATGTCAATGTGGCGGTGGCTGATATCGATAAGGGGGCTCAATATAATTTGATGTTTAAGATCTACCATGATGCGGTGGAGCCTTACATCGACAATGGTAATTATCGTGTGACCGTTTTCAAAGATTTGAAGGACGCTACCAACCTGCAATGCAGTTTCGATCTGTTGGAGGGTACCCAAAACGGTGCGACAATGGGAAGCAATGCGTCCGATTTTAAGTTTAAGGATGAGGTGTTGCCGGATGGAACCCATATGTTCTTTGTCCAATTCCCTCACGCATTGGCCGCCTCCACCTACTTCTTGAATGAAATGGCGGGCGCCGCAAAGTTTAATTGCGAAGGAACTAAATATCCGTTGCGTGTCGTGGCTCGCTTCTACGACGCAAGTTGGAAGAGCCTGGATTGGTCGAAGGGGTGGTCTGTGCTGCATACTGATAGCGATGAAGGTTATTTCTTCCCTGTGACACCCTCTTATCAATCCTCCGCGGATCCACAGCCTGTGGATAAGTTGTTGCGTACGGCTTGCGATGATGTCTCGAAGTTGACCAAGAATGTCTTGGTGGAGGAGTTCGACGGCTATGTTTGGCGAAAGGTCTTGGGAGACTCTCCGTTCATCAATGGCTCCGATGCGAAGAGCGTGGTGGTGAAGGATACCATTCCGTTGGGATATCGATTGAAGGATTTGAAAGAGACGGCAGGCCTCTCTTATGAGGAGGCTGATGGCAAGCCTTATGCGGGTATCGTTACTTATACAAGACCAAGTGTGCTGCCTTTGGGTGGAGAGGATAAAATCTCTTATACACTCCTTTACGAAGGTGCGAACTCTGCTAGTAGCGCCGCTGGTTGCCTTGTCACTTCGGACAAAGAGCGGGTGAATGCTGTCCCTGTGGTGCTCACGGATAGCGAGTTGACCGGTGTGGAGGATGCTGTCGCTGCGGAAGAGTCTTGCGTGGATGTCTATAATGCCCATGGTGTTTTGTTGAAACGCCAGGTCTCTTCGGCCTCCGCTATGGATGGTTTGGAGCCTGGCTTCTATGTTGTGGGTGACAAAAGACAACTGAAGCTGAAAGATTAGAATTTAGGCTATCGTGATATGGGGAAGGGCGGTCTTTGATCGCCCTTCTTTGTTGTGGATTATGTCGTTTGGGAAGCGACGTTAGACATTATTTTGTGCTAATGTGATATAACGCAATAAAATGAGTTGTTAAAAATCATTAACCTTTGTCTGAAAATACTATATTTGCAATTTATAAGGAATATAATAGGACGTCTAAACTTTTTGACCATATGGTACATTATAGCTTTGGTAAGAAAATAGTCTTTTTGTTGTCGCTCCTCATGTTTGCGACGGTTAATATGAATGCTGTGGTTCCTGTCCATATCAATTCGGGAAACCCAGCTTATCCATTCCCGCAATTTTTGGAATATTCCTATGGATCCTCTCATAAGTTGGATAATTTGGGAACCATTAATCCAGAGGGTGTGGTTCATGCGGAGATGGAGCAAGATATCCGTGACGCTTATCAGATTTTCGCAAATGAGTGGAAATACACGGGCGAAGTCTTGGATGGTGTCAAATATATCAGGGGTAATTATGGTTGCCCTTATGATTGCCGTGAGGGTGATGGTTATTCTATGTTGGCTGCGGCTGTGATGGGTGACAAGGCCTCTTTCGACGGATTGTGGTTCAGAATCCACGATAGTTTCCGCCCGGGCTCTAAAAGTTATCTTACAGGAGAGACAATTGGAGGAGGCGGATATGGCGATCTGATCATAGGTGACCAGGCTAATACTTGTTCTGCTACCGACGGTGATAATGAGGTTGTATTGGCGTTGTATATCGCTTGGCGTCAGTGGGGTGATAACAGTGGACACAAGGCAAAAAACGGCGATGCGATTTCCTACAAGAAGGACTTGATTGAGGTTACCCGTGGTCTTGTTGCTATGTATGAGGAGAATTTCAAGACGGAGAACCCTCGTCGTGTGACGACAGGAGATGTCGGATTGGATGGTTATCTTAAGAATGGTACTACTTGGCCTGAGGTGACTGACTGGGCTAATACAAACTTCACAACTATGAATGGTGTGGATTATAAGCCTGAGTATGCTGGCCCTGTTAAAATGCATACCGATTATAGTTCTCCTGCCTATTTCCGTGAGTTTTATGATTTGATCATGGAACTTGACGTTCCTGAGTCTTCCGAGTGGGAGAGAGAGCAATACCGCAGATGTGAGGCCTCTTGCGATTGGATGGTAGGCAATTGGTTGAGCCAAAATGCCAAGAATATCTTCTGGGGAGAAGAGGCGACTATCTCCGCCAATAATGTTGTTTCGATGGATGCGGGAAATCAAGGTGGACGTTTCCGTGCGGCATGGCGTACCGCTTTGAACTATGTTTGGCACGGAAATCCAACTTATACGTGGGATCCTGTGACCCATACCGTGAAAGAGGGAGGTAATTCATATGAGAAGGAGTCATGCGAGAGAATCGCAGCCTTTATGAATGATCCTCAAGGATGGAATGGCCCTTCTCCTTGTACCGATTTCGGAGGCGGACCGGATGTGACATACAAAGGACCTTCTGTCCTCCACTGGGATATTAATCCTGATGGTACATTCCCTAAAAGTGAATTTACGCTTAACTGGCAGATGGGAACCGGTATGCCTTCTGCCATAGGTGCGCAAGATTTGGATTTGGCTGGTATCCTTTATCGTCAGTGTAATATTGAGTGGGATTGTGATGACTTCGGAGATGGATATCTGACTTCTGTCCCTCACTATTTTCACGGATTCTTCCGTTGGTTGGGTATGATTATCGCGACAGGAAACCATACTGCACCAGGTCAAATTAAGGCGGGTGCTAACATGAAGGTCTATCGTGCGATTAAGGATAGTGTAACTTACGCTTATACGGGTGATGAGATTACTTATTTGCTTGATTACAGAAATTATGGTACAGTGGATGCAACGGATGTTGTCATCGTGGAGAATGTGCCTGCCGACTTTGTGTTTGTAAGCGCAACCAATGGTGGTGTTTACGATGCGGGAAGTCATACTGTCACTTGGAAAATTGGAAAGGTAGCAGGATTCAAGAGTGATGACACCGAAGGCCCTGCGTTGAATTTGAAGTCTGGTAATTTGGCTAAGACCGTTGGCCAAGTTTCTTATACTTGTAAGATCGGATCGAATGCGTTTGGCCGATATTGCACCACTGCGGATATCACTTGCTCTAATGGTTCGGGATGGACAACGAACGAGTATCCTAACTATGTGACAGCCACTATGCAGCGAAACTGTGTGGATGTGATCAAGCGTGCTTTGAAGATAGAGAAGAGTGCGGACAGAGAGAAGGTTAATCCTGGAAATATGGTGAAGTACAAGATTGACTTTGAGAACTCTTCCGAGGCGGGTTGGTTGGATGGTGGTCGTCCGAGAGTGACCATGGCCATGTCCAACAATTTGGACGGATCTCAGTTGTGGTTGCGTTTTAGACTATACAACGATGCGATTGAACCTTACATCAACTATGGTAACTATCGTATCGCATACTACATGTATGATTCCGGTATTGATTGCTTGGCAGGTGAAGAGGGTTGCTCAAGAGGTTGGCAATGGAATACTTCCATTTATGAAGGAAGGAGAACTACGTCTGATAAAGTGACAGTGACTCATGAGACGATTGTCGAGGGAAAAGATGATTTTGGCGCATGGAACCAGAGATTGTGTATCCAGTTCGCTCCATTGTTGGTGACCACGACAGCACACATCTCCAACTATATGCAACCGGGCCGTGTCCATAAGGGAGGAACCTTCCCTCTTCGTTTGGCTGGTTATTTGAATATGAGCGACTGGAGTTCGCCTAATTACAAAGATGATTGGTCATGGAATGCGGGTGCTGCGGATGCGGAAGATGGAAATTATCACTTGATATCACCAAGTTGGCAAACGATTGATCCGTTGACAGGTAAATCCATAGAACAACCGATTACCGAGTATTTGCCAAGTATTTGTGAGGAACCAAGCAGTTTGATAGAAAACGTCTTGGTGGAAGAGTATGATGGCTATGCTTGGCGCCGTATCCTAGGAACAGGTCCGATGGCTGGTCGTGAGGCTCGTAATGTTGTCGTTATCGATACATTGCCTAAGGGAATGGAGTTCCAAGGTTTCTTGAATGAGTGCCCATTGAAAGAGTACAAGGCAAGCTGGGATAGTTATCAAATTGCGGATGGACGCTGGTGCGTGAAATGGGAGATCCCTGTGATGCAGGTAAAGCAAAAGGGAACAATCGAATACTCCGCTATGGCAAGTTTCCCATCTGGTGCGGAGTGTGAGACCCCTGATGAGTTGACTCAGAATGTGGCATGGATTCTTGCTGAAAAGAATTCTCCTTTGGCTGACACTGCGGAGGTGACGGTCACCTGCGCGAAGGTTCCTGAACCTATTATCCCAACAACACTTGTGAAAACTGTGGATAAGGAGAACGTTCAACTCGGTGATGATGTGACGTATACCATCGAGTACGAACAAACCCATGGTGCGATTTTTGATGATGCGGCGGCTAAAACAACTGATTGGACTTTGTCTGGAGCCTCTATTTCAGGTGGTGTGCTTACAACATCCCAAGGAGAGTCTGCTACATTCAAAAATTCACTTTCAGTCAATATGTATGCTGAGTTTGACGCGAATATCGTATCATACCAAGAGGGAGAGTTCTTTGTTCGTGATGATATTAGAATACAATATAAGTTTAATGAGTCCACCGGTTTGTCTGTGACTTGCTATGAGGGTTCTCGTAAGGTTACGGATGCGACTTGCGCTTTGAAGAACAATCCGTCACGTTGGAAAGTGAAAATCACGGATGATGTACTTCAGGTGTGGTTTGGAAAAGATACTTCGGCCTCTCCTGCATTTACAGCAGAAGGTTTGAAAGTTAAAGAGGGCCGTATGGGCTTCAGGGGTGTTGGATATGGTGCCCATAAATACTCTAATATCCACATTCATACCGATTATGCCTATGATTTGACTATAGTTGACCGTAAGCCAGCGGAGATTGCTTTTAACTCTGCGGATAATGGTGGCGAATTGTTAGGTGATTCCATCGTTTGGAAATTCGAGCATGGTATGGATAATCCTATTCCTTTCGGTACGAAATATAAGGTGACGTGGAAGGGAACAGTGGATGAGTGTAACGAATCGATCATCAATATCGCTTACGCAAAGTTGCTTGGCCATGCCGACAACGAAATCATGGCGCAGGCAGTATCCGGTTGCGGAGAGGAGTGCCCGTTGCCGAATGTGACATTGAAACTCTCTCAGGATGAGATCTGTGCGGGTACGGGAAGCGTTACCTTGACCGCTGGTCCTACCGGTCATTACAAGTACCAGTTCTTTGAGGATGGAGAGCCTGTTACGGAGGAGACGGAAGAGAACACCTATGAGATATCGGCGAATATTGCTGGTAAGAAGACATATAGTGTGATTGTCACCTCTGGTACGACAGCCTTGCCTTGCTATTCTCCAAGTGAACCTGTGGTGTTGACTGTCAACAAACGCCCAGTAGGCTCTGATTATGATTTCGGCACCTTCTGTCCTGGTAATGCCGATATTGCGGAGTTTGAAAAGAAGTTCGCCTCATTTGCAGATGAAGGTATTGTCGCATCGTGGACCGATTCGGATGATGAGGATGTCGATATGCCATCCGTCAATGATATAAAGAAGGCAGGAACCTATACCTATCGATATAAGTTGACCTCGGAGGAAGGTTGCGAAAGCAAGAATGATTATAAGGTCTCTTTCGAAGTGAGGGTGATCTCTGGTCCGACTGGAACGGGACAGGTCTCTTATTTGTTGAGCGATACCGCCTCAAACGGATTGTTCGACAAGAATCTGTTGCAGATGGATCCTTCTGTCGTTGAGATAGAATCTGGATACAAATATATTTGGTACGACGAGAGTGGTAATGAGTTGGGGACGGTTGCTCCGACTCCTGATGTTCCTGCTCCGGGTGTTACCAAGATCCTCACCTATTATGTAAACCGAACCCAAGCTGGAGGTTGTGTTAGTGACACGATGGAGGTTTCCGTTATTGTCAGCGGTACGGTGGTGCCTGTTCCGAACAATGTTACTTTCTGTCTGAATGAGGAGGCTACGCCTATCACAGCCGAGTTAGGCAAAATGGAGGAGAGCGATCCTAGCAAGTGGGAGATCGTTTACTACGATGAGTATGGTAATGTGTTGAGCGAGGCGGAGCGTACGCCAAAGACGAACAAGGGAGGTAAATTTACCTATTATGTAACGCAACGTGAAATCGCCAATCCTTCAAACGAGAGCGCGAAGGTGCCTTTGACGGTGACGGTGGTCGATATTCCTCAACCAAATGTTTCGATGAACCGTACCCAGTATTGCAAGGGTGAGGAGTATGAGCAATTGTTGGTGGAGAGCGCTGCGACACCAGCCCTTAAGGGATCTACTTTCAACTGGTCAATCGACGGAAAGAGCGTAGAGGGAGTTCCAGTCGCTCAAACTCAGGTGGAGACTATTACCTATGGTGTTGTGGAGAGTTATAAGATCGACGAGGATCATGTCTGCCAAAGTGATACGGCTAAGTTGATCGTCAAGACCACGTTCGTTCCGAAACCAACGGGTTCGCTCATCGTGAACTATCTGAAGGAGGATGCCGACGACAATGGCCAATTTGAGCCTTTGTTGATCAAGAATTCGACATTGGTGGCGCCTGCTGATTTGACAGAGTATGAATTGATGTGGTATGACTTGAAGGAGAATGCGTTGGATGAAACGGATCAAGCCTTTGGTCCTATCATCACCAAGGATCCTTCTTGGAAGGAGAATGAGGATGTGAAGTTCTCTTATTATGTACGCCAAAGACACTTGGAGAGTGGATGTGTCAGCGATACGGTCCGCATTACGGTTGTCATCAGCGACGCGTTGATTCCGAACACCTATCCGATGAACTACTGCCATAAGGCTAAGGCCATCTCTTTGGATAATAGCGCAAGCATCAATACCAATAATGGTCAGGTAAAGGATATAGACTACGAATTGTTGTGGTTCTCGCCAGAGGACAACTACGAAAAGCCACTTGCGGAGGCTCCGGTGCCAAGCACTGAGACGGTGGGTGAAACCATTTACAAGGTGGCTCAGTTGAATGTGAAGGATGGCAAGTATGGCGCTAAAGCTGACTTGAAGGTAACCATCTTCCCTAATCCAGAGTTGAAGGTGGATAAGTTGCCTCAGACTTGTGGTAAGGAGATCTTGATTTCCAAGTACATCCATTTGGTGAATACGATCGACACTTCGTTGTTGAATTTCTATTATTACCAAGATAAGGATTGTACAAAACCGCTTGAGGATATGAAATTCACTGAGAGTGGTACCCTCTATGCGAGCGCATACTACACGATCTTCTCCGAACCGAATATCGTCGGCGTTTGTGCTTCCGACACCATGGAGATCCATGCGACCATCGACGATTTGACTGATTTGAAGGTGGATGCTCCTAATAGCGTCTGTCCTAACGGGGAAATTGAGTTGTCCGCTACCGCAAAAAGTACAACGACCGAGGATGTTACATTTGAATGGAGCGGTGATGCTACGAGCAGTGAGCCTTCATTCTCCGTTACGGATAAAGTGGGTACGTTTGGCCATGAATACACCTTTAAGGTGGAGGCATCAGCCGGCGCTTGCCATTTGGATACGACGGTGACGGTGAAGGTTGGTCAGGGTGAGTTGACAGGTGCTATGCTTGTGAATGGTACGGAGACTAACCTCTTCAAGACATGTGGTGATGAGGAGATAACCCTCTCTACTTCCCATACGGGAACCGACTTCAAGTGGAGCGATCTCGACGGAAACGAACTGGGCGAGGGTAGCGAACTCTCTTTGACACCAGAAAAGGATAACACCTATATCGTCTCGTTGATTAACAAGTGTGAGGCGACCGACACCATTGTCGTCAAGGTATATCCATTAACGCTTACCGCTGACTTCGAGAAGTTGGATACAGATGTTTGTCTCAATTCCGACGCTTCCGCCACATTGACGATCAAGGGCTATGACAAGAGCATGGCTGGATCTTACATCAAGTGGTTCCGTGATGGTAACGAATTGAATGAATTCCGTGATAAGACGACATTGTCTTTGAGTAAGGTTCAATTGACGGATGGTGGCGTCTATAGTTATGAGGTCAGCAACGGTATTTGTCTCGCAAAGAACGATGATGAACGTTTGACCGCTACCCTCAAGGTGAAACCGTTTGTCACTTTCGACGAACCGTTGACTTATGAGGTGCCTCGCGGTGAGGATGCTCGTCTGGAATTGTTGAATGTTGTGCCAAGCGGTGCGACACTCTCTTGGAAAGGCAGTGATCACGAAGGAATTGGTAATCCGTTCGAGGTGAAGAGTGTCACATCTGACGAAAAGTTTGAGGTAACTCTCTCTGCGGATGATTATTGCGATGCTGAAACCAAAGTACAACTGTTGGTGGATGCCAAAGTGATGGTGACGGTTGAGGCGGATAAGGATTTGGTTTGTGTGGACGATGCTGTGGTGTTAACTGCGGACACGACGGGAACTGGCAAGGTGCTGCATCCTCAAAACTATAAGATCGAGTGGTTCGCCGTAGCGGCGGATGGCTCCGAGAAGAAGTTGACCGCTTCAGGTCTGAAAGCGACCGATATGCCAAGCTCTGCCACACAATACTATGCGGCTGTCACGTATGGTCCGCAAGAAGAGAAGAGTGAGCCAGTGGATGTGGATGTGGTTTCACCAGCCCAATATACGAAGTCTGAAAATGTGGTCTCTTGCTCAGGCGAGAGTGTTGATATCAATGTTCAGATAGAGGAGGGCGAAGAGCCTAAGATTAAATGGCGGGATTCTCCATCTTCCGAGTTCACACTTTCTGTGGCGCCAAACGCCACAAGACTTTATGATTTTGAGATAACCACCAAGGGATTGTGCCCTGTGACCGATGCGATAGAGGTGAATGTCAAAGAGAAACCTTCTGTTACGGTCAAGGAGTCAGTGAAGGCTTGTGAAGGATCCGAAATCTCCGTTTTGGCGAATGTGAAGGGTGATGATATCGAGACCATCGTTTGGAAAGATCCTCAGGAAATCGTTATCTCGGAGGAGAAACGTTTGGCCATCACGCCGGAAAAAGCGGGAACCTATACCGTAGAGGCGAACTCTACCGCTTGCGGTAGCGCTGAGGCTGCTGTTGAGGTGGAAGTGGTGCCATTGCCGGTGATTGAACTGGAAGAGGTTACCTTCTCATCCCGTTTGGCGAATGTCGTGGATGCCGAGGGCGTCTATGAGTATAAATTGGATCAGAAGGATTGGCAAACCGATAACTTGTTCGAACACTTGTCGTTTAATGTCTTGCATACCATCTTTGCCAAGGATGAGAATGGATGTGTCGGAATGATTGCCTTTAATGTAGAGCAACCGCCAATTCCTATTCCAGACTACTTTACCCCAGATGGTTCAGGTCAAAACGATACCTGGGATCTCACCACGATCATGGATTCTTATCCTAAATCAACCGTGAAGATTTATGACCGTACAGGTAAGGTGATCGCCGAGCTGGATAGTGAAAACCAGGAGTGGGATGGAACCTATAATGGACATGCGATGCCATCTACCGACTACTGGTATGTGATCAACGTGCCTGAGATCCGAAGACAATTCAAGGGCCACTTCACTTTGATCCGAGGCAGATGAGGTGATTAAATATTCGTTTATTCATAAATATTCATTACCTTTGCGTTTCATAATAATTGTTTTGTAATATGGAATTGAGCGTTCTTACAGCAATATCTCCCGTTGATGGAAGATATAGAGGTAAATCGGAGCCGTTGGCTCAGTATTTTTCAGAGTTTGCATTGATCCGCTACAGAGTTTTGGTGGAGGTGGAGTATTTCATCGCATTGTGCGAACTCCCATTGGACAATTTGAAATCGTTCGATAGCAGCAAATTCGCCGCATTAAGAGATATTTATAAGAACTTCTCTTTGGAGGATGCCCAAAAAATCAAGGACATTGAAAAGATAACCAACCACGACGTAAAGGCGGTTGAGTATTTCATCAAGGAGAAATTCGACGCTTTGAAGTTGGAGCAGTACAAAGAGTTCATTCACTTCGGACTCACTTCCCAAGATATCAATAACACCAGCATCCCTTACTCAATCAAGGAGGCTTTGAAGGAGGTGTATGTTCCTAACATGGAACAGCTGATTTCCGAATTGGCTCAAAGAGCGGAGGAGTGGAAGGATATTCCGATGTTGGCGAAGACGCATGGCCAACCAGCCTCTCCAACCCGTTTGGGCAAGGAGATTATGGTCTTTGTTAGCCGTTTGCAATGTCAATTGGATCAGTTGAAGAGTCTGCCATGCTGCGCTAAATTCGGAGGTGCGACTGGTAATTTCAATGCACATCATGTGGCTTATCCTCAATACGACTGGAAGGCGTTCGGTAATCATTTTGTAAACGATGTACTCGGTTTGCAACGTGAGCAATGGACTACCCAAATCTCCAACTACGATAACTTAGGTGCAATTTTCGATTGCTTGAAGCGTATCAATGTCATCATGATCGATATGAACCGCGACTTCTGGCAATACATCTCTATGGAGTATTTCAAGCAAAAGATCAAGGCTGGCGAGGTCGGATCTTCCGCTATGCCTCATAAGGTGAACCCTATTGACTTCGAGAATGCCGAGGGTAACTTGGGTATCGCTAACGCTATATTGGAACACTTGGCCGCTAAATTGCCAGTTTCAAGATTGCAACGTGACTTGACCGACTCAACCGTGCTCAGAAATGTAGGTGTGCCATTCGCTCATACTGTGATCGCTATCCAAAGCTCCTTGAAGGGTATCGGTAAGCTGTTGCTCAATGAGAAGGCGCTTTTTGCCGACTTGGACAAATGTTGGGCTGTCGTTGCGGAGGGAATCCAAACCATCCTTCGTCGCGAGGGTTATCCAAATCCATACGAGACATTGAAGGCGTTGACCAGAACCAATGCCGGCATCACAGAGGCTTCCATTAAGGATTTCATCGAGACTTTGAATGTCAGTGAGTCTGTGAAGGCAGAGTTACGCGCCATTACACCTCACAACTATTTTGGTATTTAATTGCCCTTTCGGAAATGGCTGAGAAGAAGAACAGGTTTCCTTTTATAATGCTTTTGAAGCGTTTTGTCGGCCCTTATAAGGGTGCGGTCGCTTTGAACATATTGTGTAATCTGCTCTCCACCATCTTCAGCCTTTTCTCTTTTGCATTGTTGATCCCAATTTTGGAGATCCTCTTCAAAACGTCCAACAATGTATATGAATACATGCCCTTCTCATGGGATATGAGTGTGATCAAAAACAATGCTTATTGTTGGGTATCAAACTACATATCTCAAGAGGGAGCCATGAAGACGCTCATGCTGATGAGTGTGTTGTTGGTGGTGATGACCTTGTTCAAAACAGGTGTCGCCTATATGGCGAGCTATTTCATCATTCCAATGCGTACAGGATTGATCCGTGATATCCGTAACCTCTTGTATGACAAGATTGTGGATCTGCATATTGGATTTTTCCAGAAGCAGAAAAAGGGCGATATCATGTCGCGTATGATGAGTGATGTTGGTGAGGTGGAGGCCTCTATTATGAGTTCCATCGAGTTGCTCTCCAAGAATCCGATTATGATTATCGTCTACCTTTCCATCATGTTTATCCTCAGTTGGAAACTCACCCTTTTCGTTTTGATAGTTTTGCCAGTCGCTGGATTCATTATGGGTAGAGTAGGGCGCTCCTTGAAGAAGAAGTCTAAGGAGGGGCAAACCCAATTGGGACAATTGCTCTCCCAAATCGAAGAGACGCTTAGTGGCTTGCGTGTCGTGAAGGCTTTCAATGCCGAGAAAGCTGTGATCCGTAATTTCCGAAACATGAATGAACGTCAGCGTTCTACGGTTAACAAGGTGAATCGTCGCTACATGTTGGCTCATCCGATGAGTGAATTTTTAGGCACAACCGCCATTGCGATTGTCCTCTATTTTGGTGGAACATTGATTCTCAATGATAACAGCTCCCTGACGGCTGCCGAATTCATCTACTACTTGGTTGTTTTTTATAGCATCATCAATCCTGCGAAAGACCTTTCCAAAGCGATGTATAGCATCGAGAAGGGTACTGCTTCGTTGGAACGAATCGACGTGATTTTAGCGGCTAACAATCCTTTGAAAGTGGTGGATAATCCCACACCGGTTAAGCCTTTCGAGAAGGAGATAGTCTATAAGGATGTCTGGTTTAAGTACGACGAGGAGTGGGTGCTGAAGAATATTAACCTTACGGTGAAGGCAGGAAAGACAGTGGCTTTGGTGGGTCAATCAGGTTCTGGAAAATCCACCATGGTTGATTTGTTGCCACGTTTTTATGATGTGAATAGGGGAGAGATCACGATTGATGGTGTCAATGTGAAGGAGATGACTACTTATGACCTTCGCTCTCTGATGGGTAATGTCAATCAGGAGGCGATCCTCTTTAACGATACGATATTCAACAACATCACTTTTGGCGTGGAGGACGCGACGGAGGAGCAGGTCATCGAAGCGGCTAAAATTGCCAATGCCCACGATTTCATCATGGCTACGGAGAATGGTTACCAAACCAACATCGGTGATAAGGGAGGCCGTTTGTCTGGAGGTCAACGTCAGCGTATTAGCATAGCCCGTGCCATATTGAAGAACCCGTCCATATTGATTTTGGACGAAGCCACCTCTGCTCTTGATACGGAGTCGGAGTCCTTGGTGCAGGAGGCGTTGGAGCGTTTGATGAGGACGCGTACTACGATTGTGATTGCACACCGTTTGTCAACCGTGAAGGACGCGGATGAAATCTGTGTCATGAAGGATGGCGAGATTGTGGAGCGTGGCTCGCATGCGGAATTGATCGAAAAAGATGGCCTTTATAAGAAACTCTACACTATGCAGTCGTTATAGTTTGCAGTTGACTCTTCTGAAATAAAGATGATTTATATTGATAACCTGTTGGCTTAATTTATAGACTTGCCTTTTTTGATTTCATTCTTGGATTCCTTTTTGATAAATATGGATTTTATTCGCTTTTGTAGATGTATTGTCCGTTTTTTGGCGAAAATATTTAACATTTTTTGTTTTTTTGTCGCCTTTTAAGGCTTGGTGTCCAAATTTTTTGTATATTCGCCCGTCAATGTGTGGACCAAAGAAAGCCCATAAACATTGGTCTGATACTGTAAATTTTTAGAATAAGAGAAGATAGATCGTTCGAAATACATGAAAAACATGAAAACAACATCATTGTTTAACCGATTGTTCAGGGTGCTTTTATTGACGACATCCCTGACTGTAGGCTCCTTGTCATCCTATGCCGGATTTGTGAAACATGTCTCCTTCAACACGTGGGGAGGATCTTGTGACGCACCTCAACGTATAGGTAAATACCTTCAATATGAATTAAGTAATTACAGGGGTGAGATCGTGATCGAGATGGAGAGTAAGCTCGACGCGTTGATTAAGCCTGATGGTATTTCTGGATGGCCAAGTTTGGAGGACGAGGGAAATCCGAACCAGTTGAAAGTTCAGGTGGAAACCGGTTACACGGGAAAACTTTGTTTTAGTTATGATGCTGACGCGAATGCGGTAAATATAGAGAAGGGCCCTTGTGGTGGCGTGGCTATCGCTACCCCTATGACTGCATGTAAAGGTGGTACTGTCAATTTCGGTGTTTCCGAGAGTGCTGCGGACGCTTCGAAAAGATGGGGTGTCCTCTCTGCTGCGAACGATACTACTTGGTTGGATGCCTATGATGATTTGGATGATTTTGATTATGAGGTGAATGAGGTGACCACCATGGTGTTGAAGTACACAACATCCACTGGATTGGTCTCTTGCTCGGATGTTACCGTCAATCTCTCTTTGGCCGCTTGCGGTGAGAGTGTTACGGCCAGCGCTACAGAGCTTTGCCCTGGCGAGGAGGTGACATTGACCTCTTCCTATAAGGAGGGTGCGAAATATGAGTGGAAGTTGACCACTGGCAAGGTGGTTGCGACTACGACTGAGCCTACCCTCACATTCAAGCCTGTCACTACCAATTATGATTTGTATGTGGATGACCTCTATGCGGGTTCCGTTTCTTTGAAGATGAATGGTTGTGGTTTCTTCGTTTCTCCTTTGTATCCTATCACTACTTGTCTTCAGGATTCCAATTATTTGTATGCGATTGGAGATGTGATGTTGGCAGATGCGAAGAATCCAGCTTTCGAGTGGGAGTCTTCTGAGGATGGTGAGACTTGGACTGTTATTGAGGGACAGAATAAGTTCCGTTTGCCAGTATTGCCTACCGAGGATACCTATTATCGTGCTAAATACAATAGTTCTTATACGGCGCCATTCTTCTACGAGGTTCCGAACTGTGCGGAGAGTGACCGATGTGAAGGTTTGCAGACACGTGTGCTCTTCTATGAAACTTTCGGTTTCTTCGTAAATGAAAATACGTATGTGTCTGGCGACCAAATCTACGATGGTGAGGTGATCTTGCCAGGAGGAGTAGAGGCCAAATCATCGAGCGATTCTAAGGGATTTGCTGGAAACTATTCTGGCGATCTTGGTACAGATTATATCGATAAGATCCATTACCCTTACGTTCCTTTCGGCACAGACGCTAATTCCAAGAAAAATATTACGGGAGAAGGATATTATACCGCAAGAGAGGATAAGGGATACTCTTTGGTGAAGACCACAGAGGGTCAAACATCCTACCATATCCAAAAATTTGTGACGCCAGATCCGAATGGCCATGTGGTGTCCGCTTCCGAGTTCGTCCGTCTGCCAGGAGGTTCTTCCAACCAATTCGTGGGTACGGATGGTCACTTGTTCTTGCAGGCCAACCCTATGTTGCCTAATTACTTCGGATGGGGTGCCGGTTCGGATATCGACGATGCGGCTTTCCGTTTGCAGGATGGTTACTATGCGATTGTGGCAAATCCAGACTCAGTGGACCGCCACCAACACAAAGATTATTCCGACATCACTGATGCGACAGGAAATGTCAATGGAGCCATGTTGATGGTAAACTCCGGACAGACCAATATTTCTAAGTCCGCCATCTATGCGCAACGTGTTGTGTTGGGTTGTGCGGCTGACCGTTTCGCTTTCAGTATGAATGTGCGTAATGTGGCGAAGCAAGATGGTTTGAACCCTGTGAACATCTCCGTGCTCTTGTTGGAGGACATCGCTGAGGTGTTGCCTGCTGAGTATAAGAGAATGGGCGCAGTTGAAGCTTCCCATATTTTGAACAATGACATTAATTCAGGTGATTTGCCTTCTGGTAGCAGCGCTCAATGGACAAAGGTTGACAAGTATGTTGAGTTGGGTGCCGGCAAAAAGGTGAAGTCATTGTGGGTTGTACTTTACAATAATGGTGAGCCAGGTGATGGTAACGATATGGTGATCGATGATATCTCCTTCTCCGTATGTTTGCCAAAGGCTGAGTTGTCCGCTAATATCGACGGCGAGTTGATCACTGGTTCTTTGACTGTGTGTGATGGCCGTGATGTTGAGTTGGTGGCTAAACAGAAAGGAGATTACATTCCAGACCCAGTTTACTTGTTCCAATATTTCGATAAGGAGAGCAACACTTGGGAGGACATGAAGGATTATAGTGATGCTGATACCTATAAGGAGACCAACACTACTATTTCCGTGACAGAGAAGAAGTATTTGGGTGATGTTCCATATCGTGTGATCATCGGTTCTACCGTTGAGGAACTTCGCGATGTCTCTGAAAATGCGGAGGATGTATGTAACGAGTTCCTTGTGGCTCGTTCTAACATCGATGTAAGAAATACATTTGGTGGTCCTATGTGTGAGGATCATAAGGATGAGAAGGTTTGTTTCGTGGCAGGTGATACTGTTACTGTATCAGGATGCCGTAATTTGACCAACCCAGACCACACATGGAAAATGTTGTGGAGAAATGATAATGGCGATGTTTTGGTTGATACCATGGAGGTGACAGGCGTCTCTTCCGATGATATCCACTTTGTGATCGACCAAGATTTCAATGTTACCGTTTACGACCGCAAGTGGAACAAGACATTCCAAACAGATTCCGCTGGTATGGCGAACATCTTCTTTGTCGCTTTGGATGAGGGTGGATGTGAACATAAGCAAACATTTAACCTCAAGGCTAAGCATGTTGTTGATTTAGGTTTTGATAAGGAGTCGGCAATTGGCTGTGATTCTGTTATGGTGAAAATCAGCAACGATGTACCAAGCGCAACATTGCGTTGGGATTGGGGTATGCCAGGCCGTGAGGTGATTGTCGATGAGGTGACAAGAGTATTCTATCCAGATGGCTTGGATAAGGTCGCTACCATTACAGGTACTTTGAAGATCAGTGTTGTCAACGATGGAGATCAATACTGTGCGCCTGCTGAGCCATTGGAGATTCCGTTCAAGGTGAACAACGTTTCTTACAAGTTGAAGGTGGTTCCAAGTTCAAATCCTGTCTGTGTGACACCTGGTCAGGCTGATGATGCCATTTTGCTTCAGTTGGAGGCTGCTGTTGAGCCTGCCGAGGCGAAGAAAATCATCACTGTTTACCATTGGCGTATGGATTTCGGTGATGGTGATGTGATCGACACCACTTCTGTGACAGAGCGTTTGTTCTTAAGATATAAGGATCTGCATGGCCGTACTGGTAAATCGGTCCGTGTCGATCTTATTTCGACTGAAACTGTGGATTGCGGTAATATAGAAAATGATGATGCTAATTCGGGGGCGGATATCGATATCCGTGAGGGACAATTCAAATTGTCTTTGGAGGCAAAAAATCCAAATGTCTGCTTGAATTCTGAGGATGTCATTACGTTGAAGGCGGGCATTTCCCCTAAGACTGCGCTTACCAATATCGACAAGTTTGTGCTTCGTGACGGAACCATCGATTTGTTTGATATACCTACCAATTTGTCGGACTCTGTATATGAGGTGACCGTTGATAAGGCAAAATATCCTGAGTTCTTTACTGCAGGAACGACGAAGTATTTCACTTTGTCCGCATACGATGAGTATTGTAAGGCTAATAGCATTTCGGAACCTACCGAGGTGAACCTTAACGGATACACATTCAAATTGGAGGATCCAGGTATGGATGGTGCCGAGTGTTTGGTGAAGGGAGAGAAGTTGACAATCGAGGCGAAGTTGTCTGATCCTAATGCTGACAATTTGATTAAGTCTTATAAGTGGTATAAGGGCAATACCTTGGTACATGAGGGCGGATTGACTTATGCGTTTGAGGTTACAGAGAGTAGCAATGAATACTACAAATTAGTCTTGAGTGATAAGATTTGCGAGGATGTGGCTGATTCTATTCAAGTAGCTGTCAGCGTTAAGTACGATGTAACACTTTCCGCTAATAAGTTCACTACTTGTGCTGATAATGACAGCGCGAAAGTTCGTGCGGTCATCACTCCAGCTTCTTCCGCTTTGCAGATTAAGCGATATGAGTGGCACGCCGTTGTTGCTGGCGAAGACATCGTCATTAAGAATGGAAATGCTTCCGATTCTGTTTTGGTTCTTAGTTCAGAGAACTTCCCTAAATTGGTGGCAGCAGGTGTTTCTGCGGATATTTATGTGGTGGCTTACGATAGCATTTGTGATCCAGCCAAGTCAAAGGACGACGTTCACTTCGACTTTAACGTTCCTTACGAGATGACTGTCAACTATGATGGCAAGTCAGTCTGCGTTCCTAGCGAGGGAGATATCAACGCTCATGAGGTGTTGTTGAAGGTGAGTGTGGACATTACGCCGGCAGAGGCGCTTGTCCAAGTCCACAATTACATCTGGCATATCAAGAGCAGCGACGAGTCTGTTTGGAATGTTTATAACACTGCTGAAAATCACATTGAGTTTACTTACAGTGATTTGAAGAAATACAAAGGAAAGGATGTGAAGTTGTATGTCTCTTCTTATGACGACATTTGCGCTCCTGGTACCGATCCAAATATCAGTGACACGGTTAATGTTGAGATCCGTGTCGGTGGATTCAATGTGGATTTGAATGATATTCCGACTGCTTACTGTGTCGAGTCTTTGGATGATGCGAAATTCACTTTGAAGGCTGTCGTTACGCCTGCTGACGCTCGTAACAACATTTCAGAGTTCTATTGGTACGATAATGGCAAGATTTTTGCGACTACCGAGGCTGATAGCATTGTTTTGGACAAGAATACCTATAAGGATGTGTTTGAGGCTGGCTACACCGCAAACTTCTCTGTCGCTGCGTTCGATGCCGCTTGTGAGCGTGATACGGTTAGATCAAACTCTTCTACAAAGGTTGAATTCAATACAAGATTCGAGTTGTCTCTCTCTTATCCTTCCGATAAGATCTGTTTGCCAGCAGATGATAAGGCTGTAACATTGACAGCCCAAACAGAGCCATCTTCCGCTATCAATCATATCAAAGAGTATGTTTGGGAGAGAATCGCTCCTTCGGAGAAGACAACATCGACTTCCGAGAATTCTTTGAATCTGAATACAGCCGGATGGTTGGAGGTTTCCGATGCGATGAGCTTCAAGGTGACCGCTTACGACAATGTTTGTTACAATAAGGCAGATGGTGGATCTGAGTTTATGGATACGCTTATGGTGAATAAGAACTTTACGCCTAAGTTGGATGTTAACTATAAGTTCATCTGTTCTACGGAGGGTTCTATCACTTCTGAGTTGACAATCGATCCTAAAGACGCGTATGTTCATACCTACACTTACAAGTATATCTTCAGAGGCAAGGAGTACTCAATCGATGAGGATGTTGATTTGTATAAGGCTAAGTTGCTTTCAAGCTACTTCCCAGAGGATATGAAGTCAGGCGAGAAGTTTGAACTTTTCGTCGAGATCGATGATAGTGGAGTCTGTGGACCAATTGAGTCTGACAAGGTTTCCGTATCAGTTCAAAATCCATTCACGCTCGCTTTGACGACAGATAGAGATTCAGCGTGTGTCAACTCTTTGGTAGAGGTGAAGGTTGTTGATATCAATCCTTCTGAGGCAGAGTCATTCATTAAGAAAATCACTTGGTACGACAATGGTTCCGCTATCACTACGGCAAAGGATGTTCAGAAGATTTATGGTTCATCTGATTTGTCTGTTGGCGAACATCTCTTCTATGTAGTGGCTGACGATGAGATTTGTCCAGCTGTCACTTCCGAGAAGAGAAGTGTGATGGTGGTCGATTCGCTTCGATTGGAGTTCACGCCAAGCACTTATACTTATTGTTATCCTACAGATGGTCAAGTAAGTTTGCACGTGAACGTTGTATCCGGATCACCTATCCGTTACGAATTGTACGATGCGGACACTGATGAGATGTTGTCTGGATTTAACAATAGAAAGCCAAGCGCATTCTGGGAAACTGAACCAACTGTTGATCGCAACAGTTATTATGTAAAGGTTTACGATGGTGTATGTAGTTTTAACAAGTCAAACGCAATTACCTCATCAACCTCTATCAGGGTTCATGTTCCAGTGGAATTTACATTGGATATTCCACAAGATATGAAAGAAGTTTGTGTGGGTGACTCAATTAAACTATCTTTGTCACCGATTTCAGGTTATCCTTCATATTATCTAGTGTATGGTAAGACCAGTGAGACTGTTCAACGTATTCTCCCTACTGGTGAGGATTTGAAGATTGGCGATATCGCGAAGGAGGCTGGATATTTGAACTACACAGTTGTGGCGATCGACGAAATTTGTCCTTCCACTTCAGAATCAGAGGGATCAGTATTCGTTCATGAAAGTCCTGAGATTCAGTTGTATGCTAATAAGGAGAATGTGATTATTGGTGGTGATATCGTCCTTTACGCTGATCCTATCAAGGGTTCACCTACTTCTTATGAGTGGTTCTGTGATGGTGTGTCGTTTGCGGTAACCGCCACAAATCAGACCAACTATTTACCAGAGTCAACCTCTGAGTATGTGGTTCGCGCTTCTGATGGCGTTTGTCCTTCCGCAACATCTTCTATCACTTTGGATGTGAAGTTGCCTACTGCATTCACTCCATATGTGGCTGATGATTTGAACGATAAGTTCATGAACGGTTTCAATGTAGTGGTGTTCGACCGTTATGGACAAAAGGTATTTGAGGGAGAGAATGGTTGGGATGGCCGTCGTGGTAATTCTCCATCATTTGTTGATCCAGGCGTATTCTTCTATCAAGTTGTCATGAAGAATGGCAAGGTAGAGAAGGGTACTGTCGAAGTTGTTTTGAATAAATAATAAAAATAAAAAATTATAATTTATGTGTACTGATATGAAAAGGACTTTAGCTCTCGCGACGTTGTCCTTTTGTGGACTGACCTCTTTCGCAGGTATTCATGAAGAATACACGGAGGGATATGAGATTTTATCTTCCGCCGCAAGTTCCTCTCAGCAAGAACGTCCTATGTCCTTCTATAAGGAGGGTAAGGTTGCGTTTTTCAGAGGTGATACTGCCTATACTGCGACGATAGGTAACATGTATGATTTGGAGAATATTGAAAAGTGTCCTGAACTTACCGGTTTGGGTATCGTGGGTACTTTCGCTTATGATCCAAGAAAGCGTACAATTTACTTTTCACACATAGATGAGATTGGAAATGCCGATTTGTACGAGGCGACTTTGCAAGGAGGTTCCTTCAGTGAACCTAAGTTGATGAAGATCGAAGGTCTTGACAAGTTGAGAAAGAAGGTTCGCGGTTCTTCCACCGTTATCGCTGGCTGGACATATCGTTACGACCGTGTGACTGGTTTCTACAACCCTACTTTGGCTAACAATGGTACACGTATTTATTTCTCTGCTGATTTCAAGGATCATGGTCACGGCGGCCGTGATATTTGGTATATCGATAGAGCAAAAAACAAAGAGGAGCTTGGTTATGATTGGCAAATGCCTAAGAATGCATCCGACAGTGTAATCGTCATGAATAGTAAGGGACGTGATGATTATCCGTTTGTTGTCGGTGACTCTTTGATGTATTTTATGTCTGATCGTCCAGGCGGATTTGGTGGAATGGATATCTACTTCTCCCGTTATGAGAAGGACCATGAGTTTGAGGTGCTTGATACTGCTACCAACGAGATGGTGAAGGTTAAGCGTGATATTTGGACCGAGGCTGTTAATTTGGATTCGACCTATAATACCCGCGCAAATGAGTACAACTTCATTGGTACTCCTAAATTGGCGATGTTTATGTCTAACCGTCAAGGAGGTAAAGGTAAGGACGATATCTATGTTCCAATGCCTTTCCGTGCGGAGCCAGACTTCGATTTGCAACCAGAAATTACGATGACAGAGCCTAAGGGCTTCAACTGGGTGCTCTTCTTCTTCGACTTCGACAAGGGTGATATGAAACCTGAGTACTTCGTTCAGTTGGATGAGTTGGTTAGCGCCATGAAGGAGTTCCCTGGTGTTACCTTTGAGATTACAGGACATACCGATGAGCGTGGATCTGATAAGTATAACATGAAGTTGTCTGATGTCCGTGCAAATTACGTTCGCCAATTGTTGATCGAAAGAGGTATGAGTCCTAACGAGTTGGTGGCTGAGGGTCGCGGTTTCCACGAGACCATTATCAAGAACGCACAAACAGAGGCACAGCACGAGCAAAACCGTCGTGTTGATATCAAGATCTTAAATGAATAATTCAGTGGAGGTTAGAAGATGAAAAAGTATTTAGTAATATTAGTGATGTCTTTGTTGGGCGTTAGCGCTTATGCGCAACGTGACTTGATGTTGTCCCAACAATTTTTCTCAAGGTTGAATATGAACCCTTCCGCCACTGGTAATACCGATGACGTCGATTTGTTCCTCATTGGACGTTGGCAATGGATCGGTGTCTCTAACGGACCTAAGACGGGTGTATTGAACTTCAGTAACTATTTCGAGTCCGCTCGTTCCGGTATTGGTATGTCTGTGACTTATGATGATTTGGGTTATGCGAACCGTACCATGAACATTAAGGCAGCTTATGCTTACCATGTGAACTTGAATGAGAGTATGTTGATGTCGTTCGGTTTGTCGGCAGGTATTCTTTATCACTATTTCGATCCACAAAAGAATATTTGGTTGGATCCTCAGGAGTTGGAGAATGAGTCTTTGAACTTCGGTGAGAAATTGTCTAAGGTTAATCCTGATATGGACTTCGGTGTTGAGTTGGCTATGCCTAAATTGTTGGTCGGTGCCTCTGTCAACCACTTGCTCTACAATGAGGATAAGGTGACTACTTCAAGGCCAGGACGTCAGTTCAATGTATATGTAAGAGCACTTCTCTCTCCATCTGAGAAGATCGATTTGGCTCCTGCTTTGGTTTACGTTCACCGTAACCAAATGCAACGTATGGAGTTGAACTTCTTGCTATTCTATAACCGTTTCTTGTGGTTCGGTGTCACTTACCGTCCTGACTTGACCGGTGTTGATTTGTTCTCTTCAAATGTGCTTCAATTCTCAGTTGGTTTCGAGTATAAGAAGTTCCGTCTTGGCTATTCATTCGACCTCGGTTTGGGTGATGTCGCAAGAAGCGTTTCTTCGAATGCCAGTGAGTTGTTGCTTTCTTGGCGTATCCCTAAGACAACTAAGGGTGGTGGCGCAAGATTCCTTGAAGATTATTAATCTATATGTTGATTATTTAACTGAAGATTTATATCTTTAGGATAAAATTGAAGATGATATGAGAAGAAAGTTTAGATATTTGTTGTTGGCAGCCTTCTCTTCCCTCCCATTTGTGAGTGGATTTGCCGCTGAGGATATTGTGGTTAACCAATACCACTTCAACTACTATTTGGTGAACCCTGCCGTGGCAGGAGCGGAGCGTTGTCACAACTTGATGCTCACAGGTCGATTCGACTTTGCCGGTGTTGAGGGCCATCCGATGACACAGACCTTGAGTTACCGTACCCGTATTTTGAAGAACGTGGGTGTCGGTGTTTACGCCTATAATGATAAGAACGGATCGTCCTACCGTCAGGGAGGTGAGGTGACGTTCGCCTACCATATTCCATTGTCGGAGAACAACCACTATATGATGAAGTCGCAATCCATCGACCGTCAGTTGTCGTTCGGTTTGTCATTGATGTTGAACCACTATAACTTCGACAAGAAGTTGTTCGACAAATATGCCTCCGAGGATGGTGTCTTCGGAAACGGAGGTACCAACAAGGGTATGTACTTGAATGCCAATGCCGGAGTTTACTTCTTGTGGGATAATTTCTTCGCCGGATTCTCCGCAAAGGATATCATCCCTTCCGAGATGATCGAGTTGGGACTTGACGAGCCAAAGCGTCCGCTCTCCTTCTTCGGATTCGCGGGCTATGACTTCGACTTGGTGAACAACATCACCATCGAGCCAGCTGTGATGTTCAAGGCCGACAACCAGAAGAACAGACAGTTGGATATCAACTTGAAGTTTATGCAGACCTTGCCAGACAATAAGGACTTCTCTTACTGGTTGCAAGGATCATACCGCCACACATTGGATAAGAACGAACACAACCCATCTCCTTTGTGTCTCTTCATCTTGGGAGGCGCAAGATACAAGGGATTCCACTTGGGTTACGGATACCGTCTCGGATTGACCGATTTCCAACGTAAGAATGGAGGAGGTCACGAGGTGATGTTGGGTTACACTTGGTGCGTAACGAAACACTTCTGTCGCTAAACCGCTTTGTAAGTTATATTATATGACGCCCGTGATTTTTATGGTCACGGGCGTTTGTTATTTATGAGAATCTTCCTATTTTCGCGACTGTTTTCTGACAATGATAATTTATGGTTTCCAATTGGTTCGCACTTACAAGGCGCAGAGCTCGTATTGCTCTCCTTGTGCAGTATTTCCTTAGTGGATTTATATTTTCGGCATTACTCTCCCGATTTCCTGCCATCAAAGAGATGTATGACATGGATATGTCGCAGTTGAGCATGGTTTTGTTGAGTATGTCTATCGGCTCACTGCTTACTATGCCACTTTGTGTTCACTTGGTCGGTCGCTTCGGTAGTAAGAAATTGACTGTGGCCGGCTTCGCTTTTATGACACTTTTGCCAGTTCTGACGGTAATGCCCAACTTGGTTTCTCTCTACTTGGTCAGTGCTTTCTATGGTATTTTTGTTACCCTTCTGGACGTCTCCATTAATGGTAATTCGATCATAGTAGAGAATGCCTATAAGCGGCCTATCATCTCCCTCTTTCATGCTTTCTATTATGTGGGCGTCTGTACAGGAGCCTCTTTGAGTCTGCTCTTCATGCATTTCGCCATTCCCGTCACTTACCATTTCTTGTCGGTCTCAATCTTCTCTTTGCTACTCTTTTCGATTATTCGACGTTTCTATTTGAAGGAGACTATCACGAAAAAGCCGATTGCGTCAGGTCAGAAGATTATGTTCCCGAAAGGAATTCTGTTGACTTTGGCCTTTGTTGCCTTGTGTGGTAGAGTCGTGGAGGGCAGTATCTCCGACTGGAGTACGATGTATATGGAGTCGGTCGTGAAGCTTCCAGATTATCTTGCTCCGTTAGGCTTGGTTATCTATTCAGCGTTTATGTCTTTGGGTAGGTTCTTCTGTGATCGTATCCGTGCGAAATACAGTGGCTCCACCATCTTGTTGGGTTGTTGTAAGTTGGCGTTTTTAGGTATCCTCATCATCCTTTTTGATGACTCTTGCTACTTTGCGTTGACCGGTCTCTTTGTAGCTGGTTTGGGAATCTCTTGTTTGGTGCCCGTTATTTATAGCCTTGCGGGCAGACAAGAGGATGTGACACCCGCTATGGGTATCGCGATGGTAAACACCATTAGTGGTACAGGATTCCTATTTGGCCCATTTGTGATTGGATTTATTGGCGACCACTATTCGATGTGGGCCTCTTTCCTCTACATCTGGTTACTCTCCGTTTTGATGACTGTTCTTACGCTCTTTTACCGCAAGCGGGAAAGAGGTTTGTCTCTATAATAGTTTGAAATATTAGATTTTATGTGTTAATGTGTGCATTTCCGTCGTGGCTTAGCTGCGGCGGTTTTTTTTTCATGCGTTTGCGACGAAAGTGCAAGTCATTGAATTAAAAGTCAATGGAAAATTTCTTGGTTTTTTGTTAATTTGCTAATGTAGAAATCTAATAGTATGAAAGCATATATGAAAATCTTGAAAAGACTCTTTTTATTCTTCCTGATGACGATAGGTTTTGTTTCAACGCTGAATGCCGCTCGTCAAATGGAGTATTTGGATCGTGGTTTGGTGGCCGTTAAGGTGAATAACGGTGTCTTTGTCAGTTGGCGATTCTTGGGTACAGACCATTCCGATGTCGCCTTTGATCTTTACCGTGATGGGGTAAAAGTGAATGAGGCACCCATCTCTACGAAAACCAACTACTTGGATCCTATGGGACAATCCGCATCCTCTTATGTGGTAAAGTGTGTGAGAGACGGTGTCGTCTTGGATGCTTCGTCTGCTGTGACGCCATGGCAGAGTCAGTGCAAAACCCTTACGTTGCGAAGACCGGGTTCGATCTACTCGCCCAACGATATGAGTGTGGGTGATGTGGATGGAGATGGACAGTATGAACTGTTCGTGAAGTGGGACCCTAATAATTCGCAGGATAATTCAAAGTCGGGTGTGACCGATAAAGTTTATATCGATTGCTATCGTTTGGACGGTACATTCTTGTGGCGAATTGATTTGGGAATCAATATCCGCGCAGGTGCGCATTATACCCAATATCAAGTCTATGACTACGATGGTGACGGAAAGTGTGAAATAGTTTGCAAGACTGCACCGGGCACCAAGGATGGTAAGGGCAAATCTGTGATTATGGGGAGCGATAATCCCAATGCCGATTACAGGAATAGCGATGGCTATATTTTGAGTGGTCCGGAATATCTTACCATATTCAAGGGTGCGACCGGTGAGGAGATCAATACCGTCGCATATAAACCCGCTCGTGGGACAGTTTCCTCTTGGGGCGACAAATATGGAAACCGTGTTGACCGTTTCTTGGCTTGCACTGCCTTCCTTGACGGTGAACACCCCAGTGTGGTGATGTGTCGCGGCTATTATACCCGATCCACGTTGACCGCTTACGATTTTAAGAACGGTAAGTTGGTGGAACGTTGGTTCCATGATTCTCCTACGTCTGGGAAGGGCGCATACGGAGAGGGTTTCCATAATCTCTCAGTGGCTGATGTTGATGGGGATGGTTTTGATGAGATCATCTACGGCTCTGCCTTGATAGACCATGATGGTCGACTGATGTACCGCACCGGGTTGGGGCATGGTGACGCTATGCATGTGTCTGATTTGAATCCCGATAATCCGGGATTGGAGGGCTGGTTTGTTCATGAGGAAAAGGAGCTCCCTTATGGCTATGAGTTGAGGGATCTGAAGAGCGGCAAGATTCTCTTCGGAATGGATATGGATAAGGATAATGGCCGTGGATTGGCTGCCGATATTGATGCGAGACATAGAGGTTTCGAGATGTGGAGTTCCGCTCCGGGCGTGTTCGACTGCAAGGGAAATAAGATCTCGGATAACAAACCAAGCGTTAATTTCAGAATCTACTGGGATGGCGATTTGCAGGATGAACTGTTGGATGGAAACACCTGCACCAAATGGAATGGCAATGGCGTGAGCCAGTTGATCCAATTCCAGGGCAATTCTTGCAATGGTACGAAGGCGACACCTTGTCTCTCCGCGGATATATTGGGTGATTGGCGAGAAGAGGTCATCTTGCAGGATGGGGATAAGATCTATCTCTATACGACAACCATCGAGTCGAAGTACCGTCTCTTTACGCCGATGCATGACCCAGTCTATCGTTGTGGTGTCGCATGGCAGAACACCTCCTATAACCAACCGCCTCATTTGGGATTCTATATCGGTGATGGATTGGACGGGGTGGAGCAGCCAGACATCTATACGCCCGGCCATCCTACTGAACCTTTCGTTCCTACGAAAGCACTCTTGTCTTTTGAAGGGAACTTGCATCAAGAGTTGATGCCGGGTGAGTCCTTTTCTCCGATCACCTTCACTTTTGGTGGAGCCGCCACTGATGTTGTGTTCTTTGATCTGCCTGCCTCTTTACAGGTGCAAAGGGGCGAGAATAGCGTTACGCTTTCTGGTGAGGTCCTCTCTCCTGTGGCTATTCAGGTGAAGACGGTGGGTGGCGAGAATGAAATTGTCCAGACGGTGACCATCGACAAGGTGGATCCTTCCTTGAAACGCGTCGCCTATGTCACCGATCCTGATGGTGCCAATTATGCCATGGATCGTGATCGTATCATAAAGATGTTGCGGGAGGATGGACGATTCTATGTGCGGGAGATCGCCGCCTCGTCCTTTGGAAATGATTATTCCCTCTTCGATATGGTGGTGATCAGTGAGACCACACCTTCCACTTCTCCTGTAATGGCCGAATTGAAGGGGTTGCCTAAGCCTATGTTGAGTATGAAGGTGCATGGTTATAAGTCTGCTAATGGCGCTTGGGATTGGGCGGCGACTGGCTATGGCGACAATACGACGGCGACGGCGGTCGTGGTGGAACCTTCTCAGTTGAATCATCCGATCTTTAAGGATGTGGTTTTCTCCGATGGCAACGAGGTGGAGATGTTCCATGCGGTTGACACCAAGGCGCTCACCTATATGAATCCGCAATCCTTCAAGGATGCCAGTGGCGACATCGTTCCGCTTGCTTCGATCAAAGGGGATGGTTCAATCTCTATTTTAGAGGTGGCGAAAGGTTCAGTCATTGCAGGTACTTTGTTGAGCGAAAATTATATCCAGATTGGTGTGAACAGTAGCTCTTATGGCCAGCTTACGGAGAATGGTCTTTCTGTGATCCGTAATGCCTGCTGCTATTTGATGGGGATGGACGGTGATGTCACCTCGTTGGGGAAGGCGGCTCGCAAAGTTATGGACGTGGTTGCTGTGGATAACCCGGTAGAGAATGAGCTCTCTTTGCGGTTCCGAACCGAGGAGGGCGGACATATCTCGTTAGAGATCTTGAGTATGAGAGGTGTGCGTGTCGCACAGTTTGAAACAATGGTCGCAAAGGGAGACAACCATATCGTACTTCCTGTTGAGTGGCCTTCTGACAATTACTTGTTGCTAATCCGCCGAGGCGAAGAAATTTGGTCGTTGCGGTTTATCTCGAAGTGATAAAATGTTATTTCATAGGGCGCTCCAACTGTCATAGTTGGGGCGTTTTTTTTATAGTTGGTTGTCTGTTTGATTATATGTTGAAATATGTCATTGCGTTTTTGGGGGTGTAAAGTGTGTGTTTGATATGTAATATGTAGATAATCAGTTTGTTATGTATTACTTGGTCCTGTATTATTATTCGTTTCTGTGTTGCTGTGTATGTTTTAAGAGGCAAATACGTTTGAAATCGTAACTTTTAATCTCGATTCCCTTATAATCTGAAAACAAAAGAGGCGCTTTCCTTATCGTTTTGAATTTGTCGGGATTTTCTTTTTCAAAATGCATAAAAACATTTGTGTTAAAATGTGCGGCTATTTAATTTTGTAGTGTCAAAAAGATAGTAAAAACAAAGAAATGCTATCATAATGACAGTAGATGTACAATTTTAAATTAGTTGTGTTATGGAAAGATTAGGAAAGAGAATTTTGACAGCGTTGTTAGCGATGGTGTTGGTTTGTCCAGTGATGGCAGAGGAAGAAGTCGACAGTACAGCGTCAAAAGTGGAATTTACAGTCGGCGCCGATTTGGTTAGTTCGTATGTATGGCGTGGAACCAAGGTGACAGGAATCAGTTTCCAACCTACTTTGGGAATTTCATATAAGGGATTGTCCTTGAGCTGCTGGGCATCCTCGGATTTTAAAAATGTGGTGAACGAGTTTGACTGGACCTTGTTTTACGAGGTAGGAGGTTTCTCTGTTGGCGTAACTGATTATTTCGGTCCTTATGTGGATACGGAGACTCCTAAATATTTTGCCGACAAGTCTCACATCTTGGAGGGAACGGTCGGATTTGATTTCAGTGCGGTTTGCAAAAAGTTCGCTTTGAGCGTAGTTTGGAATACAAACTTCCTCAACGACGAGGATGAGGCAGGAAAAGAGAACTTCTCTACCTATATCGAATTGGGTTATCCAGTACACTTGAAGCCGCTCGATTTGGATTTCGCTTTGGGCTTCACTCCTTGGGAGGGCATGTACTCGACTGGCTTCAATGTGGTAAACATCTCCGTGAAGGCCTCAAAGGATATTCATATCACGGATCGCTATGCGATGCCAATCTTCACTCAACTTGTGTTGAATCCTAATACGGAGCGTGTAGCTGCTGTCTTTGGCATCGGATTCTAAATGATGAAATGTGAAACAATCAAATTTATAAACGTATGAAAAAGGTTGAAGCGATTATCAGAAAGACCAAGTTCGACGATGTGAAAGATGCGTTGAACGAAGCGGACATCGAGTGGTTCTCTTACTATGATGTGCGTGGTGTGGGAAAGTCCCGCCAGGGTCGTATTTATCGTGGTGTCGTATATGACACAAGTATCATCGAACGTACATTGATCTCTATTATTGTCCGTGACAAGAATGTCGAAAAGACGGTGGAGGCTATTCGTAATGCAGCCTATACGGGAGAGATTGGTGATGGTAGAATCTTCGTGATCAACGTGGAGGACGCTATCCGAATCAGAACAAACGATAGGGGTGATACCGCTCTTTACAATGCAGAGAACGAGAAGTAGTAGGGTAGCGGATCGTCAATAATAGTAACATAATAAACAAACATTAATAGTATGGATTCAATTTTTAGACATATAATGAAGACAGCTGCATGGCTCGGTTTCGCGGGTTGCCTTTTGATGGCGACTTCAGCCATGGCACAAGATAGCGTCGCTGTCGCAGACAGTGCGGCGAAGATGGTCGCTGCTGTTGCGGAAGAGGTGGCTGCTCCGGCAGCAGATTCAATGGCTGTAGCGGCTGATGCCGCAGTGGCTGCGGAGGAGGAGTCTCCTATCAACCCGGTAGATACGATCTGGGTATTGTTGGCCGCTATGTTGGTATTCTTTATGCAACCAGGTTTTGCTTTGGTAGAGGCAGGTTTGACTCGTGCGAAAAATACCGCCAACATCTTGATGAAGAACTTCTGTGACTTCGCTTCGGGTTCCCTCCTTTATTGGATCATGGGATTCTCTGTTATGTTTGGCGCTGGTTCTTTCATGGGATGGGACGGTTTCGGTATTGCAGGCGTAGAAAATCCTTGTCCTAACTTGCCAAAGGAGTGTTACTTCATCTTCCAAACAGTATTCTGTGCTACTGCAGCCACAATCGTTTCGGGAGCTATGGCTGAGCGTACCAAGTTCTCCATGTATTTGGTTTACTCTATTGTGATCTCTGCATTCATCTATCCTATCCAAGCACACTGGTCTTGGGGTGGAGGCTGGTTGAGCGAGATGGGCTTCCATGATTTCGCGGGTTCCGCAGTTGTTCACTCTTGTGGTGGTTTCATGGCTTTGGCAGGTGCGATTGTGCTAGGTCCTCGTGTCGGAAAGTATGGAAAGGATATGAAGGCTCGCGCTATTCCTGGTCACAGCTTGACATTGGCTGCGTTGGGTGTTTGGATCCTTTGGATGGGTTGGTTCGGATTCAACCCTGGTTCAACAGTAGCCGCTACAGGAACGGTCGATAGCGCTGCTTACGGAGGTGGTATCTTGGATAACATGACTGCTATGTCACACATCTTCGTGACTACTAACATCGCGGCCGCAGTCGGAGCGCTTACAGCTTTGGTTTACACATGGATCGCATACGGAAAGCCATCTTTGTCAATGGTATGCAACGGTATCTTGGCTGGCTTGGTAGGTATCACCGCAGGTTGCGACTGCGTATCCATCGGCGCTGCTGCCATCATCGGTTTGATCGCATCTGTTGTGATGTGTTTCTCTGTAAACTTCTTGGATACTAAACTTCACGTCGATGATCCTGTAGGTGCTGTTTCAGTACACGGTATGGCAGGTTTCACTGGTACGATTTTGACTGGTGTCTTCGCTTACGAGGAGTGTGGTTATTCCATCTTGACTCAGTTGATTGGTGAGTTGGTCATCGTCGCTTGGTCATTCGGTATTGGTTTCTTAGTGTTCTTCGCAATCAAGAAGATCCACGGTTTGAGAGTAGAGTCAAGAATCGAGGAGGAGGGCTTGGATGTGTACGAGCACGGAGAGAGCGCATACAACTAATAGTTCGTGCATCCGTAATTTTACATAGTAAGTTGGTTGGGCGAGGGGCATTCGTGGTGAATGTTCCTCGCCACTTTTTTTTTATTAAGCGTTGAGAGACGTAAGTTCGACGAAGCGATTATGACTTAAAGGTTAATAATTGGGGAATAGAGTTGTGGGGGAATTTTTTAGATTTTATTTTTGTGGTGGATTAATTATAGAACAGTATGTTTGTCTTATCTCTCTTACCCGTCGCATTGCTTTTGTGGTTTGTCTACAAGTGCGACTATAAGCCAGAACCCTTTAATGAGGTGATGCGTGGTCTCTATTACGGTGCTTTGTCCATTGTGGTTACGTTTGTGATTGATGCCATTGTCCTCCTTTTTGTGGGGGATGAGTTCATGGAGACTCCTACGCCTCTCCATCAATTGTTTCGTGCTTTCGTGGGCGCTGCCATCCCGGAGGAGTGCTCTAAACTTTTGATGCTTTCTCTTCTGTTACGGAAAAATAAATACTTCGATGAGCATATTGATGGCATTGTCTATGCCGCTTGTGTGGGTTTGGGCTTTGCTGGTGTTGAAAATTACCTCTATGTTTCCGACAGTGATGATTGGTTGGGTGTCGCGTTGCAACGATCCGTCACGGCTGTTCCTTGCCATTTCTTGACGGCGGTGGCCATGGGGTATTTCTACTCTTTATACCGCTTTGATGAGGGAGAGAAGAATAAGTGGGGTGTGTTGATGATAGCGGTTCCGATTCTATTCCATGGTGTCTATGATGCCTTGCTGATGATCTCTTCTGTGGTGGGTGAGTTTGTTTCCGTTGTGATGCTACTCGTGTTCATCTGGTGGCTCAATGGTATGCGGAAGTTCGCGAAAGAGAAGATTGCGGATGCCAATCGTCTGGATGGCTTCGATTCTCAAGGACACCCTGCGGGAGGACAAGGGTCGAATAATAGGACATAATCTCTAATTGATAAGGGAGGGCGATAAACGAAAAGAGGAGGCATCTGTTGATGTCTCCTCTTTTCGTTTATAGGATAGTGTGATTAATCTACTTCCAAGTCTTCGTTCATCACTTCGTGCCAAGGCAATCCGTGCTTGTTCAATTCAGCCATGAATGGATCCGGATCGAAATCTTCCACGTTCCATACGCCTGGTCGTCTCCATTGTCCTGTACAGAACATCATAGCACCGATCATGGCAGGAACACCTGTGGTGTAGCTGACGCCTTGCATGCCGGTCTCCTTGAAAGCCTCTTGGTGGCTGCAGTTGTTGTAAACGTAGTAGGTGAGCTGCTTGCCATCCTTGCCGATACCCTTGATGCGACAACCGATTGAAGTCTCTCCCTCGTAGTTCTCTCCGAGATCTTGAGGGTTAGGAAGCACCGCTTTCAAGAATTGGAGCGGCACGATCTTCACACCGTTGTACTCCACCTCGTCGATACGAGCCATGCCAATGTTTTGGATCACGCGCAAGTGGGTAAGGTACTCTTGTCCGAATGTCATCCAGAAGCGGGCGCGCTTGATGGATGGGAAGTTCTTCACCAATGACTCCAACTCCTCATGGTACATCAAATATGACTCGCGAGGGCCGATGTTAGGGTAGGTGAGCGCTTTGTGGATCTCCAATGCGCCGGTCTCCACCCATTTGCCGTCTTGGTAGAATCGTCCTTTTTGAGTGATCTCGCGGATGTTGATCTCTGGATTGAAGTTGGTGGCGAAAGCTTTGTGGTGGTTGCCCGCATTGCAGTCGACGATGTCCAGGTATTGCATCTCCTTGAAGTGGTGCTTTGCCGCATAGGCGGTGTAAACACCGGAAACGCCTGGATCGAATCCGCAACCAAGAATGGCAGTCAAACCAGCCTTCTCAAACTTCTCTTTGTATGCCCATTGCCAGCTGTACTCGAAGTGAGCCTCGTCTTTTGGCTCATAGTTCGCTGTGTCCAAGTAGTTAACTCCGCACTCCAAACATGCGTCCATGATGTTAAGATCTTGGTAAGGAAGGGCTACGTTGATTACCAACTCTGGCTTGTGTTTTTTGAACAAAGCCACAATCTGATCAGTGTAGTCGGCATCCACTTTGTCGGTTGTCACGGAGACGCCGTAGCGTTCCTTCAAAATGGCAGCTACCGCATCGCATTTGGATTGCGTCCTGCTGGCAATCACGATATCCGTAAAGATATTCGCGTTTTGCGCTACCTTGTGACAAACTACGGTTCCGACACCGCCTACTCCGATAATAAGTACTTTAGACATTTTTCGTATCCTTTTAAAGTTAATTACTCTAATGGGTTGCCATCAATTGCAAACCGTAATACAAATATATGAAATCCTAGATATTTTGGAAATATGTCGTGTTAATAAATGTTAGCGAATGGTGGGATGTTTACCTAATTATATAAAGAGATGTTGATTAGAGATTTATATCTGCGAAAATCCCTTGAAATTGACCGAAGGCAATCGCACTCTATTTATTTCCCGTTTGCTTAAAAAAAAAGTACTTTTTCTTTGCTGTTTGTTTGTGAATGTCTATCTTTACGGCGTTTTTACAAAGAATATTTTTTAATGTTTAACTAATAAATTTTACAGTATGAAAAAAGTAAGTTTACTTTTCTTATCTGCTTCGCTTTGTGCGAGCGCTTTTGCTGGCGATGTATATCTTATCAAGGATGGTAAGTTGCAAGCTGGTGTTTCTTACGAGCAATGGGAAGACCCTGAGGGTATTCCTTGCGGTAAGTTGACTGAGGGTGACGGTTTCGCTACTCTTAACCACGAGGGTCAATACTACGATGCAAGCTTGGTAATCGACCAATCAGTTTTGAAGTTCAACTTGATGGGTAAGAACTTGGTTGTTGAGTATCAATTGCCAGCTGAGGCAATGATGTACGATGAGGTAAAGGGTGCTGCTAACCTCGAGGCTAAGACTGCCGCTGGTAAGGATAAGCCATCTTTGATCATTTCCGCATCTAAGGGTGCTGGTGAGGACGCAAAGATCGAACTTACTGACAAGAACAACATCTCTTTCGTTAACGTTGACGGTAAGTTCAACCCAGAGGCTGAGAAGGGATTTGTTAAGTATGAGGGTTGCGCATTCGCAAAGAGCTCTGCTGACGTAGCAACTGTATTCATTACTTTCATCCGTGAGAATGGTTACGTTGGAGGAACTCCTGCTGTAAAGATCAAGAACCTTTACTACACTGAGCCTGAGGTTAAGCCTTTCTACTCTTGCGCATTCGATGCAAAGGATACTTGGACAGAGACTATCAACGTCGCCGCTGCAGGTGAGGACGGAACAGAGCACTTCGCTGGCCTTGGATTCTTCCAAGACAAGAAGGGTCTTACCATCTCTGGTGACGACGAGTGGGAGTACACTGTTGACTTCAAGATGTTGTACCAAAACGGTCCTGATAACTGGACTGGTTCAGATGGTTCAGGATTCCTTTCTTCTGAGTTGTACCACGGTTTGTTGGTAAAGAGCCCAGCTGATTTCTCTAAGGAGTTCTTGGGTCAAGACATCGTAGTTTCTTTCGAGGACATCGCTTTGCCAGCTGAGATCAAGGACGGTAAGATCAACGTAAGCTGTCTTATCTGCGAGGATCCTAAGTCTGCTGAGTTGCAAGGTGACGCTGCTACTGAGTTCATCCCAATGTTCGTTAAGTTCGACAACGATGAGACTGAGTACCAATTGTACTCTAAGTCTATCATCAACGGTCAATACACTCAAGAGTCTGAGGACGTTGCAGTTCCTGCAGGTGCAAAGAGCGTATCAGTTCGTTTCAAGGCTAACCCAACCTTCACTTACATCGTAGATAACTTGATTCTTGCAGCTAACTACTCTACAAGTGTTGCTAAGGTTAACGGTGATAGCAAGTCATTGTCTATCTATCCTAACCCAGTTGTTGACGAGATCGCATTCAGCGGTATCGAGAACATCGAGTCAGTTGAGATCGTTTCTTTGAACGGTGCTTCAGTTCCATGCGCTGTAGTTAACGGAACAGTTAATGTTTCTAACTTGGCTGCTGGTGAGTACGTAGTTATCGTTAACAACGCTATCTCTGGTAAGTTCATCAAGAAATAATCTTTCATAGATAATTTCAATACGAAAAAGCGGGGCGATTTTGCTCCGCTTTTTTTTGTGCGTGGCTAAGGCCGCTTGCACTTCACCATCTCCTCGTTTTTGCATATTCATTCCTGTTTTTGCATATTCATTCTTTAAAAACCCTCGATAATCCTGTCCGGAATCCCAGTGTTTGCTGGATTCATTCTCTTGAACATTGATATATTTACAAATATCGTCGTGGCGTTGTTATTTTTTTGAAATTTTAATTGTTGTTTGGTTAATTTGTTATAATTTTGCATCCGTATTTTTGTACAGAAGTATGTTGTATCGTTTGGGTAGTGATTTTCTTTTGATGAGTATGTCGAGATTGTGGAAAAATTGCACAATTACTTGCAAAATACATAGCGTTGAATTAGGAACAAATAATTATTAATTTATAATCAAATCATGACAGCAAAAAATCGAATGTCGAAAGCAATCTTAATGATTGTAGCGTTCTCCCTTTGTTGGACGATGGAAACCTTCGCAAGAAGGGTTGAGGTCTCCACAAGAGCGGAGTTCGCGAATGCTGTTGGCGCATCTGGACAAGATGGGGATACCGTCTCGATTGTGAGCGGATTCACCCTTTCCGATGATGTCACGGTATCAAAAAATGTGACTATCTTGGGTAATGGCAATACCATTACAAGGGGTAGAACTGTTAGTGGTTATATTTTCACCACTACTACTTATCATCGTATCTCATTTAGTTCTGATGCGAATGTACAGAACTTGAAGTTGGATGGCAACGCCTACTCTTCAGCTTCTAACACGTTCGTTTCCATCGATGCAAACCGAAAGGTGACGATGGATGAGAAGACCACCATCAGTAACAGTAGCGATGGTACTGTTCTTATCGTGAACGGTACTTTGGTGGGCGGTGTGATTACCGGAAACTCATCTACCCGTAGCTATGATGTTGTGACGGTTGGTTCGAATGCTAAAGTGATTAATGCTTTGTTCTACGCTAACAAGGTTGATGGAAATAATAGTAATAAGCATGCGATTGTTGCTTTGGCTGGTGGTCAGTTGATTAACTCAACGGTGGTCAATAACCCTTTGACTGGAGCGAATGGAGGAGGAAGCGTTAGCCATACTTCCGGCGTTCGTTCTACCAATGCCAATAGCCGTGTGATCAACTCTATTGTCTCTCTGAATCGTAATTCACAGGCAACTGCAGCCAATACCGCTTTGTATAATTTGAGCGCTTCCCAAGTAATCACCTCTTATACGGAGTACGCTGATCCTGGTTTTGTTTCGGTTGCAGATAACAACTATGCTTTGGCATCAGGTTCATTGTGTGCAGATAAGGGAACCAACTCCTATAACAATGAGCCAAAGGACTTGGCTGGTTTGGACCGTATCTCTGGCGGAACCATCGACCAAGGTGCTTATGAGTTCCAAAGTTGTGCTCTAATCACCGCTTCCAAGAGCGAGAACTTGATCATCGGTGAGCGCGTCGTTTTGGAGGTGAAGAGTGTAAGTTCCGAGTATGCATCTTTGGCTTATGAATTCCAATGGCAAAGTAGCCGTGATGGATCTACATGGAGCAACATCGGTCGTGATGCCAACGAGGCTCGTTACATCATCGATCCTGTTACCGACGAGATCCCTTACTATAGAGTGAACCTTGTGAGAAAGGGTGGTAGCCGCGATGTTATCTGTACTGCCTACGCACCAGTGCTTCGTTTCGCTGATCCATCTGTACGTTTCGTCGCTTCTGGTTACGACCGTGTCGTTACACACTACTCGTTTGAGGTGCCTTTCGGTAATGAAATCAAGTTTGGTTTGGAGGCAATCAACCATGCTCAAATCGTCGATTTCCAATTGTCTGAAAAGTTGTTGGAGCGTGCCGATTCTTGGAGTTACGACGCCAGTGAGGTGGAGAACTTCATGTATAAAAAGAAGATTGAGGACGCTTATGAGTACAAGTTGTCTTATTCTTATAAAATCGGAACTGTAACGACAAAGAAAGATACCTCTTTCATCGTACGTCCTATCTACAAGTGTACGGGTAAGAGCAACCAAGTGATTTGGTTCGACGATTTCGGTACATTTGACAAGAGTGCGAATGGTGGTAATGGATCTTATACCTACCAATCATCGACTGGTGAGACGACTATCGCACGATATACATTTGGCGGTAACACCAGAAACATTAAATCTTCCAATGGTACTACTACCTATGGAGCGACCTATGCGGTGCCTGATTTCCGTAATGCGGTGGTTGGCCACAACTATAGCGGTGCCAACAATTTTCAGGTGAATGATGGTTACTATGTTGTTTGTCCTTCTACCCACGATGCATGGAGTGGACACGAGAACTATTTCGGTAACTTCCCTGACCACACCTCCGGCGATTTCAAGGGTGGTATGTTGGGTGTGAACTGCCGCGAGAACTCTAAAGATACCCGTATCTACCAACGTGATTTCTCTGTGGAGTGCGACTCTTCGTTGGTGATCTTCTCTTGCTATGTGGCAAACTTCAACCAAGTTGACTATTCTAACATTTCACAAAGAACTGATCGTTTCATCGATGCCAACGTCCGTTTGGATATCTTCGAGGTCGATAAGGCTGGAAAAGAGAATTTGATCGGTGTTGCTTACTCAGGTGATTTGTTGAGCCGTGAGCACGACTACGATAAGGTGGATGGTGTGGATACCTATTGGTCTAACCTTTCCGCTAAGTTCCTTGGTAACTCTGGCGTTACCTATCGTATCGCTTTGACCAACAACCGTAATGGTGGTAGCGGTAACGATATGTTGTTTGATGATATCTCCATCACCGCTTGCTGTCCGGACATGGCGATCTCTGATAACCCTTCATTTGTGAATGAAAACCAAAATGTGGAGATTTGTGGATCTGATTCCTCAACCTATTCCATCTATGCGATCATGAGGGATGGTACGGTTGCGACAGACTACTTTGTCAATCCATACTACTATTTGTACCAATACCGCGAGAAGGGTCAGATGTTCTGGAAGAACTTGGTAGAGGGCGACGATCCTTATGTCACCGACAACAAGTACACCATCGATTTGACCACCTTCCCTACCGGAAGTGAGTGCCGTGTCATCTTGGCGCGTAGCACCCAACGTATTGAGCAGATTTTGAATCACTACAATGGTACGTTGAAATATATTGATTGGAATGAGGAGCAACGTTACCCTGCCGTTAATTGCGAAGAGGGTATCTACGGTGTCGCTTACGGATATTCCATCAGCTACTATCCTGATTTGGCCTCTTTGGATGCCGATAAGGTAAAAGTGGCTTGTCCAGATCAGACCTTTACCTTCGAGTATGATCCAGGAGAGGTTTGGAAGGAGAGAACTTGGTTGGATGGCAGCAAGGCGCAAGTCGGCACTGGAACATCCTTCTCTGCCAAGAAATCTTCTAATGAGATCGATACTTATTACTTCGTAGTAGCGGGAGAGGGCGGTGCTTGTCCTGACACCACTACTTTCGAGGCTCGTTTGAACCACTCGTTGGCCTTCGATGAGGTTGAGGATATCAACGCTAATGCGGCAGCTAACTGTAAGGCGAGTGTCGAGTTGAAGAGTTACAAGCCTGATTACAGCTACTGTGCTCCTGATGAGGACAAGGTGCTTTATTCATATAATGTAAATGGTGGCGCTTGGGTTGACTATGCGGATGACGCGAAGGCCGAGCTTGCTGATCAAGACACCGTGACATGGCGCGCGATCCTCTTCGTAAAGGGTGACGCAGTTGCGCTTGATACGGTTACTTTGAAGCAACCAGCTCACATCTCCGATAAGAGCGAGCCAATCATCGATTGCGCTACTTTGTCGCAAGAGGTTGAGTTGCCAGCTGGTAAGGAGTTCTCTGGTGACGTTACGTTCTCTGTTTCCGCTTCGGATATCAAGAACGTTTCAACCGATAACTGTACTGAATCAGCGAACTTGGTAGTTAACTGGAATTCATACGCAGGTACTGAGTTGGGTTCATTCGGTGATATTACCGAGAATGTTGCATTGAACGTCTATACTAATCCTAAGAGAGAGATCATTTGGGGTGTTACCGATGAGGCTGGCAATAACAGCGCACCTTGTATCGCTACTTATGAGGTGAAGAAGGATAAGTATGATGGACCAGACGGGCCATACGCGGTGATCCGCGATACCACTATCTGTGCGGGAGACTTCCCATACACATGGTATGGTCATACTTTCACTAAGAGTGGTGAGACTGCTGAGGTGGGTTACGCACTCTTGAAGGTATTCGCTGACGATACCTATTTCAGAACCCTCAAGACTACCGCTTGTGGCTCATTCGAGTTCAACGGCGAGGAGTATGACAAGACGGGTGTTTATACTGTAACAATGAAGAATGATGGAGCTTGTGATAGCGTCATCACTTTGGATTTGACCATTTTGCCGGTATTTGAATCAGTTGAAAAGATCGCTGCATGTGACTCGTTCGAGTGGAATGGTGTTACCTACAAGACTTCTGGTATCTATACCGAAACTCTTACAGCAAAGAATGGTTGCGACTCAATCGCACAATTGGATTTGAAGATCGGTACTTCGTTCTACGATACAGCTAAGGTGGCTGTCGCTAACAAGTACACTTGGAGCGAGACTGGTGTGACTTACACTAAATCTGGTGTTTACAAGCACGAGATGACCACTTCAGATGAGAGCAAGTGCGATAGCATCTATGTTTTGGATTTGACTATTTACGAACCATCTTATGGTGACACTACCATCTACATCTGTCAAAAGGAGTTGCCTTACAAATACACGGCGAAATTCCCTGGCGTGAAAGATGTTGAGGAGAAGTCGCTTGTTAAGGATACTGTCATCACTTACGCTCGTGAGAATATGGGTGACTCAATCATCACATTCCATGTCAATGTGTTGAAAGAGACTTCCGCTGATTTCACTCGTGCACTTTGTAGATCAGAGTTCCCTTACACATTCGATGCGGCTAAAAACTTGGTGGTTTATGAACCACAAAGTGATACGGCGTTTGTTATCGAGAACCGAGTTGGTTGTGATAGTACCATCAATTTGCATATCGATATCTTGGAGGCATCTCCAATCACATTCGTGAATGAGACCTCTTGCGACTCTTACGTTTATAGAGGTGAGACATTTACGGAGGATACCGCTTTCGTTCTTACTTTGAAGAATGTCGCTGGTTGCGACTCTGTCGTAGATGTGAAGTTGACTATCAACCACACATTGAATACCATCGAGGATTTGGGCGAGGTTTGCGACTCTGTAGAGTGGCATGGTAATTGGTATTATGCAACCAATAATATCGCTACTTACACAACTTCCTCAAATGTGACTGGTTGTGATTCAATCGTTACATTGAATGTTGTGGTGAACCATTCTGTTAAGACTTCTGATAATTTACACCTTTGTACGAGCCAATTCGATGCTGAGGGCAAGTATGCCGCTCCACAATGGGGCAAGGTGTTCGAGTTGCCTGCAACTATCCCTGCCGTGCTTACAGATACCTTCAAGACCACTACGTTGAAGGGCTGTGACTCAATCGTCGCATTGAACATCTATGTGGATAACAGTATCGATATCCACGACACGGTGATCGCTAAAGATCGTTACACTTGGCCGGTGACTGGCACGGAATATACAGCATCTGGCGTTTACGATGTCGCTCCTACGGTTAATGCACTTGGATGTGATAGCGCTGCTCAACTTGCTTTGCATATCATCCCAACCAAGAGCGCCGAGAAGTATGACAGCGCTTGCGCGATGTATGTATTCCGCTATGGTACTGAGGAGAGAAAGACAACCGTGGATGCGGTTTGGACTCTCAAATTCGAATACGACACCACTATCACAATGGCTCCTGGTAAGGATGTTGTTGTGAAGGGTGACTCTATTTTGACACTCCATGTGAAGGTGAACAAGCCAGCTGTGGTTAACCTTCCTACCTTCGTGGTTTGCGAGGATACCGTATGGAACGGCATCCATATCACAGATTCCGGCAGATACTCATTCATAACCACTTCTACGGTGACTGGATGTGATTCTACCACATGGGCTGCCTTCCGTGTAAGACATGTGACACCTTTTGACACGACAGTTGTCGCTTGTGATGAGTTTACTTGGGATAAGAATGGTGTGAAATACACTGCTTCCGCTGAAGATGCGGTACATATTCCATTCAGCGACGGCAAGTGCGATTCAATTATCTACAATTTGCACTTGACTATCAATAACGCTTCCCAAGGGGATGTGTATGCTTCTCTTCCTCAATCGGCTTTGGCTGGTTATAGTGTAGAGGGCCATAAGGGATTTGTTCCTGAGGCTATCAAGAAGGAGGATGGTTCTGTTGTTGCGGTTACCCTTACTCCTGAAGAGATTGCCCAGAACAGTTTCTTGTCAATCTCTAAGAATCAGGCAATGTGTGACTCGACAGTCAATGTCCATATCACATTGTTGGAATCTTCTGATACGACTAAGTTGAGTGATAAGATTTGTCGTGCGGATCTTCCTTACGCTTTGACTGTTGAGGATGTTACCTATAATGTTTATGGTGACACGACGGTGATGGTTAAGAATAAGATCGGTGGTGATAGCATCGTGACACTCGCTTTGACAATCAACGAAGCTAACTCTGAAAGAGTGATTGAGGATGTTTGCGGATTGAGTTTCACTTGGAATGGTAAGACTTATACCGAGAGCACTGTCGATGAATACCTCACGACAAATGTTGCAGGTTGTGACTCTACCGTTACTTTGTATTTGACGCTTCGCAAACCTACTTATAAGGTAGAGTCCATTTCTGCTTGTGACTCTATGTTGTGGAACGGTGTTTGGTACAAAGAGTCCCACATCGCTTCTGCCGAGTCGATCGAGAAGACCTTTAAGGTAGCTCTTGGTGATGAAACTGGTGAGACGCTTCCTTACTATGTGGAACCAACACCTAATAAGGCAGGTTGCGATTCAGTTGTGATCCTCGACTTGACTATTACGAAGACTGTCTATGGAACCGTAAAACCAGAGACCTCTTGTGACGCGTTCCAATGGTTGGCAACTGATGAGCATCCAGACGGTATCTATACTGAGTCTGGTTTGTATGAGGCTCGAACCACTTCGCATCTTTCAAACTGTGACTCTGTCGCATACATTGATTTGACTATCTTGAAGTCAACATCACTTGATACGGTTTTGAAGGTATGTGAGAACAAACCGATGGTATTCGACGGAAAGAGCATCGAGGGTGATACTACTTTCGTGATCGAGAATAAAGCTGGTTGCGACTCTATCATTAATGTAACTGTTCAAACCTTCCCAGTTTACGACACTACCATCACTATCGTCACTTGCGATACAGTAGTTGAGTGGTTGGGTGAGACTTACAAGGCGTCTGGTTCATATTCAAAGACGCTTAAGACTAAGGCTTGCGATTGCGACTCTGTCGTTACTTTGAATCTTACAATCAATCCGTCTCCAGTTGTTAATCTTACAGAGACAGCTTGCGGACGTTATGAGTTGAATGGTAAGTATTATACTGAATCCGGTATTGTGAAGGATACCTTCACTACTGTTCACGGTTGTGACTCTATCGTCATCGTCGATCTTACAGTGACCAAGATGGAGCTTATCGCTCCTGATACTGTAAAGGTATTGGCTGGCGAGGATTGTAAGTCTGAGGTTAACTTGGATCAAATGAAGCCTACAATCAACTTCTGTGATCCAACTGCTGAAGCTGATTACTCATACAGTATGGATTCTCTCGTTTGGTCAGTGGTAACTCCAAACGGAACCGCTACTGTTGAGAACGGTGACACTATTTACTGGCGTGTTGATCTTTCCGATCAAGTCGGTAAGTTGGATAGCCTTGTTATGAAGCAGATTGTCTCTGTGGTCGATTCTACGGAGCCTCAATTCTTGGAGGATTGCTCCGCTTGGGTGAGCGTTTATAAGGTGACCGATACCATTACAGGTAATGTCTCCTTCACCCTTGGTACTGAGGCTATCCTTAGCAAGGTGAAAGATAACTGTAGCGACAATGCTTCCCTTGATGTTCAATGGGACATCAACGGTGCTGGATTCGTCTCTGTAAAGAAGGATTCAACCTTTACATTGAACGCTTACAAGGGTGATTCAGTCTCTATCTCTTGGAAGGTCGTTGACGCTTCCGGTAATGAGAGCGCCGTTTGTGAGAAGGTTTATGAGATCGAGCGCGACACGACAGGTGAGGATGGTGAGAAGTACTCTATCATCCGTGATACAGTCATCTGTTCTAACGATATGCCATTCTCTTGGCATGGCGCGACATTCGAGAACGATGGTGATACCGCTCACGTAGGTACTACATTGTTGAATGTCCATGTGAACAAGTCATTCTTTGTGACTGATACGGTTGTCATCTGCGACAGCTACATCTGGCGTGATGGCGTTACCTACACAGAAAGCAACAACACTGCTATCTACAACAAGGCTAACGCTGGTACTTGCGATTCTGTCTACACATTGAATTTGACTATCTTGAAGTCAACCAAGCTTGATACGACAATCACAGTTTGTGAGAGCCAGTTGCCAGTTGCTTTGGGTGCTTCGGTAATCAGCTCTGATTCAACCTTCCAATTGGTTAATGCCGCTGGTTGTGACTCTTTGGTTAACGTTAAGTTGAATGTGATCCCTACAAAGAGAGATACAGCTAATGAGTTGGCTTGCGTATCTTACGTTTGGGCTGGCAAGACTTTGACCGAGAGCGGAGTTTACTCTGACACGTTGACTTCTAACGCAGGTTGCGACTCCATCTCAGTGTTGAACTTGACGATCGCTCAGCCTGCTTACGATACAATCGTCGCTAAGAACGTTTGTCATGCGTTCACCATGAATGGTGTGGCTTACACTGAGTCTGGTGTCTACAACGATACGCTTCAAACAGTTCAAGGTTGCGACTCTATCGTGACATTGGATTTGACCATTGCTCCTGTCCTTTACGATACGGTATCTATGCGTATCTACTGTGGATCTCTTGTATGGAATGGCAAGGAGTACTTCGAGACTGGTGTTTATAACGATACTTTGGTCTCTTCCGCTTACGGTTGCGACTCTATCGTGACACTCGATTTCGTCAACGCTCCTCTCCACTACAACATTGAGTTGACCACTTGCGAGGGATTGGCTGCTGATTTCAAGGGCATCGCTATCACACAAGACACTGTCTTGAGCGTTGCTGATGAAAATGACGGATGTGATGTCATTTACAATGTGACACTTCATGTTACACCAGCATTCTCTGGCGACACTGCTTTGGTTCAAGCTTGTGAATCTTACGATTGGAATGGCTTGACACTTACCGAGAGCGGTTTGTACCGTGACACGATCACAAGCGTTAACGGTTGTGATTCCGTAGCACTCCTTCGCTTGATCATCTCTCATCCAGACACTATCGTCATTAACGATACGATCATGGCTGGTGAGTCTTACTCAGCTTATGGATACACAATTGAGAATGCCGAGTTTGGTGTTTACTCTTACGACACTACTATCGTAGGAACATTGGGTTGTGATACTACTTACCACTTCACTGTGACTGCAACTGGTCGTGCGATTGTAATCGACAGTTTGGTTATCACAGGTGGTGAGGATGGCTACCATGGAAATGATGGTGGCAACGGTGGTAACGGTGGTAATGGCTCTGGTGATGGCGGTAACGGTGGCAATGGTGGCAATGGCGGCAACGGCGAGGGCGGCAATGGCTCTGGCTCTGGCGTTAAGATCAACGTTCACGGTGGTCTTTGGTTCTGTACCGGCGATTACGCTATGCTTAAGATTTACGCAACCGGCGCTCCTTCGGAGGTCGCTTTAACCTACGATTCGCTCACAACAGCTGCTGGATTCGTTCCTGTTCAGACTACTTTGGATGCTGACGGATCTGTACAGTTCTTTATCCCTGATACAACAAAGGCAGGTTCTTATGTGGCTTACGTTCAACTCTTCGGTGAGGGAATGGCTAGTCAAGTCGTGAAGGTTAACTTCAATGTAAGCTTGAGCGGCCAAGTCATTAAGCGTAAGTGGAACGATGTGGTTGTATGCAACAACTCTGATAGCTTGTTCGTGGCTTACCAATGGTACCACAACAATGAGAAGATCGACGGCGCAACTGGTCAATACTACAATGAATTGACTGGTGTCGAGGGTACATACTCTTTGGATGTCGTAACCAAGTATGGAGATACACTCCACGTCTGCGGTAAGGACTTCGACTTGGTATTGCCTGAGTTCTCTATCACAGCTTACCCAGTTCCTGCTATCGCTAACCAGGAGCTCACTATTCAAGTGATGGGACTTACTAAGGATCAATTGAGTCACGCTAAGTTGGTTGTTTACTCAATCGACGGTACCGTGATGTATAAGGATTTCGATGGTTTGTATGAATTGAATGTTCTTACATTGCCAATCGGAGATTATGTGGCAGTAGTGACTGTTGACAATGGTCTCAGCGCTAATTGCAAGATCTTGGTTAGACCATAATGGTTAGTTGTAGTATAAACGTAAGAAAATAAATAATTAAAGGATATGAAAAGAATTAGTTTGATTCTGTTGGGACTCTCGTTGAGTAGTTTCCTATTCGGACAGAGTGAGCTTCTTACTTTGAGTGTAGGCGGTGGCCTACACTCACTGAAGCACGAACCAAAATTCCCTGATAAGAATGAATTGGGTGAGTGTTTCGGTGATGGAAAACTTTCCGCGGGTGCTACATTTAGCGTCCGTTATCACCACTTCTTCAAAGATAGACATTGGGGTATTGGTACTGGTGCTGATGTCTCTTACTACACCGCTACCTCTTTGTTGGATGGTGTGGAGAACACGACTATCTTTGATAAGTACAACAACGAGAACTATGAGAATAGTTTCGAGTTCGTTGGTTGGGAGGAGCGTCAACGCTCGTTGACTTTGGAGATTCCGTTGGGCGTTTACTTCCGTACCGACTTTACAGAGAAGTTGGGCTTCGTGGTAGGTTTGGGTCCTAAGTTCATTATGCCTTTGCGCTCTCGTTTTGAGATCAAGGAGGGTTCTTATGAGATTACTGGATACTACCCAGCTGATAATGTTACGTTTGAGCACTTGGAGCACCATGGATTCTATGACAACAGCCCTCGCTTCAAGGATGGTATCTCTACCAAGCCTGTATTCGCCGCTTATGTGGAGGCTGGTTTGAACATTAAGTTCACCGAGAAGGTTTATGGTTATGTCGGCGCATATTTCAACTATGGTATTACCGATATGGCTAAGGCTCACGACGCTATAGGCAATGTGATCCGTGACGATTTCAAGGGTGGTTACCAAGGTTTGTTGAACTCTACAGCTGTGGATCAAGCCAATTACATGGCGGCTGGTGTCAAGATCGGTGTGACTTTGCCATTCGGCAAGAAGGTAGAGGAGCCAATCGACTCTACATTGTTGGAGGAGCCTAAACCATTGACTGCTTTGGTAGAGCCTGCGGATTCTTCCGCTGTCTTGGATAGCTCCGCTGCTGCTGTCATCGAGATCGATCCTGATGATTACAGACGTGCTATCAGCGCTTTGGGTGATATCAACAACACAGTTCACTTTAAGTTAGGATCCGCTAAGTTGCTTAAGTCAAAAGTATTGTCGGAGGGTATCCAACAAGTGGCTGAGTTTATGCACAAGTATCCAAACGTGAAGTTGGAGGTGGATGGACATACTTGTATCTTGGGTACTGAGTCTATCAATAATAACTTGGGTATCGCTCGTGCGAACAGTTTGATCGCGCCGTTGATCAAGGCGGGTGCTCCTCGTGAGAACATCGTCACCACTTCTAAGTCATACCATGAGCCAGTCGCTTCCAATGTGGCGGAAACTGGACGTGAGTTGAACAGACGTGCGGTGCTTAAGTTCATCATTAGCGATAAGATCGGTAAAAAATAATATCGACTAATCTTTAGGGAAGGGCTTGCCGGTTGGTAAGCCCTTTCTTTTTGTTGTTATATTCCCGACTAATCCCTCTTACGATACGTCTGATTGTCTAATAAAATTTATGATTAAAACAATATCATTATTTTTTACATTGTGGAATTTATAAAGTAAATTTGCATTAACTAAATGTTTTACTAAATGAATAAGATAGTTGCTAAAGAACACTTTTCTGAGAATGTGGTGAAGTTGGTGGTGGAAGCACCATTGATCGCCAAGTCTCGTAAAGCAGGACATTTCGTGATTGTCCGTGTTGGAGAAAAGGGTGAACGTATTCCGTTGACGATTGCGGATGCGGATGTTGAGAAGGGTACCATTACGCTTGTCGCTCAAAAAATCGGTGTCTCTACCCATAAGCTTTGCGCTTTGAATGTGGGCGATGAGATCACGGATGTTGTAGGACCATTGGGTAAGGCTACTCACATCGAGAACTTTGGTACGGTGGTATGTGCGGGAGGTGGCGTTGGTGTCGCTCCGCTTCTTCCGATTGTAAAGGCTATGAAGGCTGCTGGCAACCGTGTCGTTACTGTTTTGGCTGCGCGTAACAAGGATTTGATCATTCTTGAAGATGAGATGAGACAGGCCTCCGATGAGGTGATCATCATGACCGATGACGGTTCTGCTGGCAAGAAGGGTCTTGTCACTGAAGGCGTGGAGAGCGTAATCAAGAGAGAGAAGGTAGATCTTTGTGTCACCATCGGACCTGCTATTATGATGAAGTTCGTCTCTTTGCTTACGAAGAAATATGAATTGCCTACCGTCGCTTCCCTTAACACCATCATGGTGGATGGAACCGGTATGTGTGGCGCTTGTCGTTTGACTGTTGGTGGAAAGACCAAGTTCGTCTGTGTGGATGGACCTGAGTTCGATGCCCACCAGGTGGATTTCGACGAGATGTTGATGCGTATGGGAGCCTACAAGGAGTTGGAGCAGGCGGATTTCGCTAACAAAATTTTAAAGAAGTAGAAGTATGGCAGAAGATAGAAACGAAGCTTGGCGCGAGGAATTGCGCAAGTCGACCAAAAATAGTGAAAGATTACAGATCCCTCGTATTCACATGAATGAGCTTAATGCCCATTTCCGTGCGAGAACCCGTGACGAGGTGAATCAAGGTCTTACTTTGGAGCAGGCGCTTCAAGAGGCAAAACGTTGCTTGGATTGTCCTAACCCTACTTGTATGAAGGGTTGTCCGGTCTCTATCAACATTCCTGGCTTCATTAAAAATATTGAGCGTGGAGAGGTGCTTGAGGCTGCCAAGGTATTGAAGCAGACCAGCGCTTTGCCTGCTGTTTGTGGACGTGTTTGTCCGCAAGAGAAACAGTGCGAATCACAATGTTCTTATAAGATTAACTTTAAGAAGGATCCTGTCGCAATCGGTTATTTGGAGCGTTTCGCTGCTGATTACGAGCGTGAGAGCGGTCACATGTCTCTCCCTGAGGTAGCTGCGAAGAATGGCAAGAAAGTGGCTGTTGTAGGTTCTGGACCTGCGGGATTGTCTTTCGCTGGAGATATGGCGAAGAAGGGATATTCTGTTACTGTATTCGAGGCATTGCACGAGATTGGCGGTGTGTTGAAATATGGTATTCCAGAGTTCCGTTTGCCTAATAACATTGTTGATGTCGAGATCGAAGGTCTTCGTGGCATGGGTGTCGAGTTCGTGAAGGACTGCATCGTCGGCAAGACTATTTCTATGGAGGATTTGAAGGCGGAAGGTTTCCAAGGCGTATTCGTGGCAAGTGGAGCAGGTCTTCCTCGCTTTATGAATATCCCTGGCGAGAACTTGATCGGTGTGATGTCTTCCAATGAGTATTTGACTCGTGTGAATTTGATGGATGCCTCTAATGAGGAGAGTGATACACCCGTGTTGAATGGTATGAATGTGGCAGTCATCGGTGGTGGTAACACTGCTATGGACTCTGTCCGTACCGCACTTCGTATGGGTGCCAACCGCGCGATGATCGTTTACCGTCGTTCCGAGGAGGAGATGCCTGCTCGTTTGGAGGAGGTAAAGCATGCCAAGGAAGAGGGTGTCGAGTTTATGACGCTTCACAATCCTGTAGAGTATTTGGGTGATGAGAAGGGTAGAGTGAAGACCATGCGACTCCAAGTAATGGAGTTGGGTGAGCCTGATGCTTCCGGACGTCGTAGCCCAGTACCTGTCGAGGGTAAGATCATCGATGTGGATGTGGATGTTGTCATCGTTAGTATCGGTGTCTCTCCAAACCCAATCGTTCCAAACAGTGTGGAAGGTTTGGATGTGAGCCCTAAGGGAACGATTGTTGTGGGTGAGAATATGCAATCCTCAATACCAACCATCTTTGCGGGAGGTGACATCGTTCGTGGTGGCGCTACTGTAATCTTGGCGATGGGTGATGGCCGTGCAGCGGCTAAGGCGATGGATGAGTATTTGAATAAATAATTCGCATAGAGCTTGGACGTAATCATTTACGTCCTGAGTCAAATAGCGGTTCGTGTGTATAAAAAAAGAGAGTCTTACGGCTCTCTTTTTTTTGTGCATATTCTTCAGTTGAAGATTAGTAAGGCACGTTCATTTCTCCGTTTCCTGGTAGCGGTGGCATACTGCCGAACATCTCTTCCGCATCGCTGAATGATGGTTGTGACGGCATGCCGTTTATCTTGGAGTCGAATGACTTGATAGGCGTCGCCTCTCTGTTCAAGAAATCTTCGTCCAAGTTTTGGAATCTTGCCAATTCGTTTCTGAAACGTAGTCTAACATCTCCCGTCGCACCATTACGGTGCTTGGCGATGATGATTTCTGCGATTCCTTTGAGCGATTCTCCCGTGTTAGGATCTTCGTTGATTTTGTAATATTCGGGACGGTGGATGAAGAGCACCATATCGGCGTCTTGCTCGATGGCTCCTGATTCACGCAAGTCTGACAACTGAGGACGTTTGTCGCCGCCCTCCTTCTTCTCTACCGAACGGTTCAACTGAGACAAGGCGATGATTGGAATATCGAGCTCCTTGGCCAATTGTTTCAATGAACGGGAGATCATGCTGACCTCTTGCTCACGGCTACCGAATTTCATTCCGCTGGCGTTCATCAACTGCAAGTAGTCGATGATGATGCACTTTACGTTGTGCTCCTTCACCAAACGTCTTGCCTTGGTGTTTAACTCCATGACGGAGAGTCCTGCGGAGTCGTCCAAGAAGATAGGCATCTCCTCCAACTTTCTGGAGCGTTGCATGAGGTTGTTCCAGTCCTCTGAACTGAGTTTACCTGTTTTGATCTTCTCTCCGGGAATTTCGCATACATTGACGAGCAGACGGTTTACCAACTGCACGTTTGCCATTTCAAGGGAGAACACGGCAATCGGGTTTCCTGATTCGGCCATATTCCTCGCCATAGAGAGCACGAAGGCGGTCTTACCCATGGCAGGACGGGCTGCGATGATGACGAGGTCGGAACGTTGCCAGCCAGAGGTCATCTTGTCTAATTCGGTGAATCCGCTCGGAATTCCACTCATACCGTCAGAACGCTTGGAGGCATCCTCCACACGCTTGATGGCCTCTTTGATGACCGGCTGGATATCGGTAAAGTCTCGTTTTGCGCTGCTGGTGGCGATTTCGAAGAGCATTCCCTCCGCACGTTGTACCAATGCGTCGATATCCGTGTCTGGATCGTAGGCGTCCTTGCAGATGTCCGTTGAGAAGTGGATCATTTGTCTGGCGAGCGCTTTCTGCGCCAAGATGCGGGAGTGGTACTCGATGTGTACCGCGGAGTTGACCTTGGCGGTCAGTTGGGCGATGTAGTATTCCCCGCCAGCCTCTTCCAACTTCTTCTCCTTTCTCAATTGCTCGCATACAGTTAGGATATCGACCGGCTTTTGGTACTGGGCCAAGGTGTTGATCGCCTTGAATATGGTGCGGTTCGCCTCCTTGTAGAAGCAATCCTCCTTCAAGATGTCGCTCACGATGCTGAAAGCGTCCTTTTCGATCAACAGCGAACCGAGGACAGCCTCCTCCAACTCCAAAGCCTGCGGTGGTAATTTCGTATATTCGTTTGGCACTTTGGTCGTATTGTCGTTGGATCGGTACCTTCTTTTTGCGTTATCTGTATTTTCTGCCATAATCTAATATTGTGTATGGCAAAGTTATATTTTTTTTGTCTGGGGAGGAAGTGTCGGTGTGTTTAAGTATCAACACTGTTTCAACAGAGACGTATGGCGGAAAGACGAACGAATCGTCTCTTTTTGCGATTTTTTTATTATTTTTCGCTCGGAATTGTATTTTGTTTGCTGATTTGAGTATTTTTACGCAGTGTTATGTGACGATTATCTATGGCTAAGAAAATATTAATAATAGGCGGCGGTGTGGCTGGCCTGTCGGCGGGAATTTATGCTCGTTTGAATGGGTTTGACGCGCTGATTCTTGAAAAACATACTATTGCAGGTGGCGTGTGTACGGCTTGGTACCGGAAGGGCTATCGATTTGACTATAGTATCCAGTGGCTGGTTGGCACCCGTGAAGGCGCGTTCCATCAAACTTTTAAGGATACCAATGTCATCAATGATGACGTGAAGATCCTGAATGCGGATTACCATACTCGAGTGGTGCTTCCGGATGGCGATGATATGGTGGTCTATACCGATATCGATAAGTGGTGTGACTATTTGATCAAACGTGCGCCCGAAGATGAGCGTAGTATCAAGAAACTTCGCAGGCACATGCATTGGAGCAAGCAGCTGACCCCCTTTGATGCGGCACCCCCTCTTCGATCCATCTGGATGTACCTGAGCCTATTGCCTCGTGTCTATAAACTGCTATGGGCCGTTTTCCGTTTTGGTGGGAAAACTTACAAGGAATACATTGACAGCTTGGGATTTAAGAATGAATGGCTGCGGAATGCTTTGATGCGTAACTATGCGGATGATAAGTTTTCCGCCTTGGCTTTCCTGTTCATCTTGAGTTGGTACACGCGAAAGAATGCGGGCTATCCGATTGGAGGATCATTAGGTGTTGCGGAGCGTATGCATCAGCGTTACACGGAGTTAGGTGGCGAGGTGCGTTTCAAAAGCAATGTGTCTGAAATCATCGTTGAGAATGACAAGGCGGTGGGTGTTCGGTTGGATGACGGAACGGAGATTCGTGCCGATTACGTGATCAGCGCCGCAGATGGTTATACGACGATTTTTGATTTTTTGAAGGGAAAATATTTGTCGGAAGAGGTGAAGCATGCCTATGAGCATTGGGAGCCCTATCCTGCTATCGTCCAGATTTCTTTAGGCGTCAATGCCAAACTGGAGACGCAATATCCTGTCCAGGTGATTTTGGGAGAGCGTAAGATCAGTGATCGTGTTTCGATTAGGCATAATTATCGCATTCTCAATTATAGTTTCGACCATACGATGGCTCCGGAGGGTAAGACATGCGTCGTGATTCGTTTCGAGAGTCCTTATGATCTTTGGAAAGACATGGATAAGGAGACTTATGATTTTGAGAAGGAGAATATCAAACGTTATGCGCTACAGTTGCTGGAGGAGAATTATCCCGGACATTCTGCGGATGTCGAGGTGTGTGATGTGGCGACTCCGCTTACGACGGTGCGTTATACAGGCGCTTGGCGAGGCTCCTATGAAGGATTCAAGGTCTCCAATCGTAATATTACGGCGCAGTTGAGTCAAACGTTGCCTGGACTGGATAATTTTTATATGGTGGGTCATTGGCTCTTTCCGGGAGGTGGCGTTCCTCCGTCGGTCCATTCTGGCAAGTGGGCGCTTCAACTCATCTGCAAAAAAGAGGGTAAGCCGGTGCGTTTTAGCCTGTGATGGATTAAAGGTGGTGCGGCTGGAACATTTTTTGTCCGTTTGTCCGAAATGAATTACCTTTGCCTTATCGGTGAAATAAATGAAATATGACTCGTCGGGATCTTTTGTCGCAGCAAGACATATCGGTTGAAAATAATTTCGACTTTCTTCGCTTCCTATTGGCGTTGTCTGTTTTCTGTACCCATTACGATCGTATTTTCGGGGAGTATTTCATCAACTTCCCCATTACCATATCTCGCTCGGTCAGCTCCTTTTTCGTCATCAGTGGCATGCTGATTTTCAGAAGTTGTTTGCGGAGCTCTTCGTTGCGGAGTTTCTGGGAAAAGCGATTCCGTCGCATCCTTCCCGCCTATGTGTTGATTGTGTTGCTGGTGGTCGTGCTCTTCTTCCCCTTCTCGTCGTTGGGGGTCCGTGATTACCTCTTCTCGTCGGATATGGTGAAATACCTCTTCGCCAATCTCACTACACTGAATTTCCTTCATCCGGGATTGCCGGGCGTGATGGATGGGGCGGCAGTGAATCCATCTTTGTGGACCATTAAAATAGAACTCCTTTTGTATTTGTCCACTCCGCTCTGGGTGATGCTTTATGAGCGGTTCGACAGATCCCTTTCCCTTTTTGTGGTGGCGATTTTTTCCATCGTTTCTGTCTTGCTACGATGGCATGCGGATGTGACGGGCGTGGCCGTGTATGACCTTGTGGGAAAATGGGGGTCGCTCTCCGCTTGCTATCTGGCGGGCATCTCTCTATACCTCTATCGTGATCTCCTCCAGCGGTACAAGTGGCATCTGTTTGTTCCTTGCCTATTGCTGCTGTTGGTTGCGGATGCGCCCTATGTGGTAGAGGCGGTGTTGCCGTTCGCATTAGGGGTGGTGCTCTTTGTGGTCGCCTTCTCTTTCCCTTTTTTGAATGGCTTTGGTAGAATAGGAGATCTCTCTTATGGCATATATGTCTATCATGGACCTATTATATTCTTTACCATTTGTTTGGGGTGGAAACTCTCTCTCTTAGGGTTTGCCGCCACATTGACGATTACCCTGTTGGTCGCATTCTTGTCGTGGCATTTGCTGGAAAAGAGAGTCTTGAAGAGATCTTGACAAAACCGTATTCCTTGTTTTTTTTCTGATGTCGTAATATGAGTGCCTGTCATCGGAAAAGAGTCTGGTTGTTTTCTCCTTTGTGGTTTCCTTTGAAGGTAGATGTGGTGCGTTTGTTGTCCCCAATGGGAATATTGTGCCTCGGTTTGGACTGCATAAGTTGACGGGAAAGGAGATTTTTCTTGCCGCTTTTGTCGCATTCGGTTTTCCAAAACGGAAAACTTTTTAAATTGTTGAAAACTTTATTTTGCAGATAATCAAATGCTTAATATATAAAAACGGACAACTTTGGGCGTTTGTTAATAACTATTTGCTCTTCTTTTTTGTCTTTTTTATAAAGAGCATTAATATTGCAATACCAATCATTGAGGGCAAAGGTCAATGATGGGGAATGTGAAATGAAGTGATTAACCCAATAGTCAAAGAAACGAATTTAATGGGAACAAAAGTTTATTCATTTGAGGAAGCATTTCAATCTTCGCTCCGCTATTTCGAGGGCGATGAATTGGCTGCCCGCGTATGGGTAAACAAGTATGCCCTGAAAGACTCTTTGGGTAATATCTATGAGAAAGATCCCGATGAAATGCATCGACGTCTGGCTGATGAGATCGCAAGGGTGGAGGCGAAATATCCCAACCCGCTCACTGCGGAGCAACTCTTTGATTTATTCGCTCGTTTCAAGTACATCGTGCCGCAGGGCAGTCCTATGTCCGGCATCGGTAATCCTTATCAGATATCGTCTTTGTCCAACTGTTTCGTGATTGGCGTGGATGGTCCTGCCGACTCTTACGGCGCGATTATGAAGATGGACGAGGAGCAGGTGCAGTTGATGAAACGTCGGGGTGGTGTGGGACACGATTTGTCCCATATTCGTCCGAAGGGATTCCCTGTGAGAAATTCGGCTTTGACGTCAACAGGTTTGGTTCCTTTTATGGAACGCTATTCCAATTCCACTCGTGAAGTGGCGCAGGATGGTAGGCGAGGCGCCTTGATGTTGAGTGTTTCCATCAAACATCCAGAGGCGGAGGCATTCATTGACGCGAAGATGACCGAAGGCAAGGTGACGGGCGCTAATGTTTCCGTGAAAATAGATGATTCGTTCATGCGAGCGGTCGTGGCCGATTCCTCGTATGTGCAACAATATCCGATCGATTCGGAAAATCCGCTTGTGAGCAAGGAGATTTCAGCGAGGGCTTTGTGGCAGAAAATTGTCCACAACGCATGGAAATCGGCTGAGCCAGGCATCCTCTTTTGGGATACGATTCTTCGTGAATCAGTGCCTGACTGCTATGCTTCGCAAGGTTTCCGGACTGTCTCCACCAACCCTTGCGGCGAGATTCCTCTTTGCCCCTACGACAGTTGTCGGTTGTTGGCGATTAACCTTTACTCCTACGTGAAGGATCCATTCCAAGAGAGCGCTCAGTTCGATTTCGAGCTGTTGAAGTCTCACGCCCAAATGGCGCAACGGATTATGGATGATATCGTTGACTTGGAGCTGGAGATGATCGACCGAATCATAGAGAAGGTAAAGTCTGATCCAGAGAGCGATGAGGTGAAATCCACCGAATTGACGCTGTGGGAAAAGATAAAGGAGAAAAGCGCAAAGGGAAGACGCACTGGCGTGGGAACCACTGCGGAGGGCGATATGTTAGCCGCGATGGGTCTTGTTTATGGATCGCCAGAGGCGGTGTACTTCTCCGAGCAGGTTCACAAAGTGATTGCTGTTGAGGCTTACCGCTCCTCCGTCGCAATGGCCAAAGAGCGTGGCGCTTTTGAAATATATGACGCGAAAGCGGAGGCGGAGAATCCGTTCATCGTTCGATTGAAGGAGGCTGATGCCGCGCTTTATGAGGAGATGACTCGATATGGCCGACGTAATATAGCGTGTCTGACCATCGCACCTACGGGTACGACCAGTTTGATGACACGAACGACTTCTGGTATCGAACCAGTGTTTATGCCGGTCTACAAACGCAGACGCAAGGTGAATCCAGGCGATGCGGGCGTCCATGTGGATTATGTGGATGAGGTGGGCGATTCCTTCGAGGAGTATGTGGTTTTCCACCCTAAGTTCCTCACTTGGATGCAGACGAAGGGGTACGATACCTCAAAGAATTATTCGCAAGCGGAGATAGATAAATTGGTGGTTGAATCACCTTATTATAAATCCACCACGCAAGATGTGGATTGGATGGCCAAGGTTCGTATGCAGGGAAGGATTCAGCGCTGGGTGGACCACTCCATTAGTGTGACGATCAATGTTCCGGAAAGCGCTACCGAAGAGTTGGTTGGCGCACTTTACGAGGAGGCTTGGCGTTCTGGTTGTAAGGGTGTCACCGTTTACCGTGAGGGATCTCGTTCCGGTGTGATGGTCTCTACCAAGAAGGAGAGTCCGAAGGAAGAGGGACAATCGGCATTCTTGAAAGCAGGTGAGGCGAGACCGAAGGCGTTGGACGCTGATGTGGTGCGCTTCCAAAACAATAAAGAGAAGTGGATCGCCTTTGTGGGATTGATCGATGGACGTCCTTATGAGATATTCACCGGTTTGGCGGATGACGAGGATGGTTTGTTGATTCCCAAGACGGTCAATTCAGGAAAGATCATCCGCAATGTGGATGAAGATACGGGGCTCAGCCGCTACGACTTCCAATTCTCCAATAGGAGAGGGTATAAGACCACCATTGAAGGATTGTCCTATAAATTCAATCCGGAATATTGGAATTACGCGAAACTGATTTCTGGTGTATTGCGCTACGGCATGCCGATTGACCAAGTCATTAAATTGGTGGCTGGCCTACAGTTGAACAGTGAGACGATCAACAACTGGAAGAATGGCGTGGAGCGAGCTTTGAAGAAGTATATACCGAATGGTACCGAGGCCAAGGGAATGGTCTGCGAGAAGTGTGGGCAAAAGTCCATCCGTTACCAGGAGGGATGTCTGATCTGTACCAATTGCGGGTACTCGAAATGTGGAGGATAGTGATATAAGTTTGATATAATATTAATTTGAATATTTTATTTCTTTTATAAAATACTTTGTTTCATAATTAATATGTTTTTTTGATTTGCAGTGGAAGGCCCCCGGAGTGATCCTCGGGCCTTTTTTTTATTTAAGAATTAAGAATCCTATAACTTGCTACTGATTATTGGCGGGAATTGTTGGGTATTTGTTCATTTGACTTGTGTTTGTATAGAGGTTTATAAGACAAAAAAAGAGCCGTCATGTTGACATGGCAGCTCCCTGATACTCGTTTGTCTGAACTAAATCTTAATTATCAATAGGCTTTTTCCTCTCCTCTGATCATATTGGTGACAGTCTTGATGATGATCTTCAAATCGAGCCAGAAGGTCCAGTTCTCAATGTACCACACATCCTGTTTGATGCGTCCCTCCATCTCGGAAAGATCTTTGGTCTCGCCTCTGAATCCTGTTACTTGCGCCCATCCGGTAATGCCTGGCTTGGCGAAGTGTCTTACCATGTATTTGTCGATAAGGTGGGAGTACTCCTCCGTGTGCTTCAACATGTGGGGACGAGGCCCTACGATAGACATATCACCGATAAGCACATTCAGGAATTGAGGCATCTCGTCCAAATTGGTCCTACGCATAAAGGCTCCGATTTTGGTGATGCGGGCATCTCCCTTGGTGGCTTGTTTCTTGTCTGCATCCTCGTTGACCGTCATGGTTCTGAATTTCAGGCAGGTGAAGTCCTTGCCATTCTCTCCTGTCCTCTTCTGCTTGAAGAAGATAGGTCCTTTGGAGGTCAACTTGATGATGGATCCCAATACGATGAAAAGGATAGGGAAGATACAAATGGAGAACAACAAAGAAACGATGATGTCGAATGTTCTTTTGATGAACTTGTTGAACCCTTTCTTTAATGGCTCTTCTCGCAACGATATGATTGGTATGGAGTCCGCCAATGTCGTTAAGGATACCGATTTGCGGATGAACCGCATGAAATCGGGTACGATATAGAATCTAATGAGGTTGTTCTCCGCATATTTTAGGATAGGCAACGCCTTACGGTCGTCTCCGGCGGGTAGCGCACAGATGATTTCATCGGCGCCGTACTCTTCGGCGAATCTCTCCACATCGGCCAATGTTCCCTTCACCAGCGCCGGATCCACTTTGTAATCCTCTTTCGCGCGGTCGTCGAAAAATCCGATGAATCTATATCCGTATTCGAGGTTTTTGACGGTGGAACTATATACCCTTTGCGCTACACTACCAGCGCCGAGGATGATCAGTTGTCTATGGTTACCACCGTGTGATCGGTAGCTTTTCAGCATGAGACGGGAGAATACACGCCAAGATGCAATGGCTAAAAACACGCCGACAATGTAGATTGCCCAGTAGATGGGGCTAAACATCGCATTGCTCAATATGGTGGTGGAGGCGATCAATATTCCGCCGAATATGGCGGCTGTCTTGAATACTAACGCCACGATGTTTTCGGAGTTGACAATACGCCTATCAAGGATGATACCCGTGCTAAAAAGGCTGATGGCGTAGGCCATGTTGACGAGCACCATATGGTATTTGAGCCCTATGTAAGAAATGGTTTCGGGCTTATATAGGTACATCACTGCCAAAAAAAGCGCATTAACCAGAATGAAATCGCCCAATCCGACGAAAAATCTGATGGTGCTGGCGTGCTGCTGTTGTATTTTTTTGTTCCTCATTTCCAAATAAGTAGGATGACTCCCCGTCTTTAATAGTAACTCTTACAAAGATATAATAAAAGTTTATTAACTTTAACTGAAAAAAGTGGTATGAACACTCTTTTTTTTTCTTATTTTTGTACTTTGATATACAAAATTGATTTTTTATGGGATTCAGTGATCTGCTATCTAAGCTATTTGGAAATAAGGCTCAACGCGACCAGCGTGAGATTCAGCCTATTGTAAACAAAATAAAAGATGTTTATCCATCTATTCAGAAATTGTCGAATGACGAGTTGCGTGAGCGTACGCGCTCTGTTCGGGAAAAAATTAGTTTGTATGTAGCCGATGAGATGTCGAAAATCGAGGAGCTCCGCGCTGGAATCGATGCGATGGATGTCGAGAAGCGTGAGATGGTTTACGAGCAAATCGATGAATTGGACAAGAAGATCGTTGAGAAATTCAAAGTAGTGCTTGACGATGTTCTACCGGAGGTGTTCGCTATTGTGAAGGATACCGCCCGCCGTTTCACCGAAAACGAGACAGTGGAGGTGACTGCGACCGATATGGACCGCGACCTCGCCGCTACCAAGGATTTCGTCGAGATTGTTGGCGACAAGGCGTTGTATCACAACCATTGGATTGCTGGAGGTAACGAGATTCAGTGGAATATGGTTCACTACGATGTCCAGTTGTTTGGAGGTGTTGTCCTTCATAAGGGAAAGATCGCGGAGATGGCGACCGGTGAGGGTAAGACTTTGGTCGGTACCTTGCCTGTCTTTTTGAATGCGTTGACCGGATATGGTGTCCATGTGATCACCGTGAACGATTACCTCTCTAAACGTGACTCCGAGTGGATGGGCCCATTGTTCCAATTCCACGGCTTGAGTGTGGATTGTATCGATAAGCATCGTCCTAACTCCGCGGAGAGACGTAACGCCTATCGTGCCGACATCACATTCGGAACGAACAATGAGTTCGGTTTCGACTACCTTCGTGATAATATGGCCACCAACCCTTCCGAGTTGGTTCAACGTAAGCACTTCTATGCGATTGTCGATGAGGTCGATTCCGTATTGATCGACGATGCCCGTACACCATTGATCATCTCAGGTCCGGTGCCACAAGGAGAGGAGCAGCTGTTTGATCAGTTGTGCCCTCGTGTGGAGCAGTTGGTCGCACTGCAAAAGGTGATGGCCACCAACTATTTGACCGATGCGAAGAGATTGCTGAAGTCGGATAATAAGGAGGAGCAGACAGAAGGTGCTTTGGCGCTTTTCCGTTCGTATAAGGCATTGCCTAAGAATACACCGCTTATCAAATTCTTGTCCGAGCAAGGTAATAAGACCATCTTGTTGAATACGGAGAAAATCTATATTGCCGAGCAAAACAAGAATATGCACATCGCGACCGATCCGTTGTATTTCGTGATCGATGAGAAAAACCGTTCAGTGGAGTTGACCGATAAGGGTATCGAGGCTTTGACCGGTGCTTCCGACGATCCATCCTTCTTCGTGTTGCCGGATGTGGGTTCGGAGTTGGCGTCGGTTGAGAAGAGTTCCCTCTCTATTGAAGAGAAGCAGGCAAAGAAGGATGAGGTCCTTCAGAACTATGCGATCAAGTCTGAGCGCGTACATACCGTTACCCAGTTGTTGAAGGCGTATGCCCTCTTCGATAAGAATCAGGAGTATGTCGTGGTGGATGGACAAGTGAAGATTGTGGATGAGCAGACGGGCCGTATCATGGAGGGTCGTCGTTACTCCGACGGCTTGCACCAAGCGATAGAGGCGAAGGAGCGGGTTAAGGTGGAGGCCGCTACCCAAACGTTCGCAACCATCACGTTGCAAAACTATTTCAGAATGTATTCCAAACTTGCGGGTATGACCGGTACAGCCGAGACCGAGGCTGGTGAGTTCTGGAACATCTATAAGTTGGATGTCGTTGTCATCCCAACCAATCGTCCAATCGCCCGTATTGATATGGAGGACCGTGTCTTCCGTACCAAGAGGGAGAAGTATAAGGCCGTGATTGAGGAGATCGTCCGTTTGGTGGAGTGTGGCCGACCTGTCCTTGTGGGTACCACGTCCGTAGATATTTCGGAACAGTTGAGCAAGATGTTGTCTATGAGAAAGATCGAACACAACGTCTTGAACGCCAAGTTGCACCAGAAGGAGGCTGAGATCGTCGCCGAGGCTGGTAAGAGCAGTATCGTGACCATCGCTACCAACATGGCGGGTCGTGGTACCGATATCAAACTCTCTGATGAGGTGAAGGCGGCTGGCGGTTTGGCCATCATCGGTACGGAGCGTCACGAGTCTCGTCGTGTCGATCGTCAGTTGAGAGGACGTGCCGGTCGTCAGGGTGACCCTGGATCTTCTGTTTTCTATGTCTCTTTGGAGGACAACTTGATGCGTATCTTCGGTTCTGATAGAATTGCCAAAGTCATGGATACACTCGGATTCAAGGAGGGTGAGATGATTGAGGATCGTATGATCACGAAGTCCATTGAGCGTGCGCAGAAGAAGGTGGAGGAGAACCACTTCGGTGTCCGTAAGCGTTTGTTGGAATTCGATGATGTCATGAATAAGCAACGTGAGGTTGTTTACCGTAAGCGCCGTCAGACTTTGTTGGGCGAACGTTTGGGTGTGAACACGATGAATATGATCGACGGTGTGGCTTTCTCAATCGCCAAGAATTCCCGTCCAAACTACGCTTTCGATTATTATGAGAGTGAGGCGCGCAGAATATTCGCGATCGAATCTCCTATCACCGAGGAGCAATTTAAGAATATGAGCGTAGATACGGCGGCGGATGTCTTGTTCAAGGCCGCTATGGAGACATTCAAGCGTAAAATGGATAACATCGCTAATGTGGCTATGCCTGTGGTGAAGCGTGTCTATGAGGAGCAAGGCGATCGTTTCGAAAATATGATCATCCCTATCACAGATGGCAGATTGATGTATAACATTCCTGTCAACTTGAAGGAGGCTTACGAGTCTGAAGGCAAGGCAATCGTGAAGGCTTTTGAACGTGGCGTCTTGTTGCATACCATCGATGAGCATTGGAAGAAACATTTGCGTGAGATGGATGAGTTGCGTCAATCTGTACAAAACGCCACTTACGAGCAAAAGGATCCGTTGTTGATCTATAAGATTGAGTCTTACAACTTGTATGAGAAGATGATGAACGCAATCAACTACAGTTCTGTCTCTGTCTTGATGCGTGCTCAGATTCCGGTGCAACAACGTAATCCAGAGGATAACGATGTCCAAGTTGTCCAAGAACAGGAACAACCCGTAGCCCGTAAGGAGTATGTGGAGAGCCGTTCGGAAGAACCGGAGCGCGAGCAACAACCTCGTCGTATCGACCCAATCCGTTCCGGCATCACCATTGGTAGAAATGATCTATGCCCGTGCGGATCCGGCAAGAAGTATAAAAATTGTCACGGTAAATAATCAATAGATTGTATGCTATCCTATATCACTTGGACAGTTGATCCTAACCTTGTCACTATCGGACCAGCGACCATTCGTTGGTATGGTTTGATGTGGGCTCTTGGTTTCTTTATCGGTTACGGCATCGAATCGAAAATATACAAGAGAGAGGGAATGACCGACCAGCACATGGAGAAACTATTCTACTTCATGATGTTCGGAACCGTCATCGGCGCTCGAATTGGACACTGCTTCTTTTATGAGGCGAATTACTATTTGAGCCATCTCTCCGAAGTGTTGTGTGTCTGGAAGGGAGGCCTCTCCAGCCATGGCGGCGCATGTGGAATTCTGATTGCGCTGTGGATTTTCAGCAAGTATGTCGCGAAGAAGAATTTTATTTGGGTGATGGATAGAATAGTCGTGCCCGTCGCATTTTGTGGCGCATGCATCCGTTTCGGTAATTTGATGAACCATGAGATCTATGGTCATGCGACCGATGTTCCATGGGCGTTTAGGTTCATCACAAATATCCATCGCTGGCAGAATGGTGCCGAGCCGATATTCTCCGCTCCGAGCCATCCAACCCAAATCTACGAGGTGCTCTATTGTTTGGTGACCTTTGCTGTGGTACTCTTTTTGTATTGGCGTACCAATGCGAGAAAATTCGAGGGCTTTATCTATGGCGTATTCCTCATCGGTATCTTCTTGACGCGTTTCTTGTTGGAGTTCATAAAGAACAGCCAAGAGGATTTTGAGGATGATATGTTGTTGAATATAGGCCAGCTATTGAGCCTGCCTTTGGTGATATGGGCCGTTTATTTGTTGTATAAGTCAATCGGCGAGATGCGGAAGAGTGGCGGATTGCGGATGACTAATGAGTGATAATCCTTAAATTTATATATTATGAGAGTTCTTATTCAATCGGATTACGAATCTATTTCAAAATGGGCTGCGAAGCATGTCGCGGACTCAATCAACAAATTCAAGCCAACGGCTGACCGTAAGTTCGTTTTAGGACTTCCAACGGGTTCTTCTCCGATTGGAATGTACCGTGAATTGATTAGGTTGAACCAATCCGGTGTGGTCTCATTCCAGCATGTTATTACATTCAATATGGATGAGTATGTCAATTTGCCCAAAGAGCATCCGGAGAGTTATTACTCGTTTATGTGGAATAACTTCTTCAAGCATATAGATATTCCTGCCGAGCAGGTGAATATTCTCAACGGAAACGCTCCTGATTTGGAGAAGGAGTGCGCCGATTACGAAGCCCGTATCAAGCAGGCTGGCGGTATTCAGTTATTCGTCGGAGGTATCGGACCTGATGGTCACATCGCTTTCAATGAGCCAGGTTCCTCTTTGACCTCTCGTACCCGTTTGAAGCATTTGACCACGGATACCATTATCGCCAATTCACGTTTTTTCGATAACGATATGAGCAAGGTGCCTACTTCCGCGTTGACTGTGGGTGTGGGAACCATCATGGATGCGAAGGAGGTGATGATCTTGGTGAGTGGCTACAACAAGGCGCGTGCGTTGCAGCAAGCCATTGAGGGCGGTGTCTGCCAAATGTGCACTTTGAGCGCTTTGCAACTTCATCCTCAAGGTATCATTGTATGTGATGAGTTGTCCACCTTCGATTTGAAGGTATCGACTTACCGTTACTTCAAGGATATCGAGAAGGAGAACTTATTGTAAATCATGGGCGGGTAGTCTTATAGGCAACCCACTCCTTTTTTATATTTTGTGGAGGATTCCTCCCGTAAGTTGTATATAACTAATTAGTATTTATTTTATGGATAACGCTTTGTTGCAGGAGGTTACAGCAAGAGCAAACGCTTGGTTGAACGGTAACTTCGACGCAGAAACTAAGAGTGAGGTAAAACGTTTGTTGGATAATTCCGACAAGACTGATTTGATCGACGCATTCTATCAGAACCTTGAGTTCGGAACAGGTGGTTTGCGTGGAATCATGGGTGTGGGTACCAACCGTATGAACAAGTATGTGGTAGGTATGGCAACTCAGGGATTCGCCAACTATTTGAAGAAGAATTTTGCTGGTCGTAAGCAGATTTCTGTGGTGGTAGGTCACGATTGCCGTAACAACTCTCGTCTTTTCGCTGAGACAGTTGCTGATATTTTCTCCGCAAACGGTATTCAAGTTTATCTATTCGAGGCATTGCGTCCAACTCCGGAAATCTCTTTCGCTATTCGTCAGTTGAAGGCTCAAGCTGGTGTGAATGTGACTGCTAGCCACAATCCTCGTGAGTACAACGGATACAAGGCTTATTGGGAGGATGGTGCGCAAGTGCTCGCTCCTCACGATAAGGGTATCATCGAGGAGGTGAACAAGGTGAAGGTTGAGGATGTGAAGTTCGACGGCAACAAGGATTTGATCAAGATCATCGGCGGTGAGATGGACTTCGACTACATGACAGCTGTACACGAGGCGTTGATCGATCAAGATGTGATCAACCGCCAAAAGGATCTTAACATCGTCTATTCGGCAATGCATGGAACTGGACGTGTGATTGTTCCTCTTTGCTTGCGCTCTTGGGGCTTCCAAAACATCAATGTCGTTCCAGAACAGATGATTGTTGACGGTAATTTCCCTACAGTAGTAAGCCCTAACCCAGAGAATGCCGAGGCGATGACACTTGGCATGAAGCTCGGTACTAAGCTTAACGCTGATTTGGTTGTGGCAACAGACCCAGATGCCGACCGCTTGGCTATCGTTTGCCGCGACAACAAGGGTGAGTGGATGATCATCAACGGTAACCAAACCGCCATGATGTTCTGCTACTATATCATCACTAATATGAAGAAGCTTGGCAAGATGACAGGTAACGAGTTCCTTGTTAAGACTATCGTTACGACTGAGGTGATTGCCGAGATCGCTAAGAAGAACAATATCGAGCTTCGCGACTGCTATACTGGATTTAAGTGGATCGCTCGTGAGATCGCCATCTCTGAGGGTAAGAAGAAATACATCGGTGGTGGAGAGGAGAGCTTCGGATTCTTGCCATTCGACAAGGTTCGTGATAAGGATGCTCCCGCTTCCATCTGTTTGATTTGTGAGATCGCCGCATGGGCGAAGGATCAAGGCAAGACTCTCTACGATTTGTTGATGCAAATCTACCAAGAGTATGGCTTCTCTAAGGAGTTCACCATCAATGTGACTAAGCCAGGTAAGAGTGGCGCTGACGAGATCAAGGCGATGATGGAGGGCTTCCGCGCTAATCCTCCTAAGGACCTTGGCGGTAGCAAGGTGTCAGTTGTGAAGGATTTCAAGACGCTTGAGATGACTACAGCTGCTGGTAAGCAAAAGCTTGACATGCCAGAGACAAGCAATGTGCTTCAATGGTTCTGCGAGGATGGAACAAAGGTTTCCGTTCGTCCTTCAGGTACCGAGCCTAAGATCAAGTTCTATTGCGAGGTGAAGGGCACCATGAAGTCTGCTGCTGACTACGCTGATCAAAACGAGAAGGCTGCTGCTAAGATCGAGGCTATCAAGAAGTCTTTGAATTTGTAATTTGTGTGATAAAGCAAAGTTATTA
>JAKSKV010000040.1 GCA_024401555.1 Paludibacteraceae bacterium
AAAGAAATCATCACATTTTATAAAATTTTACTTTGAAAATTCATAAGAATAGATACAATTTAGACCATAAATACGTCCATATTTTCAAACAATTCATACGATACATTTCATCACGAAACATATATATTTGCAAAAAACTTAGGTTATGGACAATCTTCGTATTATTACACTTACACTTTTATTGGCAGGCGCCACACTCACCTCCGCAGAGCCTTTCGACGATGTTTCCGCATTTTTCAGACAGAAGGTGAGATCCGCGCAGGTCAACCACACCATCCGTACCCGAAACGACACGACCATCTCCTCCGCAGAAGAGGACACGGTGAAGTTCACCTCCCTCTTCCAGTTCTACCCGGGTATGATAAAAGACTCCATCCACTACAACGGTGTGTCGGCGGAGATTACCGACAAATACCTGCCCGACGGAAGCAGAAAGGAGCGCACCTCCAATATCCGCTACAAATACCATTACGAAAAGCGAACAGGAGACACCCTCGTCATCTACGAAGGGAGGAACAGCACCACCCAAATATTGGACAAGAGGGGCTATATGATATCATCATCCACCACCAACCGCTTCGGCGCCACCATCAACCAATCGCGCAGAATGGCCGTCGAAGGAGTGGGATACCGAGAGGAATCGAACAATCTATCCATGACAGGCGACACCCTATCGACAGAGACGCGTCTATTCAACCAGGAGAATCTACTTTTGGAACGTTTCTTAAAAGACCAAGAGGGTACGATCATCGAGAACGACCGTTATGCCTACGATGAGGCGGGACACCCCACTCAAATCTCACGGTGGAATTCCCTGAAAGAGGAGACGGAGAGCTTCGACTACACACGCAAGGGCGCACCTCTCCACCATTTTTTGTGGCGTTGGGAATTTTTGGAGGAGGAGCAACCCGCTTTAATCTCCCAGACCACCTACCAATATGACGCCAACAATGACCTCATCCAGAGAGAAGAGGTTGACGGCAACGGGAAGAGCATCGCCCTATACAAACGGAAGGACGGCCAATCCGTGGAGCAACGCACAGACGGAGAGCAAACCTCGCTCACACAAACGCAATACGACCGATACGGCAATGTTGTCCACCAAAGAATCGAGAGACGGATTCGCACCTCCCTCGTCATCGAGGAGTACGACGTGGACTACCAATATGACGAATAGCAACTTGCGATATCGCATCGACTGACAAAACAAAAGAGGAGACCTTGGGCCTCCTCTCCTATTCCTATTTTCGTTCTACACAGAATTTAGAAACGATAATTCAAATAATCGCACATCTCCTGTTTAGACAACTTAGCCTCTGAACTGCTGATCTGCTCGTTATAGGAAACAACGGATCCCTTGATAGACACAGCGTATCCTTGATCAACCAAAAAATTGTATTGATCGCGGGCAACCTCATTGTCATTGTAATCGGCACGAACGGTATGAGTGACCACTCTGCCATTTTTGTAATGGTAGGTATGCGTCACAGGATATCCATACTCCACGATATTAATATAAACATCGTCACCACTGATTTTTGCACTTCCTACCGCACCATCGTTGTAAATTATTTCGGAATCATCATCCTCTCCGTGAAATTCCACCGAACAAGAGGCAACCGTAAGCGCCGCCAAACCCATCATAAAAGCCGAAGCAAGCAAGAAAAATTTCCTTTTCATCTGTTTATTGATTTAATTTATATCGCAAATATATATTAATTCTACCACGCCACCTCCATAATCTCATAAACTTTTCCTATATTCGCGATAAATAACAAAGGAGATAACAATGGAAGACTTTATCGTATCAGCCAGAAAATACCGCCCGACCACCTTTCTTTCGGTAGTTGGACAGAGCGCATTGACCAATACGCTAAAGAGAGCCATCTCCAACAAACACTTGGCTCACGCCTACCTCTTCTGCGGTCCCCGCGGTGTGGGAAAAACCACTTGCGCCAGAATCTTCGCGAAGACCATCAACTGCCTCACCCCGACTGCGGACGGTGATGCTTGCAACGAGTGTGAGTCATGCAAAGCGTTCAACGAACAACGCTCCTACAACATACACGAATTGGATGCCGCCTCCAACAACTCGGTGGAGGATATCCGTTCTTTGATCGATCAGGTGAGGACTCCTCCTCAAATCGGTAGATACAGCGTCTATATCATCGACGAGGTCCACATGTTGTCACAAGCCGCCTTCAACGCCTTCTTGAAGACATTGGAAGAGCCACCTGCACATGCGATTTTCATCCTCGCCACCACAGAGAAGCATAAGATTTTGCCTACCATCCTTTCACGATGCCAAATCTACGACTTCAACCGTATGGGTATCGAGGACACCATCAAACATTTGCAAATGGTGGCCAACCAAGAGGGCATCAAGGCGGAACCTGAGGCGTTGGGAATCATCGCCCAAAAGGCGGATGGCGGTATGCGTGACGCACTCTCCATCTTCGACCAAATCGCAGCCAGCACAGATGGCAACATCACCTACCAAGGTGTATTGGAGAACTTGAATGTATTGGATTACGACTACTACTTCAAACTGGTAGATCTTTTCTTCAACGGGAAGGTGTCGGAATCACTTTTGATATTTAACGAAATCCTCAACAAAGGCTTTGAAGCGCAAAACTTTGTGAATGGACTCAGTTCACACCTTAGAAACCTAATGGTATGCAAAGACCCTCAAACCGTGCAACTGTTGGATGTGGGGGCCAATGTAAAGGAACAATACCTCAAACAGGCGCAAAACGAAGCTTGCAACAATGACTTCCTATATAAAGCGCTGATGGTTTGCAACCAATGCGACCTCAACTACAGAGTGAGCAAAAACAAACGATTACTTGTCGAGCTAACCCTTATCCGACTTTGCCAATTGTCGGATGAAAAAAAAAAATAATTGGGTAGATGACTGGGACGAAAACTGGCTTCCCATCGACATCTTCCTACCATCCACGCAATCTTTGAGAAAAGGCGGGTCTGTCGCTCCCCAAACAACGACCAACGGAGCTCCAAGACCGCAACAAACCAGCACAGCCGCAACGCCCACAACCGCAGCGGGTCCTGCTCGCGCCACCTCGTTCTCCATCAAGGACGCCATGCAAAAGAAGGAGGTGGTCAAAGAGGAGACCAAGGGAGAGTCTTTCGCCGAATCAGCAGAAAGGAACATCTTTACGCAAGACGAGCTGATCAAGGCGTGGAACAACTACACCCAATTCACGAAAGAACAGCCTATACTCCAACAAACCATTCAGCAATGCAAACCAGTGTTAGGCACTGATTGGCGGATCATGTTGGCGGTTTACAACTCCGCACAAGAGAGTTTGATGATGAAAGAACGGATCAAACTCACCAATTACCTGCGAAACGAACTAAAAAACGGCGGTATCAATATCGAAATCCGCATTTACGAAGTGGGCGAAAGCACCCAATCACTCACACCCAAAGAGATGTTCCTCAAAATGATGGATCATAACCCTAACCTGAAGAAACTGGCTCAAGAACTGAACCTCGAAATCGGATAAAAAAAATGCGCCGCAGAGATCGAATCTCCACAGCGCACCTCTCTGATGATGTTCTTATCAAGCCATCGGCACGGAATAGGTCACATCCTTGCTTAAATCCACTACGAACGAGCGAGCGAAACTCTTCAAAAAAGAGATTGTCTCCTCAGAGGGAGTGAAATTTGCCGATTCCGCTTCACTATCACAAATATAGCTTTCCAAGCGGTCATCCGAGTTTTCTGAAATAAAAGAATCTTGCGTAAAAAGTTTTATCATAAGCACTCCGGTTTGAATTAATAATAAGTGTTCAATAAGGAAACGAGAATCTTATGATTTTATTATAACGGACATCTTATTTCTCAAGAGCGCAAGCACAAAGATGTCAAACCAACTGAATTTCAATGCGATACGCCTACGAATCCCTCAACAGCGTGAAATGGCCAGTGGATTGTCGTCTACCCGGAATCGTGATGACATACCAATAATCCGTACTAGGCATTACAACCCCATTGTATATGCCATCCCATCCCATAGTAAAATCCAGCGAACGCAACAACAATTTACCTGTCCGATCGAAAATTTCCACAATGGCACCCTCAAAGCGATCAATGTTTCCCACTATCCAATTCTCCCTATTGGCGACAAAATAGGAAGGAATTTCCAGATCATATCCATCCGTATGGAAATCATAGTTGGTGCGACATCCGCGCTCGTCCTCGACCTCCACATGGTACTCATGGGCCGGCTCCACATCGAGCACGTCATACGAAGTCTGCCCTGCACCATACTCAAAGTTCAACACACCCGTTCCGCCCGAAACATTCAACTGACACTTCGTGTCATTGATTTTTTCGTGGCCCACCACCACTGGAAGTGGGGAGGTAGAGACCGTAACACTTTTTTTCGTAGAACAATGGCCTAAATCGCTGGAAATCTCTACCCAATAACTCATTTCGCCTCTCGGTAGCAGGCTCAATCGAGGTCCTTCTCCCAACAAGGTGTTATCACCCGCAAACCATCTACATTCAGACGCACCATCATAATGCGCCTCTAATATAGCGCTATCCCCTTCGCATACCACCACATCCTCCACCAACAAAGAGGGGCTATCCACTACATCCACATAGAAGGTATCGGTATAGGCGGGACAAGCTTCATTCTTAACCCACAGTTCATATTGCGTCGGTTCATCCACCAGGACAGAAAGTTCCCTACCCTGATAAATTTCCTTGCCGTTTGACCGCCAAATAACATCGGAAGAGTTTGCATGCCCCACTACTACGCCGGCTTCAAACCAATTCTCTTCACCTCGGCACAGCGTAACCTGTTTTCCTTCCAGATTCGACGACAAAGTCACTTCAACAGGGTATTGAACCTCCACCTCCACGACATCGGATGTCGTCTCACAACCAATAAGGCTAGCCTTCACACGATATTTCGAAGTCAACGAAGGTGATATTTTAAAACGATCGACCACATTCGTGAATTCAAACGTTTGGAATTCTCCCCAATTATCCACCTGCTGCCACTCCAACTTGGTGGCATTGTCAGTTTGGACAAGCAACGAGACGGTATCTCCCACGCACATCTTCCCCTTTTCAGAAGAGAGTGTCACATGTGGCCTATTCGCATGGGAGATGACATAATCTTTCCTTACCGTAGGACAGGCTGTTTGTTCCACGACCTGCGTCAATTTCGTTCCTTCCAACGTCGTTCCATCCAAGTTCAAAGTGAAACCTTCCGAGTATAGCTGATCATCAACATACCAGGAGACCTTAGAGTAGTTTGAAAACACCAACACTCTCTCAGGATCTTTCTTTTCCATGTATTCCAACAGGTCCAACTTCAACTCTTCTCCGTTACAGATAGGCAATGTATCCAACGGGAAAGGCTGATACGGCTCCTCCACCTGATAGAACAAACTTCTTCTTGCTTGACATTTTATACCCCCCACATTTATTTGAGCTACGAGATCCACCGTATAGATAGTAGGATCATCAGGAGGCATTAACACAGACCCTCTCGTGGGCTTCAGGACATGACGACTCGGTTTCCCATTGGAAATCTCTTCAATCTCCTCTTCTTCGCCAAAGCAGATCCAACCTGGGATACATTGATCAAAACGCCACAAAAGAGGAATTCCGGAGTCTATCCGAGCAACAATATTCACCGAGTCACCAAGACAAAGCCAACTACTCGACGGAACATCCACTGTTAAATCGAGGACAGGAACTGGAAGCACTTTAAAATTAAACACAAAGGTGTCAGACCTACAAACATCAGATTCCATTACACTTTTCACCACACAATCCTTATCTATCAAAGGGATTACAAAGTTGGTGTCATGAGAGATGAATTCATCGTCTATCAACCAAGAATTTTCATAAAACTCTCGATAACCCCACATACGATGTATGTAAAAAGACATATCAGCAAGGGCGCCACACACCTCGATTTGATAACCCGATTGAATGGGCGTTCCATGCGATTCCCATAGAGGTTTATACTGAGGCACCACATCCACACACTCCACATTGGAATATACTATATTATTATCAACAACGGAGGACAACCTAAAACAGCAAGAGGACGAATCCAACGTATAGGCGTAACGCCCCCTCATAGCACTGCTGAATGGATGAAAATCCTCATCCCCCACTTTCAAGATTTCCCACGTCAAATTCGACACATCAACATACTCCGCCGATAAGGAGACGGATGATCCCTCACAAACAACCGTATCAGAAACCGTTAGCTTCAAATTTTGGGAAAACAATGGTTGCTGGGACCAGAGAAACCAGCAGGACAATAAGAATATAAATCTCCTAAAAAATTCCATAAACATTCATTTGAAATCACACATAAAAAAATGCACACATAAAAGCAACAAAAGAGCAAAACTCGCATGACAAATATAGAGAATGCAGCACAAGATACACACTCAAACAGACAAATGGCGGAATTTCATCGACGAATGGCCTACAACGCACGAATAATCCACATATTCCTTAAAATTGTACACATCCGGCAAACGGCAAATCACTAATATTGCAATGAATTAAATGACCCTTATTTGTAAACATAAGCACTATATGCGAACCTTAAATTAGTACCATTAGATCACACAATGAAAAGGCTGCGGTAACACATCGCAGCCTTTCGTTATTTTAAGAATATCCACATACGACAAGAGTGATTTCCGCGTTTAATCCACAAAAAACAACAAATTATCCACATAAAAACAGCGATTTCATCGTAAAATTGCATTGTAATCGAAAGGGAAACATTTCCAAGATTACACACGAAATTGACCCTATTATATAAATATACTATATCCGTCTAACCTTACGGAAATCACATGTACCAGTTTGCGACAAGAGCCTAATCAGATGATCAGGCTCTTGTCGTATATATACGTCAGAAAAAAATCTACGGATTATCCATGGACTACGGACGTCCAGAAGGCGCATTCAATACAGACACATTCAACATAGGGCGTATTCAATACGCCCCTACGCGGATGACCTCAGGAGAGATCTCCACACCGAATTTCTCTTTGACGGAATCCGCGATACGCAATGCGAGATGCCACACCTCCGCACCGGTCGCCCCGCCATAATTTACTAAAACCAAGGCTTGCTTCTCATATACCCCCACACAACCCTCACGGAAGCCCTTCCAGCCGGCCTGATCAATCATCCAACCAGCGGGAATTTTACATTGGTCGCCCACCTCATAGTAGGGCATATTGGGATAACTCTCCAAAAGTCGCTCCACCACCGATCGCTCCACCACCGGATTCTTGAAAAAGCTGCCCGCACTTCCTATTTTTGAAGGGGACGGCAATTTCGAGTCACGCACCCGACATACGGCCTCACGCACACCCGACAATGCGTTTTCGCTGGTTTCATCAAAGTTGGCGTCCAATGCGGCGCGAAGATTTCCGTAATCCAAACGCAAACGGTGGAAAGGATACTTGGTCAACCTAAAGTCGACACGGAGCACCACATATTCAGGATGCGACTTGAAGAGACTCTCTCGATATCCGAAGGCACACTCGGCCGCCGAAAGGGAGCAGACACTACCATCGTTGGTATTGAACAGATGCACCCGTTCCACCACATTCTTCGCCTCAACGCCATAAGCGCCCACGTTCTGGACCGGAGCTGCCCCGACGCTGCAAGGAATGGCGGAGAGGTTCTCGACTCCACCCCATCCATTAGAGACGGAAAATGCGATGAAATCGTCCAAAATCATTCCCGCATCCACACGAACGAGGAGTGATTCCGCCGAATCCTCCACGACACAGACCTCTTTCGAGACCGCATGCAGAACAACCCCCTTGTAGTCACCACAAAAAAGAAGATTGGCGCCACAGCCGACCACCATCCACGGATTTCGGAATGTTCCTTCGTGATAGAGGGTTAACAAATCCGACTCATTCTCGAATTCGATGAACTGATCGCAGCAAGCGGAGATGCCGAAGGTATTCAACTCCTTCAACTGAAAATTGTCGTGTCTTCTCATATTTTCTATTCAAGTTTCCACAAAGTTACGCTTTCTTCCCATACATGCGCAACAACTGGGACGAAAAGCGCACTTCGGCACGAAAGAAAAAAAGGGACGGCACCACAAGGCACCGTCCCATGCAATTGTCAAGCGATTGAATTATTCCCTGTTGTTTCTACGGAAATTACCGCGAGGGCCATTGTGAGGTCTTCTATCCTCACGAGGTTGAGCCTCCTTCACATGGATGGTTCTTCCATCAAACTCACCGCCTTCGATTTCAGCAATCGCCTTACGGGCAGCCTCGTCATCCGGCATCTCCACAAAACCGAATCCTCTTGATTTTTGAGTCTCCCTATCCAAAATAACCTTGGCAGAAGATACCTCCCCATACTCCTTGAACAACTCACACAAGTCCGCGTCTGTAACCGCGTAACTCAAATTTGAAACAAAAATGTTCATTAAAAAAACTGTAAAAAATAAATAAAAATGTTCGATAATGGGGAAGAAAATAAAACTGGATTTGTTAACAAACCTTCATTTGACATTCTAACGGCCAAAATCCATTACAAATATAATCAAATATCGCAATCAGTTGTTTCCAAATCAAAAAAAAGATTTATAACTTTGCGAAGAAATGATAAAGAGGATGAATTTCATTCAATTACATATAAACATTGTGCCCTACTTGGTGGTCGTGAAACGTCGCTAAGGAGGAAGGGTATTGTATGGAACGAACGTGACACTCTTTCTCCCAAGAAGGAGTTTTTTTTTGTCAATTCATCCCACTACATACGATATATAACAAACAAAAACAATATAAAGATGAAACACGAATTAAGAAGCGCATTCAGCACTCAAGGCAGAAGAATGGCCGGAGCGAGAGCCCTTTGGCGCGCCAACGGCATGAAAGAAGAGCAAATCGGCAAACCGATTATCGCAATCGCCAACTCTTTCACACAATTTGTACCAGGCCACGTCCACTTGCACGAGATCGGACAACGCGTGAAGGAGGAGATCGAGAAGTTAGGCTGTTTCGCCGCTGAATTCGACACCATCGCCATCGACGACGGTATCGCCATGGGTCACGACGGTATGTTGTACTCATTGCCTTCCAGAGATTTGATCGCCGACAGCGTGGAATATATGGTAAACGCGCACAAGGCTGACGCATTGGTCTGCATCAGCAACTGCGACAAGATCACCCCAGGTATGCTTTTGGCTACCATGCGTTTGAACATTCCGACCATCTTCGTGTCGGGAGGTGCCATGGAGGCTGGCAAATTGGAAGGAAGCCACGACCTCGACCTTATCGACGCAATGATCCAAAGCGCCGACGAGTCGGTTTCTGACGAGCAAGTGGCCAAAATCGAGAGAGCGGCTTGTCCAGGTTGCGGTTGCTGTTCAGGTATCTTCACCGCAAACTCAATGAACTGCTTGAACGAGGTGCTTGGCTTCGCGTTACCAGGAAACGGAACAATCGTTGCGACTCACAAGAACCGCGAGCAACTTTTCATTGATGCCGCTAAGATGATTGTCGAGAACGCTTACAAATATTACAGGGATGGCGACGAGAGCGTACTGCCTTTGAACATCGCCACCAGAGAGGCCTTCTTGAATGCCATGACATTGGACATCGCGATGGGAGGCTCCACCAACACGGTGCTTCACCTTTTGGCAGTTGCCAACGAGGCAGGCGTAAACTTCACCATGGACGACATCGACATGCTTTCAAGAAAGACTCCTTGCCTCTGCAAGGTTGCGCCAAACACCCAAAAGTACCATATTCAGGACTTGAACAGAGCAGGAGGTATCCTCTCCATCATGAACGAGCTCGACAAGGCTGGTTTGGTAGACAGAAGCGTAAAGCGAGTTGACGGATTGACCATCGGAGAAGCGATCGACCAATATGCGATCACCAGCCCTAAGCGCTGCGCAAAGGCTGAGAAGATCTACAAGAGTACAGCAGCCAACAAGTTCTCCATCAAGATGGCTTCCCAAGAGACCTACTGGGACTCATTCGATACCGACCGTGCCAACGGCTGTATCCGTGATGTTGAGCACGCCTACTCAAAGGATGGTGGAATGGCTATCTTGAAGGGTAACATCGCGCTTGACGGTTGCGTTGTGAAGACCGCAGGTGTTGACGAAAGCATTTGGAAGTTCGCCGGACCTGCCAAGGTATTCAACTCACAAGACGACGCCTGCAACGGTATCCTCGGCGGAAAGATCGTTTCCGGCGACGTGGTTGTTATCACCCACGAAGGCCCTAAGGGTGGACCTGGTATGCAAGAGATGCTCTACCCTACTTCATACATCAAGTCAAAGCACCTCGGCAAGGAGTGCGCCTTGATCACAGACGGACGTTTCTCCGGAGGTACATCAGGACTCTCCATCGGACACATCTCTCCAGAGGCCGCATCAGGAGGTAACATCGGATTGGTTCGCGACGGAGACATCATTGAAATCGACATTCCAAACCGTACCATCAATGTGAGACTTTCCGACGCTGAATTGGCCGAGCGACGCGCTGAGGAGGAGGCAAAGGGCAAGGACGCTTGGCAACCTAAGAGAGACCGTGTGGTTTCCAAGGCGCTAAGAGCTTACGGCAAGATGGTTGCTTCCGCAGACAAGGGAGGTATTCGTATTGTAGAATAATCAAAAAAAGTCAGTTATGAGTAATCAGATGAAAGGTGCATATATTCTCATGGAGAGTCTCCTAAAAGAGAATGTTGACACTATTTTTGGCTATCCAGGAGGCAGTATCATGCCTACGTTCGATGCTCTGTACGACTATATGAACAGATTCAACTATGTTCTAACCCGTCACGAGCAAGGTGCGGCACACGCAGCACAGGGATATGCGCGAGTCAGCGGAAAGACAGGCGTTTGCCTAGTGACTTCAGGACCAGGTGCGACCAACACCCTCACTGGTATTGCGGACGCAATGATGGACTCCACACCTCTCGTTGTGATTGCAGGCCAAGCTGGATCCGCATTCCTTGGCACAGACGCGTTCCAAGAGGTTGATTTGGTTGGATGCACACTTCCTATCACCAAATGGTCTTACCAAATCCGTTCGGCGGCAGACATCGCTCCAGCAGTGGCTAAGGCTTTTCACATCGCCAACTCAGGAAGGAAAGGTCCGGTTGTGCTTGATTTCGCCAAGAACGCACAGGTGGAGATGGCGGAGTTCAACTATCAAAAATGCACTTTCACCCGTGGATATATTCCTTACACGGCCATCAATCCATCGCAAATCGATGCGGCAGCCGAAATCATCAACTCGGCGAAAAAACCTCTCGCATTGGTTGGCCAGGGCGTCATCCTTGCCAACGCGGAGGCTGAATTGAAGGCATTCTTGGAGAAGGCGGACATCCCCGCAGGAAACACACTTCTTGGATTGTCAGCACTGCCTTCAGACCACCGTCTGAACAAAGGTATGCTTGGTATGCATGGTAATGTAGGACCAAACATCAAAACCAACGAAGCAGATGTGATCATCGCCATCGGTATGCGTTTCGACGACCGTGTGACAGGTGACCTTAAAACATACGCTAAGCAAGCGAAGATTGTTCATTTAGACATTGACACGGCTGAGATGGATAAGAACGTCAAGGTTACGGCAAAGGTGCTTGGCGACGTGAAGGATTCCCTTCCCGAACTTACGAATAGACTTAAGGAGGCAAAACACACAGAATGGATCGAAAGCTTCAACGAGTATGAGGCAAAGGAGGATGAGAAGGTCATCCGCCCAGAGGTTTATCCAACAGAAGGTCCATTGAAGATGGGTGAGGTTGTCCGTAAGATTTCCGAAGCGACAAACAATGAGGCAGTTCTTGTGACCGATGTTGGTCAAAACCAAATCATGGCAGCCCGCTACTTCAAATACACCAAATCACGCAGTGTTGTGACAAGTGGAGGACTTGGCACAATGGGCTTCGGTATTCCAGCCGCAATCGGCGCCAAGATTGGTGCGCCAGAGCGTACAGTATGTATGTTTGCCGGAGACGGTGGGTTCCAAATGACCATTCAAGAGTTGGGAACAATCATGGAGAAGCAGATCGGCGTCAAGATGATCATCCTCAACAACAACTACCTTGGAATGGTACGTCAGTGGCAGGAGTTGTTCTTCCAGGAGAGATACTCTTCCACACCGATGGTCAACCCCAAGTTCGGCGCCATCGCCGACGCTTATGGAATCAAGAACAAGGAAGTCTGCACACGCGAGGAGCTTGATGCGGCCATCAAGGAGATGTTCGCGGACGACAAGCCATACCTATTGATCGCTAACTGCGAAGAGAAGGGAATGGTTTATCCGATGGTTCCAGCAGGAGAAACTGTCACAAACATTCTTTTGGGTTAAAGAATAATTACCGTAGAGACGGGGCAATCCCCGTCTCTACATAATTAATATCATTATGGCAAACAACAATAACAAGGCAGCGGAATGCAATGATGGAAAGAGACTGTACACCGTAACAGTGTTCTCAGAGAATCAGGTTGGCTTGCTCAACCAGATTTCCATCATCTTCACACGCCGTCATCTAAACATAGAGAGTTTGAGCGTATCACAATCTGCGCTACCGGGTATCCATAAGTTCACCATCACCTCCATCACAGACGAGGACACCATCGAGAAGGTCGTGAAACAGATCGACAAGCGTGTGGATATCATCAAATCCTTTTACCACACGGACGAGGACGTGGTTTACCAAGAAATCGCACTCTACAAGGTCTCTACTGAACAATTTTTAGGATTAGGATCCATTGAGGACTTGATTCGTAAATATAATATTCGTATATTAGAGATGTCTGAGAACTGCGTAGTCATGGAGAAGACCGGCCACTACGAGGAGACGCAAGGATTGTTCCAAGAGTTGAGCACTAAATTGACCGTGCTTCAATTCGTACGTTCCGGAAGAATCTCCATCACCCGATCCAAAATCGAGCGTCTTTCCGACATGTTGGCAAAATTGGAGGCGATAAAAAAACAATAGGATGAACCCAGTAGAAGAATACCCATTCATCGTCCAACCATTCGAAGTGGATTTCCGTGGGAAACTGACCTTTCCCTTGTTGGTCAATAAACTATTGAACGCAGCGGGACACCATGCCGACAACAGAGGCTTCGGAATGCGCGACATCAACAAGATCAACCGATCGTGGGTGTTGTTCAAAATATCCCTAGACCTTACCCGTTGTCCGAAAGAGCGAGAGGAGATCAAAGTGGAGACCTGGATTGAAGGTCTGCTACGGACTTTCACCCAGCGTAATTTCGCCATCTCCGACATGGAGGGCAACGCGTTAGGATACGCCAGGACCGTATGGGCGATGATTGACACAGAGACCAGAAGGCCCGTCAACTTGATGGAGTATGGCATCGACCAGTTCATCCACCAAAAGGATTGTCCCGTGGAGAAAGGTGGGAAGATCGCGCTTATCGACGATGTGGAGGCGCAGGAATCGTTCACCATCAAATACAGTGACGTGGACATCAACCAGCACCTCAACAGTGCCAAATACGTAGAGCATATTTTCGATGCCTTCACTTTGGACGAGATCAAAAGGCACAACCTCATCAAACGCTTCGAAATTGAATACGTCGAGGAGTGTAGATACGGAGAAATTGTTTATATTTACAAAAAAGAGGTCGAGCCACACGATTTCATCATCATATTGAAGAAAGAAAACGGATCGGTCGCTTGCAAGAGTAGAATACTATTTTCAGAATAAAACTTCAAATTTCGAGAGTTATGTTTGATCAGATTGTTTTTTATGGAGCCATCATCGCTTCAGTCATATTCATTATCCAGTTCGTCATGTCCTTCTTCGCAGACTTGGATATGGATGCGGACTTTGACGCGGACGGTGGAATGGACTCTTCCGACTTCATCTCCTTCAAAGGTGTGTTGCACTTCCTTTTAGGATTTTGCTGGACCTGCGTCATCTACGGAACAGACAAGCCATGGAAGATCGCTTTGGCAGTCGCCGTGGGCGTTATCTTCCTCGTCTCATTGGTATTTGTCTATAAGAAGATATACTCTTTGGCGCAAGAGAAGAAATTCCAAAGTCCTAAGGAGATGATCGGTACGGAAGCAGAGATCAACACCTTCTACAACGGAATGGGCACCATCTTCCTCACCTTCGACGGCAGAAGAAGCGAGGTCAATGTACGTTGCGACCAAAACCTCAAATCGGGGGATATTGTCCGAATTACCGGATACGAGAACCACACCTTCATTGTTGAACCCCAATAATTTACAAACTAATAAACAGAGCTTTTATGAATCAACTAATTGCAATTTTGGTAGTCGTAGTACTACTCACAATGGTAGGATTGCTCTCTCGCTACAAGAAATGTAAGCCTGATGAGATCATGGTTATTTACGGTAAGACAGGCAACAAAGAGAAGAGCGCAAGACTGATACATGGTGGTGGAGCCTTCATTCTTCCTGTCATCCAAGGTGTAGAGTATTTGTCTCTCCGTCCATTCCAAGTGGACTGCTTCTTGAAGGGAGCCATCTCCGCACAAAATATCCGTGTGAACGTTCCTACCATCATCACCGTTGCGATCTCAACCGATAACGATGTGATGCAAAATGCGGCAGAGAGATTGTTGGGCCGCCCACACAGCGAAATCGAGGCGGACGTTAAGGACTTGGCCTACGGTCAGATGCGTGCCATCATCTCCGATATGACCATCGAGGGTTTGAACAACGACCGTGATAAGTTCGTGGATATGATCCGTAAGAACTTGGCCAACGAGTTGAACAAGCTCGGCTTGGACATCATCAACGTGAACATCGCGGACATCGTGGATGAAGCCAACTACATCGTCAACTTAGGAAAGGAGTCCGCTTCCCGCGCAAAGAACCAAGCAGAGGCGAACATCGAGGAGCAAACCAAGTTAGGACAAATCAAGATCGCTGAGCAAATCCGGGAGAGAGAAACCTCTATCGCCACCATCGACCAAGAGCGTGCAACTAAGGTGGCAGAGGCCAACCGTATCAAGGAGTCTTCCGTGGCAGAATCAAGGGCACAACAAGAGTCTGCTATCGCGGAGTCCCAATCCAAGAAGGAGATCAACATCGCGGAGGCTGACAAGCAAGCGAAAATCGGACAGAATGAGGCAAGCAAGGCAATCGCCGAGTCAAACGCTGAACTTCGCGTGATCCAAGCCGAGGCTGACAGAAAGTCTGGAGAGGCTGAGGTTAAGTCTAATGCGGACATCCAAATCCAACGAGAGTTGAAGAATCAACAAATCGAGGAGACCAGAGCAAAACGCGTGGAGACTCAATTGATGGCTGATCGTATCGTCCCTGCGGAGATGAACAAGAAGGAGACCATCTTGAACGCGCAAGCGGAGTCTGAGAGACGTATCATCCAAGCCGAGGCAGAAGCTGAAGCTAAATTGAGAGTCGCTAAGGCCGAGGCTGAGGCCATTCGTTTGAAGGCTTTGGCAGAGGCAGAAGGTAAGCAAAAGTACCTTGAGGCTGAGGCAGAGGGATTCCGTAAGATGATGGAGGCAGCAGACAAGAACCCAGATATCGCGGTGAAGTACAAATTCATCAACGAATGTAAGGAGATCGCAGGTGTTCAAGTGAAGGCATTCGAACACATGAACTTCGGTAACGTACAAGTTTGGGATTCAGGAAACGGCACCACTTCCCGCTTCATGGAGAGCATCATCAAGACGGCCGCTCCCGCATTGAACATCATGAAGGATATGAATATTCCTTTGGTAAGCGACAAGTTGAAGGGCGATTCCGACAACGCAGGTAGCGAACCAGCAGAAATCTCGGATGTAGAGGACAAGAAATAATTTCCCTCTTTTCTATAACAGAGAGGCACTGTCGAATAGGCGGTGCCTCTCTTGTTTTTGTACCATTAAGTTTTTCAAAAGGTATATTTTTATCCAACACACAACCATTATCCGTTCTTTTTTTTGTAATTTTGCAACTTTGGAACATTAGATTTGGAATAGACTATACAAATTCAGATAGTTATGAAATACGGATTTGATAACGACAAGTATTTAAAGATTCAATCGGAACACATCAAAGAGAGAATCGGAAAATTCGGGGACAAACTTTATATGGAGTTTGGCGGAAAGTTGTTCGACGATTACCACGCCAGCAGAGTATTGCCAGGGTTCCAACCCGACAGCAAACTCAAGATGTTGATGCAGTTGAAGGACTATGCGGAGATCGTCATTGTCATCAGCGCCGTAGATATTGAGAAAAACAAGGTCAGAGGCGACCTCGGCATCACTTACGACATGGATGTGCTTCGCCTTCGTGACGAATTTCAAAGTAGAGGTTTAATGGTAGGTTCTGTAGTCATCACCCACTACAAGGGACAAGAGAGCGCCAAGGCTTTCAGCAAGAAGTTGAAACGCCTCAACATCAAGAGCTACTACCACTACACCATCGAGGGATATCCATCCAATGTAGCCTTGATCGACTCCGACGAGGGATTCGGAAAGAACGACTATGTGGAGACCACCCGTCCATTGGTGGTGATCACCGCGCCAGGCCCCGGTAGCGGCAAGATGGCGGTTTGCCTGAGTCAATTGTACCAAGAGAACAAACGTGGCGTCAAGGCGGGCTATGCGAAATTCGAGACCTTCCCTATCTGGAACTTGCCTTTGAAGCACCCTGTGAACATCGCCTACGAGGCCGCTACAGCGGACCTGAACGATGTGAACATGATTGACCCATTCCATTTGGAGGCATACGGCAAGACCACAGTCAACTACAACAGAGATATCGAGATTTTCCCTGTACTCAACGCCATCTTCGAGGGCATCTACAAGGAGAATCCATACAAGTCACCTACCGATATGGGCGTGAACATGGCCGGCAACTGCATCTATGATGACGAGGCTTGCCACTACGCTTCCAAGCAAGAGATCATCCGTCGCTACTACGCCGCGCTCAATAATGTCGCGGAAGGAAAATGCGACGAATCCGAGGCGAACAAGATCGCTCTGCTCATGCAACAGGTGAAGGTGACAACCGACGACAGAAAGGTCACCGTAGCGGCCAAGACCAGAGCCAAGAAATCAGAGGCGCCAACCGCCGCCATCGAATTGGAGGATGGAACCATCATCACATCGGAGACCACCTCATTATTAGGAACCTGCGCCGCACTGCTTTTGAACGCGACCAAACATTTGGCAGGCATCGACCACAAGGTAAAATTGATTCCAGCAGACATGATCGAGCCTATCCAAAACATGAAGGTATCCTACCTAAAAGGCAAAAACCCTCGCCTACACACCGACGAGGTGTTGGTAGCGCTCGCCATGCTTAGCAAAAACGACGAGAACTGTAAAAAGGCATTGGAGCAATTGCCAAAATTGCAAGGTTGCCAAGTTCACACCACCGTCATGCTCAGCGAGGTGGACAAAAAGATATTTAAAAAATTGGGGGTCGATTTCACTTGCGAACCCATCAAGAAAAGATAATTAGGCATGATTATAACAGACGCAATAGAAAAAACTGGATCCTACGCCATGCTGATGTATCGGGTAATCACCAAACCCGATCGTTGGAAGATATTCTTCAAGCAATATAGAGAGGAGTTAAAGAAGCAAGGTATTGATTCTTTGGCCATTGACGCCATCATCTCTATCTTTATCGGAGCCGTGATCACCATCCAGATGATCAAGAACATGGAGAATCCATTGCTTCCCAACAACCTGATCGGTTTGGCCACAAGAGAGATCCTCCTTTTGGAGTTTTCTTCCGCTATCCTATGTTTGATCCTGGCAGGAAAGGTAGGCTCCAACATCGCATCTGAAATCGGTACCATGCGTATCACTGAGCAAATCGATGCCCTTGACATCATGGGTGTCAACTCAGCCAACTATCTAATTTTACCGAAGATCGTGGCGTTTGTCACCATCACCCCTTTCTTGGTACTGAGTAGTATGTTTGTCGGTATCATCGGAGGTTATTGTGTGGCGATATTTACAGACATGATCACCTTGACGGCCTTTGAAGCGGGTATCCAATACGCATTTAATCCCTACTTCATCACCTACTCCATCATCAAGAGTATCATCTTCGCCTTCATCATCTCATCCGTAGCCTCTTTCTATGGTTATACCGTCAAGGGAGGAGCCTTGGAGGTGGGTAAGGCAAGTACCGACGCCGTGGTGAACAGCAGCGTCTTGATCCTATTATTCGACATTATGCTAACCAAGTTGTTATTATGATTGAGGTAAAACATGCAATAAAATCATTCGATGGGAACACTGTCCTAAAAGACGTGTCCACCACTTTTGAGACCGGCAAGACCAATCTCATCATCGGACAAAGTGGTTCGGGTAAGACCGTCTTGATGAAGAGTGTCGTCGGCATCCACAAAATCGATTCCGGAGAGATCATCTATGATGGACGGGATATTACCCAAATGAAACGCAACGATTTGAATATGCTGCGCAGGGAGATCGGTATGCTCTTCCAAGGGTCGGCCCTATTCGACTCCATGTCGGTGTTGGAAAATGTGAAATTTCCTTTGGATATGTTCTCCGACATGAGCGAAGAGGAGAAGATCGAGCGTGCCAAGTTCTGTCTTGAACGTGTGGAATTGAGCCACGCGCTCAAACTTGCGCCATCTGAGATCAGTGGTGGTATGCAGAAACGCGCCGCCATCGCCAGAGCGATTGTGTTGAATCCGAAATATCTCTTCTGCGACGAACCTAACTCAGGTTTGGACCCTAAGACATCCCTGTTGATCGACCAGTTGATCCAGGACATCACCCACGAATTCAACATCACCACCATCGTCAACACCCACGATATGAACTCCGTCATGGAGATCGGTGAGAACATCGCCTTCATCTGCAAAGGAGAGAAGGCATGGCAAGGAACCAAAGACGAGATATTCGATACTGGTTGTGAGCCATTGGAGGATTTCATATTCGCCTCCAACTTGTTCAAACAAGTGAAGAGAGCGCACCATATCTTCAAAGAGGAGATGAAAAAGAATTAATTTATCATAGGAGGAGAGGTTATGGCTATATTCAATTTCCTACAAACGCCTAAAATCAGACGTTTCCACCACGAATGCATCTACTACGATCCTCAAAAAGAGGCAAGATTAGAGCGTGAAGAGCGAATCAGAAAGAAGAGAGAGGCGGAAGAGAAGGGAGAGTTGTATGTTGAACCGCTAAAGAAAGGCGTGTTTAAATCACAACTGAAAAGTTCGACCACCAATCTCCAAGCGAAAAGATTAAAAATGTACATCACGCTCCTGATGATCGGAGCCCTCGTCTACATGTTATCACGCTAAAAAGGGCCATTCATGAGCGATATCATACACGTTTTACCAGATCATATAGCCAACCAGATCGCGGCCGGAGAGGTGATTCAACGTCCAGCTTCCGTCGTGAAGGAGTTGGTCGAGAACGCCATAGACGCCGGTGCGGACTCCATTCAAGTCGTCATAAAGGATGCGGGCAGGACGCTCATCCAAGTGATTGACAATGGGAAGGGCATGAGCGAGACCGACGCACGCATATCTTTCGAGCGCCACGCGACATCCAAGATCAAATCAGCCGACGACCTATTCGCACTCCACACCATGGGATTCCGAGGTGAGGCTTTGGCCTCCATCGCCTCCATCGCACAGGTGGAACTTCGCACAAGAAGGGCGGAAGACGAGGTGGGAACTTTGGTGGAGATAGCAGGCAGCAAGGTGGAAAACCAGACATCCGTATCTTGCCCCGTCGGCACCAACTTCGCGGTAAAGAATATATTTTTCAATGTGCCTGCACGTCGAAAATTCCTAAAATCCAACGCATACGAGTTCAACAGAATCGAGGATGAATTCAACAGGATCGCCCTCGTCTATCCGCAAATAGAGTTTCAACTCATCCACGACGGACAGATTTGCGTCTCCCTTACCAAGGGATCCTACAAGGAGCGAATCAACAGCACCTTCAAGAACATCAAAAATTTCAACACACATCTGTTCAGCATCAATGTGGACTCTTCGCTCGCGAAGATCTATGGATTCGTAGGGAAGCCCGAAACGGCCAAAAAGACAAACGACAGACAATACTTCTTCGTGAACGGTCGTTTCATGAAGCATAGATACTTCCACAAAGCCGTCATCCAAGCCTTCGGCAATATGCTGCAACCAGGCACCAGCCCTGATTATTTCATCTATTTCGAGATGGATCCGGAGTGCATTGATGTGAACATCCACCCGACCAAAACAGAGATTAAGTTCGAAAACGAGCAGAGCATCTGGCCATTGGTTTTGTCTGGCGTCAGAGAGGGGCTGGGCAAATTCAACATCACACCTACCATTGACTTCGACAACGAGGGCGCCGCGGATATTCCCGTATTCGCACCGCGAGGAGGTAGTTCAACCATCCACGCGCCCAAAGTGGAGATCGACACGACATACAATCCATTCGAACAAGAGAGCCACCACACATCCGCACCATCTTCTTACCACAAGAAGAGCTCTTCGGGGTGGGAAAACCTATACGAGGGATTTGAAAACAGCTCGTGGAGTCCAGTCGAGATGACCGCCTCCTCAATCGAGGAGAACGACACACCATCCGGTAACGATTTCGCGCAAGGCGGGATAGAACCATCTTTCATCCAAGAGGATCCAGAAGCGATCCAAGGCACCTTGGCGATGCCTACCGCAGAAAACGAGTCGGTTCACCAAGAGTATCTACAATTCAAAAACAAATATATCCTGACCCCAATGAAATCAGGGCTGATATGCATCGACCAAAACCGTGCGCACGTCAGAATATTATACGACCAATACATTGAGCGCATCTCGCAAAGACAGAGTGCCTCCCAACAGATGCTTTTCCCTGAAATCATAGAACTATCCGAGGCAGAAACCATGATTCTGAACGACGCGATGGCGGATCTCCAATACATCGGATTTGATATCGCCCCATTCGGCAAAAACACCTTCAGCATCAACGGAACGCCGCCTAATATGGAAAGCACCTCCGCTAAAGAGTACATCACCCACATCATCGCCTCGTTAAAGGAGGCCCGACTCGACTTCAAGTCGCAGATAACAGAACAGGTGGCGCTCTCGATGGCGAAGCTATCCGCCACACCCTACGGTAGGACATTGGACAGCAACGAGATGATGTATTTGGTAAACAATCTTTTTCAATCAAAAGATCCAAACTTCACGCCAGATAACAAGACAATCATCAAGGTATTTACTACCGACGAGATTGAGAAAGGATTCAGATAATGGGCAAAGAGGCAAAAGAAGAGGTACGCATCGACAAATGGATGTGGGCTGTCCGTCTGTTCAAGACAAGGACAATGGCCGCCGACGCTTGCAAAAAGGGACGCGTCATGGTGGGAGGAAGCAATGTGAAAGCCTCCAAGATGATCAGGCTGAACGACATTGTTCAAATCAAACGGCCACCCATCACCTACTCCTTCAAGGTATTAGGTCTTACAGAGAACAGAATGGGAGCCAAACTGGTTCCAGACTTTATGGAGAATGTCACCACCGCAGATCAATTGCAGATCCTCGAATTGAGCAAATTCAGCAATACCGGCAAACGCGACCGCGGTACAGGCCGTCCAACCAAAAAGGAACGCCGTGATCTGGAGGAGTACATCGAACCAAGTTATGGCTTCGACGACGACTTCCTTTTCGATTTTTCTGATGACGATGAGGATGAGTAACGCCAACATCATAAAAGAGGCGCTTCTGATCCTTGCCGCATTTCTATTCGGCTGGGCAGAGACTTATGCGCAACGACTCTCCTACTTCTCCGAAGAGAACGAAGAAGGGACTACAAGAGGCTACCAAACGGCCAACGGCGAACGCTATTGCTCCGTCTATACGATTGGCACGATGCCCGACGCGTTCACGGGCGGCCTCAGAAGGATTGTCAAGGAGGGAAAAATCGGGTTCATCAACAAGAAGGGCATCGTGGTCATCGCCCCGGAATATGACCAAGCGGAACGGTTCGCCAAGAAAATCTGCGCAGTGAACAAAGGCGCGACACCCATAGAATCATCCGCCACGGACGAATACGCCATCGGACCAAACGAAGGTGGACTTTGGGGCGTCATCAACAACAAAGGAGAGGTAATCATCCCCATCCAATTCACCAGACGATGGAACGAGCAATTATCTTGCTACGAATACACGAAAGAGACACAAGGATTCCTCATCAGTTCAAAGGGGAAGATCACCTTTATCAAAAGAGCATCCATTCAATCTAAATAGGAAGGAATTCAAGATATGCTAATTGCAAAGCAAAAAAAAGAAGAAAACATAGCCGAGTATGTCATCTACATGTGGCAAATGGAGGATTTACTGAGAGCCAACCAACTCGATATTGAAAAGATCCAAGCGCTTATCATCGATCCATACCAAGTCAGCGACGAAGTGAAAGCCGAGATGAGGGAGTGGTACGACAATTTAATTCAAATGATGAAGATGGAGCATTTGGAGGAGAAGGGCCACCTGCAGTTCATCCGAAACACGGTGGACGACATCAATGATCTCCACATGGAATTGCTGCAAAAGCCCAAAGAGGTGCAATACAATGCCCTATTCTTCAAGACGCTTCCCTTCTTGGTGGAGCTCAGAAAGAAGGTGGGTGCCGGCGAGGAGATGAACGACATCGAATTGGCGCTGCAATCGCTCTACGGCGTATTATTGCTCAGACTTCAAAAGAGGGAGATCACGAAAGAGACTTTAGTGGCCATTCAACAGATCAGTCAACTATTAGCCGTCCTTTCGCAGAAATACAAGACATGGTTATGTGAGGATCCAGAGGACTAAATAGTGGAAGAGACTGCCCAAATAGACAAACACATGCCATATAGAGTGAAAAAAGGTATGTGTCTTGTCTTTGCTGTAAAAATAGGTTCCTAATGTGAACGACACCCCCTCACACAAAAGAAGTATCAACGCTGTAGCGGAGAAGGCCTCATAAACCGGTTTAGCAATGAATACCACCATCCAGCCCATCGTCAAGTAGATGGCCAAAGAGAGTTTGGGATATTTTCCCAAAAAGAATATTTTATAGATAATACCCAATAAAACCAGCGACCAAATCACAATAAAACAGACTGTACCCAAGGTGCCGCCTATGCTCCACAACAAAATGGGTGAATAGGAACCTGCTATCGAAACATAGATCGCGCTATGGTCAAAATAGCGCAGTATCCGCTTCGCCTTCTCTTGAGAGACCCAATGGTAAATGGTCGAGGAGAAAAACATCAGCAACTCCCCTATCACAAACAGCACCAATCCCACATTCAAAGGGAAGGAATCATGACGGGCTCCACGCATCAGGAGGAAAACCGCCATCACACAAAACGCAACAAATCCAGCCCCATGCGTCCAAGTGTTCGCAATTTCGGCTCTTTTCTTATCAAACATATAGTCTCTTGAAATTAATAGTTCAAAACGGTACGAACGTTATCCTGCACCCAAGCGACACCTACCCCTTTCGTAGTATCCAAGCCATCCACATAAGCGGCCACCCACTCGCTGTTTCGCTCCGCATATAGGCGCAAAAAACGAGCGACGGACGAGTAAACGACATACTCATCAGAAACGATGTCTTCTCGCAATTTTTCGACACAGGCATCAATCGCCGACTGGGCAATGGTCTCATTACGCATCATAAATGACGCCAAGACATACCCTGTCGCCTTAGCGAAGGGCGCCGACGAGGAAAGGAATATGGACACCCATTCGGAGGCGCCATCCACCTTGCGGAAAAGATTCAAGCAAAGTTGCTCGACCAACTCCATATTGTGGCATCGCTCCACCCATTTCAAAGCCTCCTTCAGATTCATAGACTCAATGGGGCAAAGCACAGTCGCCATGATCATCATCTCCCTACAATTGGAGAACCACAAGCGTTGAGCCAATGGAAAACTCCGCTCCAGTTCAGCTGCCAACTCCTTGATGCGAGGCAACAATACACCGTAATTCAATTGATAATCCAACGAGGACATATTCTCGGAAACCACGCCATTCATGGAAAGATGAAGCATTTTCTTCACCCTATTGACCTGATTCTCGACCGCCTCGTCATATCTAAACATCGTCTCCATACCGCAAAATGTCTTTATTTCACAAAATTAGTAAAATATTTGGCATGACAGTAAATTGGCCGTAAAACAACTGATAGAATATTTCATACATAAAATTCTAATAATCAATCACAAAGAAAAATATTCAAAAATAGTCGTAAAAAAGCTGCCGCAACTATTGCGGAAATAAAAAAAAGCCCGTATCTTTGCATCGCAAATTTGATGGTGGGAATAGCTCAGTTGGTTAGAGTATCAGATTGTGGTCCTGAGGGTCGTGGGTTCGATCCCCATTTCCCACCCAAAGAAAGGCGAGAGCCGCATTCGAAAGGATGCGGCTCTTTTTTGTTTTTAGCTTGTTTTAGCTTTTGAAGAATGGCACAGACAACAATAGAGCAAGTATATGATGGGCTCCCCATGCCCCAAAGGGTATTCGCCATATTAATTGTATCCATAGGCGTGGCCATGGCGGTCATGGATGTAACGATCACCAATGTCGCCCTGCCCTCCCTGGCTCAAGCGCTCCAACTTAGCAATGCGGACAGCATTTGGATCGTCAATAGTTACCAGTTGGCTATCATCATGTTCCTGTTGGCGATGTCCTCCATTGGAGAAATTTACTCCTACCGGAAGACCTACCTATTCGGACTCACCCTCTTCACACTCGCCTCTCTCTTTTGTGGCCTCTCCTCTGGTTTTTACAGTTTGGTGATCAGCCGTCTTATGCAAGGCATCGGCGCATCGGCCATGATGTCCATCAACATGACGCTTTTAAGACTATCCTACCCCAAGAGACACTTAGGAAAAGGCATTGGGTTCAATGCGACACTCGTGGCCATCGCCACCGTCATTGCTCCTACATTAGCGGCAATTATCCTGACATGGGCCTCCTGGCGTTGGCTCTTCCTGATCAACATTCCTTTGGGCATCATCGGCTTGATCACAGGCTACCACGCCCTTCCTCAAAACACAGTGCTACTGAGCGACCGCAAATTTCCCAAAGAAGAGATTCTGCTCAACGCATTCTTTTTCGGTTGTCTGGTCCTAACCGTAGAGGGCATTTCCCACGATTTCAATGGATGGTTGGTGATAGGATTCGCCCTATCCGCTCTAATAGTAGGATTTATTTATATTCGCAAGGAATTGACGCTTTCCTACCCGCTTCTACCGATAGATCTCATGAAGATTCCGCTCTTCAGTATGTCTGTCCTCACCAGTGTCGCCTCCTTCACGGCTCAGATGCTTGCGATGATCTCCCTTCCCTTCTTTTTCCAACACACCATGCACCTCTCCCCCTCGGAGACTGGTCTTCTCTTCACCGCCTGGCCTTTCGCCATCATCTTTGCGGCGCCATTAGCAGGTTCATTGATAGGGAAGATACATGCAGGCATTCTCGGCGGCATCGGGCTGGGTATGCTCTCATTGGGAATTTTATGTTTGGCAATGCTTCCCGACAATGCCACCCACGTCGATATCATCTGGCGTATGATGCTTTGCGGAGCAGGCTTCGGTCTCTTCCAATCGCCCAACAACAACATTCTCATCACCTCCGCGCCACCAAGTCGTAGCGGTAGCGCCAGCGGTATGCTCGCCATGGCTCGTCTGACGGGACAGATGACAGGCGCCACCATGGTTGCCCTTATGTTCCATCTCTTTGGCGACGGGGCTCCCCGCATCTCTTTGTGGTGCGGCGCGGGAGTGGCACTGGTGGCTTGCTGTGTAAGTTTGGGAAGGTTGGGGATGAGGAGGTAAGAAGGCAAAAGCGCACGACATGGATTCTATGCCGTGCGCTTTTTATAGTCACTATTTGTTACAGTTTTCTTATAGACTCCAATGGAATTTGGGTGATTTCCGCAATCTTTTCGTCTGAAAATCCCGCTTGACGCAGGTTGGAGATGATCTGTTGACGTTCTTCGGCTTTGCCTTGTGCAATCCCCTCGTTTAGTCCTTCTGCCTTGCCTCTTTTGTACCCATGCTCCTCCATGTCGATCTCGTCTTCGAGCAACTTCATGCTGGCGTCGTAGAGCTTCTGCTCCTCCTCCGAGAGGGCAGAGACCTTGGCCTTCTCGATCAAGCGGAGAAGCCCTTCGTCGGCTCTATCATATACAGATTCGTCTATCCTTTCCATATTACCCATCTCTTTAAACATGTGCAGCCAAATGTCTTTGGTCGTTATCTTTTCCTTGTCCAATTTGAACTTAGGCAAAGATATATAAAAATTATGATTACGGTCCCAAAACTCGGTAAGTTCGTCACGGTCATAGACGCTCGTCCGTGTCACCGCCTTGGTAAGGTACGCATCGCGTTGCCCCATGATAAAGATGCCGAAGATGCGAGGAATGTCATGCTCCATCTTTTCCCACTTGAAGCCTTTCGGTATTAGGTTCTTCATGAGCTGATAGATGTAGAACGTCGCGCGCGTCTTGAAATAGGTCTGCGAGGCGTTCTGCATCTCGATCAGGATCTTTTCGCCCTTCTCGGTCGTGCACAGAAGATCGAACGTGACACCTCGCTGTCGTTCGTTCTCTCTTGGAACCTCGACGTTTTCAAATTTGACACTCGTTATTCTGTCGGTTTCACCCTCCAGAATAGCATTCAGGAAAGATTTCATCACGATCTCGTCTTGCATACAATACTTGAAGCCGAAATCACAGCGCAAATCGATAAATTTTGCCATTGTCTTGAATAAATTTAAAATTAAACAAAAAGGAAGATTTCTTGCAAAACAAGCAATCCTGGATGCAAAAATAGGAAAAAAATATTATATGTGTAATAATTACATAATATTGTTTTAATGTTTTCTTTCAGAACGGTAGATGAGTCTATTCTCTTCCGCAACGGGACTCCCCGCATCTCTTTGTGGTGTGGCGCGGGAGTGGCACTGGTGGCTTGCTGTGCAAGTTTGGGAAGGTTGGGAATGAGGAGGTAAGAAGGCAAAAGCGCACGACATGGATTCTATGCCGTGCGCTTTTTATAGTCACTATTTGTTACAGTTTTCTTATAGACTCCAATGGAATTTGGGTGATTTCCGCAATCTTTTCGTCTGAAAATCCCGCTTGACGCAGGTTGGTGACAATCTGTTGGCGGGCTCTGCTTTCGCCTTCTGTGCGCCCTTGTTCGATGCCTTCTGCTCTACCTTGTGCGAGACCCTTTGCGATACCTTTTTCTATGCCTTTTTCAATGCCATCCTTCACCCCACGCTTGTACCCATGCTCCTCCATGTCGATCTCGTCTTCGAGCAACTTCATGCTGGCGTCGTAGAGCTTCTGCTCCTCCTCCGAGAGGGCAGAGACCTTGGCCTTCTCGATCAAGCGGAGAAGCCCTTCGTCGGCTCTATCATATACAGATTCGTCTATCCTTTCCATATTACCCATCTCTTTAAACATGTGCAGCCAAATGTCTTTGGTCGTTATCTTTTCCTTGTCCAATTTGAACTTAGGCAAAGATATATAAAAATTATGATTACGGTCCCAAAACTCGGTAAGTTCGTCACGGTCATAGACGCTCGTCCGTGTTACTGCCTTAGTAAGGTACGCATCACGCTGCCCCATGATGAAGATGCCGAAGATGCGAGGGATGTCATGCTCCATCTTTTCCCACTTGATGAGTCTATTCTCTTCCGCGACGGGACTCCCCGCACCTTTTTGTGGTGTGGCGCGGGAGTGGCACTGGTGGCTTGCTGTGCAAGTTTGGGAAAGGGAAAAGAGGCCTCCCTATCAATGTAGAGAAGCCTCTTTTACTGTCATTTCCTATTTACTCAGGTCTAACTATTTTCAAATTTGGACAATCTTTGAACGCAGTTTCGTCAATCATCTTCACAGATGCGGGAATAACGACGCTCGTCAGGCCTGTACATCCATAGAAGGCATACTCGCCGATCTTCGTCACAGAATCAGGAATCTCGACGCTCGTCAAGCCTTTACATCCAGAGAAGGCCCAGTCTCCTATCTCCTTCACCGATGCGGGGATAACAACGCTCGTCAGGCCTGTACATCCACAGAAGGCATACCCACCTATCTTCGTCACAGAATCTGGAATCTTGACGTTCGTCAGGCCTGTACATCCAGAGAAGCCCCCCCCTATCTCCGTCACAGAATCAGGGATCTCGACACTCGTCAGGCCTGTACATCCAGAGAAGGTTTCCCACCATATCTCCGTCACAGAATCTGGGATCTCGATGCTCGTCAGGCCTGTACATCCATAGAAGGCCCCATGCCCTATCTCCTTCACAGAATCAGGGATCTCGACACTCGTCAGGCCTGTACATCCACGGAAGGCATCACGCCCTATCTTCGTCACAGAATCTGGAATCTCGACGCTCGTCAGGCCTGTACATCCATAGAAGGTTTCCCACCCTATCTCCGTCACAGAATCTGGGATCTCGATGCTCGTCAGGCCTGTACAATGATCGAAGGCTCCCCCCACTATCTCCGTCACAGATGCGGGGATAACGACATTTCCACAGACAGCCCCTCGCAACAAGACTTTCTTATCCTTCGTCAATAAGAGGCCATCCAACGACGCATACGATGGATTACCTTCGTCAACGAAGATGCTCATCAGGCCAGTACATCCTTTGAAGACCCAATGCCCTATCTTCGTCACAGAATTAGGAATCTCGATGCTCGTCAGGCCTGTACATCCACGGAAGACCACATACTCTATCTCCGTCACAGAATTAGGAATCTCGACGCTCGTCAGGCCTGTACATCCTTCGAAGGCCCCATACCCTATCTTCGTCACAGAATTAGGAATCTCGACGCTCGTCAGGCCTGTACATCCATAGAAGGCTTCCCCCCCTATCTCCGTCACAGAATTAGGAATCTCGACGCTCGTCAGGCCTGTACATCCAGAGAAGGTCTTCTCGCCTATCTCCGTCACAGATGCGGGGATAACGACATTTCCACAGCCACCTCCCAACACAAATTTCTTATCCTTCGTCAATAAGAGACCATTCAACGACGCATACGATGGATTACCTTCATCAACGATGACGCTCGTTAGGCCAACACATCCAGAAAAGGCGTTGTCTCCTATCTCCTTCACAGACGCGGGAATCTCGACGCTCGTCAGACCTGTACATCCATAGAAGGTCTTCTCGCCTATCTTCTTCACAGAATTAGGAATCTCGACGCTCGTCAGGCCTGTACATCCATAGAAGGCCCC